>CAYRDC010000064.1:0-1707 GCA_964422925.1 uncultured Chitinophagales bacterium | reverse complement strand
CAGTAAAATAGAACAGGCCGGTGGCGCCATGGACCAGAGCCTGGTAACTCATGAAGCGGGTTTCCACCGAGTCCGGCCGGCGACCAGTGGCCGTGGGCGGTATTTCCAGATCCCCTCTTCTCCACCCCTGCTGCAGCATCCACACAGGCGTGTCTTCTGGAACCCACTCCCGGGCCTGGTCCACATACCACCCGTAATCCTCGATCCTAGATTTGGAAATATGCCCCGCCCAGGGAAGTCCCATTTCAACCGGGTAAAAGTCAAAACCAACAATATCGCCCAACCGGGCATAGGTTTTCATCTCCGGCCATTGAGGGTCTGACCAACGGGCATCCAGGGGTGCAAAATTGAGCCAGATGAGTTGCTCTTCCGAATAGTGCCGAATCGCTGCAACCGTCCGTTCCATCAGCGAAAGATCCATGCCGTTCAGGATCGGTTCATCGAACATCCAGCCCAGGAAATAGGGGGAATCCAGCACCTCCCGGCTCGTGGCGGCAAACAGGGCCTGGAGTGCTGCGTCACTTTTATTTTCCAGAACATCACCATTCGGGGCACCAATGAAATAATATATTCCCAACCGCTCACACCCCTCCCGCAATTCCTGAATTGAAGGCTGGTTGGTGATTTCCCGATCCGGTTTAACATATTCATAGTAGGCCACCAGTGTATTCAGGCCATACCGTGCCACATCTTCAAAAGGATCCCGCCCTGTCGGAGCCGATATGTCCGGCCAGAAGTACACACCGGTGGGAATGAGAGGTTTATCATTGATAAATAGAAGACCATTCTGAAAATTGAAAGTTTTAGAATAATTAGGCGAATCTGAATTCTGACATGATATTATTAAAAAAAGAATTAAATATATAATTGATTCGTATCTGTTGATTTTCATCAGGAAATACAATCTTATATAAGTCGTTTAAAATAAGTGCAGTCTGTTTTGAATAACAAGTATGTTAATTGAAAACCACGGTTAAGAGGTACCATATTGCAGTTGGACATAGGTGGCATTATATTCATACGATTCTTTCATTCATAATTAAAACTGTATATGTTCTTTAAACAATAATGTTAAAAAAAGAATAATGCCCTTTCCTTATGAAAACCTGTATACGAATAAACTGGTGATGGTTATCCTCGTTAGTATTAATTCTTAATCCTTTTTTAATTAAAAATAGTATGACCCAATAATCAACTAAATACCATCATTGGAAACATCTCAACTTAACTGGATCGCCAATTTCATCTGGAGCATCGCCGATGACGAGCTCCGTGATCTTTACGTACGAGGCAAATATCGTGACGTAATTTTACCGCTGGTTGTGATCCGGAGACTGGATGCTGTTTTAGAACCCACCAAACAGGCAGTCCTGGATATGAAAACCTTGCTTGATAAGCAAGGGATTGTCAATCAGGACCCGGCCTTGCGGCAAGCGTCCGGGCAGGCCTTTTATAACACCTCTAAATTCACTCTTAGGGATTTAATGGCCCGTGCCAGTCGCCAACAGCTTGAAGCAGATTTCCGCAATTACTTAGATGGATTTTCTCCCAACGTTCAGGAAATCCTCGAAAACTTCGAGTTCCGGAACCAGATCCCCCGCCTTTCAAAGGGAGACCGTATTGGTTCCCTGATCGAAAAATTCATGGACCCGCGGATTAACCTGAGTCCCGAGCCCATGTATAACACTGACGGTACCGTGCGGTTAC
>CAYRDC010000063.1:0-2076 GCA_964422925.1 uncultured Chitinophagales bacterium | reverse complement strand
ATCAGCGTATGGCCCAACCCCGGAAGGGAAGTATTGCATGTAACACTCAGCCTGGCGGAGCCGGGGCGAATAAACCTGGCCCTGTATGACGCCTTGGGTCGTAAGCTGTGGGAAGAAACCCGTAATCTGTCATCCGGCCGGGAGGAATGGCAGCTGGATATCAGCAACCTTCCGGAAGGGGTTTACCTGCTGCGTGTGCAAACCGGCCGGCATACCCTGTCCCGCTCGTGGGTGAAAGAATAGAAAAAACAAACTGCGGAAAGTTTGCATATTTTTAGAAGGTTTTATACATTGCAAATGATTCAAAGGCATTCAATAATTGATAACCCCTCAAATTTTGACGTCATGCAAAAAGCTAAGCAACTGCCCCCCCGTAGTTCAGGCAGTATGAAAAAAGCCAATGCGAGCCGGATGGCGGGGATCCGGAAGGTTTGGCTCTTTGTCATGCTGCTGGTTTCCGTTTCAACGGGAGCCAGGGCGCAGTTTACCATTGATAATCAAACACCTTGTGGATGGCCGGTTCGATTATACTGCAGTTATTATAAAAAATGTTTTCCGTTATATTCCCCTGTATTGCAGGATACCATGATAGTTGATTCCATACCTGCCAATACAACTATTTTTTATAATCTGGCCAGTTATTATCCATTTACCAATTGCCGGGTTTACAAAGTGGAGGTAAAAAATTACCGGTACCATACCTGGACGGTTGTCGGTGATAACCCGAATTGTGGCTACAATACATCAAGTTCTGCAGGTCCGTGTCCGTACAATGGAATTTTTCCGGTATTGCAATATTATCAGGATGTTTTGTTAACGATTCAATAATGAGAAACCGGATTTACGCTTTTATTCTTACCGGATATTTGATTCTTGGAAATATTTCCACGGACATCATTGCACAAGTACAAGTGCAATTGTATCCGTCTGACTCTGCTGCGGGTGATCGTTTCGGAACCTGGGTTTACAGTCACTATCCGTGGTTGTTTGTTGGCCGGCCATTCTGGAACATCACCCCGCAGAAAAGCGGGCGGGTTTATGTGTTTCGCAAACAAGGAAATCATTGGGTTCAGGCCCAGGTACTGAGTCCAACGGAGAATGATCATTATTTCGGACGTTGCTTAAGCGGTTATGGTAGCGCAGTGGCCATTGGTGCCCATGGTGGCCCGGATCCCGGAGCCGTGTATGTATTCGAGTTAAAGGATTCTGTTTGGTCATTGAAACAAAGACTTACACCGCCTCCGGGAATGCTGGCCGGTGGGTTTGGAGCCAGAGTATCCATGAACAAAAAAATCTTGGCAGTTGGGGCCTCGGATGATAACCAGTTTATTCCGCATTCAGGAGCTGTATACATGTACCGGTTTGACGGAAAGAACTGGCAATTTGAGCAAAAGCTGAAGCCCCAGGACCTGATGCCGAATGACGGATTCACCATCGTTGCCGTATATGATACACTTTTGTTGGCGGGGGCCCCTTCATATAGCACTTCATATGGCATAGCTTCGGGGAAAGTATATGTGTATACTTTCAAGGATACATCCTGGTTTGAAACGGATACGGTTTTTCCGGGCGACCTCAGTGCATTTGATGACTGGGGTTCCGCTTTATTAGCCGGTAGTGGAGAATTTTTTGGGAGTGCTGAGTCAAATAACCCGGCCGGAGCGGTATATTGGTTTAAGTATGCAGGCAATCAATGGATTCAGGAACAAAAAATCGTGGCCAATGACCTGTGGCTGGCCGACAATTTCGGATATTCCATAAGCCGTGAAAAAGCCCTTTTGATCGGGGCTCCCAACCATACCGGCAATGCTTTTGAATCGGGGGCAGCTTATCTATTCAAAATAGAAAAGGGAGTATGGAAGCAAAAGGTGAAATTATTGCCATCGGTTCCGCAATTCAGGGGAGGATTCGGTCAATCGGTTTGGCTGGAAGGGCCTTTTGCTTATGTGGCTGCCCCGGCTGTAAATAATTCAGCTTTGCCGGGTTCGGTATTTGTCTGCGAAATATGCGGACTGCCATCTGTGGCCGGCAAGCCTGAGGGCCCGTTATGCCCGGGCGACAGTGTGCACCTGTATG
>CAYRDC010000062.1:0-2150 GCA_964422925.1 uncultured Chitinophagales bacterium | reverse complement strand
CTTTTTTCCGGCTCCCTACAATAATGCCTTAATTTGGTGGGCGGTGGCCTGTAAATTAACGCTGGCTAGTGGTGCTGAGTTTGAGGTAGGATGTAATCTTTCCAATACACCACCTCCTAATCAATGTGACAACTATAAGACAAAGAAATACGTGACAGACTGCGGCCCAAGTGGCGCGTACGTATATATTAAATGGATTAATGAACATACCGTAGAAATTGCTTTTTAACTGCCAATGAAACACTTAATCTCAACTCTGTCACTGTTTTTCGCATTATGCCTGTATTATCTACCGGCTCAGACCATATTATACCCGCCAGATACCTCATATACCTTTTTATATGGTAACTTAATTGAAACAAAGGGGGATTACCTGTTTGTCGAAGGAGATTTACAAATTAATTCTGACCACAAAGCGGTAGTATTCGTGTATCGCCTGAAGGACACACTGGCAACCCTGGTTGACACCTTTTATGACCAGGAATATGATTTACAAATCTGGTCGGCTTATGGCCCATATTGCGCAGTTTCAGCCCAATCAGGACTGCAAGCCACAGGCTCTGTCTTTATATATCACCTCGAGAAGGGCAAATGGAAATTTGCGCAAAAAATCGAAGCCAGCGATGGAAGCGGGGCCAACGGATTTGGCAACGTAAAAATTTATAAAGACGAGATGATTGTTGGGGCTAATGGAGACAATACCAACGGGATTAACAGTGGGGCAGCCTATATATTTACCCTGCAAAACGGAGTGTGGAAAGAAGTAAAAAAATTAAAACCGGTGGATTTAGTAGCCGGAGACCGTTTTGGCAGGGCTGTCAGCATTTATAAAAATACCGCCATTGTGGCTGCAGGCAATGTATTCCTGAATGGAAAGGTTTACGTTTACCGTAACACCGACACCGGCTGGTCATTGATTCAGAAGATAACCCACCCATATACCGGTTCCAATGATGGATTCGGAAATGCCATTGGCATCAGCAATGGTTTTACCCTGATTGGAGCTGTCTTTGGTGACGGGCAATGGATGGACCAGGGACTGGTTTACACCTACACAAATACTGACACCGGGTTAATCAATGAACAAATAATCGCTCCGTCAGATCTTTTTCAAACGGAAGAGTTCGGCAATAGACTGGAAGTATCAGATCCTGATATTATTATCGGTGCCTGGGAAAAAAATAACTCTAGAGGTAAGGTTTATATTTACAAAAGGACAGGCAACGGATTTAACCAAACGGGCGCTTTGTATCCGAAAGACAATCTCCACCCGTATCGTTTTGGAAACGGTGTATCATTGGAAGGAAACCTGGTGGTTGTTTCCACTGCTCCGGTCGGGAATCAGCACTGGGCATTGAAAAATGTCTATATCTTTCAACTGTGCGCTTTCCCGGCCATTAGCTTCACGGAATCCAACCCCGTCTGCCCGGGCGACAGCGTACATTTGCAGGCCGGCTGCCCGAAAGATTCCGTGAACTGGTTTAACCCAAACGGACTGCTTTTGGCCAACAGCCACCATTACAACTTCATCGCCACCGGCAACGACACCGTTTGGGCCGAAATCTGGGCCAATGGGGTCTTCACCGGGTATGCCGGTGCTGACACTGTCATTGTACAGGCCGGGCCGCAGCCGGATTTTCAAACCGATTCCGTCTGTTCGAACCAAATCACCCACTTCACCGATCTCAGCTTTACCGGTACGGCCGTGACCAGGTATTTCTGGGATTTTGACAACGATGGCATTACAGACGACACCCTGCCAGGCAGCACTACCCATACCTATACGGCACCGGGCTTCTACCAGGCAAAACTGAAAATCATCAACAGCTATGGCTGTGCCGACAGCCTGGTGAAAACCGTCTGGGTAAAAAACTGCACAGGCATCGAAGAACGCCATGCCATTGCTTCCCTGACGATTGCGCCCAACCCCAACCGGGGCACTTTCCGTCTCACAATACGGGTTAATGAGCCCACCACCGCTCAAATACAACTCACCGACCTTTCAGGAAAACTGGTACTTACCCGGAAAGTAACCCTGGGGCCGGGCACGCAAACCCTTTGGATCGATGCCGGACGGCCCGCACCGGGGGTTTATTTCCTCAGTATGCAAACCGGCCGGGAAGTGATGAACCGGAAAGTGGTTTTGTATT
>CAYRDC010000061.1:0-2152 GCA_964422925.1 uncultured Chitinophagales bacterium | reverse complement strand
TACATATTTGACGTCTGAAAATTACCAGAACTGGTTGCCACCAAATTTCCGTCCAGGCTTACCTCAGCACCAAAATTCTGGTTAGCTGAAGCATTGGAAGGAACAATTTTCCGGCTCTGTACCCATTGCCCGTTTTGCTTGCTGAAAAGATACACCGCCCCGGCCTGGATATTGGCCTGGTTGTCTTCATAAGCTCCTATCAGCATCTGATTCCCGTTGACCACGCTTATCTCACTGCCAAACTCAAGAATACTCACCGTACTGTCGTTGGGTAATATCTTTTGAACCTCCTGCCAGCCAGAACCGTCATACCGGTACCAATACACGCTACCGATATCATTGGGACCGCCCCCGGTTGTACCGATAAACATATCATAATGGTACATGGCTACGGAAGAACCAAATTCATCGAAAGGGGCTAAATCAGAAGGCAACAATTGAGCACTTTCCTGCCAGGCATTGCCATTAAAAGTAAACACGCTCGCGGATCCCGAGTATGGCCCCTTTACCGTGTGTTTCGTATAGGCCCCGACTATGGCAATGGTATCATACAGTGCAACATCACTGCCGAATGCATCTCCGGCTGCTGCGTTCGTATCGGTCAATACCTGTTCCTGAACCCATTGGCTGCCGGTATAACGGTACACAAACACCGCCCCGCTTTGTATACCATTTACCACGGCATTCGGGGCTCCGACCAGCATCCGGTTCCTGTCCATGGCTATGGAATTCCCAAAACTCATTGCCGAAGGAATGCTTGGCGTAATACGCTGCCTGTATTCCCACACCGTGTCTTTCAGTTCATAATAATACACACTACCCTGCATTGACGGGCACCCGAAAGCATACCGGTTTGCATAATGCGCCAATTCAGCGCCATAATTAAAATCATTCAAATCCGGTTTGGGTAATAAAACTTTCTTTTGTGTCCAGCCGCTGTTTTCATGTCTGAATACATACACCGAACCTCCGGAATGAGTAGTTACATGTTTTAGGCCGGCACCAACCAGCAACCAGGGATAGTTTAGTAATACATCCGAACTGAACTGGTCACCCACCGATGAATCACTCGGAAATAGCTGGGTCTCATACTGAGCCGTCAGGACCGTGGAAACCAGTAGAGCCGATAATAAATAAAGAAACCGTTGCATCGAAAGTTAGCCTATTTTGCAATTGTCATACTGGAAGAAGAATTATAGGTTGCTTTCCAGATGCCGCCATTCGGACAATCTCCAATAATTTCAGATGGAGATGAACAAGGAGGCCATATAGTATTATTGTCACCCACTTCCACATAAGTGCCTCCACCTTGCCCGTACACCCGGACTTTCGCAACCCGGCAATTGGCACAGGGATAATAGTTCGCTACATTCACTGTTGTAATGGAACTTGCCGCGGCCACTACCGGGATAGGCGGACTGAAATAATTGCAAGTATTATAATAGGCAACATACAACTCAACATCCCAGTCACACGGTGATTGATTGTCAATCTTAAACTGTGCTTTTAAACCAACAGAAATGGAAATACAAATTACAATCAACAGAAAAAACTTCCGGAACCCGGATTTTATGTTCGCATTAGCTTTTCCCGTCCTGTCTGACTGACGAGGGGGGGACAATTCGTTAAATGTTTTCATGAAAATCGTTTTAAAGGGTAAAAAATATTTGAATAATTATCGTTCTGGCAATGTACTGATTATCTTTCTGGTTTACAACTTTTTTAGTGCTTGTTTTTTTATTAATCTTTCACCCACTGACGGGACAGGATGTGTTGCCCGGTCTGTACGCGCAGCAGGTAAACCCCTTCCGGCAGGCTGCTCATATCCATGCGCCATGCTTCCGTGCCGGCTGTCATTTCCCGGGATTGTTTCCAAAGCTTCCGGCCCAGGGCGTCATACAGGGCCAGGCTCACCGGGCCCGGCTCCGACAGGGTAAGCTCCACGTGCAAATCATCCCGCCCGGGGTTGGGCCACAACCTGATTCCGGGTTGTTTCCGAAACGGCCTGATGCCCGTGCATCCCACCTTTACCGTCTGGTACACGCTGTCGCGGCAGCCTTCCAGGTTCTCCACCACCAGCTTCGCGGTGTAGGTGCTCGCAACCGGGTAGGTATGGCTCGTGCTTCCCTGGGTGGTGTCGTCCACCACTCCG
>CAYRDC010000060.1:0-3302 GCA_964422925.1 uncultured Chitinophagales bacterium | reverse complement strand
CGGGCAGCCGGCATTCAGTCGGTGGAAGGCAAAATCCTGGGAGACGCTTCCTTTTTCCCGGACAATGACCCGCCATCCGGCTGGACCTGGAGCGATCTGGGCAATTATTACGCGGCCCCTGCTTCCGCCCTTGCGTTCGAAGACAACCTGTTCCGGCTGTATTTACAGTCTGGGAAAACCGGGTCAAAGGTACGTGTGTTGAAAATGGATCCTCCGGTTCCCTGGATCCGTCTCGAAAACCGCTTGTTGGCCGGCAAGCCGGGTTCCGGGGATGAAGCCTACATCCATGGCGGTCCGAAGGGGAATTTACTGGTGTTGAAAGGTAGCGTTCCACCCAACCGCAGTGAATTTGTCATTAAAGGTTCGGTCCCGGACCCGACCCGGTACGCGACCTGGCGCCTGGCAGATTACCTGGAAAAAACGGGCATCCCCGTCCGGGGCGGCTATGCCAGCGTGTATCGCGATACATTGCCTGATCGTCAACTTATTGGCCGGTGGTACAGTCCGCCTGTCCGGCAACTCATTGCCTATACCTTGCAGAAGAGCAATAATCATTTTGCCGAAACCTTGCTGAAACTGCTGGGGCGAAAAGCCGGGGCCAGCGCCTCAACAGTTGCAGGCATCGGGGTAATTGAAAATTGGCTGAACCGGTACGGGATTGACACAAAATCGCTGCGGATGAAAGATGGAAGCGGCCTTTCCATGGGTAACCAGTTATCTCCTTCTTTTCTAACCGAATGGCTCTGCAGGTACTACCGGCAACCACAAGGAAAAATGTTCTTTGATATGTTACCGGTCTCCGGCAAAACCGGTACGCTTTGGTATATCACGAGGGGGACACCGGCCGAAGGGAAAATCCATGGAAAAAGCGGTAACCTGGAAGGGGTCAGGGGATATGCGGGCTATGTGGAAACCGTTTCCGGCCGCCTGCTGGCCTTCTGCATGATCGCCAATCATTTTACAGTGCCAAGCCGCGTGATCCGGAGTAAATGGGAAAAGTTGATGATACTAATGACAAAAATTTAGATTTTTTTACTTAAAATTGGTGATCAATCTAAAACCAATAGTATGATTGAAGAAAAAGTTGGTGAAAGCCGTTGTGCCAATTGCAATGAAATTGTTTTGGATACCGATACCTTTTGCACCCATTGCGGTTATCCGCAAAATGGCACGGAGGAACAAAAACGGGAATACCTGAACAAGAAATCCGAAATTTCCAAAGAAGAAGCTGATGCAAGGAAAAAAATCCGGGTCGGGACCACAACGCTTTTTGTCTTGACAGGTTTGGCCCTGCTGGCCGGACTTGTCCTGCTGGGCGCTGGAGATGAAGACTATTTCAACCTTGGGCTGGGAACGCTGATACTTGGAATCGTCTATCTTGCTCTCGGCCTTTGGAGCCGGAAGGCTCCTTTCCCTGCCTTGATTACTGCTGTTATCTTGTATGGAACACTGGTGGTAGCCTCGATAGCCATGGGTAGTGTGAACGGATTGCAAATAGCTGTACAAGCCTTAATCCTCGTTTTACTGATAAGTGGATTGATGGGGGCTGCCCGGTTAAGAAAAATGAAGTCAGGCGCTTAAAAACGATTTTCCCGCAGGGTTAACAGGTAAGGTGAAGTACAGATTATGCAAAAACTGTGGGAGTTCCATTCCGGCAGATTCCCGTTTTTGCCCACGTTGTGGGGAAAAAGTCATCAATGAATCCAAGAGCCTGACCGGCAGCGATATACTGCTGCCTTTGCTTTTGTATGCCTTATTTCTGTCGCTGGTTCTCTTTGTCAGGATTTCCGGTTTGTTTTACGACTGGCGCTGGATCCTTGTGTCAGATTTTGCCGCCATTGTCCTGGTTTTTGGTTTCTTCCTGGCAGACTGGAGCCGGTTGAAACCATTGCTCCATATTCAAAAGTTTCAATGGAGCCTTTTTTCCGTGGTAATAGTCGTTTCAGTTATCTGGGCCATTGGGGTTAATTTCCTGGCAGATTGGCTTTCGATGTACCTTTTCGATACCCGCTACCTCTATTATGACATATACCGGGACGCTCCCTGGTCTCTGGGAATCCTAATTTTTTCCATTGCTCTGCAACCTGCTGTCACCGAGGAACCGGTGTTCCGGGGCATAATTTACACCCGTTTGCGAAAGGCGATGCGTCCCGCACCGGTCATCATACTGACCGCTTCATTGTTCACTTTGTTGCATTTTGATTTTATAGCTGCTCTTTGGTTGTTTCCGATGGGTTTGTTTTACGGCTGGCTGAGGGAGCGCTACCAGACGATCTGGTACGGGGTGGCGGCTCATTTTACCCACAACCTGGTGATTGTGCTGCTGGAGTACTATCTGTATGTTTAAGTATCCAGTATCCGGAATTCCACCCGCTGGTTGCGCTGGCGGCCGGCTTCCGTTTCGTTGGTATCGATGGGCCGGTCTTTCCCGTAGCCACGGTATTTTACGCGTTCCGGCTCCACACCGTGGGCAATCAGGTATTCCGCCACGGCTTTGGCCCGGTTTTCTGATAATTGCAGGCAATAAGCAGCCGAGCAGCGGTTGTTGGTATGGCCGGCCACTTCAACCCGCACTCCGGGATTGGTTTTCAGAAATTGAACCGCCCGGTCCAGCTCCACGAAAGATTCCGGCTTCAGGGTACTTTCATTGACCTCGAAAAAGATGTTGTTTAACGGGATGATATTCCCTTTGCGCACCGGGTACAGGTACAGGTCGAGGCTTCGCTGCTCGTATTGTTTGGTATCTGCCAGGTCGATTTTCTCCAAAACGCTGTAATAACCGTCCGCCTGGGCTTCAATGCTGTAGGAAGTGTTCCGGGTGAGGATTAACTGGTAAGCTCCTGTTCCCGCGGTGGAAAAAACATAGCCGAGATTTTCACCGTCCGGCAGGCGGTTGTAAACGATTTTAGCCTGGACGGGCGTGCTGTCGGTAGCATCCAGCACCCGGCCTGACAGCAGGGTTACCGCTTCCGGTTTTTGCGATTCCTGCAACCGGATCCTGAAAATGTCGGCAGATCCCAAACTGTTTTGATAAGAAGTAAAATACGCGAATTCCCCGGAGGCCTCCACGGTATAATAGGCATCCCAGTCAGAAGTGTTGATGGCCGGGCCCAGGTTCTTGGGTTCGCTCCAGTTCTGCCAGGTGTCGTCCAGCCTGCGGCTCATGAAAATGTCGTTGCTGCCATAGCCTGGCCAGCCGTTGCTGCTGAAATAGAGGGTCACCCCGTCCGGGGCCAGAAAAGGAGTTACTTCATCACCGGCTGTATTAATGTCAGGACCCAGGTTCACCGGGGTGGAAAAGG
>CAYRDC010000059.1:0-3901 GCA_964422925.1 uncultured Chitinophagales bacterium | reverse complement strand
ACAGTTCTGTAATTTTGTGCCATCAAATACCTCTCCGTAGCTCAGTTGGTAGAGCAGCTGACTCTTAATCAGCGGGTCCCAGGTTCGAGCCCTGGCGGGGAGGCAGGCACCAAGCCACGCTCAGCGTGGCTTTTTTTATTCCAGGGAAAACAGACTTTTTGGTACTCTATTGCCTGATTCTCATGCTTTTATAAGCTTCAACGTTAAGAGGGCGTACCTTGTTTCCCGGTGCTCTGCCAATATGCTGTCTGGCTATTTTGCGTTTACAACCTGGTCGATTTGTTTATAGATCTCGCTAATTCTTTAAGATCGCTGTCTTTCAGGTTATAAGAGGGCCCTTTGTAATAAGAATAGACAACCTGGCCGGTCTTACTGTTGAACACGTAAACATATTTATCTGTCGAACTTTTAACGTACACCATATAATAAAACGGTTTCCGGGAAGCAAGGATTTTTTGGTTCAGCACATCGGTACTCAGTAGTTTATATGGATATGGATATTTCGAAAACACCTCAGATTCATCCAGCCTTTGGCTTTCATCGCCTGTAAAAGCCTTAAAACGCACCAAAGCGTAGTCTACCACAAACAGGGTATCCCGGGCCAGGTTCCTGAGTTCGGGATTATTCTTCTCATTTTCGTAGAGCCATCGCTCTTCACTCTTTTCCAGCAGGTCATTGACCACTTTTAGATAGTTTTTCAGAAATCCTGTTTTCCAGTTCTTCAGATCGGCCTCGGTATATAAATACGTCACCCTTTCATCCTCATTACCAGAGGTGATTTTCACATAATCGATATATCTTGGATGAAGCTCAATCCGGCAAAAAGATTTCTTCTCAGGTTTTCTTTTTTTGCCTTCGCCCATCATCCAGAGCTGCAAATAAACATGCGTTATATCGCCTTCCATAGAAGGATAGGGCCCAAACCGGCCTTCCCGGTAATACGTCATATGTTTATTCAATCCTGCGATGGAAAAAACTGATTTGCCCGTGAAATCAACTGAATCGAGCGCAGAAAAAGGTACCACTTTCAGGTCTGTGATGGTCCATACTTCCCGGAAAACATCCTGTAATTGCTCAACATTATCATCATTGCGGCAGACAAAAATGGTTTCTGTTGCCTTTAGCCTGTCAATATCTTCCTGTTGAAATTTACCAGGCTTCAGTTTAACCTGTTCAATGGGTCCTACCCCGATCTGGGCCACCAGTTGATGGGCGAACGCGAAAAGCAAAAGAGCCGGAATGATTGATTTCATAGCAAAAATTATTGGTTGGTGATACAATTTCTTAAAAGCGCATGCCTGAAAATAATCATAATATTTGACTTTTGTATTCAAAAAAAATACATCTGGGTGTTGCCTGGGATTACAATTACCCGTAAACCTTGCTTTACTTGCCACGTTTAGGTGCCCTTCCCGAACACTTTCTTTTTCTTCCCTATTATCATGAAAAACATGCCCGGGAAAATACCTGTACCATGGAAATTATTGTTTCTGCTGTTGCCGCTTCTTTCGTGCAGCAGCCGGGCAGGATCCCTTAAACCCGGAGAAAACATCAATATGTCTGTAGAATACACAAAAACAACCGGCACCGATACAGCCACCTTCGGCTCCGGTTGCTTCTGGTGCACCGAAGCCATTTTCAGCCGGCTGAAAGGCGTTCTTGAAGTGGAAAGCGGCTATGCAGGCGGGCACGTAAAAAACCCGAGTTACCGGGAAGTGTGCACCGGTACTACCGGGCACGCGGAAGCCTGCCAGATCGTTTACGACCCCAATGTAATTTCCTACGATGAACTCCTTGAGATATTCTGGAAAACGCATGACCCCACCACGGTGAACCGCCAGGGTAATGATATCGGCCCGCAATACCGCTCGGTCATTTTTTACCATAATGAATCGCAGCGCCTGAAAGCCCTTCACTACAAGGAAATCCTCGATGAATCAGGCGCCTTTGATGCGCCAATCGTCACAGCCATCGAGCCTTTCACCAACTTTTACCCGGCAGAAAACTACCACCAGGATTACTTCAGGCTAAACGGGCAACAGCCATATTGTCAGTACGTTATAGTCCCAAAGGTTGAAAAGTTCCGGGAAGCGTTCAGGGATAAGCTCAGGGATTGACTGCAGGCAGTTTCCCCTGCCCCGTTTATTGAGTAATTTCGTTCAAAATCTTGTTGTATGGATTCACCGATTAGTGCAAGGGATATTGTATTGGGTTTACCGGGAAGATTTCGGTCGGAAAAAGCCGGGGGAATGTCCGTAACGGTGCACTTAAAGCTTTCCGGCCTGCAAGGCGGGGACTTCACCATTCGCATCGCGGACGGCAAATGCACCGTGAAAGAAGCCCTTGTTGGTGAAGCGGATTGCGTGGTCACGGCAAGTGATGAAACCTATGCCGGCCTGGAAACCGGCCGGGTTAACCCAACCATGGCGGTCATGACCGGGAAGGTAAAAGCCACCAATATCGGCTTGTTGATGAAATTTACCGGGGTATTTAAACGGCTGGAAACTTGAAAAAGACATTTTACCTGATTCTCATGCTCGGTCTGGTTGCCTGCCATCGGCTGGTTAATGAAAATTACCGTAAGGGGGATAATTTCATGGCCGCGGGGCGTTATGACAGTGCTTTGGTTTATTACCGGCTTGCCCTGGAGGAAGACACTGGCAACCCGGGTCTGCTGACCAACCTGGCCATATGCCGCTATTACCTGGATGACCTGGACACTGCCCTGCGCCTGGCCCGGCAGGCTTCCGCCCTGCCGTGGGAAGACCAGCGCCCCAGGCTGGTGTACGCGGAAATCCTGCTGGAAGCCGGACAAACCGCCCGGGCAGACAGCGTGCTGAACCTGGTCAGGCAGGCAGATTCCACCCTCCCCATGTACTGGTACCTGCGTTCGGTGTGGGCCGGACGCACCGGGAGGATTGCCGAATCATTGAATTGGATCAATAAGGCACTGGAAGCGGAACCCTCCACCCTGCCCTTCTTACTACAGCAAGCCCGGGCGTATGTGTGGAATCGCCAATGGGACGAAGGCATTTACCGTTACACGCGCCTGATCAGGAATGATTCGGCCAACGCAGGACTTTTCAACAACCGGGGCTATGCCAAACTTATGGCCGGCATGAAAGAGCCGGCTTTGTCAGACCTTGGCAAAGCGCTGCAGTTGAACGGAGAACTTGTTCCGGCATGGAACAATTACGCGTTGGCACTTTGGATGACCGGTGATACAGCCGGTGGAAAGGATATTATCGACTCACTGATCCATTCGGGGGCTGCCAATGCGACTTCATTTCTCTACGGGGCCTATTTCTTCCTCAAAAGCCAGGATACAACCAATGCTTGCCACTTCCTGGAACGTGCCAAGGCATGCATTATATCGCCATTGCCTCCGGTAGCGGATTCGCTGAGGGAACTTTCTTGTCCGCCTGCATTTAAAAAGCCCCGCTGACTGCGAGGCTGATGCCGGTTTATAATTTTTGATTATTCTCCGTGCAGTGCCACTTTCCTGGCCAGGAGTACTTCTTCAGATTCTTCATGATCAGGATCAGGAACACAGCAGTCTACCGGGCAAACAGAAGCACATTGCGGCTCTTCATGAAATCCCTTGCACTCGGTGCATTTATCTGGAACGATATAGTAAAAGTCTTCAGAAAGGGGTTCATTCATGGCATCGGCATCCACTTCTGTGCCATCGGGTTTCACATAAGTACCGGAAACATTCGTACCGTCTGAATAAGACCACTCCACGCCTCCTTCATAGATGGCATTGTTCGGGCATTCAGGCTCACAAGCGCCACAATTGATGCATTCATCAGTGATCATGATTGCCATAATAACAGGTTTTAGATGGGTTAAATAAATTTATGCAAATTTAAGCAATTCCGGGAGCCTTGAAATAAGGTAA
>CAYRDC010000058.1:0-3904 GCA_964422925.1 uncultured Chitinophagales bacterium | reverse complement strand
TTTACAGGCCACCGCCCACCAAATTAAGGCATTATTGTAGGGAGCCGGAAAAAAGAAAACGGAGGTTTGATTCGCGTAGGCAACTCCTGGGCTTAGGTTAGGAACCGGATTTAGGCAATTACTTCTTTGCGCAGCGGTAAATGAAACATTCCAATCGCATCCAGTAAGATTTTCCACGGTTATTTGCGTGTTTCCCGGAATGGATGAAAAAACAAAAAGGCTGACAAGCAGCAATCCCCGGAGCCGTTTCCTGAAATCAGAAAAAGCAATAAGCTCTAAGGGGGGGGGCAATCAGGTGTTTAAAGCGAGTCATGATGAATTAATTTTGGGAAACAATATTTAGCCTGTTGGTAGGCAATTGTAATATACATATTAATAGTAGTTAAAACAAATAGGTTGTAATTTATTTTCGCGAATAGTGCTTTAATACACCACCACTTTCCGGTTCAGCACTTCCCGGCCGGATAATGGTATATGTTTTTTTGAGAAAGAAAGTATGTATGGCAGGATTACCTTCGGTGATCCTGGAATAAGTGGTCCTGCACATAAAACTCCTAGTCCCTGCCGGGACTTTTTATTTTTTCACTCCGGGTCAATGCAGGTTTTGTCAGGGTAAGCGGTTTGCCAGGATTACCTTCGGTGATCCTTGGAGGAGGTCCTGCACATAGCCATCCATCCTGGCTGCGCCTGGTGGTTTTTATTTTTCGCTTCCCGGTTGAAAACAGGTTATTGAAGAAAAGGAAAGGGGCAGGATTACCTTCGGTGATCCTGAACAATGGGTCCTGCGCATAAAACTCCTTGTCCCTGTCGGGACTTTTTTCTTTTCGCTCAAATCAGAAAACAGGATTTTCTGATTTTCTTTCAAAGAAAAGCCCCGCTGCTGCGGGGCACGGAGTTTTATGTGATCCCGGCAGGATTCGAACCTGCGACCCACAGCTTAGAAGGCTGTTGCTCTATCCAACTGAGCTACGGGACCTTACCTGCTGCAAAAATACGCATTTCCACTGCATAAGTTGGCTGATAATACCGATGCATTTTGTAATTTGCCGCTGATCAGCGTTTATGAAACAACCAACCTTATTCGATCCGCCCGACAGTGCCCCGCAAGGGATCCGGGTAGATATCCATCCCAGCTGGAAACGGGTGCTGGAAGAGGAATTCCGCAAGCCTTATTTTGCGGAAATCAAGGCATTTATCCTGGAGCAGAAGCAGGCCGGACATGTGGTGTATCCTCCCGGCAAGTTGATTTTCAATGCGTTCAATCTTACTCCGTTTGAAGAGGTGAAAGTTATTATCCTGGGACAGGACCCCTACCACGGTCCCGGCCAGGCGCATGGTTTGTGCTTTTCTGTGCCGCGCGGGGTGAAGCCACCGCCTTCGCTGGTGAACATTTTCCGGGAGGTGCACCAGGACACCGGGGCGCCTGTTCCCGGCCATGGCTGCCTGGAAACCTGGGCCCGGCAGGGCGTGTTCCTGCTCAACGCCATCCTGACGGTGAATGCCCGTCAGCCGGCTTCCCACCAGAAGGCCGGCTGGCAAACCTTTACCGACCAGGTGATTCGCACCCTCTCCACCCTGAAGCAGCATCTCGTCTTTATGCTGTGGGGGCGGTATGCCCAGGAAAAAGCCGGCCTCATCGATGCCAGCAAACATCTGGTTTTGACAGCCGCGCACCCGTCCCCGTATTCCGCCAATAACGGGTTTTTCGGCTGCCGGCATTTCAGCAAAGCCAACCAGTACCTCGAAAGCAACGGCTATGAGCCCGTGCGCTGGGCTATTGACTGATGCGGTAAGCCGTGACCGAACCGTCTGCCGTGCCGGTGATTAATACCGGGCCCCGGTCGGGGAAAAGTTTTTTACAGGAAAATGCGGTGCTGCCTTCCAGCGGAAATCCTTCCGTCAGCTGCAGTTGCCCGTTAAGCAGGAAGATGGCCGTGGAGTCGGCCCGCAGGAAACCGAAGCCGGTATAGTCGTCCGGGTCGGGCGAAGCGGGGAAAAGTCCCGGGGCCATGCGGCCGGGAAAATCGAAGCGGTATTTCCGGTTGAAATCCCTGTCCGTCAGGTATATACCCAGTTCATCGCGGAAGGCCCATTCAATGTCCGGGGGCCCGGGCCGGAACAAAGCCTGCACGGGTGGCTCGAACACACGAAGGGAATCGCGGGTAACCTCTCCCCGGTCATTTACCGTAACCAGGATTCCGGCCGTATCCACGTTGAACACCCGGAAATGCCGGTCGCTGCTTACCAGCACCCAGGGGCGCTGTAAAAAGCGGGTATGCAGGTCGATGGGATCTATCCGTTGTTCGCCCCTCCGGTTCAGCAGGTAGAGGCAGCCCTTCCGGTTGAGCAGGATGAGGTAATCGCGGGTGCCGGCCACAAAATGCTTGACGGGAAAATCAAGCACTCCGGTGCCCCGCAGCGGGTTCCAGCCCGGAAGCGGTTCCCCGCTGATCCGGAACCCGTAGATGTTCCCGTTTTCGCAGCCGGCAAAAATCCGGTATTTTCGGTTGTTGTCGTAGTCGATCAGGGCCAGGCCGCTGCTGACGGGCGAGGGCAAGCGAATGGGGAAATTTTCCACATCGCGACCCTTGCGGTCAATGAGCTGGATGCTGTGGCGGGTGCAGAATAGCATCTGCAGCTTGTTGTTCCGGTAAAAGTCCACCTGGTACACCGGCCCGGTGATGAGTCCGTCCAGTTCGCGGCTCCATAAAATGCGCCCACTGCGGTCGATCAGGTATATTTTTCCCAGCACATCCTGCACCAGCACTTCCCATTCCCCGGTTTTGTGGTTTTTCACAAACCAGGGCCGGCCGGCCATCACCGTGTCCAGCGTGGTTTTCCATAGCAGGTTGGTGTTTTCCTGGTAACTGCCCGAACTCTGCACCAGGGAGAAAGCCAGTTTTTCATCCCGGGTAAAGGCTGAAAAAGCCATGCCCACGGGATTCAATTTCCTGAGCCGGGTGAACCACTGATCGAAACCCTGCCCGGGCGGGGGGCTCAGGAAGCGTTTGGCCAGCTGGTAGCAGCGCTGGGTGTTGAAATACACCTGGAACACGTTGTTGGCAGGTATCTGCTCCGCAAAGGCGCGGTAGTCGAGGTCGCTTTCGAGGGTCTGCCCGTTTTTCACCCGGTCAATGAGAATCTTGAGATTACCCGGGTTGTTGGCGAAAACCATATAGCCGTTGAGCTGGCAAACCCAGGGGTCCCGGATCGCGTTTCCGGGCAGGCCCAGCACGGGTTGCAGTCGGTCAAAATGTTCGATTTGCCAGAGGTCGTGGCCGTGGTAGCGTTCCGGCAGTATTTCCAGCACCCCGGCCTGGCGGGCAGCCAGGGTCAGCATCCGTTCGCGGGCCAGGGCCGTGTCGGCACATTCGGCCAGCACCAGCGCATCGGAAGCATACGCGGTATCGAGCGGTTCGGTAACTGCCCAGCCGGATTCAGAGCCCAACCAGTTGATAAAATACTTGTCGCGGATACGTGCTACGACTGTATCTGCCTGGCCGTTGCCTGCCCACCCCGGGGAAGTGATCCGGCAATAAATAGCTGTGTTCACCGGCAAAAGCCCGGTCAGGCGGTTTTGGGCTTCCTCCGGCTCGGGGATATTCCCCAAGAAAGTCTTGCCCTTCGGGGCCCTTGCGTAGCCGTTCAGCCAGATTTTGCCGTTGCCGGGGGTGGCATCCACCAGCAGCCAGGCCGCGAAGTTTTCGATCGAAGCCGCCCGCTGGCGCCCTTCCGCTGAAAGGCTCACCGAGAGCAGTTCCGGCAGGTAGCGGCACTGCAGGAACATCTTCATGTCGGGGCTGCGGGTTGCCTTGTCATACAGGGCCATAAAATCCGGGTCATCGCCCAGGCCGGGTTTCCCGTCCCGGAGGTGGGAAACCACGCTCTCCAGCAGGAAATCGTT
>CAYRDC010000057.1:0-4495 GCA_964422925.1 uncultured Chitinophagales bacterium | reverse complement strand
CCTGGGTTCACTGGCCAGCGGCCAGTACATGATCCGGTTCAACATCGGGGAATACGTCATCAGCCGGAAGCTCATTCTGACTAAATAGACATTAAGGGTGTCTGCTATAAAGCAACAAGCCGCCCCAAATTATTCCGGGGCGGCTTTTTTTATGATTTTTTTTACGTGAAATTTGCGGGAATACAGCGAAATTCTCTATATTTATTACCCAAAGTTCTAATTGAACATCTTCAATATTTTGCTCAACGAGAGGGTAAATTAAACATTTTCAGGAACTTGTGAGCCTGTGATCTTTTGTGGCATTCGTTCTCCTCGTTGCAATATTGATGCATTTTTTTATGGAAAAGCAGGCAAGAAGGCATTTGTCTGTCCTTTAAATCGTATAAATTAAGTAGCTTATGAGAAAGTTGACATTTACCGTAGCAATGCTGCTTGTAACGGGGCTGTCTCTTTTGTCCGGCACTACCTATGCACAAGAGGCAGGCCAGGCAAGTGTAGGTCCGGCCCCGGGAACCATGGCAGGCGAAGAGGTTTATACACCTCCGGCAGAAAAGGTTTTAATTACACAGCAGGAATTTATGATGGCGTCTCCGTCAAAACAGAAATTGATTCTCGCCCATCCGGAGGCTTATGAAATCGTAAACAGCCGTCCGCAGGCAGAAGCAAAAGGGCATATTGAGAATCAAAAACAGGTTCAACAGCCAGTTTCTGGCATTGAACCCGGGCATGAACCCGTCATTACGGAAGTGCCTCGGTCAGTGTATGAAGCAGCTTCTGTTGAAAGAAAGGCTTATATGGATGCCCATCCGGACAATTACATTATTGTGGACGATCCGGTCACTGAAGCCGTGGAAGCTGCCCCGGCTGAAACTCCGAGGAGCATTGTGAAGGTCCAGGTTACCAAAAAGGAACTACGCAAGACCTCGAAGGAAAAACGCGAATATATCCTTTCGCATCCGGACGAATTTGAAATCATCAAATAAATGTGGGAGGGTAGTAATATGAAATCAAGAAATAAATTTTTATCCTGGACTTTGTCAATCTTAATGGCAGGGTTCGGGCTTTTGCAAAATGCGGGAGCACAACCTTCTAACAGCAGTTGTGCCAATGCGATATTGATTTGCGGAGGCGCACAGGCCGTTTCCGGTACGACCACCGGGGCCCCGGTACAATCTGTACCGTATTGTGGTACAAGCAGTACTTCACCCGGTGTTTGGTATTATCTTTATGGTACGGGAGGCTCTATTACGGTAAATACCTGTACAGGTACCACTTGGGACACCAAGATATCGGTGTATACAGGTTCTTGTGGTTCTCTGACCTGTGTAGCCGGGAATGATGATGCGTGTGGGCTTCAATCGTCAGTGACATGGACTTCCTCTTTGGGAACCGTCTATTATGTCCTGGTACACGGGTGGGGAGGCGCCAACGGACCGTTTACTTTGACGGTAACCAATTCGGGAGCCTGTCCTCCTACGTGTGTCACCACCTTTCCTTATTTTGAAAACTTTGAAGGAGGACAAGGCGGATGGTCCGGTACCGGTGACTGGGCCCTGGGAACCACCACAGGCGGAACCATTAACACTCCGGCTCCCGGTGGGGTAAATTCCTGGGAAACCAATTTGACAGGAAATTACAATCCCGGACAGCATGTCCTGACTTCTCCATGCTTTGATTTCACGGGGATGAACAATCCTTATATATCCTTTGACATTTGGTGGGATACGGAAACCAACTGGGATGGTGCAAAACTGCAAAGTTCCATAGATGGCGGAACCACGTGGACTGATGTGGGGGCATTTGGAGATCCACCAAGCATAGCCACCAACTGGTACGACAATAACTCTTTCTTCCTGCAATATCCTTCCAGCTGGGGCACCAAACAAGGATGGAGCGGATACAACGGCAGTGGTGGCTGGGTAACTGCCTGGCACGACCTTACCCCTTTGGCCAACCAGTCCAATGTCATGTTCCGGATTGTGTTTGGAGCAGATATATTCACTGCCGATGGGATTGGATTTGATAATGTTAATATTTCCGATCCCGCCCTGGACGGGTGTCCTTATACTATTGACCTCATTGGGTTTGATACCATCTATTGCTGGAATGGCGGTAATGATACCTTATGGGCCTGGCCCGGAGGAGGGACATGGAGCGGTAACGGCCTGTCAGGAGGCGGGCTCGGTGCGGTTGATTCCTTCCGACATGTAGGCCCGGAAGCCATACCGGACAATAACCCTACCGGTGTCAACAGCACACAAAGTGTTTCAGGCCTGGGAACAATGCTGGGTACGGATGTCATTCTCGATAGTGTACATATGAATATTAGCCATACTTGGATAGGGGACCTCACCATCTGGCTGATTTCCCCGTCAGGCGACTCTGTGTTCCTGGCCAACCGGCCCGGACCGGGTACATTTGGTTGTTCAGACAATGATATGAATGTAACCATTACACGTGGAACAGGTAACCCGCTCAGCGGCATATCTTGCGGTAGTTCCCCGTTGACCGGCACCTTTACAGCGGAAACCGGCTATGACCTGGATTCGCTGAACAACGGATTGATTGACCCGAATGGAACCTGGACACTTTGGGCCGTGGATCATGTAGGCGGAGATATAGGGTCTATCGATAACTGGACCCTGTACTTCACCGCGGTGAACCCGGGCGTATTCAAGCCCGATTCAGCTAATTTAAATGAATGGAATACGCTGAAATATGTAGTAACCAGTTTCAACGGTTGTACAGATTCCATTGAATTTGATGCTTTTGTATCCTTTATCGACTATGATGCCGGTTTGGGCGACAGCATCTGTTATGGCGATTCTACAACATTGGGTACCCGATCCCGTGGAAAAGCCTATGGGATACGGCCCGGAGGCGGCAGCGATTTTATTCGCCATGAACTGTACACACCAGGTAATATCACCAGTCTTGGATATAACGCAGCCTTTTCTAGTTCTGATTTTCCACAGGGAGGTGATTTTGATGATCAGGGCAATTATTATTTCTGGGGGTACTACTCCAATCAGTTGAAAATGGTGGATACTTCCACTGCCTCTGTTACCATAATCGGTACAGCTTCTCCAACACCAAGCGGTGGCTTTACCGGAATGGCATGGGATCCAACCACAAATACCATGTATGCCCTGAGCACTACCTGTAGCAGTTCTTCCACTTTATACACAGTGGATTTGAGTAATGCCAATATTACACAGGTGGGCACTTTGTCGGGTCTAGGTTGTGCCATTTGGATTGCCATAAACAGTCAGGGTGAGATGTATGCCATGGACCTGATCAATGACAACATTTATTCAGTGGACAAGACAAATGGTTCTACCACTTTAATCGGCTACATTGGCTTTAATGCCAACTACGGGCAGGATGCTGATTTTGATGCATCCAGCGATACATTATGGTTGGCGGCTTTTAATCAGAATACTTTCCGGGCTGAATTGCGCTGGGCTGACCTGACCACCGGTAATACTACCTTCCAGGGTAACTTTGCCGGCTCCGGTATTGTGCAGATTTCTTCCTGGTCAGTGGCTACCATCGTTCCTCCGGGCACCTTTAGCTGGGCTCCGGCTGCAAGCTTGGATGATCCTACCAGCCCCAATCCGAAAGCGGGACCGCTGACCACGACTACCTATACGGTTACTGTAACCGATACGGTAGGATGTCAGCTGATCGACAGTGTAACTATTTGGGTCGATCCGCAACTGGTAACCAATGTGGCGAATGTAAATCTTTGCTATGGTGAATCTGTCCAGATTGGAGGCACTCCGGTGGTAACGGGAGGTACACCGCCTTATACTTATAGCTGGGCGCCAGCTGTAGCACTCGATGCCACTAATATTCCGAACCCTACTGCTAATCCATTGTTAACCACTACCTATACGGTAACAATCACGGACAGCGTGGGTTGTGTTACGGTTGACAGCCTGACGGTGAACGTAGTTCCGCTGCCGGTGGCTGATGCCGGTCTTCTTTCGGCCATTTGCTACGGGCAGTCCATCACTTTGGGCGGAAGCCCGACAGCTACCGGTGGAACCCCAGGTTATACCT
Source organism: uncultured Chitinophagales bacterium (assembly GCA_964422925.1). Classification (GTDB taxonomy): domain Bacteria; phylum Bacteroidota; class Bacteroidia; order Chitinophagales; family S012-47; genus CAYRDC01. Next base: position 430 of record CAYRDC010000057.1, on the reverse strand, counting down.
ATAACTGGGCTCCGGCAGGCAGCCTGAATGACCCAACTCTGGCCAACCCGACCGCGACACCCACAGCCACCACAACCTATACGGTGACGGTAACTGATGTGAACGGTTGTATTGACGTGGATACCATGAAGGTTATCGTTTGGCCATTGCCGGACGCTACCATTGCACCGGCCGGACCCTATTGCGTGAATGCCGGTCCTTATTTCCTGACAGCCGCTACAACTGGCGGCACCTGGGCAGGGCCAGGTATCACCGATCCGGTGAACGGAATATTTGATCCGGCTACCGCTGGGGTAGGTACGCACATGATTACCTATTCCTTAACGAGTGTATTCGGTTGCGTGAACGCAGATACCATTTACATTACCGTGAATGCGCTGACCCCGGTGAACATCACAAGTCCGAACAGCTACTGTGTCAATGGCGGCAC
>CAYRDC010000056.1:0-4671 GCA_964422925.1 uncultured Chitinophagales bacterium | reverse complement strand
TCCTGCTGATCTGCGGCCATTACAAAGGTATTGACGAACGGATACGCGAGCATTTCGTGACCATGGAGATCAGTATCGGTAATTATGTTTTGTCAGGAGGCGAACTGGCAGCAGCGGTCGTGGTTGATGCCATCGGGAGGCTGATACCGGGTGTGCTCAGTAACGAAACTTCCGCCCTTTCCGATTCATTCCAGGACAACCTGCTGGCGCCTCCGGTTTATACCCGTCCGGCTGATTTCCGGGGGTGGAAAGTACCGGAAGTGCTGCGCTCCGGAAACGAGGCAGCCATCGAAGCCTGGCGTATGGAACAGGCCAGGAAACGCACCCTTGAGCGCAGGCCCGAGCTCCTGGAAGATTCCCAGAACCCCGATGTGGAAAATCCTGATCAATAAAGTATCATTTTCTCATTTTATCCCTATCTTTGCACACCGAATTTCAAACCAATTAACCAGACAAGCGATGGACATCATAAAAGATTTGAACCGGGAAATACATCCGCCTAAAGAATTTCCTGCTTTCAAAGCCGGTGACAACATTACCGTCTATTACAAAATCACAGAAGGCGCCAAAACCCGGATCCAGGCTTTTAAAGGCAATGTAATCCAGCGCAGGGGAACAGGCGTGACTGAAACCGTCACTGTACGTAAAATGTCGGGATCTATTGGCGTGGAAAGGATATTTCCGCTGTATTCCCCCCTGATTGAAAAAATTGAAGTGAACCGCAGGGGAAAAGTCAGAAGGGCCCGTTTGTTTTACCTGCGCAAACTGCGCGGCAAATCAGCCCGGATCAAGGAAAAAAGAGTATAACGCCAGCCATCATACGCCAACCCCGCTTTTCGCGGGGTTTTTTCTTACCCCATCTTCTTTATTGATTTAGTTGTTTTTATGTAAAAAGGTGTGTATATTTGACATCCCCACAAGGAATGACTGGCCCCCCTCTGTGTAAAAAATGGTTCCATGAGATCTTTGCAGGTAATGCTTATTATCCTGTTAATGGCCGGTACCGTCAGGGGGCAGCAAAAGCCAATGCCCAGCGTGGCCCGGCAGGCGGTTTTTGTGGAATTGCTCGGAAGCGGACTCACCTACACAGTTAACTACGAGTTTGCGCTTTACCGCGATCCTTCCCTGGCTATCATGGGCCGTGTAGGCGCGTCTTATTTGCCTCCCTCTTCATTTTCCGGCCCGACCAACCTCGTGAATGGCATCACTATGCTTTTCGGTAAAAGAGCGGAGTTTTTTGAAGCCGGAGCTTATTACCTGACCATGATCAATAAGGGAGAAGCCAGGCCAACCACTTACCTGACCCTGCTGGCCGGTTACCGGTATCAGCCCCGCCTGATGCACGGTTTTCTTTTCCGGTTGAGCTTTACGCCTATTTACACCCCTATGAATTTCCGGCCCGGTGTCCGGCTTCCCTTTACACCTTATGCGGGGGTGAGTATCGGATATACCTTCCGGTAATCAGCGCAGATAAAGAATTTTCTTGCGGAATACACCCTGCGTAGTTCCCACACTAACCAGGTACATGCCCCGTTCATACTGATTCAAGGATAAGTCAAACCGGTCGGTGAACAGGTTATAGAAACCGCCCACCTGCCGCCCGGCCATGTCAAACAGGCTCACGGAGGTAATATAATTGCCCGTATCGACCTGTATATGCACCGGTCCGGAGCCCGGAACCGGCCATACCCAGAATCCCTCCTCTCCGGCCAGGTTACCCACATCGAGCAGTACACTGCTTTTGGCGGCCAGCCATAAATCCGGGTCGAAAATCAGTGAATCAACCAAAAACCCCGGCTGAAGGGTGAACGACTGCCCGTTTACGGTATCCTGAAGCACAAAAAAGGTATCATCCGTGGCATTTTTGGCCAGCAGGGGAACCGGCATCTCAAAAAAGTCCACCGAAGGATGTGAAGGCGTTTGCTGAATCGTCACATGGAGCGTGCCGTCCCCGTCCTGCGACCAGATGACCTGGTACACCGGGTAGCCTTCCCCGTAAAACCAGTCGTCAAAAAACCCGGTTAGGTCCTTGCCGGAGGCCTGTTCCAGGTGCGCTTTCAGGTCATCCGTCCGCGCATAGCCGTTGGCAATGCTTGTGTCCTGCAGGTAATTGCGGATGCCGGTGAAGAACGCATCATCCCCTACCACCCAGCGAAGCATATGCAGCAGGTAAGCGCCTTTCCGGTAAGAAAGACGGCCATTGAAAATGCGGCTTACGGAAGTTGTGTCATCCACCCAAACCGAACCCCCCGGATCGGAAGTAATCAGGTTTACCGTGATTTTTTTCCACGGCATCCACCAAACCCCGTTAAACAGGTGCTCATAGGTAAGCCCGGTAAGGTAGGTGGCAAAACCCTCATTCAGCCAGATATCTTCCCAGCTACCGCAGGTCACATAATCGCCAAACCACTGGTGGGCCAGCTCGTGAACAAGCAGCTCATAATTGAAGCCGCCCACGAAACTCATGGTCTGGTGCTCCATGCCCCCGCCCCAGCCAAACTGGGCGTGCCCGTATTTCTCATTCATAAACGGGTACGGGATAAACAGGGAATCATAGAGTTGCAGGGCAGGGATCAGAGCGGGCGTCTGGTTTTGCGCCTGGACTTTCGATTCAGGGTACACGTAGTTGAGTATTTCCAGGTTGCCGGTGCTGAGCGGGGCGGTTTCCGTGTACACATCATAGTTTGTTACGGCCACCGCCACCAGATAAGCCGCGATGGGGTAACGGTGTTTCCAGTGCCAGGTTTTCCAGGAACCCGACTGGGTCTCCCCCACCAGCAAGCCGTTGCTTGCCGCACGGTACTGGGCCGGACAGGTGACGAACACATCCAGTGAATCGGCCTTGTCGTTCAGGTCCTGCTTGCAGGGCCACCATTCTTTGGCGCCATAAGGTTCCGACAAGGTCCAGATAATCGGCATGCCCGCGTGGGTATCCCGGGCAAACGCCCCGAACCCGCTGGAAACCGGTTCCCCATGGTAATACATCGTGACCGAATCGAGCTGCCCCGCGGCCACCGGTCCCAGGTCAACCTGTAACACATCCCCGGGCAGTTGCGAAAAAACAGCCGGGGCGCCATGGTACATCACCGAATCGACCACCAGCGAATCCGAAAAATCAAAAGCCACCTGGGTGATGGTGCTGTTTTTGGGCTTGAAATAAGTGGTCACCCCGCCCCGGATAAAATAAATGCCGGGGTCAATGACCAGTTCCAGGCGGTGATAAATGATATCAAAATCACTCCCCGTTCGTGTGTGGATTCCCTGCCGATTGCCGGCAGCCAGCGCTTCCCGGTAAATCAAATCCTTGAAATCATTGCCGCTCAAATCCGGCTGAGCGGACAGGTCTCCCACCAATCCCGGGAACCGTCCCAGCAGCATTACGATCACAAACCGGTACAACAGCCTTCGTTTCACAGTTTGAAATTAGATAAAAAATCATCGGGAAAGTTAAAGACCCGGCCACTGGCACTATACTGGTAAAATTGTGGCAAAACCGTCCGGTCCATTCCGCATTAACCAGGATTGCGCTAATTTGGCGGTAATGAACAAGCCTTTTTCAAAGGAAGAAATCAGCCGCTACGCCCGGCATTTTGCCCTGCCGGGGTTCACGGTGGAAACCCAGGAAAAGCTCCGCTCGGCCCGGGTGGCGGTAGTCGGGGCGGGCGGGCTGGGCCTGCCGGTGATCCAGTACCTGGCCGCGGCCGGGTGTGGATACATCCGGATCATCGACCCGGACAAGGTGGAACGGATGAACCTGCAGCGGCAGGTGCTCTACACGGAAGCGGACCTGGGGCAACCGAAAGCCGTATGCGCGGCTGAATGGGTGCAGCGGTTCAATTCCCGGTGCCAGGCGGAACCCGTTGCGGCCCTGCTCGATCCGGGCAATGCCCGGGACCTGCTGAAAGATACGGACCTGGTCGTGGATGCCACGGATAATTTCCCGGCCCGTTACCTGGTATGCGATGCCGCCTGGTTTCTGGAAAAACCGGTTATTTACGGGTCGGTCTTTCAGTATGCCGGCCAGGTTTCGGTGTTTAACCTGCCAGTGGACAATGGCCGCAGAGGCCCGAATTACCGCGACCTCTTCCCCACCCCGCCCGGCCCCGGGGAAGCGCCCGACTGCACCATTGGCGGGGTGCTGGGCGCCCTGACAGGTGTGATCGGAACCCTGATGGCGGTCGAAACCCTGAAAGTGCTCACCGGGCTCGGGGAACCCCTGAGCGGGAAACTGCTGGTGTACGATGCCCTGCGGGCCACAACCCGCACCTTCCGCTTTGCCGCCCGGGACGACAACCCGCTCAGCGGCAAAGAGCCCGCCATTAAAGATCTGATTGATTATGAAGCATTCTGCGGCACCGCTTTGAGCGCCCCTTCCGTTCCTTCCATCGAAGCCGAAGAACTGCGGAAATTATTGCACAGCGAAAACGCCCCCATCCTGCTGGACGTGCGCGAAGCCTTTGAGCGGGAGATCATGTGCCTCGAATCCATTCACATCCCCGAACGGCTAATTGACAGGCACCTGGAAAAGATCCCCCCCACCGGGCCCCTGGTGGTCTATTGCAAGGAAGGCATCCGCAGCGCCCGGGTGGTGAAAAAACTGCTGGCCCGCTTCCCCGGCCGAGACATCCGCAACCTCTCGGGCGGCATCATGGCGTGGAAACGGAAATTTGA
>CAYRDC010000055.1:0-4805 GCA_964422925.1 uncultured Chitinophagales bacterium | reverse complement strand
AGATCCTGGAGCAAGTCATGGTACAATTGAAAAAAAGTGTCATGACCCAACCGCAGCCCTTTCTTGATCCGTTTTCTATATTTCTCCGTCACCCAATAGGGTCGAATAATCTTAAAAAATAACTCGGCGTGGTGGGTATCCAGGGATTCATGGAGGTGGTAATGGGCCAGTTTGTCTTCTGAAAGCCATCCATTCCTGACAACCCGGGTTGCGATAAAACGCGATATTTCGGCATACCTGAACTCAATAATCCCCAGCATGGCGATCCCTTTGAAAGGATGATTCCGGGTGCAGGTATTGTAAAGCATCTGGTTAAACCGGGCACAGGACACGGACTGCCCCAATCGGGATAAAGTATCACCACCAACACCCAGATTTTTCAGGTATTGTAAAAACGTTTTCCCATGGGCGGCACTTAAATCACCGTTTCCGTGTTCGTCATTAATATTTTCCAGTATCCGCAGGCGATCTTCGTACGTATCCAGACGACTGGAAAGAATGAACATGGGAATCGAAAAATAATTGACGGCATCAAAAAAACTCACCTGTGTTTTTATGAAGGAGGCTTTACCCATGGCGCCCGATTGAAGATCCACAAAAAAGGGCTCATCCAACAACCGGTGATCCGAGATAAGGGTGGAGATAAACTGATCCACTTAAATTTCCCCCGTGGACAAGAGGAGCGTATCGAAAGATCGCAGGCTTTTTGCAAAAGGAGCGAAAGAAAATATTTTACACACGGTGGAAGTTGTTATGCCTCCCTTCTGAAGGGAATGGAGGAGTTCTGTTTGACGGGTGTCCACCGCAAAACAGGCCAGGGCATCTCTTTGCGCCATAACCCCTTCAGCCGATTCGTGAAGAATCGCTCTGTCACCATACCAGAGGGCAGGGTCCATATGGCCCAGTCGAATCGGTTCACCTGTAACCGTATTTAAAATAGTCTTTGCTCCCTCATTCCACTGAACCGATTTTGTGTGTCTTGGACTTAAATTGATAGAATTTTCTAAGGAAATGGAATTCAGGGGTTTCCAATTCAGGATTAATTCCGGTTTTATCATAAAAACCAGAAGTTCCGCCACCGGACGGGTAATGCTGCCGATGTGGAGGCCTTTAAAAGAGTGATCAACACCCTTCCCCTCCCGCTGCATGGCACAGAAATAAAGAAAGTCCCATCCCTTGAAATCCTTCCTGAACAGCCATTTCCAGAAGAGGGACCACAGGAGCCTTTTCATAATCCCTTTTCCACGATAAAAGTGCGCCATTTTTAAGTCGGCCAGGTAAAGAGCTGTCTGAGGTCGGCGCCAGAATTGTACCGATTTCCAGACCCCAGCCAGACTTCCAATTACCTTTGATCCATCCAAAATTAAAATGAATAAGGATCTATCACCCTGCTGGTTGAAAAATCGGGTGTAGTCATTCCCATGATCAATGGTAAAGAACTGTTCCCCGTTATCCAGGGGGTATTCGATGGACTGTTCCAAATACCGTAAATCAGCGGAGTAGGGCTTCAATTGCCGGGAGGTTACAATTTTGCAGGAAATATTCAAGTTTTAATAAAGAGACGAAAATGGTCATAAAAAAGGCTGCGATCATGTTTCTGCCAATAACGATCGAAGGGCCTGTCTTCCCGAAAATCTTTACCGAAGTAAGGGCTCCAGTCTTCGTGGTTATTCAACTGGCGATATAGAACCAGCGATCCTGATTTCATTTGGCGTAAATGAGAGATGTGGTCTTGAATAATCTCCGGCGCTGACCAGTCAAAAATATTGGAAAGGCTGATACAATCGAATTCCTGAAGGTTGGCTATGGTCAGCAGGGATCCGTGAATGAAACGGACCGGCGGTAAAACTTCCAGTCTGAAATAGGGTAAAAGATCATTTTTTAAATAATACCCGAGGAAAATATGCTGAAGAAAAGGATTTTTATGCCCATCCGCTTTCATCAAACCTGACAGAATTTTATTATAAAAATAGGAAATGTAGGATTCCGGTTCGGCATAGTTGGTCGCTTCCTCGCTGAACACTTCATTCAGGATCCGGTCGTTAAAGATGCGTTTGAATGGGGTCATAACCTCCGGTTTCGACCTCCACCGGTTCACAATATATTCCCGGTCAAATGCTTCCGTTTCTGGATCAAAATAAGATCGGATTTCGTGGCCCTCAGCTACATGACGAAGGAACAGGTCCCGAAACGTATGGAACAGCTTTTCGAACTCGCCCTCCTGGTTCAGGCCCGTTTGATCAAACCGCTCCACATTCAGTCCCGAGGAATCCCCGGAGAGTACAGCCGAAATTTTTCGATTGGCATGGGCCAGTTGATGAGAATTGGTATCAAAGACAGTGATAGACAGATGGGGATAAAGTTCACTCAGACTAAAGGCCACATCTCCACTGCTGCACACCGTCAGAAGGGATTGCAGAGCATACTGTTCTACCAGTTCTGCCTCAACCCGGTGATCTTCCCGGGTTATACCGAACAACAATAAATTAATGTGTTTCTATCCTCAGGGTTTTGGCCTTACCTTAGCTTGCAAGTTATGTATAATTTTTCTATCCAAGCAAGCTGATTCGATGTCCTTGGACTTGGGCTTCATTCAACCGGACGTCTTTACTACCTTCAATAGTGTAAGCCCCTATTTCAATATCTGGATTACCGTTTTCTTCCTGTTTACACTGATCCGCCTTGGGTTATTAATCGTTTCACGAGGGGAACAAAACATTTACAACAGCATGATCGGGGAAGCGGCGGGTCTGCCCTTCATCTTGATGCATTCCGTTTCTTTTGTAAAAGCCATCCAGATAGGCGACTGGTTCGGAGCCATCCTTTTCGCCTGGTGGGGACCCGGTTTTCTGGTCACGGTTGTTATCCTGGCCCTCTCGAGGAAAGGGAAAATCAATTTTAACTGGAAATGGTATGGGAAGGTCACATCCATCACCTGCAAATTAAATTATCTGATTCTGGTCCTGGTCTACGCCTCCTTTGGCCTGTACAGCGTCATTTTCACCTTCAGTATCTGGATTATCCACGATCAGATCAATTTAGCCTGGTTCTGCCAAAATGCGGATCGAACCCGCCGAACATTTGAAGATTACTGGTTTATCCGTCTTCTCTACCTGGGGGGTCTTTTCATCCCCTTCATTTTTCCAATTCCGTTCGGAAATTATTTCAGGTTTCTTGGTTCAGCCTTATTCCTCCTATGGATCATTTCAATACGACAACTGGTGAAACAGGGCGTCCTGCTCAAGCGACCGGATGGAAAAGGAAAATATCTGAGGGATATTATTTATCTCTCAATCAATGAAAAATCTAAGGCCGGATAAATTTCATCTTTAAGTCCTCTGCCTTCTGCAAAATATCATCAAAAATAAGAGGGAAATGGTTCTCAACATCAATGAAGATAACTTTGGTCTCCTGCCGCTGCTGAATGACCCTGAGAATACGTTTTTGAATTATCACATTCGGTTCGATCCGAACAACAACCTTGAAACCGTACTTCTCTAATCCAGCGAGAGTTGGAACCGGATATCCTGCAAATGCAGCTTCCTCGCACATGTTTACCCTGTCAAGGACCATCGGTGAAATGTAACCATCCCCATATCCCGCGTCGAAATTCCGGGCATGGATATTCATAAATCCCGGTACCCAGCCCTCATACCACTCCTCTTTTACCTGCCGTGTAACCTGGATAGATTCGTTTTTTGTCAGGACGTTAAATGCATCAAGTTCATCCCTCATTGCTTCAGTCATAGTGGCGTTATACCAGTCAAACGTCTGGTGCCAGTCCTTCATTCTCATCAGAACAGTGCCTGCCAGATGGATTCCCATCATATTTGAGAAATTATCCTCCCAGGAAAAAGCAGAGGGGAATTCAGGAAAGGGATCAAAATAACGAAACCCATACCAGGTAAGAATTTCGTGCCAGTTTGCCACCTGGAGAATCAGGTACTGGCCAAGGATGATCGACACGGCGGAGGCTGTTTCATCCTGTTCCCCAGGTGACAGGACTTCCCACCCATGCGGATATGTGATTTCAAGGTGAAAAATGGAGGGATCTACATTGGTAACAAATGCAATGAGTTCAGTTTTATTGCTGATTTTCTCCCTGACTATATGACTTGCGTACCAGGTCCAGTCTGCACCGGCACGGACATGGGCCAGGTCTATGTGGCCGGCACTGCAGGTGTATAAAATACCGTTTCCCTCCCCCCTGCCTTCCAGATAATCGTGCACACCAATGCCATTCCGCCCCATGAATTCCATCCCGATTGTAGGTGTGGGGTAGTGTCCCATTCTTCTCCTGGGCTCCGGCTCAAATCCGGTGATTGACTCAAGCGAAAGCAGCACCAACAAGAGAAGTCTTATCGGCATGTTATCACCACCGGATCACTGACAGGATTAATAAGGATTGCGATTGGAACAACTGAAGACATGAATCGGATTGTAACCCGGCCCTGGCGAAATAACCAGTCTTTTCGTTCAGACATAAAATTGTGACGATAAACCAATAAATAAAAAACCCCGACTTCTCGACAAGAAATCAGGGTTTTTCCTCAGTAGCGGGGGCTGGATTCGAACTAGCGACCTTCGGGTTATGAGCGCGAAGAAACGTCAATAATATCTGCAGTTAGGGGATTCTGTATACCAAAACGTAACCGACCTTCTATCATTGATTGAAGATAATTACAGGATCAACACTTAAACAAATAAATCGGACCATTAAATCAACAATTCAAACATACATATTATATTTTTTCTCCATTGGTAAAACCTACGATTCATATATCGATAAATGCGTAAGTAATGAA
>CAYRDC010000054.1:0-4839 GCA_964422925.1 uncultured Chitinophagales bacterium | reverse complement strand
TTCCGGAGTACGGAAGGTATGGCAGACTGGTTCGATTTTCTGAAGGAACCCAATAAACTTACCAATGAAATCGGAATCCTGTCCAATATCCACTCGATGGATGTTAATATATATACCGCAGATGGCAGGTTAGTGGCTTCTTCGCAACCGGCCATTTTTGACAAGGGGTTGATAAACCGTTTAATTGACCCCGTGGCATTTTATCACATCCGTACCATGTATGAAACCCAGTTCGTCAACCAAGAGCAGATTGGCGACCTGAAATATTTATCGGCTTATATCCCACTGACGGGACAGCAGGGCAAGCTGCAGGCCATATTAAACGTACCGTATTTTGCCAAGGAAAGAAACCTGCGCAATGAGATTTCCGACTTCCTGGTATATTTTATTAACTTATATGTTTTATTGCTGGTGCTCGCTGGAATGGTAGCTGTGTTCATTTCCAATTCAGTTACCCGTTCCCTGAAAGTGATTGCGGATAAATTGCAGAAAGTGCGCCTCGGACAGCCCAATGAGCCTATTGAATGGCCCGGAAAAGATGAAATCGGTCAGTTAGTGAAGGAATACAACAAAATGATTCGCGAACTGGAGATCAGCGCTGAAAAGCTGGCCCGGTCGGAAAGAGAAAGCGCCTGGCGCGAAATGGCCAAACAGGTAGCTCACGAAATCAAGAACCCGCTTACGCCTATGAAACTGAGCATCCAGCACCTCCAGCGGGCTTGGCTAAACCAGGATCCAAACCTCGGGCAATTGATACGAAAGACAACAAATACCCTGATAGACCAGATTGAAAACCTGTCAAATATCGCTTCGGAGTTTTCCAACTTTGCCCAAATGCCGCAAACCGTTCACAAACCGGTGGACCTGACAGAGTTGTTACGGAGTATCAGTATATTGTACCAAAATGAATCAGCAGAATTTCAAATGGAAATTCCCGGGGAAAAACTGATGATCATGGCAGATAAGGGGCAGGTACTGCGGGTGTTCAACAATCTTATGAAGAATGCCCTGCAGGCCATACCTGATGACCGGGAAGGGCTGATTCGTGTGAACTGCCATGTAAAGGAGGATAAGGTGCTGATTTCCGTTGCTGATAATGGAAAGGGAATTCCCCCGGAGGAAGCTGGAAAAGTTTTTTCTCCCAATTTTACGACCAAAGGATCAGGCATGGGGTTGGGATTGACCATTTCAAAACAAGTAGTCGAATCATTTGGAGGGAAAATTTGGTTTGAATCAGACCCGCCCCATGGTACGGTCTTTTATGTAGAGTATCCGTTGTTGCGCCCTGATGCAAGTGCCGGAGAAAAATCATGAAAAACCTGTTTAAACCGGAACGGTTTTATTACCTGTTGTTTGCCTATGTGGTGCTGTCCATCCTTTGGTGGTCATACCTTTTGCTATACAACAACCGGCAGAATTACCTGGCGGAACGCCTGGCCATGACGGAACAGTATCGGCCCCAACCCGGCTTACAAAATCAACTGGACAGGCTGCATGCTGATTATGTGAAAGACCAGTTGCTGATTTCTGGTGAAGCACTTGCTTTCCTGATCCTGACGCTGTTTGGCGCCCGGAGGGTGTACTATTCCAACCGTGCCCAGGTGGAGCTGGCAAGGCAGCAAAGCAATTTCATTTTGAGCATAACCCATGAGCTGAAAAGCCCCCTGGCCGGTATCCGACTGGCCCTGGAAACCCTTCAAAAGCATGAATTAGACCATGACCAGCAGCAAAAATTCCTGGGAAATGCCCTCTCGGATACACAACGCCTGACGGAAATGGTAGAAACGGTTCTGACAGCTGCCCGGTTTGAAGACAGATCCTTCCAAATTGTCCGGGAGCAATTGGATCTGGCGGATATCGCTGCGGAATGCGCTGCGCAATATCAAAAACAATTCGGTGTTGAAAACCTGGAAACGGACATCAGGGGGCCTTTGCCGGTGGAGGGTGATCGGTCCTTACTGGTCATGGCTTTGAACAACCTGCTGGACAATGCTTTTAAATACCGGAATGGTCGTGAACCGGTACGGTTCAGCGCCCTGCAAACAGGGAACAAGAGCCGCGTTTCCATCAGCGATGACGGGCCGGGTATAAGGGATGATGAAAAGCAAAAAATATTTGAAAAGTTTTACCGGCCGGGCGATGAAACCACCCGTTCCAGCAAGGGAACAGGTTTAGGCCTTTTTATTGTTCATGAAATAGCCGTGCGTCACAATGCCCGGGTTTGGGTGAAAGACAATCCAGGGGGCGGAAGTATATTTTTCCTTGAAATGCCGCTCATTTGACAGAATTCTGACAAATTACCCACGTGGGCCAGTTAATTTCAAAGCAGAATCCAAACCGATTCCATGAGCCAGCCCAGAATATTGGTAGTCGAAGATGAAAAAAACCTGCGGGATGCCGTCCGGTTGAACCTGGAAATGGAAGGGTATGAAGTGGTAACCGCCTCCGATGGGCGGAAAGCCGTCAATACCTTTCGCCAGCAACATTTCGACCTGATCGTACTGGATATTATGCTGCCTGAACTGAATGGATTGGAAGTGTGCGAACAAATCCGGCTCGAGGATGAGCAGGTCCCCGTCCTGTTCTTAACCGCCCGCGATACTACTTCCGATATCGTGACCGGCCTGAAGCAGGGGGGGGACGATTACATGACCAAGCCCTTTAACCTGGAGGAGTTTTTACTGCGGGTCAGGAACCTGCTCAGGCGCAGCCGGAAAGCACCCATGGAGGAAACCGAACTGCATGAATTCCGGTTTGGAGACAATTACGTGAATTTCCAGACCTACGAAGCCCACGGGCCCCGCGGAACCCGGCAACTGACAAAAAAAGAAGCCAAATTGCTAAAATTGTTTTTCCTCCATCCGGGTGAGGTGGTGTCGCGCAAGGAAATATTGCGGCAGGTGTGGGGGTATGATGTTTTTCCCACTACCCGCACCATCGACAACTTTATCCTTTCCTTCCGGAAATACTTTGAACCCGACCCGCACCATCCGAAGTACTTCCAGTCGGTGCGTGGAATCGGCTACCGTTTTACGCTGGATGACTACTGATGCCGGTCAGGACAGGTTTTCCAGGACATGCTTTTCAAACGCCCGGACCATTTGTTTGCTGCGCCCTTTCGGCACTATGGCAAATCCTTCTTTTTGCAGGTAAGCTTCCTGCAGGGCCGGGTAGCCCGGCAGTTTCTCCTTCAGGGTTCCGTCATCATTGATTACCCGCCACCAGGGCGTGATATCTTTCCGGCCTGAAACTTTGTCTTCTTCGGCTGTTTCGGCAACGATCCTGATAAAAATCCCGGTAGTTAGCGGGCAGGTAAAATCAGCCCGGAACCTGCGGGCCAGATGTTCGCGAATGGCGGAAACGGTAACCAGTTTCCCTTCCGGCACTTCCCGGATGGTTTCATCCACCAGCAGGGGAGTGGGAATCAGCATTTTGTCACCCCCGAAGCGCTGAATCCATTTATCAGGCGGTTTTTTGACTACAGGCTCCTGGTCTTTTTCCAGCTTTTCACGCCAGCGGCCTTTGGTACGGAATCGGGTGAAAGTTTTCATGGGTTATTTTTCATTCAAGTTAGTGTTTTTGTATTAAAATATGATAAGCTATCAATGCTATTATCATTAAAACCACCAATCATCCTGAATAGGATCCTATTGGAACCGATCTGCTATCTTTATCCTTCATCAAAACCATTCAGTAGATGGCTAAAATATTACAGCAGCTAATCAAATTGTCTACCGGGATACTGGAAAAGGACGAAACTCTTCTGGCCGGGCTGCGGGTGAACCTGAAAAGGTTGGTGGCGGGCATTACGGCCGCATCCCTGTTTGGCGCACCCGGGATTCTGGTGGGCTCCTCCATTATTGACAAGGAAAGGAAACAGTCCAGCGAAAACACCGGGGTGGAACTGACCCCACAGATGGCCTTCGGCCTGACCAATAAGCGGCTCTTGCTCTGGAAAAGATCCCAGGTGAGCGGCAAACCTACCGAACTGATTGGGTAAATCCCGCTGGATGCCATTCAGGGCATGGCGTTTAAATCCGGTTTCCCGGGCGACAAGCTGACCCTGCGGTTTACTACCGGTAAGGAGCTTGAAGTCTCTGCCGTGAAGGTTGACAAAGGGAAATTGTTTATGGAGGCTTGGAATTCACTGAGCCGGTAGGATAGGCTATTTTTTTTTGTAAATCTACTGCAGCTTTATTGTCAGTGCTTTCGTTTCATTCAAGTTGTCACTCGCAATGGTCCACATCATTGTCATTTTTAATTATTTCCTTGCACGGTGTTTTATTAGGCCTAATGCATTATTCTTCAAGCTTTCTTTGCAATTTTTTCCATTATATGGTGGCTGTCTCCGAACTTGCATAGAGCATCGCAATGTTCTCTTAATTCAGATGTCAGGATATACAATATTTGCAAATTGCTATTGCGAACGGATGGTCTGTTCAATTGTAATTTGACCTCTTTCTCTCTGTCATCAGGAATAACGATATAAAGTTTTGACTGATGAGAAGGTAATGAAAATGACAAGTCTGTCAGGCGCAAAATACCTGAATAGATTGATGTGCTTTTTTCAACCTCAAATGCACATACAATACGGTTTGTTCCTTTTTCAAACCATACTACGTCTATCAGGTTTATTGTATGGAAAACTTCTGGGGGAACATCTATTTTTGGAAATTCTTTTATGCTGATAAAGGAGAACTTGTTTCCGTCATAGGTTTTTGAGCGGTCATTGAATGCTGCTATTACATCATAATTTAAGGCATTTCCGATTTTCAATAAATGATATTTATAATTCCCCCCAAAATTAGGACAGGTAGTTAAGGAGTAATAATACGTAAG
>CAYRDC010000053.1:0-5048 GCA_964422925.1 uncultured Chitinophagales bacterium | reverse complement strand
ACCCGATCTCCTGTTTTTACTCCCTGTGTACGCAACGCCTGGGCAACTTTTTCAACTTCCCTAAAAAGCTGATTATAGGTCATGGATTGCAGCGGCTGACCTTCACCTTGAAAATAAAGCGCGATGTGTTCATCCCGGTACCTGAGCAGATTCTCGGCATAGTTCAACCGGGAGCCTGAAAACCATTTGGCACCGGGCATTTTTTCAGGATCGTCCACTACCTGTTGATAGGGTTGGCTGTGGATAATATCAGCAAATTCCCAGATGGCAGCCCAGCAACCGGCTGTATTTTCTATCGACCAGTAATAAAGTTCTTGATAATCTTTTAATGCTAAATTCCAGCGCCTGTTAATGTGCTGCCTGAATTGTTCCATTTGGGTCGACCCTGATTTTTCCGGATCAGGAGTCCAAAGAATATTACTCATGCGAATACCTGCAGTTAAACCGGGCTAATTTAATTGAAAAGTGGAATGCTGTGGTATGGGAGGTTCAAGCTGATATTATTTTTCGCCTACCTGTTTTTCTTACTAAAAATTCAGAAAATCTTCAGTTGAATTAACTTTATTAATCTGGTACTTTCATCCGGAAGCAAGGTATTACTATGCAGGTTCTATTTATTGAGGATGAGCAGAAAGTGTCCCGGGCGGTAGGGGAGGGCTTAGAACGCGAGGGGTACCGGGTAGACCTGGCACACTCTGGAGAGGAGGGATTCTTTCTTTTAAATACTCAGGAATATGACTTGTTGCTTTTGGATTTAATGCTTCCCGGGCGGGATGGGTTAGAGATTTTGAAAGCCATCCGTAAAAAGGGCCTGATGCTCCCGGTGTTGATATTAACCGCCCGCGATGCAGTAGAGGATCGGATAGTGGGACTGGATAATGGTGCCGATGATTACCTGACCAAACCCTTTGCCTTCCCGGAACTGTTAGCTCGCATTCGGGCATTACTACGAAGAGGCAGAGGGGAACAGGTTCTGCATTTTAAAATTGCCGACCTGGAGATGGATCTGGTAACCCGTAAAGTGACCAGGGCCGGCCGGTCTATTACCCTAACCAGTCGTGAGTATGATCTGTTGGAATACCTGTTGCGCCACCAGGGGCAAATTGTTTCCCGGGAGATGCTGGCGCGGGATGTCTGGCAGGAAACCGAACGTGCCACACCTATTGATAATCTTATTGATGTACATATTGCCCGTCTGCGACGCAAAATAGATGACCCATTCACACGGAATTTAGTGCATACGGTCCGGGGTGTGGGTTTCATTTTATCAGAAAATAAACCCTGATGGTATTACGTTTTACAAATGTACGTACCCGTTTAACCGTTTGGTATGTGCTGGTTCTTACAGTAATACTGTTTGTATATGCCGGTACTTTTATCAGCTTAGTATTTCTGAATTTGCGGAACAACTTGGACCGCCAACTGGAACAGGATTACGAAATTATTGAAGATTATATCACTATCACGCCGGCTGGATCGGTAAAAATTGAACCGGATAATGACCCCTATTTTCATGAACGGTGGTTTGAAATCTGGTCTCCAGGCGGAAAACAACTTTATGCGAGTCGCCCCTTTACAGGACAAAGTTTACCAGTTTTTTCCCCCAAAGGAGAGCCGGGAGAAGGTTTCATTTTTCATTCTTTGGAATTATCTAACCAGGCCCGGCTGCGAATCATGAGCGGTAAAATCAATATTGAGGGGAATTGGTTATTCATCCGGCTGGTACAGAGTGAGGGACGTTTATGGCAGGAATTAAACAATTTCTTGTATTTACTGATCCTTGTACTACCTGTTGCCATTGTTGTGGCCGGTCTGGGTGGATATTTTTTGGCAAAAAAATTTCTGGCACCAATAGACCAGATGGTTGATAAAGCCCGAAAAATTAGTGAGAAGAACCTCCAGGAACGTCTTCCGGTTTTAAATGCGGATGATGAATTGGGTAATTTGGCTAAGGCCTTTAACGAATTGCTGGAACGGCTCCAGGAATCCTTTGAACGATTGAAACAATTTACTTCCGATGCCGCACATGAGTTGCGAACACCCTTGACCGCAATTCGTAGTATCGGAGAAGTGGGGCTGCAAAACCGTAAAGATACAGACCAATACCGGGAAATTATCGGGAGTATTTTGGAAGAGAATCAACGGCTGACCCACCTGGTGGATAACCTGCTTTTCCTTTCCCATGCCGATGTTCAGTCGTTTAATGTAAAATTGGAAACGATTGAATTTTCCGCTCTTGTTCAACAAACAGTTGATCTCATTCTGCCTCTGGCAGAAGAAAAAAACCAGCGCATCCGCTTGGATGGAGAAAATAATCTTCAGGCAGAAATAGATCAGACATTACTAAAACAGGCTTTGCTGAATTTGCTGGATAATGCCATTAAATATTCACCGGATAATAGCTACATTGTTGTTCGACTTAAATCTGATTATCGGTATTCGATAATCATCCAGGTAATTGACCAAGGCCCGGGAATTCCGGCAGAGCATCAGGAAAAAATATTTGAGCGGTTTTACCGGGTAGATAAAGGACGTGCCCGGGAAATGGGGGGTGCCGGATTGGGCTTAGCGATTGCCAAGTGGGCGGTAAATGCCCTGGGAGGGAAAATCCGGGTGGAAAGCCAAACCGGGAAAGGCAGCATTTTTACCATTGTTTTACCTGGTCATTAATTCATACGGAGGAAAAATCATGCAGCATATGAAATGGTCTTTTCAGTTAACAGTTTTTTGGGCTTTGGGGTTTGGACTTATTTCGTTGCAGGCACAAACACAACCGGCAACACCGGAACCAGTCATTCAATTGAATTTTGATGATCTGGCCGGTGGTCAAATCCCATCGGGATGGCAGATTGGAGCCACCAATCAACATGGCCCTCTGGCTACCTGGCAGGTGGTGCATGATTCTACCGCCCCGTCCGGTAAACAGACACTGTCCTTAACTAGTCCCAACCATAATTTTGGCGGGACTTTTAATCTTTGCTGGACTCCTAAGATTCAAATTCTGAACGGAGTAATCAGCGTATTTTTTAAAGCCAATACCGGCATCGAGGACCAGGGTGGCGGTATGATTTGGCGGGTACAGGATGATGACAACTATTATATATCCCGCTACAATCCTCTGGAAAATAACTTTCGTGTTTATTATGTCAAAGACGGAGCCCGCCGTATGTTAGCCAGCGCCCGGATTGCCCTCCCGGCGCATATCTGGCATAAGTTGAAAATTGTACAGGATGGAAATAAAATCAGTGGTTTTCTAAATGATAAAAAATTACTGGAAGTAGTAGACAATACTTTTATGGAATCCGGAGGGGTTGGACTTTGGACCAAAGCTGATGCCGTTACATCCTTTGACGATTTCTCTGTAAAACCGTTGAAACAATAAGTATGGTAAAAAAATTGCCTGATGAAAAAGCGCGTTTACTTTATAGTAACGATCACTGTGATTATCGCATGACGCATCATTTTATACCTTCTTGAAAGTTATGTGAATGCCCGGACCATTTTGTTGCATATGGATTACCACCCAATGATGTTTTCGAGAAATGGACTGACAAAGACGGAATTCATCACAAAGAAAGGAACGAAAGATCATGTTGAAGCCAAGAAGAGAAGTAAAGGCAGCAGCAACCCTGCTTATGGCGTTTGTTTTGGCCGCTACACTCGGTTGTAATAGGGCTCAAAGCCAGACGACCGCGGATCATAAACCGTCAACAGTAAGCAAAGCAAGTAGTGCATCGTTGAACTACGACAATGTTCCCGTTGGAAAACTTCCTGCCGGGTGGAAAGTAGCTGCCACGAATCAGAAAGGTCCCCCGGCAACCTGGGAGGTTATCAAGGATACGACCACTTCTTCCGGTGACCATGTACTTGCCATGACCAGCCCCAACCACACGTTCGGAGGAACTTTTAACATCTGCTGGACGAATACCGTCTCCTTCCTCGATGGTGAAATCGAAGTCCGGTTCAAGGCCGTCAAAGGAGCAGAAGATCAGGGGGGAGGTGTGATATGGCGGGTGCAGGACAAGGAGAACTATTACATCTCCCGTTTCAATCCCCTGGAGAACAATTTCCGTATCTACTATGTCCGTGATGGTGCCCGCAAGACTCTGGCGGATGCCCGAATCGCACTGCCAGCCAGGACGTGGCAGACCCTCAAGATCGTTCAGCACGGCGACCGATTCGAAGGCTATCTCAATGGCAAGAAATTTCTTGAGGGCACGGACAATCTCTTCACAAGGGCCGGTGGAGTGGGTCTGTGGACAAAGGCCGACGCCGTAACATCTTTCGATGATTTTACAGTAAGACCACTGAATCCGTAGAAAGGCGGTACCCTGATGAAAAAGATTGCTTCCTTGCTGGGAGTAGTCAGCATCCTGATCACAGGCTTGCTCATCTGGCATTATGCGCAATATCCGGGCAATACCTGGGTTGTTGTCGTATATGTTTCCGAGGACCAGGTTTTTTCAGAACCCATACTGAAGGATTTCGAAAAAGAGACTGGTATTAAGGTAATGGCGGTTTATGATACAGAGGAGGCCAAGAGCACAGGGGCCATGAACCGCCTCATTGCTGAAAAGGAAAACCCTCAGGCCGATGTGTACTGGGCCAATGAGCCGATCCGGGCCGAAGTGCTCAAGCAAAAGGGAATCTCGGCTCCTTATGTATCTCCAAACGCGAAGGATATCCCACCGGTGTTCAAGGACCCCGATGGATACTGGACCGGTTTTTCCGCCCGGGCGAGGGTTCTTGTTGTAAACAAGAGCGTAAAGGATAGGCCCAAGACCATCCTGGCTTATACATATCCTGGCTGGAAAGGGAAAGCGGTTGTCACTAACCCCCTCTTTGGGACTACAACCGCTGAGATAGCCGCCCTGTTCACGATCTGGGGTGATCAGCAGGCAAGAGAATTCATGGCGGCGTTGAAGCGTAACGGTGTGGTAATCTCAACCAACAATGGTGAAAGCGCGGACTTCGTCGCCGCTGGTCAGTATGGCTTCAGCCTGGTGGACAGCGACGACGCCGTCAATCGCATGAGACAGGGGAAACCC
>CAYRDC010000052.1:0-5806 GCA_964422925.1 uncultured Chitinophagales bacterium | reverse complement strand
ACTGTTTTCTGATATTCCACTAGGGAGTGACAGTTTCTTCTATTATTGAACACAAGTACAATTCAGCATTTTTTTTAAAATACGTGAAAAAAAATCATAGGAGTTTTTCAGTTTTAATCCACAGAAAGAACTGAAAACCCACTAGAAAATAAGCTTACAAATTTGATCAAAGCCTACCTGTTTGATTTGCTGAAAATGTTACTTTTGGTCACTTTAAACCCAAATCAACGGGAAAGTGGCTAAACTCTCTATGCGTACCTGGCTTTTCCTCTTGCGCAAGTGGCTTTATTTCAAAACAACAGGCCAGGTATTTCCGGCAAAAGCCGCTGACAAAGCCATGCACCTGTTTTTAACCCCTCCGCGAAAACCCCTGAATTCTGAAAGAGAAAAATTATTGTGCATGGCGGATATGTTCATTTTCCAGGTAAATGGAAAGAAAGTCACGGGTTATAAATGGAACAGACACCACCGGCCGGAAGTGTTATTGGTTCATGGCTGGGGCGGAGGAGGAGCCAGTCTGGGCGCTTTTATAAAACCACTCCGGTCGGCTGGCTTCAATGTAATCAGTTTTGACGGGTTAGCTCATGGCGTATCAGAAGGTGAGGAGACTAACCTTTTGGAACATTCGGAGGTGGTCACTGCGCTGATGAAAAGACACAGGGATATTTACGCTGTCATTGGGCATAGCTTTGGCGGAAGTGCAGCTGTACTCGCCCTTGCACGCCATAGCATAAAATGCCCCAAACTTGTGGCGCTGGCTTCCCCGGTGTGCATGGATGGCGTGTTAGAACGTTTTTGCAAGCCATTCGGCATCCCGCGAAAAGTAAGGAAGCAAATGGAAAAATTGGCTTTTCAGCGGTACGGGCTTCCATTCAGGCAATTGAATCTGGACCTCTGGATTAACAGCATAATTAATACCCGAATCCTTTGGATTCATGACCGGGATGACCAGGTAGTTCCTTTTGAAGATGCCCTGTACCTGAAAAGGCATTCCCCGGAGCTTGATCTGGTGGAAACCAATAACCTGGGTCATAATAACCTCATATGGGATGTAGGGGTAGTGAAAACCGTTTTGGAGTTTATACTAAAAGAGGATTAAGAAATGACCAGAGATTTGACGCGAAAGATTCTGACCCTGCTGTTTTTCGGTGTGTTGATGGGGGCGCTCGATATCGCCATTATCGGGCCGGCCCTGCCTACCATAAAGGAAGCGTTTTCCGTGGACGACCGGGTACTCCCTTGGGTTTTAAACATTTACATCCTGATGAACCTAATGGGGACCCCATTGCTCGGGAAGCTTTCTGACCTTTACGGCCGAAAACACATTTACATTTTCGCCCTGCTGCTGTTTGGCGTTGGTTCGGCAGTGGTGATGCTCTCTACGTCTTTTACTCAGGTTTTAATCGGCAGGGCCATCCAGGGGTTTGGCGCGGGAGGTATTTTCCCGGTAGCCGCGGCTGTAATCGGTGATGTTTTCCCCAAAGAAAAGCAAGGCTCGGCCCTTGGGTTAATCGGGGCGGTATTTGGCCTGGCTTTTATTATCGGGCCGGTATTGGGGGGAGTGCTTTTACTGGTAAGCTGGCACCTCATATTTGCCATAAATATTCCGGTGGCCATTATCCTGGCTTTCTATGCTTTCCGTTTGCTGCCCGGGCGGCAGAAATCCGGACCATTGGTCTTTGACCTCCAAGGTGCCATGCTGCTAATGTTCATTCTGGGGGCTTTCTCTTTCGGTGTGAACCACCTGGATGTGGAGCATCCTTTCCGGCAATGGTTTTTATGGAACCGCGGACCGATGATCCTGGGCGCTTTTTGCGCAATACCCTTGTTTTTGTGGCTTCAGAAAAAACATCCGGAGCCGATCGTCAACCTGGACCTGCTGAAAAATCGGCAATTGATATTGATTTACATGACCGGCATGGTTGCCGGGATAGGAGAGGTGGGGGTGATGTTTATACCGTCCCTGGCAAAAGCCAGCTTTGGGGTCAGCGAATCCACCGGCAGTTTTATGCTCATGCCCCTGGTGGTTGCACTCATGCTGGGGGCACCCCTGGCCGGCAGGCTGACCGACCGTTTAGGACCCAAACCTGTGCTGATAGCCGGAGCCGTTATCCTGGTCAGCGGATTCCTGATTATAGAGTTAAACGCTATGCAGAAATCCATATTCTATTCCTCCACCATCCTGATTGGCTTGGGTTTGTCGGTTTTATTAGGGGCGCCTCCCCGCTATATCGTAAACCGAGAAACAAAAAATATCACCCGTGCCTCAGGACAATCGATCATGACCGTTTTCACTTCTACAGGTCAATTGGTAAGCGCGGCCCTGGCCGGGGCATTGATTGCAGGATTTGGCGGTGGCGCCCCGGGCTATCATGCCGCCTTTACCGTTTTCGGGCTCATCAGCGTGCTGGCAATAATTACTAGTTCAGGAATAAAAAACAATAAATGACCGGAAATCTTGCGGGCGATAAAATCATTTCATACTTTTATTTCAGAATTGTTTACTAAAAAATAAGTGCCATGAAGAAGAGATTGTTATTGCCTTTTGTAGTAGTTGCAAGTTTGTTTTTTATTCATGTTCAGGTTAACGCGAATTCTATTCCAGGGGGTAGCGATCAAAAAGCTACAATTCAGCAACAGGAGCATATCCTTCCAATTCTGAACCAGGAATCGGTCAGGAGCATTAAAAAAGAGGTAAAACGAAACCTGGCATTATCTGCCATCCGTAACCTGAAACCTGATTTTAGCAATCTGCCAGGGGCATCTGTCAGCGGAGATGACGATCAGTTGATTGCCATAATCTTGGCGATTATCTTCCCGCCACTGGGAGTTGCCATATGGGAATCAGGCATTACCAGCCATTTCTGGATTTCCCTGATACTCACCTTTTTGTTCTGGCTGCCAGGGTTTATCTATTCGCTGATCATCATTCTGGGATAGTAAAAGATCCGTTTTAACAGATATGAAGGCCAGCCCGTGCTGGCCTTTTTTATATCCCAAGCAAACCAGCGCATGCCTGGTAAGAGGATTCAAGGAATACCGATACGGTGCTTCCCTGGTCAGCACTGTCAAGGATTTCCGTTGCGGTCAGGTATGTGCCTGTCCAGCCCTCCGTACTCCATTGTCCGCCACAGATTTCAGGAAGTTGCGTACCGCTTGCATCCGGATAGGGCCAAAGGTTTACATAAAAATAGGGTTCGTTTATGCCTTCATCACCGGGAGACAAGCCAATGCCAATCGATTTACCTTCATTAATCGCTTTGAAACTGACCAGCGTGGCCAGGTCAAAATGATGGGGCCAAAGGTAAATAGGTGAAGCCTCCGCTTCGCGATTCACAAAGATTTGCAATTGATGGTAGGCATTGCCGTACAACTGTTCCAGCCAGGCAAACGAAGCCGCGGCCGGTAACTCAAAAGCAGAAGCTCTGCTAACGACACGCTCCGGCAATTCATATGGTACTTGATGCTTTAATTTACTGATATTAAATTCGTTTGATAGGATATCTAACGCATTATTATAGGTTAAACCGGCCAGGGGAAGTAAGTGGATTGTTTTCAGTTCCCTGGTCAGGAAAAGGAGCTCCAGGGTGGAAGGTTTTATTCCAATGCGGAAATACTTTTCATTACGGAGTGCCTGGCTGGACATAACATTCAGCCCGGGCAGCCATTCAAGGGCCGCGTGGGCGTCACCGGGCTGCTCCGGGTTTACGGCCCGGGCTATTTGGGCAGGAAGCTGTATGGCCCGGTGAATTTGATCACGGGCAGCCATAATGGATGCCAGATCAGCCGGGGGAAGGGGCTGCCAAGAATTACCTGTAGCCTGATGTGCAAACGATTCAGTGGTTCTTTTCATTGATTTTGAATTTTGTTAACTTCAACATGTAGCTAAATGAACTTTATCCCGAAATAATTCGCTTTGCTATTAAATTCCTTTGCTCCGAAATTAAAAATCTTCGCATATGGCATCAGACAATATGTCTCTGTCCGATATGATGAATCCGGTGGTTGTTGCTGCTTGGGATCGATTAAAGGACCGTACTCCGGCTCATGCGTTAGTGAGCAATACCGACCTTGTTATCATCCGCTATGATAACCGGGTTTCTGTACTCTATGGCAGGTGCCACCACCGGGGCGCCCTTTTGGCTGACGGGTTTATTGATGGCCACAACCTGATCTGTGGGGTGCATTTCTGGGATTACCGCTATGATACCGGTGTAAGTGAATACAATAATGAAGAAGCGTTACACCGGTTTTCTGCCGTAATAGCGGAAGGAAAGGTTTTCGTAGATAAAGCCGAAGTGCTGGACTTTGAGAAAACCCATCCGCAACCTTTTGACCGGGATGAATACCAGGGGGCCTATGCCGATACACATCCGGAAGATACCGAGCCTTACACATTGTATATCAAAGACCTCGCAAAGAATGGTTTGTCCAAAACAGGGCACCATGGGCAAGTGGCTGCAATGGGTGTAGACAGGAATACATTGCCCAAATGGGAAAATATCCAGTTCCTGCCGGCCCAGTTATCAAGAAAACCGCTGGATGACCAGGCAAAAGTCAGCACACAGGTGGTAATCGGCCCTTCGGCCCGGAAGCCTCTAACATTGGAAATTCCGTTGTTTGTTTCAGACATGTCGTTTGGCGCGTTGAGCCGGGAAGCAAAAATAGCCTTGGCCAAAGGGGCGGAAATGGCCGGAACCGGCATATGCAGCGGGGAAGGAGGGATGCTTCCGGAAGAACAGGCAGCCAATAGCCGGTATTTTTATGAACTGGCTTCAGCGCGTTTCGGATTTAGCTGGGGAAAAGTAAAAAAAGCCCAGGCCTTTCATTTTAAAGGAGGCCAGGGGGCGAAAGCCGGAACCGGTGGGCATTTGCCGGGAGAGAAAGTGTCGGAAGAAATTGCCAAAGTACGGGGGCTGAAACCGGGAGAACCTGCCATAAGCCCGGCAACCTTTCCGGATTTGAATACCGCAGCTGATTTCCGGAAGCTTGCCGATGAAATAAGAAAAGAAACCGGGGGAATACCCATTGGGTTCAAACTCGCAGCCAGCCATATTGAGGAAGACCTGGCATTTGCCCTGGAAGCCGGGGCTGACTATATCATCCTGGACGGAAGAGGAGGGGCCACCGGTGCCGCGCCAACCGTCTTGCGCGATAACATTTGCGTACCCACTATTCCGGCCCTGGCTCGCGCGAGGCATTTCCTGGACAAACAAGGTGTAAAAGATGTAACACTGATTATTACCGGTGGCCTGCGGATAGCGGAAGATTTTGCCAAGGCCCTGATGCTGGGGGCTGACGCGGTGGCCGTTGCCAATGCCGCCCTGCAGGCTATCGGTTGCATAGGAATGCGGGCCTGTTATACCAATAATTGCCCGGTGGGAATAGCTACGCAAAAACCATATCTACGCCAGCGGCTGATCATTGATAAATCCGCCAAGCAACTTTTCAATTATTTAACAGCCACCAATGAATTGATAAAAGTGATTGCCCGTGCCTGCGGCTATACCGATATTGCTCAATTCAACTCCGGTGACCTTATTACTTTTAATTATGACATGCACCGTTTAACGGAAATCCCGTATGCCGGGATAAAAAGGGATGACTGATTTATTGATAAATTGCCGGTATCCATGTAATATTGCAGCCTGAAACCTGTGCCTCCTTAGCTCAGTTGGTCAGAGCGGCTGATTCGTAATCAGCAGGTCGAGGGTTCGAATCCCTTGGGAGGCTCCAGATAATCTTTTTGCGGGAATAGCTCAGTTGGTAGAGCATCAGCTTCCCAAGCTGAGGGTCGCGGGTTCGA
>CAYRDC010000051.1:0-5993 GCA_964422925.1 uncultured Chitinophagales bacterium | reverse complement strand
AATTCGGTTTCAGTGTTGTCTAAACGCAAGCGTTTATGAAGCCGACCCAAGGCATCGTAAAAAATAATTTCAGCACCGATAAGTTCAGGATCATAAATTTTAATGACGGATTGTTGTGTGAGCGGATTGGGATAAATATTCATTAACAAATCACGACCATCTATTGCCGTAATACCAACAGGAATAACTATTACATCAAATTCGTCAAATACCTGGCAGCCGATTGAATCAATAATAGTTAACACATACCGTGTAGTAACCATTGGCTTTGCCCAAGTCGTTAAATCTGTCGGGTCGGAGAGCCCTGTAAAAGGAGTCCATAAGTAAGTGTAAGGCGGAATTCCTCCTCCCAAACCGGTATATAATCTCGCACTGTCACCGCGGTGTATCTTGGCGAATTTCCATTCCAGATTCATAGTCCATGTTGAGAACTTCAGCGTTATTGAATCTTTACAACTTGCACCCAGGCTGTCAGTAACAGTTAAATAAAATGTTACTTCCCTCCAAAAAACTGCTTTCAGTTTTGGATTGGCAATTGTTGTATCATTAAGAAAGTATGAAGCATGCACGTTAAATAAATCAAAAACATTAACTGTACATGACCAACTGTATGTATAAGGGGGTGTTCCTCCTGAAGCGGTTGGTGATCCTCCCAAATAAAACGGGGGCATATTGTCCAACACACAGATTCCTGCATCATCTCCTGCATCGGCAATACACTGGGCTTTGATTAAATGAAAGGACAACAGTAACAGAAGAAAAACAATAATCTTTGCAAAAATTGTTTTCATCAGGAGAACATTGAATGGTAATCTGTCCAACACGAACAATAAGCGTTATAAAGATAATGTTTTTCTTTATAAGACAACGAACTGATAGTCATTGATAAATCCAATACCAGCACTTATTGAAGCTGTTGACCAGCCAGTAGTTCTTCTCATTCCAGCACCACCTTTCCGGTGAAAACCTTCTCTTTCGTTTGCAGCCTAACAACATACAGTCCCTTGGGCAGCTGCCGCAGGGAAAGGTCCATGCTGACCGTACCGGCCGGAATGTCCCTGTGAAGAACCAGCTGCCCGGTGGCGCTGAAAACCGATAGGCCTGCGGGGCTGCCTGGGGTCGGAAGCCAAACCCGGACCGCCCCGTCTGTAGGATTGGGGTATATCCGCAAATTTCCACCACCTGACAAAGCGGGTAATCCAAACATTCCAAATATTTTTCCGCTAATAAAACAATCAGGACTCGGATTATAATTCTCCAAGTATTTGTGCGATGGAATTCCGGGCCGGTCAAAAAGGGTTATCGTATCAGTAAAATATCCGACAATTACTATTCCATATATAAGAATATCAATGCTTGAAATCCTTGTTATGGCATTGTTCCCGTTCCCTTTGAACACATAATACGGATAATTGTCAAGGAATATCGTGCCATCATTCCATATGGGAAATACAAACATGTCGTTATCAACATCTGGCAAGACAACCGTGTCAATCACACTTATAGAATCTATTTTTCCTGTTATAACGTACTCATCACCCCAAAACATGATATCGGATATTTCATTTTCGCCCGGGCCGCGCAGGGTTTTCTGCCAGTAAACCGTACCGTCCGGGTTTATGACAGCAATCAACCCGTTTTGCCCCTGGCCCGCGCTGGCCACAGGAGCAGGATACACCGTCAGCGAATCCAAATAATTGGCCGACAGGCACACGCGGTTTTGTTCAGCTGTTCGTACACGGGTGGGAAAATCATCCCCGGATCCGCCCCATTGGAGCGCCCACAGTGGGTGCAGGTTTTTATCCAGTTTCAATAGGAAAATGTC
Source organism: uncultured Chitinophagales bacterium (assembly GCA_964422925.1). Classification (GTDB taxonomy): domain Bacteria; phylum Bacteroidota; class Bacteroidia; order Chitinophagales; family S012-47; genus CAYRDC01. The sequence goes on along the minus strand of CAYRDC010000051.1, from coordinate 4,168 downwards.
TGTACCGCCCTGGCTTATTAATTGAGTATCTCCAAATGTTACTGTATCAGAAAAGTACCCTGTAACATATACGAATTTATCCCAGCTGAAAGTAATGCTTGTGGCCCTGTCACTGTCTGGGCTGCCGAATTGTGCGTAACGAACAATATTTCCACTGCTGTCAATCTTTAATACCAAAGCATCAGTCTGACCGGAACTGGTTAGAGTATCGTTATTTATAAACAGTTTGTCTGTAAACTCTCCGGCTAAGAACAAGGTGTCATCCCGTTGCATTGCTCCATAGACTGCGTCATCGCCTGGACCACTAATGGCCCTTAACCAATACACCTCTTTTGTAATGCCATCTACCTTGGCCAGAAAGATATCAGTACCGGTTTTGTCACCGGAAAGCTTCCTATTTTTCAAAATAAGGGAATCACTGAAAATACCTGCCCAATAATAATGTTCAAAATAATAGGTTGCCACAGCCATGCCACTGGAATATGTTGGGCTGTAGGCAATTAGCAAAGAATCCGGAAGATCCGGAGCATATTCAAACGGAAATAAATCCACTAAAAAAGCATTGCTTGAACCTTTTGAAATATAGATTAGGCTGTCAAACACCATGGTATCACTGAAATAACCCGTTATAGTGACAACATCTGAATACACAGGAGTGCCCATATCCACTACCGCATCCGGACCCTTGCCGCCCCAGGAAAAGCCCTGCGGGCTCATCAGCTGACCGGAAAGCAACAGCAGATGGAAGAAGCAAATTCTTTTGACCATAACAAAGTATGAAGCCTAACTCTAAAGTAATAAATTTTCATTATCTGCGGAGACCACAAGCGGGTACGAACCATTCCTGCGATAAAAACCTTACTTTAGAATAGCTGAACCCCGTAACACGCAACCAATATGACCCGGATCAAATGGTATAAAGTGCTGGACGATGAAACCCTCCTGCCCGACAACCGGGTGATGACGGTTTCGGCCGGCACGAAAGATATCTGCCTTACACGTTTTGAAGGAAAGGTTTGCGCCCTGGACAACAAGTGCCCGCACCAGGGCGGGCCGCTGGGGGAAGGCAGCATAGAAAACGGCCTGCTGCGCTGCCCCTGGCACGGGTGGGATTACCATCCCTGCACCGGCAAGGTACCCGGCTATGACGATGCGGTGGAGACCTACGCGGTCAAAGTGGAAGCGGGTGCGGTGTGGGTGGCCGTAGAGGAAAAACCGCCCCACCGGTCGACCGTCAGCGATGTAATGGCCGAAACCATGATCCGCTGGGGTGTGGATACTGTTTTCGGCATGGTGGGGCACAGCAATCTCGGCCTGGCCGATGCCTTCCGCAGGCAGGAAGAAAAAGGCCGGCTGCGGTATTTCGGCATACGCCACGAAGGGGCGGCCGCTTTTGCCGCTTCGGCCTACGGCAAGCTGACGGGCCGGCCCGCGGCCTGTTTTGCCATCGCGGGGCCGGGTTCCACCAACCTGTACACCGGCCTGTGGGACGCCAAAGTGGACCGCGCCCCCATCCTGGCCCTTACCGGCCAGGTGGCCACCCAGGTTGTGGGAACGGGCAATTTCCAGGAAGTGGATCTGGTGCAGGCCTTCGGCAGCGTGGCTGCCTTCAACCACCGGGTGCAGCGCGACAGCCGGCACAGCGAACTGATGGCCCTGGCCATAAAGCACGCCATCCTGAAGCGCGATGTGTCGCACCTCACCTTCCCGGACGAAGTGCAGGTGCACCCGGCCGGGGAAGAAGCCATCCGCGGGCCCGAAAACCGCCTCAGCGACCTGTCCGTGGCGCCACCGGAAGGCGCCCTGGACAAAGCCCTGAAAATGCTGCGCAACAGCAGGCGCCCGGTCATCATCATCGGGCACGGGGCCCGCGGGAAAACCGGGGACATCCTGGCGCTGGCCGCCAAACTGCAGTGCCCGGTGCTGACCACTTTCAAAGGCAAGGGCCTGATACCCGACAGCAACCCCCACGCGGGCGGGGTGCTGGGCCGCAGCGGCACACCGGTCGCCTCCTGGCTGATGAACGAAAGCGACCTGCTCGTGGTCTTCGGGGCTTCCTTCTCGAACCACACCGGCATCACCGACAAGCTGCCTACCATCCAGGTGGATTTCGACCCTATGGCCCTGGCCAAATTCCACCCCGTGGAAGCCCTGGTGACGGGCGAAATATCCGTCACGGCCCGCCTGATGGCCGGAAAGCTGGGCAAAACCAAAGCCGAAAACCAGCTGCCGCAGATCGCGGAACGCTGGGCCATTTGGCGCAGGGAAAAGCAAAACCGCCTGAAGGAACTGCGCGGCAAGGGGCTGGGCGCCATTCACGTGTTTGACGCGCTCAACCGCATGGACCCGGACAACGCGGTGATGTGCGTGGACGTGGGCAACAACGCCTATTCCTTCGGGCGCTATTACGAAAGCCGCGACAACGATTTCCTGATGTCGGGCTACCTGGGTTCCATCGGCTTTGCCCTGCCGGCCTCGCTGGGCGCATGGGCAGCTGTGAAAGGGAAACGGCCCGTGGTGGCCGTGGCCGGTGACGGGGGCTTTGCCCAGTACATGGCCGAAATGACCACCCTGGTGCATTACAACATGGACGTGAAGATCATCCTGCTGAACAACAACGAGCTGGGCAAGATCTCCAAGGAGCAGCGGGCCGGTGGCTGGCCTGCATGGAAGACTTCACTTACCAACCCGGACTTTGCCGCTTATGCCCGTTCCTGCGGGGCGTGGGGCCAGCGGGCCTGCACCGTGGAAGAAGTGGAACAGGGCATGGCTGAACTGTTCCGGCAGAAAGGCCCCGCCCTGCTGGAAGTCTGTACCGACACGGGGCTGGTGTAATTACGCGCCAAACAAACTGACCCTTGTACTGGTTTAAGTTTAGCGAAGCGTAACTTAAACCCCGGGATGACCGGAAGTTTGCAACTTCCGGTTACCATGAACAGGCCGGCCAGGAATGATGAATGACGAATGACGAATTCCGAATGTCGAAGGTGGAAGGTAAGAGGGGAAGTCCTCTCTTTTCCATGGAATATGTTAAATTTGAATAATGATGCAAAGCCTGAAAACGATTGCCGATAATGCGGCAGCCGATGAACTAACGGCCCAGAATATCCTGCAATTCCGTAACGATACGCTCAGCTACCGCATAGCCCCTGAAGCATGGCCGCAGGCTAAAAGGGGAAATATCGAGCCGGATAAAGCGGATGCACAAGCCATGCTGAATGGCAACTATCCGGACCCGTTTAGTAATTCAACGGTGATTAAATATTATCTGCCGGAAGATAAAACCGGTTTTATTAGAATAACTACAATAATGGGCAGGCAGGTTGAACTATTTAAGTTAAACACAACTGAACAAACGATAAAGTTTTCAAGAAACCACTTAGCAAACGGTATGTATATCATTCAGATGATTGTGGACGATAAAGTGGTTGCCACAGATAAAATGACTTTACAGTAAATGTCATTTCTTAAAACAACCGTTTTCCTAATTGTTTGTTTCATACCCATCATGCTGACGGGGCAATGGAATAGTATTACCTATTTTAATAAAAGTTTTGATTTTGATTATTATGTTGATATAGTCGAAAAATTAGTTGTTACTGATTCGGGTTATTTGATGATTGGTAGTAGCGGTTGGCCCAATGCACGGCTGATTCTTATTGAAACGGATAGTATTGGAAATCGAAAATGGGAGCATTATTACGGGGATGGGATCCGTGACTATGGAGGTACTAGCATCCTTCCTTATAAAGATTCAGGTTACTATATAGGAGGTGTAAAAGAAACCCAGATCGATGGCAAGTATTTTAGCTGGTATGGCTTTATAAATTTACAAGGTGTACTTCAATGGGAAAAAGTAGTTGGTGACACTTTGGAAAAACAAGCTATTTTCGATATTATATACACGGCAGACAGTAATTTGCTTTTAATTGGTTCAGCCCAACGCTATAATGGAAATGATTCACAGGTTGAGTTAATTAAAATTGACGAAAACGGCAATATAATCTGGGATAAACAAATGGGTAACAATTATTGGGAGCTACCCATTGACGCTTTGTTATGTGATGATGGAGGTTTTTTGATTTGCGGATACCGGCATAATGTACCGGCCGGAGACCGCGACATATTGCTGATTCGCACCGACAGCCTCGGCAACGAACTTTGGGAA
>CAYRDC010000050.1:0-8505 GCA_964422925.1 uncultured Chitinophagales bacterium | reverse complement strand
CCCGCAAAAGCCCGTGCACTCCCCCGCCAGCGGGGGACAGGGTCCACCCCCTGCCGCCCGCGAAGCCAGCCGCACTCCCCCGCCAGCGGGGGACAGGTGTCCACCCCCTGCCGCCCGCAAAAGCCCGTGCACTCCCCCGCCAGCGGGGGACAATAGTCCACCCCCTCCCTCGCGCAGAAGCCCGCGCACTCCCCCGCCAGCGGGGGACATGTTTTTGCCAGCGGAACGTAAGGGCTTCCGGTTTATGAAGTAACCTCGGCCGGTTCTTCTTCCTCCACGGGGGCGGGTGTTTCTTCCTCTTCGGGCGGTTTTTTCCTTTTCCCCATGTCGTACATCACCTGGGCCAGGGCAAACTGGAGGGCAAACAGCCCGAGCACCAGCAGGTTATGCCACCACTGCCAGCGCTCAAACAGCCGGTACACTCCATAGGTTTCCAGTACAGACAGCAGGGTAAACCCTCCGTACAGGGCAGAAACCTGCCCGTCTTTCAGTCCGAGATAGGCGAAGTGGTGGGTGGTGTGGTCCCTGCCGCCCACAAAGGGCATCTGCCCCCTGCCGATCCTGCGCAGGATGACGGTGGCCGTATCGATGGCCGGGATCTGGAAGGCAATCAACGGGATGAGGAACTGCCGGATCTGGAAATACTCCCCGGTAGGGTTCTTGAACCCCCACATGGCCCAGATGCTGGTCGTGGCAAGGAAAATGCCCAGGAACTGGCTGCCGGCATCGCCCATGAAAATGCGGGAAGGATGCCAGTTGAAATACAGGAACCCCAGTAAGGTGGCTGCCACGCTGGTGAACAATAGCATGGAAGTGGTGAAGGTGCCGGTTTGCAGGTATACCAGCAGGATACCGTTCAGCAGGATGCCGGTGGCCACGGTGGCCGTGATCCCGTCCATATTGTCCAGCATATTGATGCTGTTCATCACCGCCACCACCCAAACAATCGTGAACAGGCCGTTGAGCAACATGCTGGGGGTCAAGGGTATCACCAGGCCCATGGAGACCAGGATATTGGCGCAGGTGAGCTGCCCCAGCAGTTTCAGAACCGGATAGGTGTTGTAGGCGTCATCCGCAAGGCCGATGAAAAACCCGAGTGAACAGGCCAGGAAAAGGGCAAACAATTGCCGGTTATTCATGTCAGGGTAGGCGAAATCCACCAGGGAAAAGAGGAGGATGGCTCCGACAAAAAGGATATAGAACGAAAAACCCCCGAGGGAGGGTTTTTGCTGCTGGCTCCAGCGGATCAGGTTCTCCTGGCCGCGGGTGCCCAGGTTAAAGCTGTACCGGATCAATATGCGGTTTATGATCAGCGATATTATTAAAAACAATGCGATCATTACGGGGTAAGCCAATACATTTTGTCCGATGCTAACCATGGGAAGCAGGCTTTTTGCGTCTCCATCCTTTTTTCCGGGCCTTATGGTCATCGGCATAATAGCCGTACCCGTACCCATACCCGTATCCGCCCCCGTACCCGTAATGGCCATATCGGGTGCGCGATAGTTTTACGTCATTCAGCACCAGGGATAAATTGGGAATCCGTTTTTCGTCATACCATTTGTTGGGCAGGTTCAGGAAATCGCGGTTGGAATATTCGGAGCGGAGCACGTAGATGGGATAATCGATCAGGCGCATCAGTTGCAGGGCATCCGTGACGAGGGCTACCGGAGGCGTATCCATCACGATGTAATCGTATTGTTCTTTGAGGGTTTCGAGCAGTTCCTGGAATGAGCGGGAGAGCAGCAGTTCGGCCGGGTTGGGCGGTATGGGTCCGGCCGTGATATAATTCAGCCCTTCATGCGGGCTGTGGCGGACGCAATCTTCCAGCCCGTGTTTGCCGATGAGCAGGGTGCTCATACCGGTTTTGTTTTCGGTTTCCATGGCGAGGTGGATCCTGGGCCTGCGCATATCCAGGTCGAGCAGGATCACTTTTTTGCCGGCTATGTTCAGTACCCCGGCCAGGTTCAGGGCAATGAAGGTTTTTCCTTCTCCGGAAGTGGTGGAGGTTACGGCTATGCTTTGTTTTCCGGAACCGGAATGCAGGAATTCCAGGTTAGCCCGGATGCTCCGGAAGGATTCCGCCATGATGGATTTGGGATGGCTGAACACCAGGAGGGTCGGATTTTCCATTTTCTGTCTGTAACGTGGCACAATGCCCAGCACCGGGATATCGGTCAGGGATTCCAGGTCGCTGAGCGAGAGGATCTTGTTTTGCAGCATATAGCGAAGGGCCACCAGGGCAATGCCCAGCAGGAGGCCCAGTAAAATGCCGCTTAGTTGGATTACCCGCCTGCGCGGGGCCACCAGCAATCCCACGGAAGCCGGTTCCAGCAGGGTAAAGTTCGATACGATCCCTGCCTTGATCACTTCGTATTCCAGTTGTTTTTCCTTGAACTGGAGGTAATATTTCTGCTTCAGGTCGGTAATGCGGCTCAGGCGCAGCAGCTCGGCTTCCTTTTCGGGCAGGTTGTAGTATTCCTTTTCGAGATCCCGGTAGCGCTGGTTCAGGCGCTGGAGTTCGTTTTCCGTGGTCTGGCGGGCGTTGGCAATGGCAGACAGCAGGTCCTGGCGGGCCGCTTCGATCTGCTTATTCAGGAATTGTATGCGGATATGGTTTTCCGTCAGCCCGACCAACAGCTCCCGTTTTTCCTGTTCCAGGTCCACCAGGTTCTGCACCGGCACGGAAAAATCGGTATAATTTCCCAGCACATTGGCGGAGAGGGCGGTCAGGGATTTCCCGCTGGCAATGTAGTCTTCAAACCACTGGATCGAGCGTTTTTTATTCTCGAGTTCCAGAATTTTTTCATCGAGCGTATTGAGCTGGGTTTGCAGGAACCCCTGTTCGGTTTCCGGGGAAATGAGGCGTTCGGCCTGTTTAAAATCTTTCAGGGCATTTTCCCCGGCTATGAGGTCGGCCGTCAGGGTATCGAGCTGCCGGTTGATAAAGTCCAACACGTTATTGGCGCTTTGCATTTGCCGTTCCCGGTCGTACTGGATAAATACCTGGGCGATGGCATTGGCCAGGTCGCGGGCTTTGGCGGGCACATGGTCCCGTACGGTGATGGACAGGATTTGCGAACGGCTGCTGGCCACCGACACATGCACTTCCTGCTGCAGGCGGCTGATCAAGGCGGCCGATTGGTTCAGGACAAAAAACATTTCCCGTTTTGCCAGGGAAGAGGCAGGCAGGCCGGGCCGGGACAGGCTCAGCCTGAAATCAAACAGGGCGGTATGGTACAGGCTGTCGGGATAGCAGGGCCCGGGCAGCAATTTGGTCCCGTTGGCATAATGGATCGAATAGGTATTGTCTTTATGAAACTGCACATGAAACGGCTGGTTGAACGCGGAACTGTCATTGACCCGGGCGTCCACCACAAAGGGTGTGTTGGTGTAGAGCTCGGTGTTCATGAATTTCCCTTTGGTGAAATAGCTGACCGCGAGGGGCACTTTTTTCAGGGCCCGTTTCAGGATCAGGGGGGAACGGATCACCTGCACATCGCTGAAAGCGTCATAACGGTGGATATCCGTCACATCCAGCGAGAGCGCCTGTGTCGCTTCAGGCGGTTTATACATGACCCGTGCGGTGGCTTCATAAGCCGGTGCCGTATAGCGCAGGTAGATCCATACGGCTGCCACGGCCATCAACAGGAAGAGGGCCATCCAGACCAGGCTCTTGCGCAACACGTACAGCAGCAGGGGCAGGTTAAACCCTTCGCCAAAGAGGCGGCTGAGCGGATCCGATATGTAACGGCTTTTATGGGGCACTGGTCAGGTTTGAGATCAATAAATACAATGTGGTTATACTGGTGATAATCCCGATCACGGGGGAAATCTCGCGCCAGAGCCCGGTGGTAAGCCGGGTGGTGGGTTCCACATAGATGATATCGTTGGCCTGCACGGTCATTTCCGCCTGCCGCATACCTTCCACGGTGGAGAGGTCCACCAAGGCTATCTGCGGGTTTTCCAGGTCGCCCCGGATGATCTTAATGCGGTAGGCTTTGGCATTTTGATCAATCCCACCGGCAGCGGCCAGCACTTCCACGAGGCTGGTGTTTTCATTTTCCAGCGGTACCACAGTGGCATTTTCGCTGCCGTTGAATACGATTACGCGCCTGTTGGTCACTTCGATGGCCACCAGCGGATCCTGGTAATAGCGGGCGTAAAGGGTTTTCAGGGTGTCCTGGGCCTGGGGTATGGTCATGCCTGTGAGGTTCACCTTGCCGATGACGGGCAGTTCCACCAGGCTGTCCTGACCGACCAGGAAGGTAACTATCTGGGTTTGCTGCCCCTGGCTCTGGTTTTCAAAGGCCTGCACCATGGTAATGACCTGGTTGTAGGCTTCATTGGAATACACCTGGAGGCTGAGCCGGTCGCCCGGAAGGATGCGGTATTCCCGGGGCGGCATCTGATTGAGTGTGGCATAAGGATAATCCCTCGGGGTTTTGAACAGGATATTCGGATAAAAGACCTTGCAGGAAGAAAACAGGCTCAAAGCGATGAGGAGGATTAATCCGATTTGTTTACGCATTCGTCCGGGGTTGAATGACAAATTTAACCTTTTGCAGGAATATAGGTTTTCAGCCAAGCGTAGAATGGCTCAGGTCTGTTCCAAAAGCTGGTGATACAAGGCAGCCATATCGTTAGCCAGCCGCTGGTAATGGAATTTTTCCCTTACCGCGGGAGCCCATTCCCGGGCGGCTTTTTGGAATTCCGGGTAATCCCGTGCCACGCGGATGAGGTTATTGGCCAGGGCCTCTGGATCGCCAGGCGCGCTAAGCAGGGCGTTTTCCCCTTCGCGGACAATGTCGGCCACTCCGCCCACCCGGGTGCTGACCACCGGTTTGCCGGCTGCCATGGCTTCGATCAGGGTCACCGGTGTTCCTTCATTGTCAGAGCTCAGCGCCACAATATCCAGTCCCGCCATGATGTGATCGGTTTCCCGGGTCCAGCCCGTGAACACCACCCGGCCGTCCCGCAGGTTCAGCGAAGCGGCCAGTTGTTCCAGTTCCTGCCGCAAATAGCCATCTCCGATGACAAAAGCCCGGGCAGGCAGGCCGGAGTGCAGCAGGCGGTGAAAAGCCCGTAAAAACAACGCGTGGTTTTTTACCGGCACCATGCGGCCTATAATGCCTATGGCCAGTTCCTCCGGTCGCAGGTCATGCCGGTTCCGAAAATTTTCACGCTTTTCTTCCAGGCCGTTACAGAACGGGCTGAGATCAAATCCCAGAGGAATGATTTCAAACTTATCACAGGGCGCAATCCGGTAGGTTACGCACAATTCTTTTTGCAAGGCCGGGCTGATGGCAATGATTTTCGTGCTTTTCCGGGCCAGGAACCGTTCGATCTGGATGAACACAGCGGTTTTCGCTTTGCCGAAGTACCCGCTGAACACATGCCCGTGAAAAGTATGGACGATGACCGGCACTTTTTCCAGGTAAGCGGCCCAGCGTCCCAGGGCTCCGGCTTTGGCCGCGTGGGTATGCACGATATCCGGCCGGAATTCCCGGATGACCTGACGGATATGGCGCAGGGCTTTGGCATCCCGGGCCGGACGGATAGCCCGTTGCATTTCCGGGATAATCTCCGCGCGGACTTCGAGCCTGTCCAGGATAAACCGGCTGCTGGTTTCATCCGGATCGATGGCACCGGCCAGCAGGCGGGTTTTAAATTCAGGGGGCAGGTAACGGGTCAGGTAAGCAGCATTAAAGGTCGGGCCGCCCAGGTTTAACCGGTTGATGATGCGAAGGACACGCGGCATGGGGGATGGTTTACTCCGCACAAATATAATTTTTTATGCGGCTTTGAAAGAATGCTTTCCCCGGCCACAGTACCCATGGTTTACAGGGGGCTTTGTTAACTTTGCCGCCAATTGATATTCGTTTTCATGAAAAACCCAAAACGGTACACTGTTACAGCCGCGCTGCCCTATGCCAACGGGCCGATCCATATCGGGCAACTGGCGGGGGCTTACATTGCCCCTGACATTTACACCCGCTACCTGCGCCTGCAGGGCAGGGAGGTGGTTTTTATCTGCGGTTCCGATGAAAACGGGATAGCCATTACCCTCCGGGCCCTGCGCGAAGGGAAATCCCCTCAGGAAATCGTGGATTATTACCATGAACTGAATAAAAAAAGCTTCCGGGATTTCGGCATCGCGTTCGACATATATCACCGGACTTCTTCCGCCCTGCATCATGAAACAGCCGCGGAGTTTTTCAAAACCCTGCATGAGAAAGGAAAACTGTTCCAGGAAGAGAGCGAGCAATATTATGATGAAAAGCACCGGCAATTCCTGGCCGACCGCTACATTACCGGCACCTGCCCGAAATGCGGCTATGAGTCGGCCTATGGCGACCAGTGCGAGAAGTGCGGCAGCAGCCTCAGCCCGAAGGAACTGATCAACCCGGTTTCCACCCTCAGCGGGGAAAAGCCCGTGCTGAAAAAAACCCGGCACTGGTACCTGCCCATGCAGGATTATGAGCCCTGGCTGCGGGAATGGATTCTGGAAGGCCACAAGGACGACTGGAAAAAGAACGTGTACGGCCAGTGCAAGTCTTGGCTCGAACAGGGGTTGCAGCCCCGGGCCATGACCCGCGACCTCGACTGGGGGGTGAAAGTCCCGTTGCCCGGGGCGGAAGGCAAGGTGTTGTATGTCTGGCTGGACGCGCCCATCGGGTACATTTCCGCCACCAAAGCCTGGGCCGAAGCCAAAGGCCTGGACTGGCGCCCCTGGTGGCAATCGGAAGACACCCGGCTGATCCATTTTATCGGAAAGGACAATATCGTTTTTCATTGCATCATATTCCCCATTATCCTGAAAGCGCATGGCGGCTATATCCTTCCGGACAATGTGCCGGCCAATGAGTTTATGAACATGGAGGGCGACAAGATCTCCACCAGCCGGAACTGGGCCGTGTGGCTGCATGAATACCTGGAAGATTTTCCCGGAAAACAGGATGTGCTGCGTTATGTGCTCACGGCCAACATGCCCGAAACGCGCGACAGCGAATTTACCTGGAAGGATTTTCAGGCCCGGAACAATAACGAACTGGTAGCCGTGCTGGGCAATTTTGTGAACCGCAGCCTGGTGCTTACCCAAAAATACCTGCAGGGCAAGGTACCGGCTTTCGGGGCGAGCCCGGAAGATGACCTGGGGGCGGGATACACTTTGCGGAGCCTGTTGGAAGAAGTGAAACGGCTGGCAGGGTCGGTGGAAGACCACCTGGAGCATTTCCGGTTCCGGGCAGCGCTCAACGAGATGATGGGCATTGCCCGGCTGGGGAATAAATTCCTGGCTGACACACAACCCTGGCAGGTGGTGAAGCAAGATCCTTCCCGGGTGTCGGATATCCTTTACGCGGCCTTGCAGGTTTGCGGAGCTTTGGCGGTTGCCGGGATGCCCTTCCTGCCGGTTACCTGCCGCAAACTGGCCGGGATGCTGGCCCTGGACCCGGAATCCTTCCGCTGGGAACAAACCGGGCAAAGCGATCTTGTACCGCCCGGCAATGAACTGCCGGTCCCGGAATTGCTCTTTGAGAAGATCGAAGATGCCGTCATTGAAAAACAAATTGAAAAATTGAAAGCCAATCAAAAGAAACCACAGGCAAATACCGAAACGCAAAAGCCGGAAATTGATTTTACCACCTTTGAGAAGCTGGAGTTGCGCGTTGCCACCGTCTTATCCGCGGAGCGCGTACCGGAGACCGACAAGCTGTTGCATCTGCGCGTTGACCTGGGCTATGAACAACGCAGTGTGGTTTCCGGCATAGCGGATCAGTTCGAACCCGGAGACCTGGTGGGGCGGAAGGTATGCCTGGTGGCCAACCTGGCTCCCCGGAAAATCCGCGGCATTGAATCACAGGGAATGATCCTGATGGCGGAGTCGGCAGACGGTACGCTTGCCATGATCCGGCCGGATGGTGAAATGCCGGACGGGTCGGTTATCTGGTGAACAGTAAGGACATTCCGGCCGTTGTTGGTCAGGCCAGTGCTTTTTTATCATCGCAAAGACCAACAACGGCCGGGGGTTGAGAAGATCGAAGATGCCGTCATTGAAAAACAAATTGAAAAATTGAAAGCCAATCAAAAGAAACCACAGGCAAATACCGAAACGCAAAAGCCGGAAATTGATTTTACCACCTTTGAGAAGCTGGAGTTGCGCGTTGCCACCGTCTTATCCGCGGAGCGCGTACCGGAGACCGACAAGCTGTTGCATCTGCGCGTTGACCTGGGCTATGAACAACGCAGTGTGGTTTCCGGCATAGCGGATCAGTTCGAACCCGGAGACCTGGTGGGGCGGAAGGTATGCCTGGTGGCCAACCTGGCTCCCCGGAAAATCCGCGGCATTGAATCACAGGGAATGATCCTGATGGCGGAGTCGGCAGACGGTACGCTTGCCATGATCCGGCCGGATGGTGAAATGCCGGACGGGTCGGTTATCTGGTGAACAGTAAGGACATTCCGGCCGTTGTTGGTCAAGCCAACGCTTTTGTCAGCGCAAAG
>CAYRDC010000049.1:5371-9368 GCA_964422925.1 uncultured Chitinophagales bacterium | reverse complement strand
AACTTCCATGCCCTTCATTCCCCGCAGCCCGTCTTGCGGGCGCTGCGGGGCGGGGCACTACAGAGCGGGGCTATTAAATAACAGACGGGTGAACCCGCCTGTTGAAGCAGGGGTTCCTTATGATCCCGGATTTACTTGCTTTTTCCAATTTGCAAATTATAAACTCGTATCTGCGCGGTATGCTTATACATTGAAAACTTATGCTGAACAGAAGCATTAAACAGCCAACGGTTTAACCCGGTGGCTGAATGCTGAATACCATATTCTTTACCGTTATTGCCAGCAACCGCTTCATATCCACACGGAACTGAAAAAAACATAAGACGGCTTTGTGCAATAAACTGTTTTGCTATTTTCGCTTTCCCGGTATGATTATAAATCGCATGGAAATTGTCATAGAAAAAAGTAAAACCTGCTGCCGGATGTAAGCAAGCGAAACGGGATATTGTTGAGCATACCCAGGAAAAAACAAAGGAAAATGATGCAGTTAAACAGCGGGTAACCGATTGTACCTTGTTTAAAAAATATTGAATCATAAAATATGAATCAAATATCTGCAATCACATATGGCATTTGGTTTCTCCTCGAAATTCTCATAAACAGACTTTTACATTCCAAAAAAACAGATAAAAAGAACCTTGACAAAGGTTCCATTTATCTTATCTGGACCATAATTTTCATCAGCATTGCCAGTGCTGTCTTTGTTTCAAACAAGTATTCTCTTCCATTAATGAATGACTATAGGATTGAATATTTTGGCCTGTTATTAATTTATGCAGGCATCATTCTTAGACTGTCAATCATTAAGTCACTGGGCCATTTTTTTACAGTCGATGTAACCATAAAACAGAACCATAAAATAAAAAAAGACGGGTTCTACAAACATTTAAGACACCCCTCCTATTCTGCCTCTTTATTATCATTCATTGGATTTGGAATCTCACTCAACAATTTGCTCTCACTGGCTTTGGTATTTATTTTAATCCTCACCGCATTTATTATCAGGATAAAAATTGAAGAGAAGACGTTAATCGAACATTTTGGCGCTGAATATATAGAATATATGAGCAAAACGAAAGCAATCATACCATTCATTTATTAACGAAAGCTAATAAGCAGCATTCAACGTATGGCCACGCTGGCGTCAATGGCCGTTTGCCAGTCGGTTTCGAAAGGCAGGTCAAAATCCGGATCAAATGCCACGAAATCGGCCTTGTGGTCGAGGAAATGCTGCCGGTACACGCCCGAATACTGTATCATGGCACTGTCCGACAGTCTGTAATTACGAGTAGCCATAACACATAAGTTTTGATGAGTGAAAAAAAAGAAATACAGACTTACGGTCTCACAGTATAATACTTTTATTTTTTAACAGGGCTATTACCAAACCTCCAGGCTTAAGTGGCAAACTGAAGCCAAGGAGAGGCATTTTGGCCAGGGTGGGAAATAAAACCGTGGAGCCGGCCTGAACCGGTTGCACAGACTACAGGAACAAAAAATTTGCTTTTACCAGGGTAAGTACTTATTTTTGTACTTAATCAGTAACTTAAATCAAAATGCAATGATTGCCGCCAATTACACTGAGTTCAGGACATCCCTGAAGAAATTCCTGGATGATGTTGAGAACAACCACGAAATACTGATTATAAAACGCAATTCCGGCAAAGGGGCTGTTTTACTTTCCCTGGAAGAATACAATTCCATTATGGAAACCGTGCATTTGCTGAGTTCGAAAGCCAACGCTGACAGGCTATACGAATCCATTCAGCAAATGAAAAACGGGGATACCGTAACCCATGACCTAATGGATGAATGATGAAGATCATTTTTTCAAAAAATGCCTGGGAAGATTACCTGTCCTGGCAAAAGGAAGACAAGAAAATACTAAAAAGGGTCAACCAGCTGATTAAGGATATCCAGCGGACGCCCTACCACGGCATCGGCAATCCGGAACCCTTAAAATACGACCTGGCAGGCTTCTGGTCGAGGCGCATTGACCGGGAACACCGGCTGGTGTACAAGGTTACTGATCAGGTAATATTAATATTTTGCTGCAAATATAATTATGATAAATTAGGCACGCTGGGCGCACTGAAGTCAAACCGTTATATGAAATTCTGCCGCTCTCGAAAACCAAAAGATTATGTATCACTAATTTATCGTTGGAGGAGGTGAAACTATGAAAAGCAAATTGAGATGTCCAAAATGTGGCCACGAATTTGTGTATGAGTGGATACCCGGTGCATCTTTTACTAGCATAAGATTTGGAAAGAAGAGATATATGCAGTGCCCGAAATGTCATAAATGGTCTTGGTTCAATGTATGGGACACAAGAATTAGCGAGAAAAAATAAATGACTGATTAAATTAAATTGGAAATGATATTATGCAAATTTCAGTTTTACTAATTCTTTTCGCCACTGCATTGGTTCCTACTCTCTGTGTCGTCATATTTCTCCGTATAAGAAATAAAAAAATATTCGCAATTATAGGTTTGGGTGCATTTGCATGGCTTGTTGCTCTCATCAGGAGTGCTATACTCCAACCTACTTATCTTTTTATTGGTTCTCCTCAACCGCCACCAATATGGTTCATAGGGTTTAGTGCGATCTTAGCGGGAATCTTTGAGGAGGGGTTTCGATACAAATTCCTAAAATCCTTTGTTGAGGAGAAAACATGGTTTAATGGCGTTGCTTTTGGATCGGGTGCAGCTCTCCTTGAAATCCTGTTGATGTACTGCATTCCGATAATTAAAATGGCAATCGTTGGCCCTAGGTCGCAGAATTTCCCAGAGATACTTGCCGGTGCAGTTGAGCGAAATCTGGTAGTGTTGATTCACATAGGATCTGCTTTGCTAGTCATGCATAGCTTGAGAAACCGTTGGATACTTGGCATTGCTATGTCTTTCCATTCCATCGTGGATTTTGTTGTGCCTACTTTAGGATATTATTCATCTTTGACTATATGGCAAGTTGAATCGGTAGTGGCAATATTTGCTGGAGTAGCTTTGGTTATCGTGTACCTAGAGAAAATATTTTTGAGTAGGCCAGTATAATCAAGAATATAGGAGTTGTATTAGACTGCAGATACCAGTAGTTAAAAATAAACGAGCAGTGGAACTCTGCGGTTGCTTTGCAATCTTGCCCTTCGGGTCATTTAATAGCGGATAAAAGTCTTCGCTATGCTAAACTTCGCACAAACTGCCTTCGATAACCTTTTTTATTCGCAAAACTATATCACCGGTCCCTCCTACCCCCAAACAATTCTTTTATTTCCGTCAGGTCCCGGTAAATAATCCCAGCCGCATCCATCACCTGTCTTACGTAAGCCCACATATCATTCAGGGCCTTCACCCGCTGGGCGGTGCGTAAAACGCGCTGGCGCTTGAAGAGTTCCTGTTCCTTTTCGGCATTTAATAATTCATCGGCCCGGGTTTGCAGGTTGTTGATCTGGGCCGCGGTCATGCCCGCGGCCGTTAAGTCCGCCTGCCACTGCTGGGCCAGGGCATGGGCCACCAGCAATTTCACCACCAGGCGCGAAGGCTCCCGTTTCAGCCGGCTGGGTTTCCCGAATTTCAAGGCCTTCAGTTCGGGGCTTTCCGTTCCGTAGGCTTTTTGGGTATAATACCTCAGGTCATCCAGGGCGTTCAGGCCGGCTTCGGATTTTTCATCCACTTTTTCGGTTAACTGGTTGAGTTCGTCCAGTGTCTTTTCATCGGTGGGCTGCTGCAGGGCCAGGTCTATGGCCTGCTGCCAGCCGCTCTGCCAGGCCGGGCCGAACTGCGCGTCAAAGGCCGTGAAATCGGCTTCGTGCTCCTTGTAATGCTCCAGCATCACCGTGGCCGCCTGGATGGCTTCACTGTCGGTAAGTTTGAATGCTCGTGAGTCGTACATGGCGGTTTGGTTTATTTCTTTTGGTTTTAAAAGGTCTTATACACTTATCAAAAACCCGGGAAGGTGACTGTACCTTTTGGGACAGTGATTGTTCGCTTCGGGAAG
>CAYRDC010000049.1:0-5271 GCA_964422925.1 uncultured Chitinophagales bacterium | reverse complement strand
CCTTTTGGGACAGTGATTGTTCGCTTCGGGAAGGTGATTGTCCCTTTTGGGAAAGTGATTGTCATTTTGGGATACTGATTGTACCTTTTGGGAAGGTATTTGCACGCGAAAACATTCACCATTTCCAACCGTGCAAAGACCTTCCCGAACTGTGTAGTGACCTTCCGCAATCGCACATTCAGTTTCCCCTTGTTGTAGGGGCCTTCCGCAAACCGGCAAACAGTATCCCGCTGATACATTCAGTTTCCTGTTGCTCGCAATCAGTTTCCCGGGCATTTTTTTCATCATTTCGTTTCGGAAAACAGTTTCCCCGCGAAAACAAACCTTGTCCGCGTGGGAAACCGGCCCGCGATGCGGGCTTCGGGGCAGGGCCGGTTAAACCGGCATCATATTTACGCTTAGCACGGCCGGGGTTTCGGGCCCGCTGATCACGGCCTGCTTGGTTTGGGTCTGGTAACCCGTTTTGCTGAAGGTGACCTCATAGCTTCCGGCCGGAACGCCCCCGAAGCCGAACTTCCCGTTGGCGTCCGTGGTGGTGCTTAGCCCCAGCGACTGGATCTCCACCGTCACGCCTTCCAGGGCCATGCCGGTGGTTGCGTCCAGCACATCGCCAGAAAGGTTGAATGCCGTGGCTTCTTCGCTGCTGTATGGAAACAGGAACAGGTTCAGCAATACGGGGTTGTCCATATAAATCACCTTGGAGGCATGGTTCACCCGCTGGGCATAGCCCCAGGTGGTGTTGTGGGTTTTGATGCGCTCTTCGGTGTCCACCGCTTCGTTGTCGGCAAAGGCGTCCTGTTCGGTGTTTTTAGCGGCCAGGTTGTCGCGCAGGGTGGCGATTTCATCAATCTTGGCCTGGGTGTACCCCGCGTTGGTCAGCTGGGTTTTGTACTTGTTTTCGCAAAGGTTCCAGAGATTGTTCAGGAACACACGCATGGCGTCCTGGTCGTTGCGGACGGCTTCATAGTCATCCAGCCCGAATTCGTTCTGAATGCCCTTGTCGTCCGGGAAGGCTTTCAGGACAAAATACTTCACTTCCCGGTACTTGGCCCGTGCCTGCTGCATGAGTTGTTCCACCTCTTCGGTGAGCTGGGTCAGCTGGTCGTCACGGGTTTCTGCCGTACCGATGGCCACACTGGCGTCAATGGCCGTTTGCCAGTCGGTTTCGAAGGGCAGGTCGAAATCCGCATCGAAGGCTACAAAATCAGCCTTGTGGTCGAGGAAATGCTGCCGGTACACGCCCGAATACTGTATCATGGCACTGTCCGACAGCCTGTAATTACGAGTTGCCATAACACATAAGTTTTGATGAGTGAAAAAATATATACAGACTTACGGCTCTAAATTATGCAGGAGCTGTTATATAACACAAATGATATGTACGTGGATTAGTGGATAAATTTCAACAATTGTACATTTGATGTGCATATGTGCACAAAAAATGGCAATTCTGACCATACATTTATATATATGCTCGCGAAAAAATACGGAACGCTTCATAAGCCGGCAGCAATGCCGGAATATGATAATTCATTAATTTTAGGATAAATCTTTTCAGCGCATGAAGGTGACCAGGGAACAGGCCTATGAAAAAATTGCGCAGCTCGTTGAGCGGTTTGACCGGTATGTTGACACTTACAAAAGAACAGGATACAACGAAGAGCAAACCCGGGTGGATTTTATCAATCCTTTTTTCAAAGCATTGGGCTGGGATGTTGACAATGTGGAAGATCACGCAGAGCCCTACCGGGATGTGATTCATGAAGACAAAATAAAGATAGGGGCCACCCTTAAGGCACCTGATTATGCGTTCACCCTGTACGGGCAGCGCAAGTTTTTTGTGGATGCCAAAAAGCCCTCCGTAAATGTTCGCAATGACCTGTTGCCCGCATACCAGGTAAGGCGCTACGGCTGGAGCGCCAAAGTGCCCATATCTATAGTTACCGACTTCGAGGAATTTGCCATTTACGATTGTACCAAAAAACCTAATCCTAAGGACAAACCTTCCGTGGCCCGTATTAGGTATTTCACTTACAGACAATACCTTAATGAATTCGAATTTTTTTGGGAAAATTTTTCTAAAGAAAATATACTCAAAGGGAACCTGGATGAATTTGTTCGCAGCGATGTCAGTAAAAAAGGAACAGCAACGGTTGATAATGAATTCCTGAAATCCATTGAAGACTGGCGCAAATACCTGGCTACCAATATTGCCATTCGAAACAAAACCCTCAACGAAGATGAAATTAATTATGCAGTTCAGAAAACCATTGACCGTATCCTTTTTCTCAGGATTTGCGAAGACCGTGGCGTGGAATTATATGGCCGCTTAAAACAGGCCATTAAGGTTGGTGAGATTTATAAAAACCTCTTTAAACTATATCTGGAAGCCGATAATAAATACAATTCCGGGCTCTTTGATATGCGCCATGACCGGATTACACCCGGGTTGGTGATTGACAATAAAATACTGAAGAACATTATCAACGACCTCTATTATCCGAGGTGTGAATACGAATTCTCGGTAATGCCGGCCGATATACTGGGAAGCGTTTACGAACGATTCCTGGGTAAGACCATCCGGCTCACCAAAGCCCACCAGGCCCGCATAGAGGAAAAACCGGAAGTACGGAAAGCCGGGGGCGTTTATTACACGCCAAAATACATCGTGGACTACATCGTGCAAAACACGGTGGGCAAACTGCTTGAAGGCAAAACCCCTGCCCAGGCAGCCAAACTGAAAATCTGCGACCCGGCCTGCGGTTCCGGTTCCTTCCTGATTGGTGCCTACCAATACCTGCTTGACTGGCACCTGCGGTATTATACCGGTAAATTGAATGAAAAAGGAATTTCGCTGCGCAGGGGCGATAAAGTTCCTAAATCACTGTCCGGTGTGCTGACCCCTGACGGCCAGCTTACCACTTCGGAAAAGAAACGCATCCTGCTCAATAATATTTACGGGGTGGACATTGACTCCCAGGCCGTGGAAGTCACCAAGCTGAACCTGCTGCTCAAGGCAATGGAAGGCGAAACCCAGGCCTCCATCAGAAACCAGCTTACCATGTTCCAGGACAGGGTGCTGCCCAACCTGGACAATAATATTAAATGCGGAAACTCGCTCATCGGACCGGACTTTTATGATGAACGCCTGGAACTGTTCCCTGAACTGAACAAAAAAATAAATGCCTTTGACTGGGAAGCCGAATTCCCGGATGTATTCAGGAAATCAGCCGGTAAAGACGGGAAATGGATGCATGTGGTATTTGCCATAAAAAATTCCCGGTACAGCCATTTGCATATTCACCGCCAGCACGAACCCGGCCTGGTGGATGTGGCAAATGCCGAACTCAATGACAGGGAACAAGCCCTGCTGACCGAAACCCTTTGCCAGACAGCCCGGGAATTGTCGCTGCAACTGGCTGCCCTGAACGTATGCCATGACCACGTGCATGCTTTGTTATACCTTGACGAAAACCAACTGCCGGATGCCATGCGCCTGTGGAAAGGCAAAACCGCCTATATCTACAACAGACGGGTTAACCCGTCTGTTGACGAAAGAGATCCGGTAAAACCTGATGGCACCAAACAGGAACTTTGGGCAAAAGGCTACTCCGAAACCATAATCACTAGCCGCAAACAACTGAAAAACACCATTCGCTACATACAGGACAACCGCCTGAAACACGGCCTGCCCCCATTGCCGGTGCAGGCCCGGAAACAGATAGAACAGGTCATACAGCCACCGGATACCCCGGAAACAAACAGCGGTTTTGACGCGGTGATTGGGAATCCGCCTTATGTAAGGCAGGAACTGCTGGGTGACCAGAAAGAATATTTCAGCCAGCATTATAGGGTGTATCACGGCATGGCTGACCTCTACACATATTTCTTTGAAAAGGGAATAAACCTGTTGAACAGCAAGGGCCTGTTCGGGATTATTGTAGCCAATAAATGGATGAGAGCCAATTATGGCGAACCTTTGCGCAAATGGTTGAAAGAAAAAGCTGTTTACCGGATAGTCGACTTTGGTGATTTACCGGTATTCCAGGATGCGACCACCTATCCCTGTATCGTATTGGTCGGACCCAAGGCAAAAGGCAACAATACCATTCAGGTAACAAAGGTGGAAACTCTTGCATTTAACCAACTTGAAAAATATGTACAGGCACATGAAAAGCCGGTATCGAAAGCAAACCTTACAGATAAGGGCTGGCAATTGGTGGGTGATGAGGAAATGAAGGTCTTGAACAAATTGAAGGAAGAATCCATTCCGCTTGGTGAATATGTTCATGGCAAAATATTCAGAGGTGTATTAACCGGATTGAATGAGGCTTTTATTATAGATGAGTTAACCCGGAAGCGGTTGGTTGAAGAAGATCCAAAAAGTGCTGAAATCATTAAGCCATTCCTTGCCGGCAGGGATATCAAAAGGTATCAGCCGCCCAGATCAGGGAAATATCTGCTTTTGATTCCAAAAGGTTTTACGAACGAAAAATATAGAGGGAAGCGCCCTTGGAATTGGTTTTCTGAAAACTATCCTGCAATTGCCAGGCACCTGGTTCAATATGAGGAGAAAGCTAAAAAGCGATATGACAAAGGAGATTATTGGTGGGAATTAAGGGCTTGTGAATATTATGAAGAATTTGAGAAGCCTAAGATATTGCTACCTGATATCGCATTACGTCCACAAGCGATGTATGATAATCAGGGATTTTATTGCGTAAATACAGCCTATATAATGCCAGTTGACGACAAGTTTTTATTGGCAATACTTAATTCAAAGCTTGTAAGGTTTTTCTATTCAAATATCACAAGTACAATTCGGGGAGGATATATGAGATTTATAAGACAATACTTAGAAAAAATTCCAATTTCCACTAATACAAATCCTATATTATCCGCTCTTGTAGATAATGTTTTACAACTCAATCAACAATTATGCTCAGTAACTCTTGAAACAGAACGACAGCAACTCCAGCGTGCCATAGATCATGCCGAGCGGAAGATAGATGAGTTGGTGTATGGGCTTTATGGTTTGACGGAGGAGGAGATAAAAATAATAGAGAACAATGAAATAAAATGATTTTATGTTTCAAGAGATTGGTGAATATTTAACAGAATTAGGATTACAAATCTTACCGTATTCGTTTTTTGCCTATTTTATTGTTAGATTGTTGGAGTATAAATGGAATTATTCTTACACAAAACTGGTAAAATCTATAGTTCCCCCCATCTTTAGGACAGGAATTGGTCAAAGTTAAGTTTGTTTTT
>CAYRDC010000048.1:0-10018 GCA_964422925.1 uncultured Chitinophagales bacterium | reverse complement strand
CAACTATTCAACATATAAACTAAAAAGGCTGCCTCACTTTTGAGACAGCCCCTTCTTAGTTTCGTTTGTCCGGACGCTGGTTATTTGCAATTGCTCAGGATATCCTCCACCTGGCTTTTGTAAAAGAAGCGTGCGGGGTTTTCGTTGCCGAGTTCCAGGGCCCTGGCCGCGTAGAGGCAGGCTTGTTCCTGGTTGCCGGTTTTTACCAGCAGGGCCGCATACAGGTAATTGTTGTACCAGTTGTCCTTCATTTCCACGGCTGTTTTGGCCCAGCCAAGCCCTTCATCGAGGTGGTTGCCGGTTTCCAGCGTGTAACGGGCTGCGCGGGCATATTGCCGGTCGTCCGGGTTCAGGGCTGAGCGGATGCTGCCCATCACCTTTTCTTCGGTGGGCACTTCCACGTCAAAGGAAACCCGGGTTTTGTCCCAGTCGAGGTGGATCTTTCCTTTGGAAAAATCAAAATCCCCGATGGTGAAGGTCATTCTTTCGGTGAATTCATGGGGTTGGGGTGCCACGGTGAACCGCAGCACGTCCTCTTCCTGTTTGTAACCGTTCACGCCCCACAGGCTCGTGTTTGAGTTCAGTACGATGGTCCATTCGGTTTCCCCGGGGATGGTGGCCAGCAGGTAGGTGCCGGCTTTCACGGGGTTGCCGTTCAGTTTCACATCGTCACTGAAAGTGATTTTCGTACAGGCATTGGCTCCCGTGCGCCACAGTTCACCGTAAGGCACCAGGCCTCCGAAGATTTCGCGGCCCTTCACGCCCGGGCTGCTGTAATCAATGGTGATTTCGGTAAGCCCGATGGTCTGGGTTACCGTAGCGTGCGGGCTGGGCTGTGGCAGCTGGATCTGGGCTTTCAGCGTAACGGTTGCCAGCAGGGGCAACATCAGCAGGATGAGTGTTCGTTTCATAAGCAAATACGGTTTTGAATCAATTAATGCGTTGAAAATAAGGCGATTTGCCGGCAGGCGGGGCAGGAAGGCAGTTAAAAATCCTTAACGTGCATCTGCCTGAGCGCTTCGCTGACCTCGGTGACCGGGAACTGGCAGGTCTTCTGTTGGCACACATAGATGGTGGTCTGGCCCGGCACCAGGCGGTATTGCAGCAGTTCCAGCGAACCTTCTTCGGTTCCGCCCGAAAACAGCACATCGGGCAGGTAATGCTCGTCAAAGGCCTGGCGCAGTTTCACACAATCCGGCCCCAGGATGGCCACTTCGTAAGGCTCGTTCACGTGCATCAGCATCAGGATGAGCCAGTTGTTGTAATAGCCGGGGTTGGCCAAGGTCTGTTCCTTCACGTTGTTGAGCATCTGGCTTGCCATGGCCAGGTAATCCTTGTTGAAGTAATACATGCCCAGCTCGTACAGCACTTTGGCCATGCTGCTGTTCGAGGCGGGAATTACGTTGTCGCTTACCTCCATCTTCCGGTCGATCAGGGCCGGGTCCTGGTCGGAAGTGTAATAGAACATGCCGGACTGCTCATCGTGGAAATGGGCAATGGCGTAATCGGCCAGCTTGTGGGCGCGTTCCAGCCAGGCTTCGTCAAAGGTGGCCTGGTAGAGGTCAATGAATGCCTCGGCTGTGAGGGCGTAATCGTCCAGAAAGGCGTTGATGCTGGAAATGCCGTCCTTGTAGTTTCGGTTCAGCCGGCCGTCCGGCTGCATTTGCTTTTTGAGGATGAACCAGGCATTCTTTTTGGCGGCTTCGAGCCAGTCGTTGTTGCCGAAGGCGCGGTAGGCATCAATGTATCCCATCATCATCAGGGCGTTCCAGGAGGTGAGGATTTTGTCGTCCCGGGCGGGCGGCACGCGTTTCATCCGGGCCGCCAGCAGGGTTTCGCGGCCGCGTTTAAGGATGTCCGCGGCTTCGGCTTCTTCCATGCCGAAGCGTTTGGCCACGTCAGCCAGGCTTTCCGTGACGTGGAGGATGTTCTTGCCGTGTTCCCAGTTGCCGCTGGCGCTTACGTTGTAATATGCTTCGAACAGGGCCGCATCTTTGCCCAACAGGCTATCGAGTTCACTCTTTTCCCAAACGTAATATTTGCCTTCCTCGCCTTCGCTGTCGGCATCGAGGGAGCTGTAAAAGCCTCCCTCGGGGGAAGTCATTTCGCGGTGGATGAATTCAAGGGTCTGCTTCACTACGCGGGCGTAAAGCGGGTTTTTGGTCAGCTGCCAGGCCTTGCTGTACAGGCTCACCAGCTGGCCGTTGTCGTAGAGCATTTTCTCAAAGTGGGGCACCAGCCATTTGTTGTCGGTGCTGTAACGGGCAAAGCCGCCCCCGATATGGTCGTAAATGCCCCCGCGGGCCATGTTGTCGAGCGTGGTGGTGACGGCATCCAGGGCCGGGATGCTGCCGGTCAGGTGGTGATACTGCAGCAGGAACCGGTAATTGTTGGGCATGGGGAACTTGGGCGACCCCTGGCGTCCGCCCCGGTTTTTGTCGAAAGTCTCCAGGAAGAGGTCGGTGGCTTTCTGCAGGTCTTCCTTGGTGAATTCGGGCGGGGCGCTGTTTTTCGGTATCAGCTCAATGCCGCGGATGCCCTGGGTGATCTGGGCTGCCTGCTGTATCATGGCGTTACGGTTGGTGCGGTACAGGTCGCGGTAATAGGTGAGCATCGACATCCAGTTCTCTTTTGGGAAATAGGTGCCCGCGTACACGGGCCGCCCGTCCGGCAGAGCAATTACGTTAAGCGGCCAGCCACCGCGCCCTGTCACGAGGTAAGCCGCGTTCATGTAAATATTGTCAATGTCAGGGCGTTCCTCGCGGTCCACCTTGATGCTGACAAAGTTTTCGTTCATTAGGCGGGCAACGGCCGTATCTTCAAAACTTTCATGCTCCATCACGTGGCACCAGTGGCAGGCGGCATATCCAATGCTGATAATCAGCAGTTTGTCTTCTTTTTGGGCTTTTTGCAAAGCTTCGTCTCCCCAGGGATACCAGTTTACCGGGTTATGGGCGTGCTGCAGCAGGTAGGGGCTCGATTCGTTGATGAGGTGGTTGGTGTATTTATATTCCTTTTCCATGGATTGTTCGCTTTGTTCACCGGACTGGCCTTCGCATGAAAACATCAGCAAAGACAGCGCAATGGCCGTAATGGCAGAGGCTTTGAATGGATGCATTATTTTGAAAACGGTTTTAATGAGGTTCAGGGCTTTTGCGTTGGTAAAGATACGTCATTCCACGAAAGGAGAGCGGCCAGCGAACATCCGGAGAATACAGAAAAAATAAACGCCCGCTGAAACGGGCGTGTTATTGGAAAAGAATATTATCCGGCTTATTGCCCCGCGAATGCCGGAACCTTTTTCTTTATCACGCCTTCGTAGAGGCCAAATAACAGGCTTATGTAAAACAGGTTGCCAAGCAGGGTATAGCGGAAAAAGGGCAGGCCCATTTCATAACTGAGCATCAGTCCGTTCAGATCGTGTGGATACCAGGTGCCCATGGCCCATACGCCAAAATTAGTCACCAGGTAAAACAGGATGGAAGCGGCCAGCCCGGATACAGCCAGGGTAAGCGCGGTTGTATGGTTGCGTAACAGCCATCCGATCATGCCGATTAGCAGGAAACTGCCATACACAAATACCATGGTTCCATGGAAACCGGTGCCATTGACCAATTCCAATATCACATCACTGACAAACAAAGACGCCAGCGGTACCAGTATCCCCGCGTACTTGTTCCTGAAATAAGCCGCGCCAAACAATGCCATGGCGCCAATGGGTGAAAAATTCGGGATGGGCAAATTGATCAGCCGTACCAATGCAATGACAAATACGATCCCGACAAGCCAAATGAATTGTTTCCGGTTTTGCTGCTTCATATATCTTTACTTTTAAGCAAAAATAAAAACTTGTCTGTTTATTAAACCGGCATGGGTTGCGGGTTGTTAACAAATACACCTGATTGATCTCTATGAAAGCTGTTTTAATCTTTCCTTTTGCCCTGTGGATGGTGGTATCAGCTTGCGGGCAAACCCAAAACGAGCAAACCATGAAATCAGGAGATAATACTGGCGGTAAAGTGATAAAAACGGATGAAGAGTGGCGGAAGATCCTGCCGGAAGATGTTTATTACATCACCCGCCAGAAGGGAACCGAGCCGGCATTCAGGAATCAATACTGGAACTATAAGGAGCAGGGAATGTACACCTGTTATTGCTGTGGTGCCGAATTGTTTTCCTCAGAAACCAAGTATGCCAGTGGTTCAGGCTGGCCCAGCTTTTACCAACCGGTAGACAGAAGCAGGATAGAAGAAAAAACCGACACCAGTTTCAGCATGATCCGGACGGAAATACTGTGCGCCCGTTGCGGGGCCCACCTGGGTCACGTCTTCCCGGACGGCCCGCAACCCACCGGCCTGCGGTATTGCATTAATTCAGCTGCCCTGAAATTCAAAAAAGATTAAAGTTTCTCTTTTTCTTCGAGCAAACGGTCAAGATATTGCTCAAGCTGCTCAACGCTCAGGCGCTTGGCTACGATTTTTTTATCCTTGTCCAGCAAAAAAATCAACGGAGTGCCCTTGATGTTATAGACATACCGGAAGTTGGTTTCCTCCTTGTCGTCTATGCAATTGATCCATTCGGTCATGTGGTGCTCATCGATAAAGGATTCCCAGTTTTCCCGCAATAATTCAATGCTGACGGCAAAGACTTCCACCCCTTTTTTCTTAACCTTGAGGTAGTAATCGTACAACTTGGGCGTTTCCTTGCGGCAGGTACCGCAATCAGAATCCCAGAAATAAAGGATCGTGTATTTCGCCTGCACATCATTCAGGGAACGCCAGTTACCGGCACGGTCCCGCACGATTACATTCGGGGCTGTTTTTCCGAGCAATAACGGTTTGAGCGCCAGCGCGTCTTTCCGGATCTTATCCAGCTGTTCTTCACCGATCCAGTCGGCTTCGCCACTGAGGTAATACTTTTCAGCTATGTGGACATATACGGCATCCATGCCCATGATTTTATTGGAGGCGTACTCATTCAAAAGGTAGGCTACGGTGTATTTGAATATTTCATGGTTGGCCCGGGCCAGCGAAACCACACGGTCAACGGCCTTGATGATGGAATCCGGGTATTGTATGGTCCATTTATGTATGTAATCGTCCAGTTTGCGGTGGTAGATGGGCGTGCGAAGCAGGCGTTCGTCTGAAAAATCGAAATTGTCAAAAAAGTGATACTTGTAATAGTGGTACACATAAAAAGAGTCAATGAGATTTCCGGCACTGTCCCTTTCCGGTTCCGGTGGGGTGGGGTCTTTGGTGGCTTTTAACACTTTGATGTAAAACATATCCGGATATTTCCGGGCAAGCTCTTCCCGGTGATCATTCACGGCCTGGCTGATTTGTTCAAGCTGCATATTATAGACCTTGGCTGAATCGCTGCCGGGGTCCTGTTTATCGCGGAGTTTCCGGATGTGGTTGTAGGTTTCCCGCTGGGCTTTAATAAACCGGAGATCTTCGTAAAAAACCTTATTGTCCTCGCTGCCTTTCACAATCATGTCATCCACCAGGCTGCCTTCCCTGGTGGTGAGGCTGAAGGCCTGGTCCCGGTCAATAATTATCTCGAAATAATGATTATCGGGTGGCAGGACCACCAGGTAAATGCCCCCGGGCAGTTTTTCTTCCCCGCTGAATACTCCATTCCCCTTGCTGTCCAGACGGATGGTGTCTTTCATGACCTGCATATTGCCGTAATGGTGGGCCAGGTAAATGGTGGAATCTTCCATCCCTTCAATATGCACTTTGATGCGGTAACCGGAATCAGCAGCGTGCAAACAGGTTAAACCGGATAAAATCAAAACCAAAGTCAATAGCCGTTTCATACCGAAAGATTTTCGCGGTTGATAGCAAAAACTGTGCAACAGGAAACGCAAAGCACAAATTTAGGAAAGAATTTCAGCCGGAGCGGACAATAAAAAAGCCCCTTGGACGGGGCTTATCCGGTTACTCGGATTTTTCCTTCCTGGCTTTTGTTTTTTTAGCAGCTGTTTTTTTGGCTATCGGCTTTTTGGTGGTTTTCTTAGCGGCCGACTGCTCTTTCACCTCTTCAGCTTCCACTTTGGGTGGTATATACCCTTGACCTTTGTTGAGCTTATGCGGACGCGCTTTGCCAAAGGATCCTGCAATGATTTTTCCTCTCCTGGTTCTTTTATCTCCTTTACCCATAGTTTTTCTTTTGGCGCAAAAATAGGCAATTCAAATCCATGTACAAACAAAATAGTTATCCGGCCGTTTATACAGAAAGGTTATAAAAAAATGTTGATAAGATAATTTACAACCTCCTCGGAAATCATTGTAATTTTGACAATTGTTACAATACTTTTTTTTAGAAATTTCATAATACCAATTGCCTTTAATTAAAAGCATATCGGGCATTCGGGGCACCGTTGGCGGGCAGCCGGGTGAGGGGTTGACTCCGGAGGATATGGTGGGTTTTACCAGAGCTTTTGCCTTATTATTAAAAAGACACAGCCGCTCCACGAAAATCGTAATTGGAAGGGATGGCCGGGCCAGTGGCGAGATGATCAGCCGGATGGTTAGCGGTATGCTGATGGCCATGGGCTTTGACGTGCTGGATCTTGGGTTAAGCACAACCCCTACAGTGGAAATGGCGGTTCCCGCTGAAAAAGCCGCGGGTGGGATCATTATCACTGCCAGCCATAACCTCAGGGAATGGAATGCCCTGAAATTACTGAACAAACACGGAGAATTTATCAGCGAAGCCGATGGCGTCAGCCTCATGAAATTAATGGAGAAACCGATTGAATACGCGCCTGCCGCGGAGGTTGGGGGCTGCCAATCAGCCAGCGGTTACCTGTCGTATCATATTGAACAGATCCTGGCCCTTCCCCTGGTGAACCGCGAAGTTATCAGGAAGCGGAATTTTAAAATTGTAGTGGACCCGGTGAATTCCACCGGAGCCATAGCTGTGCCCCAGCTTCTGCACCAACTCGGGGTGGAAGAAGTTACCGTGATCAATGATACCGTTGACGGCCGCTTTGCCCATAACCCGGAACCGTTGCCTGAAAACCTCACGGAACTTTCCTCCCGGGTCAACACCCTGCAGGCGGACCTGGGCATTGCCGTAGACCCGGATGTAGATCGGTTGGTGTTTATTTGTGAAGATGGCAGTTGTTTCGGGGAGGAATATACGCTGGTTGCCGCGGCTGATTACGTACTGCAGCACCAGCCCGGGAATACGGTTTCCAACCTGAGCTCCACGCGGGCTCTGCGGGAAATAACGGGAAAAGCCGGTGGCGAATATTTTGAATCGGCCGTAGGGGAGGTGCATGTAGTGGAAAAGATGAAATCCGTAGGCGCCATCATTGGAGGAGAAGGGAACGGAGGGGTGATTTACCCGGCTTTGCACTATGGCCGCGATGCGCTGGCAGGCATTGCCCTGGTGCTGTCTTACCTCGCTGATTCCGGCCTTTCCATGTCAGCCCTGCGGGCGCGATATCCGGATTACTACATCTCCAAAAACAAAGTATCACTCGACCCGCAGGACAATCTGGACGGCATATTTGCTAAAATTCGGAGCAAGTACCAGCACCTGCCCTTGGTGGATATTGACGGGCTGAAGATTTATTTTGATGATGATTGGGTTCATTTAAGGCGATCCAACACAGAGCCTATCATACGGATTTATGCCGAAAGCCACTCGGAACATACGGCCGATAATATGGCAAGGCAGATTATGGCGGATATCCAGGATGCATTAAGGGGAAACGCCTGAAAAGTGCCGGTTTAGCCTTAATCCCGTAACTTTGTGCTGTCTCTGATCAAGAAAAGTCCATGCCTGAAAGAAAACGTGTTTACCTTGACAATGCCGCTACCAGCCCACTGGATCCGGAAGTGCTGGAAGCCATGATGCCTTTTCTGACTGAAAAGTTCGGAAACCCGTCTTCCATTCATCAATACGGGCGGGAAACACGGGCTGCCATTGAAAAAGCCCGGAAAACAGTTGCCAGGTACCTGAATGCCAGCCCGGGCGAGATTTTTTTCACCTCAGGCGGGACGGAATCCTCCAATACCATCCTGAACTGTGCCGTGCGTGACCTGGGCGTAAAGCGGATTATCACCTCGCACATCGAACATCATTGCGTGCTCCACCCGGTGAAGTACCTCGAAAGGCATCAAGCCGTTCAGGTGGATTTCGTTTCCCTACACAATGACGGGAGCGTAGATTATGAGCACCTGGAAACCCTGCTGCGGGAAAAGAGCGGGAAAACCCTCGTGGCCCTGATGCATGCCAACAATGAGATCGGAGTGGTAACCGATATCCTGAAAGTGGGTTCGCTGTGCCGGGAATACAAGGCCTTGTTCTTCTCCGATACCGTCCAGTCGGTTACCCATTTCCCGTTGGACCTGCAGGAAATTCCGGTAGATTTCATAACCGGGTCTGCCCATAAGTTTTATGGTCCCAAGGGGACTGGATTCATGTATGTGCGCAGTGACGCGATGATCCGGCCTATGCTGCAGGGAGGCGCCCAGGAGCGGAATCTCCGGGCAGGAACCGAAAACCTTTACGGAATCGTGGGGCTTGGAAAAGCATTCGAACTGGGTTGCGAACGGATGGAAGATTATAAAACCCACATCGAAGGGCTGCGCAGGCATATGGTGGACCGGCTGATAGCTGAATTTCCGGGCATGAAATTCAACAGTCCCCTGGAAGGGGATTATCTGTACACGGTGTTGAATATTTCCTGCCCGCCAAGCCCCATAGGGGATATTCTGATTTACAACCTCGATATCGCGGGCATCGCGGCTTCGAGCGGCAGCGCCTGCAGTTCGGGAAGCAATGTGGGTTCCCACGTGCTCTCCGCGTTGGGCAAAGACCCCAAGCGCACAGCTGTGCGGTTCTCCTTCTCCAAGTTCAATACCATAGAAGAGATTGATTACGCGATTGACCAGCTGAAGCAATTCATACCGGCCGGTAATATCATGGCCGGTTAAAGGCGCGTCAGGAACTGCAAAGTGTCTATCCCGTCCGCATAATCATCAGGCCCCGGGTACTGTGCCTGCCCTGGCGGAACCATCCCCGGCTCTTTCCCCACAACGCATTGAATTTCTTCCTGTCTCGATTGCAGCTCTTTGAGCACAGCCTCTATCTGATCATATTCCCTGTAATAAAGCACGGATACCGGGGAAGCCATCTGCTCATGCTGCGTAAGCATGACAAAATCATTGCTGTAATGCTCGATACCATTCATTAAAAGCAGGGTGCGATTATAATCGTAATTGTGCTTGTACTTGTAGAAATCCATCACCCATTTCCAATCGACCCAGTAACCGGCCAGACGCTCCAGATCGAAGCCACTGGGAACATATAACTTGGAAACGCTGCGGCACCCAAGCCCGAAATACAGAAAAATATCCCGGCCAAGGGCGCGGTAGTCCGCTTCTGTCCAATGGTTATCGATTACGGCAACGGAATTCCGGTTTTTGCGGATGATGTTGGGATATTTGCCGAAATAATATTGAAAATAACGAGCGCTGTTGTCGCTGCCGGTAGCAATAAACGCATCGGCTCCTTTGAGCTGATCCGCAAATTTTATTTTTCCACGAAACCCGAAATGTTCCAGTCTCGAAGCCGCGTATTTGATCAGTGTTTCGTCTTTGGAAGAGGCTTTCACAAGGGCATGATGTCCGCTGACCAGGGTGCACAGCAGGTCATGAAACCCGGACAGGGGCACATTCCCGGCCATAACCAGCCCGATGGTTTTTGGTTTATCCACCGGGATAGGGTAGACTGATAGCCAGGCTTGCAGGCGATCTGCCTGCAGCATTTTCCGCCCAATAGCCTGCACGGCATAGCGAATATGGTCTGGAACGAACCAGGGATTATTTGCATTAGCCATCTGGGCAGTATTTTGCCAGCCGATACCATACTCTTTCATTTCCACCCCAAGCCGTACGAGATTTTGGATTATATTTCTCATGAAGAATAATTGTGCAAAAAAACAGTTTACCTTATTTCAAGGCTCCCGGAATTGCTTAAATTTGCATAAATTTATTTAACC
>CAYRDC010000047.1:0-10733 GCA_964422925.1 uncultured Chitinophagales bacterium | reverse complement strand
ACCTGGGTTCACTGGCCAGCGGCCAGTACATGATCCGGTTCAACATCGGGGAATATGTGATTACCCGGAAGCTCATCCTGAGTAAATAGACAATGAGGGTGTCTGCTATAAAGCAGCAAGCCGTCCCGGGAATTTTCCGGGGCGGCTTTTTTTAGTAGAGAAACCAGCCCCAGAATTTGTTGTAGGGATGAACGGAATCTGTCGGGGTTCCGGAATAATCCACTAATGGAAGCCCGGTTCTTTCCCACCGGATCAGTCCACCAGACAGATTGTATACCGGTAGATCAGGATTTGATTTCCTGATCAGCCTGGCTGCTTCATCGCTTCGGATACCGGCTGTGCAAAACAGAATAAGCGGTTTGCCCGGGTCAAAGGCAGGTAAAGTATCGTTATTTGCGTAATCCCAGGAAATTGCCCCGGGGATAGTGCCTACCTTCCGCTCCTCATCCGGACGGACATCAATAAAGGAGTACCTCTCGAATTGTTCAATCGTATCGCCTGAAATTAATGGGATAGCACTATCAGAAATCAGATATCCAGTCAGCTTATCGAATAACTGCATTTTCCATACTGGCTGACTGATTACTAGTATGTAGGAAACAGTGATAAGAGCAAGGTATATTTTATGTCGCATGGTAAACAGCAGATGTATATTTTACCGTTAAATTTACAGCATCTGACGGACTGCCCGTTTTAGACTTCAGCTTCTATATGCCGGTTTATAAGTCAATCCTGAAAGGAGGATGCTGAACTATATTTTTGTAGATTGCCTTAATCTCCGTTTATGACAGCCAACTATACTGAAAAACATATTAAATCGCTCGACTGGAAGGAACATATCCGGATGCGCCCCGGTATGTATATCGGGAAAGTCGGTGACGGCTCTTCGCATGATGACGGTATTTATTTGCTCGTCAAGGAAATAATTGATAATGCCATTGATGAACACATAATGGGGTATGGGAGGATAATAGAAGTCGATGTCAATGAGAAGAAGGTCCAGGTTCGCGACTATGGGCGCGGCATCCCATTGGGTAAGGTCATTGAATGTGTTTCAAAAATCAATACCGGTGGCAAATACGATACGGAGGCTTTTCAAAAATCGGTTGGGCTCAACGGGGTCGGTACCAAAGCGGCCAATGCCTTATCATCTTATTTCAGGGTGGAAAGTATCCGGGACGGACGTATTAAGGTGGCGGAATTCTGCCGGGGCGACTTGCTGAAAAACCATAACATTGCCCGTACGGAGGAAAGGAATGGTACCCGCGTAATCTTTATACCTGACGAACAGATTTTTCATAACTACCATTTTGTGCCGGAATACCTTGAAACCCTGGTTCGGAACTATACCTATCTGAATTCCGGCCTTACCATCCGGTTCAATGGCGTTAAATACCAGTCAAAAAACGGATTGCTCGATCTTATCCTGGACAATACCCGGGAGGAAGAATTACGGTATCCGGTTATCCACCTAAAGGGGAAGGATATTGAAGTAGCCCTGACCCACGGCAACCAATACGGGGAAGAGTACTATTCTTTTGTAAACGGGCAGAATACAACACACGGTGGAACCCATTTAACAGCTTTCCGGGAGGCGATTGTAAAAACATTGCGGGAGTTTTATAAAAAGGATTTTGACACATCGGATATACGGGCTTCCATTATCGGGGCCATCAGCGTCCGCATCCAGGAGCCGATATTTGAATCGCAGACAAAAACCAAGCTGGGCAGCACCATGATGGGGCCGAACGGTCCGGTGTTGAGGACCTATATCAATGATTTCGTTAAACGCGAGCTGGATAATTACCTGCATAAAAACGCGGATACCGCGGAGAAACTGCTGAAGAGAATCCAGCAGTCGGAGCGGGAGCGCAAGGAAATCGCTGGTATAAAGAAGCTGGCGAATCAAAGGGCCAAAAAAGCAAATCTGCATAATAAAAAGCTGCGTGACTGCCGCATCCACTATACAGACCGGAAAAACGAGCGCAGCCAGGAGACTATGATATTCATTACCGAAGGAGATTCAGCCAGCGGAAGCCTGACAAAAGCCAGGGATGTGCAAACCCAAGCGGTGTTCAGTCTGCGGGGCAAACCTCTGAATTGCTTCGGGCTTACTAAGCGGGTAGTATATGAAAACGAGGAATTTAACCTGCTGCAGCACGCCCTCAACCTGGAAGACGGTCTGGAAAATCTCCGTTTCAATTACGTTGTCATCGCCACCGATGCGGACGTTGACGGCATGCATATCAGATTGCTGTTGCTTACTTTTTTCCTGCAGTTTTACCCGGATCTTGTAAGGCATAACCACCTGTTTATCCTGGAAACGCCCTTATTCCGGGTCAGGAACAAACAACGCACCATATACTGCTATAACGAGGAGGAAAAGCAACAAGCCATCCGGCAGCTTGGGCAAAATATCGAGATCACCCGGTTTAAGGGATTGGGAGAAATATCACCCGGTGAGTTCAAGCAGTTTATCAGTGAAAATATCCGGCTGGCTCCGGTAATGCTGAAGAAAGACATGTCCATACGGGATCTGCTTTCCTTTTACATGGGCAAAAACAGTCCCGACCGCCAGCAGTTTATTATTGAAAACCTGAGAGTAGAAAAAGATATACTGGAAAATGTCGCCTGAAAACCGAGAAACGAGTCATGACACGGATGACCAGGATAGGCTGAAGGAAAGTCTTCCTGTTCAGGGGATGTATGAGAATTGGTTCCTTGATTATGCTTCTTATGTTATCCTGGAACGGGCAGTTCCTGCCCTGGCTGACGGGTTGAAGCCCGTGCAAAGAAGGATATTGCATGCTATGCGGCAAATGCATGACGGCCGCTACCATAAAGTAGCCAATATTATCGGCCAGACAATGCAATACCACCCACATGGAGACGCGGCCATCGGAGATGCCATTGTAAATCTCGGGCAAAAGGAATTGCTCATTGATACCCAGGGAAACTGGGGAGATATCCGGACAGGCGATCCTGCCGCTGCGGCCCGTTATATTGAAGCCCGCCTTACACCATTTGCCCTGCAGGTGGTATTCAACCCGAAAACCACCGAATGGCAGTTGTCCTATGACGGGCGAAAAAAGGAGCCCGTGCATTTGCCGGTGAAATTCCCGCTGGTGCTTGCCCAAGGCGTGGAAGGCATTGCCGTAGGGCTTTCTACCAGGATCCTGCCTCACAATTTCATAGAACTCGTTAGAGGCTCCATAGCTGTCCTGAAGGGTAAGAAAACCCAGTTGCTGCCCGATTTTCCCACGGGAGGTATGATTGATGTCAGCGATTACCAGCGGGGAAAACGGGGCGGCCGCATCCGTATCCGCGCGCATATTGAAGTAGCCGGGAAAAACCAGCTCATTATCCGGGATGTGCCCTATGGAACCACCACCTCTTCCCTGATTGACAGCATCATAAAAGCCAATGAAAAAGGAAAGCTGAAAATCAAACGGGTAGTAGACAATACTGCCCAGGACGTGGAAATTATCGTTGACCT
The DNA here is from genome assembly GCA_964422925.1 of uncultured Chitinophagales bacterium. GTDB lineage: Bacteria > Bacteroidota > Bacteroidia > Chitinophagales > S012-47 > CAYRDC01. Next base: position 7,237 of record CAYRDC010000047.1, on the reverse strand, counting down.
TCCTGCTGGCGTGTCACCCGATAAAACTGTGGATGCCCTGTATGCCTTTACCGATTGCGAAGTCAGCATCTCGCCCAATGCCTGCGTTATTGTGGATGATAAGCCCCGTTTTCTGGAGGTGGATGAAATCCTGCGCATTTCCACGAATAACACGGTGCAGCTGCTGAAACGGGAACTGGAAATCCGGCAGGAGGAATTAAAGGAAAAATGGCATGCCGCCTCATTGGAGCGCATCTTCATTGAAAACCGGATATACCGCGATATCGAGGAATGTGAAACCTGGGAGTCGGTACTGGAAACCATCGACCACGGGCTGGAACCTTTCAAACCCACGCTGCACCGGGAAGTAACGGAAGAAGACATCATCCGGCTGACGGAAATCAAAATTAAGCGGATCAGCCGCTATGACCTGGACAAGGCGAGGAATGATATCCTGAAGCTGGAGGAAGAACTGAAAGAAGTGGCCTACCACCTCGCCCATTTGACCGAATATGCCATTGCCTATTTCGAGGAATTGCTGGAGAAATACGGCAAAGGACGGGAACGCAAAACCGAGATCCGCGAGTTTGACAAGATCCAGGTAACCCGGGTGGCGGCCAATAATGTGAAGCTGTATGTGAACCGGGCAGAAGGATTTATCGGCTTCGGGCTGAAGAAAGAGGAATTTGTGTGCGAGTGCAGCGACCTGGACGATATCATCGTTTTTCGGTCGGACGGGCATTTTGCGGTTACCCGGATTTCGGACAAAACTTTTGTGGGCAAGGGCATTATCCATGTACAGGTTTGGGAAAAGGGAAATGACCGCATGGTGTACCACATGATTTATAGCGATCCGGCCAGCGGGCGTAATTATGCCAAGCGGTTTAATGTCACATCGGTTACCCGGGATAAAGAATACAACCTGGCCGGAGGCAGCCAGCAGGCGAAAGTAGTTTATTTCGCGGCTCATCCCAACAGCGAGTCGGAAACAGTGCAAATTTATTTGAGCCCATCCTGCCGCGCCAGGATCAAGGATTTTGAATTTGATTTCGGTTCCCTGGCGATTAAGGGCCGCGGGGCGAAAGGAAATATTGTGACCAAATACCCGATCCGGAAAGTAGTGCAGAAAGAGCTGGGTGCCAGTACCCTTGGCGGTCGCAAAATCTGGTATGACCCCGTTACGGGCCGTCTGAATACGGAAGAACGCGGCACCCTGCTGGGCGAATTTGATACCGGAGATGAAATCCTGGCTATATACAAAGACGGTTCTTATGAACTCCGTGACCATTCGCTGGATAACCGCTTTGATATTGACAAAACCCTGCTGGTGACCCTCTTCAGGCCTGAACAGGTTATTTCTGCTGTGTATTATGACGGGGAGCGCAAAGCCTATTTTGTGAAACGTTTCCAGGTGGAAACCAGGACCCATGGGCAACGCTTCCGGTTTATCCCGTCCGGCAACCGGAACAAACTGGTGGTTTGCAGCCTGCGGGATAATCCCGTCATATCGTTCCGGAGAAAATTCAAAAAAAAGGACCCGGAAAACCTTACCCTGTCTTTAGCGGAATTTATTGATGTGAAAGGCTGGAAGGCAGTGGGCAACAAGCTGGGCGGGCCGGAAATATCAGGCATTACCCTGCAGGATGAGCCTGAAGCATCCCTCCCCGGAAAACCAACCTCCCCCGGAAAGAAACCTTCCGGTTCTTCCGGGATGGAAAAGCCCCCCAAAGTTCCGGTAAAAACTTCCGGCAACGGAACCGGCAATTCAAAAAAACCGGTTCCCGAAGTCAAGGTGAAGGTAACCAAACCCGAAGCGGTAACCCCAGGAACAACTATTGAGTGGAACCTGGAGAAAGATGATGAAACAGTGCGCGAAGATACTCCGGAGGAACCCATCCAGGGGGAACTGTTTGATTAAACGGGAAATTCCTGTGTCCTTTCTAAATTAGTCTTTTTATCTGACCCGAAGATTTTATTATGAAACGATGGATTCTCCTGCTGATGCTGGGCTGGAGTTGTTGGCTGCCTGCCCAGGAAAAGCGGTCCCTCACGCATAGGGATTATGATTACTGGCGTTCCATCCAGTCAGCCACCATATCCAGCAATGGCGCTTTTGTGGCTTATGTCCTGCAGCCTGAGGATGGAGATCCCACACTGATTTTATACCACACCGGAATGGGAATGAACGACACCTTTCAAAATGGCTACAATCCCGGGTTCACTTATGACGGCCGGTTTTTGGTTTACAAGGTAAAACCAACGAAAAGGGCATTCAGGCAGGTGAAGAAGGATAAGCTGCCGGATGAAAAGAAACTGGCCGACAGCCTGGCAATTGTGAACCTAGCCAATGGCCAGCGGCTGGCTTTTGGCGGATTGAGCAAGCTGGCTGTGCCGGAACACGAAGGGAATTGGATTGCCTTTACGACACGGTATATGCCTGCCGTATCAGATTCAGTGCCGGACAGCGCTGGCAGGGACGAACCGCTTGCTTTGCCCGCGGCAAAGAAAAAAACCAAAAAACCGGAAATCCTTCACATTTTGAATCTGGAAACCCAAAGGGAATGGACCTTCGGCCATGCCGGGGAAATGACCTTTTCCAAAAATGGTTATGCATTGGCATTTACAACGGTTACTACTGATTCCACTGGGCAAAACGGATTTTTTGTTTTCAGCACATCCAGGGAGAAACTGGTTTACAGCGATACGGGCCATGTGCACTATAAACTCCCCGCTGTGGACCCGGAAGGCGGACAAGCGGCTTTCCTGGCTTCGGATGATTCTCTGAAGGCAAAGAACCCGGTTTATGCGCTCTACTACTGGAAAAGCGGTCAGCGGCAGGCAATTCTTGCCGCAGATACCCTGACGGCAGGCATGCCTTCCGGGTGGGCTCCTTCTCCCAATGGCACCTTGTGGTTCTCTGAAGAAGGAACCCGGCTGTACCTCGGCACAGCTCCCATACCGGAATCAGAACCGAAAGACACCCTCCTTGAGGAGGAAAAAGTGCATGTGACCATTTGGAGCTGGAAGGACCCTAAACTGCAACCACAACAGGAAAAGGAATTGAAAGCGGAAAAGACCAGGACCTACCTGGCCTATTATGAACCGCGCAAGAAGTTGTTTCGGCAACTGGCTGATGAACGGGTCCCGGTTGTCAGGACCGGGCAAAAGGGGGAAGCAAGGTTTGCCGTGGGTATTGATGAAAAACCGTACCTGGTGCAGCGCTCCTGGGAAAGCCCGTATTATTATGACATTTATTCTGTTGACCTGTTGACCGGTGGAGCGGAACCCCTGGCTACAAAACTGGCTGCTAACCCCAGGCTGTCCCCAGAGGGGAAATATTTTTACTGGTATGATCCTAACCTGCAAAACTGGTATGTGCAAAGTACGAATAGTGGTAAAAGAGTGAATGTCAGTGAGAAAATTCCATTCCCGGTGTATGATGAAGAGGTGGATATCCCCCGGGTGCCCTGGGCATATGGAGCGGCCGGATGGACCGAAGACGACAAGTGGCTGTTGTTATACGACCGGTATGACATTTGGCGGGTCGATCCGCAAGGGCATCAAGCGCCAGTTTGCCTGACACTTGGCCTCGGACGCGAGAACAAACTGGTTTTCCGCTATATCGACCTGGATAAGGAAAATGAATTTATCCGGACCGATGAGTCAGCCATATTTTCAGCTTTTGACAAGCGCAGCAAGGCCTCCGGTTTTTTCCGGTATGACTGGCGGGAAGATGCTCCCCCGGAGCTCCTGTTGATTGGGGATTATTATTACTCAGGCTTGCAAAAGGCAAGAACTGCTGATAAATTCATTTTCACGCGGGAATCGTACAATGAATTCCCTGATCTGTGGTTTTCTGATTTTGATTTTCCGGGAGCCAAACGTATCAGCCGGGCCAATCCCTGGCAAGACAACTTTTACTGGGGGCAGGTGCGGTTGATTAGCTGGGTAAACCATGCCGGGGATACCCTTCAGGGGTTGTTGTATATTCCGGAACCTGCAGAGGACAGTGCCCGGCCCTTGCTGGTGTACTTTTATGAACGTTATTCCGATCGCCTGAACCGGTATATCCTGCCTGAACCGAGGCGAAGCACCATAGACCCGGTTTTTTATGTCAGTAACGGTTATGTGGTGTTTATCCCCGATATAAGATATCGCATAGGGCATCCCGGGCAAAGCGCCCTGGACTGCGTGCTCACCGGAGTGGACGCAGTACTGAAAACCGGTTTAGTCGACTCAACCCGTATGGGGCTACAAGGACAAAGTTGGGGTGGTTACCAAGTGGCCTATATCATTACACAAACCAACCGCTTTGCGGCAGCCATGGCGGGTGCACCAGTTTCCAATATGACTAGCGCTTATGGGGGAATCCGGTGGGGAAGCGGCATGAGCCGGATGTTTCAGTATGAAACCACTCAAAGCCGCATTGGCGCCAGCCTGTGGGATGCTTTTGACCTGTATTATGAGAATTCACCGGTCTTTTTTGCCCCGAATGTACAAACTCCGTTGCTCATGATGCATAATGACCATGACGGGGCGGTTCCGTGGTACCAGGGCATTGAATATTTTGTTGCCCTCAGGCGCCTCGGAAAACCTGTATGGATGCTCAGCTACAACAAGGAAGAGCATAACCTGACCCGGAGGCCTAATAAGCTGGATCTTACCATCCGGATGAACCAGTTTTTCGATCATTACCTCAAAGGAAAACCCATGCCGGACTGGATGCGGGATGGGGTCCCGGCCGTCAAAAAAGACCGGGTTACAGGAATCCAACTGCTGAAACCGGAAAAATGAACCACATTTTCAACCCGAATCATTGGGGATTCCGTTTGAAACCATTTATATTTACTGAATCATTAGTGTTGTTGCATTCATTCACTCAAAAATCAGGGATATGAAAAGACTTTTTACCTTTTCTGCCGCTTTGTTGCTTAGTGCTGCGGGTATTTTTGCCCAATGTTCTGAATTATTCTTTTCAGAATATGTGGAAGGCACGGGTAATAACAAAGCTCTGGAAATTTACAATCCCACCGGAGCGGATGTAAACCTGACAGGATACCAGGTTTTTGAATCCGGTAATGGGGGAAGCTTTACCAATGTCTTTAACCTGACCGGTATTCTTCCGGCAGGGGGCGTGTATGTGATCACTACTGACCAGGCCGACAGTATCTTGCAAGCCAAAGCAGATACGGCACTGTCTTTTCCCAGTGTGGCGCACTTCAACGGGGATGATGCCCTGGCATTGATCAATCCAAACCTGGATACCGTGGATGTGATCGGGGTTATCGGCATTGACCCGGGTAGTTACTGGACGGTAGGCACCGGAACCACAAAAGATCACACCTTGGTACGGGCCGATACGGTTCATGGAGGAACGATGGACTGGAACCTGAGTTCCACCCAATGGATTGTTTTGAGTATCAACACCTTTGACTCCATCGGGACCCACACAATGGTTCCCTGCGCGTCAGGGCCGGTCCCTTGCTCAGAACTCTTTTTCTCTGAATATATTGAAGGTTCTGGTAACAACAAAGGGATAGAAATTTACAATCCTTCCTCCAGTGTCATTAATCTCTCAGGCTATGAAGTGTTCGAATCCGGGAATGGCGGTGCTTTCACCAACAGCTTTAACCCGGTAGGTATGCTCAATCCGGGGGATGTGTATGTGATTACCACCGATGCAGCAGATTCTGTCATGCAGGCACAGGCTGATACAACATTATCATTCCCAAGCGTGTCCCATTTCAACGGGGATGATGCCCTGGCGTTGATCAATCCCAATGGAGACACCGTGGATATCATTGGCGTGATCGGGGTGGATCCTGGATCAAGCTGGCCGGTGGGTTCCGGCAGCACCGCCAATCATACACTGGTCAGGAATGAAAACGTACATGTTGGTGAAACGGACTGGACTATTGGCGCCACACAATGGTACGTATTCCCAAGCAATACCTTTGATTCATTGGGCGCTCATACTATGACCCCTTGCGGCACTGTGGTGAATCCGGAAGTTTCCTTTACAACCAATGCTTTCGATGTGGACGAATCGGCAGGACAAGCGCAGGTAACTATCAGTATCAGCAATCCCAATGGAAGCGCCACGGCTGTGGATGTAGCCCTGGTAGGAGGTACTGCCACCCTGGGCAATGACTTTACATTCAGCACGCCCACCACAGTTACCTTCCCGGCTAACAGCAACACTCCGCAAACTATCAACGTACCTGTCATTGACGACACGATTCAGGAACCTGCCGAAACCATTATCCTGGTGTTGCAAAATGCCACCAATAATGCCACCATTAATGTGGATACGCTTACTATCACTATCCTGGAAAGCGATCAGCCCATTCCGGTGTATGACATTGCCGATATACACACGGAAGACTCTACCGGACTGGCCGATTCCATGGGTGTATATTGCCAGCTGAATGGAGTGGTACTGGGTGTAAACCTGCGTCCTTCCGGATTGCAGTTTACCTTGCATGATTCCACAGGCGGCATATCCGTTTTCTCCTTTAACCAAAACTTTGGCTATACGGTAACAGAAGGCGATTCGGTTTCCATCATCGGCACCATAACCCAGTACCGAGGCCTGACGGAGATTGGCCCGGATACCCTCTGGATGACTTCGTCCAATAACCCGCTGCCGGATCCTATGGTGACCTCCACCCTGGATGAAACCACCGAATCCAACCTGGTGAAGCTGATCGGCTGGCATATTATTGATACAATGCAATGGACAAATTCCGGTTCCGGATTTAATGTGGATATTACCAACGGAACAGATACGCTGGTCATGCGCATCGACAATGATGTGGACCTGTACGGTACCCCTGCTCCAACTGACAGCCTGCTGGTGATTATGGGCATTGGCGGACAATACGATCCGGCCCAACCCTATAATTCCGGTTACCAGGTATTGCCTCGTTACCAGGCTGATATCTATCCGTTATTGGCTCCTGTGGCCGGATTTACCTATTCGGCCACCAACCTGGATGTGAGCTTCCAGGATACCTCAACCAATGACCCGGTGACCTGGGATTGGGACTTTGGCGATGGCAATAATGCAAGTGGACAGAATGTAACACACACCTATGCGAATGGTGGTTCTTACGTGGTATGCCTGACAGTGACCAATGCGGCCGGATCCGATACACATTGCGACACGCTGCAGGTAAGCGGTGTTGGAATCAATACCGTGGAAACCGGGCTGAAGGTTTACCCGGTGCCCTCACAGCAATGGCTTATGATAGAATCA
>CAYRDC010000046.1:0-11232 GCA_964422925.1 uncultured Chitinophagales bacterium | reverse complement strand
CGATGGACCCATACCAATAATATAAGGAATCAGAATCATAATCTATGCTGCTAGCACTATAGATCAAAGTATCAGGAATTTCATTTAGCTTTAATTTTATCCTTCCACTATCCTGAACATTGCTTAGTTCTCGAAATTTAATAAAACTTAAGCTTGTATAGTCCTGTAAATTTTGTATTTTATGGAAAATATCTAACTGAATCTCAGTAAATTGATTTGTATCTGGGGAGTAATATCTGAACAATGTACTATCTTGACCTTTTAAATAAACAGAATTAAGAACTACAATTAATGAAAAAGTGCATGTTTGTATTATTACGCGAGTTAAGTTTTTCATTTTTTAGGGGATTAATAATTAAAACAATGGAATTAAAGGTAATAAACTTTTTTAAACAAACAAAACAAAAAACAAAAAAATTAAACCATAATTTTTACAAATCTTTTATCAAATGACCTTACTTCATTATGGTTTTCCTAATTAAGAAAAAATTAACGTTAATTTCATAAATCAAGGGCCAGAAACTTTGATATGGACTTTTATAGATTTAGGCTTACACGCGGTACCTAGAAAGTGGTCAAATCTGCTTTCCCTGATTCAAAACAGAATCTACCTTACTTAATAGGAGCTAAAAGAAAATCCCGCCAACAGGCGGGACTCTCTCCTTGCATCAAAAAGGGCTGTTATGGATAGATAACGAATTTAACGTCAACGGTATAGTACACCGGGACAGGCCTTCCACGTTGTTTGCCGGGTTTCCAGCGGGGCATCTGTTCCACCGCACGGACGGCTTCCTCATCCAGGTTGCGGGAAACCCCGCGCAAGACGGTCACATCGGTAACCTGCCCGGTTTCGTCCACGACAAACTGGAGGAAAACCGTTCCTTCAATCCCCATGCTGCGCTCCGGCTCGGGATACCGGATGTGCGAAGCCAGGTACTGGTAAATGCCACGGGCCCCTCCCGGGAATTCGGGCATTTCCTCCACGATGCGGAAAGGAACCCTCGGGGCTTCTTCGGCCACCGTATCCACCGGCTGCACCAGAGTGGTGGTGAGGTCTTCAAAATCCATTACAGAATCGAGCAGGTTGTCAGTCATCAGTTTATGATCCACTTCGATGATATTCATTTCCTGAAGCCTGATGACCTTCCGGTCCGGAATCTGTTCGTTGATTTGGGGAATTTCCTCGTGAATTTTGGTCCGGGGGAGATCCTCCATCACAAACACGGGTTCCTCGTAATTGTCCGCAAGCGGCTCGGCCTTGCGTTCCGGCCCTTTCCACTGGAAAGCCAGAATCACCATTCCCAGGCTGGCCACAAGGCCGATTTGAAAAAAAAGTCCGCGTTTGCGATGAATCTCTTCGTAAGGATGCCGGTTTAACATGATGTCCTCCTTTTTGCTTTTGGTTTTCACGGAGTGGATGCGGGCTGAACCCCATATTCCACAAAACCACTGCATAAATGAGTCCAAAAACCGCTGAAATACCGGGTACCCGGCAGATTTTTGCATTTTTATGACGATTCGAAACGTTTTTGTTCCCTTATAACCGGGATATGAATTACCAGGACATTATTATAGAATCCTACCGGGGTTACGCCCGTTACCTGTGGCAGGAAATCACGCATCCGTCCTGGCACAATTACCTGTACTGGCTTATCGGCATTTCCCTGTTTTTCTTCCTGCTGGAATACGCGCGCCCCTGGCACCGCAAGCAAAAACTGATCAGGCGGGATTTCTGGCTGGACGTGTTTTACATGTTCTTCAACTTTTTCCTGTTTTCGCTTATTGGTTTTGCCGCGGTGTCGAACGTGGCGGTCACGGCCTTCAACGACCTGCTGGGGTATTTCGGCCTGGAAAACACGGTGGCCATCCACCTGGAAACCTGGCCGCGGTGGGCGCAGATGGTTTTCCTGTTTGTGTACATTGATTTCATCAGCTGGTGGATTCACCGCCTGCTGCACCGGGTGCCGTTCCTGTGGGAATTTCACAAGGTGCATCATTCGGTGCGTGAAATGGGTTTTGCCGCCCACCTGCGCTACCACTGGATGGAAAACATCGTGTACAAGGCCATCAAGTACATCCCCGTGGCCATGATCGGGTTCAGCCTGGAGGATTATTTCCTGATGCACATCATTGCCCTCGGCATCGGCCATTTCAACCATGCCAACACCGACATTGACATCGGCCCGCTGAAATACGTGTTCAACAACCCGAAAATGCACATCTGGCACCATGCGAAGGAGCTGCCCAGGCCCTATGGTGTGAATTTCGGCATCAGCCTGAGCGTGTGGGATTACCTGTTCGGAACCGATTACATTCCTTACGAAGGCCGCGACATAGCCCTGGGTTTTGAAGGGGATGAAGGATTTCCGGAAGATTTTGTGCGGCAGGAGCTGTACCCGTTTGTCCGGCCGGGCTGAGCGCGGCATTTCGTAGCTTTGCGTGAACCGATGCCTGCCCGCAGCTTTAGGATATGGATTTCCGGGTTTGTGTTCCTGACCGGCAACTTTCCGGCCAGCGGGCAGGACGGCTTGTCAAATCCAGCCAGCATGGAGCAAATCATACCGGGAAACACCACGCAGCTGGTGGTGGTGGTCAGCGATGGATGGGAAGATTCCACGGCCACTTTGTATGCTTTCGGCCGGGCCGGCAGCAGCAATGCCTGGCAGGCCGCAATGCAGGACATACCGGTGCGCGTGGGCCGCTCGGGCATGGCCCCGGGGCCCGGCTGGCCCCTGGAACCCGTGCCCGTGGATGCCAAGCGCGAAGGGGACGGCAAATCCCCCGCGGGCATTTACCCGTTCGGCTTTGCCTTCGGCTATGCCGACCCCATGAAGGTGCTTTTCACGCGCCTTCCTTACCTGATGAGCAACCAGTTCATCGAGTGCGTGGACGACCCGGGTTCGCGCTATTACAACCGCCTGGTCAGCACCGATATCATCCCCGACCCCGACTGGAAATCTGCCGAGCACATGCTGCTGGGCGATGTGCGCTACAAGTGGGGCATCGTGGTGGAATACAACCGCGACCCGGTGGTGCCCGGTGCGGGCTCGTGCATCTTTTTTCACATTCAAAGCCCGGAAGGGAAAAGCACGGCCGGCTGCACGGCCATGGCGGAAAGCGACCTGGTGCGCCTGATGGAATGGATGCAGCCCGACCCGGCCTGTTACCTGGTGCAGATGCCCCGGAGCGCCTACCTTACCCTGCAGGAGCAGCACCCGGAGCTGCCCGGATTACCATAACGGTTTCACCCCGAGCGCTTCCGCCACGGGTTCCCTGACCCGGAACCGCCAGGGGCGTTTTGCGTCTTCACCCGCATAGTCGATCCCGATGCGGGTCGTGGTTTCCACCAGGCGGTCCGGTACACGGATGCCGCGGTCCTCGATCCAGATTTTGTTGCCGTTCAGCGGGGTGGCCGTGTGCGCGGTGCGGATGGCCAGGGCCTGGGTGAGGGTGGCCGGGCCGTTGCAGAGCCTTTGGGCGGGTTTGTCCATTTTCCGCCTGCGCAGCATGGTTTCCAGCCCTTCGGCCGGGTATAGGGCCCGGATGAGCACGGCATGCGGCAGGCCTTCCGGCCCGGTAACCACGTTGAAAAGGTGGTGCAGCCCGTAGCACAGGTACACATAGGCAATGCCCCCGGCTGCGAACATGGGTTCGGTGCGCTGGGTCCTGCGGCCGTTCCACGCGTGCGAAGCCCGGTCGTCCGGGCCGCGGTAAGCCTCCGCCTCGATGATGTAGCCGGCCGTGAGCTGCCCTTCCATGCGCGTGCACAGCACCTTGCCCAGCAGCTGGCGGGCCAGGGCAACCACGTCTTCATCGAGGTAAAAGGCAGGCGGCAGGTAATTTGGCATTTCTGTTTAATTTCAGGCAGACCGAAACACAAAAATGAAAAAAGCCTCCGAAACAGGAACCCTTTACCTGCTTCCCTCGAGCCTGGGGCCTGGCGGGGAAGCGTCCCTTTCCCCGCAGGTACTTGAAACGGCCCGCAGGGCGGAAGCCTTCATCGTGGAACACCCGCGCACGGCCAGGCGTTTCCTGCGCGCCATCGGCTTCAGCGGTGATTTTGACGCACTGGACATGCTGGTGTATGACAAGAACACGCCCCCGGAAGACATTCCCGCCCTGCTGGAGCCCCTGCTGGCGGGCAAAGACACGGTGCTGATTACTGAAGCCGGCTGCCCGGGCATAGCCGACCCGGGCGCCTCCCTGGTGCGCGCAGCCCACGACCGGGGCATCCGGGTGGTGCCCGTCAGCGGGCCGTCATCCGTGTTCCTTGCCCTGATGGCCAGCGGGCTGAACGGGCAGCAGTTTGCCTTCCACGGCTACCTGCCCGTGAAAAAACCCGGCCGCCTGCGCGCCATCCGCCAGCTGGAAGAAAAAAGCCGGGCCGGGGTCACCCAGATTTTCATGGAAACCCCTTACCGCAACAATGCCCTGCTGCGCGACCTGCTGGACACCTGCCGCGCGGAAACGCTCCTGTGCATCGCGGTGGACCTGACCCTGCCCACCGAGCAGGTGATGACCCAAAGCATCGGCCGCTGGCGCCAGGCCCCGCCCGACCTGCACAAGCGGCCGGCCATATTCTGTATCGGGCAATGAAACTTAACGGCATCTCGCTGAAGAAATCCAATTTTTGCCAATAAATCTATTTAATGGCATTTTTTTGATTTCATGTTTTAACCTGTTTTTTGTATTTTTGGTAAATATTTGGTTTTATATGCCAAGGATACTTGAAAACAGGTTTATCGAAGAATTCGGAAACAGGGGGATTTTTTCCAGGGAAGAGCTTTATGATTTTTTCAAACAGTTTGAACCTGACCTTAAAGAAGGAACCCTTGCGTGGCGGATATACGACCTGAAAAACAAAAACATCATCAGGCCGGTCAGGAGAGGTTATTACATTGTCTCTCAAAAGCCCGAATACAAGCCGGAATTTTCGAGTGATATCCTGAAACTGGCAAAGTACCTGTCTGAAAAGTTTGAAGCCGTAAAGCATTGTATCTGGGAAACAGACTGGCTCAATGAGTTTTCACAGCACCAGGCAAGCAAAAAGTTAATCATCATCGAAATTGAAAAAGATCTTTTTGAAACACTTTATTATAACCTGAAAGACTCCTTTCGTTTTGATTTTTATTGCAATCCTGGCCAAAAAGCCATGGAATATTACGTTTCTGAAAGCACCAAACCGGTTATAGTCAAAAGGCTGATTACCCGTTCGCCCGTTACCAGGCAGAAAGTGAAGAGCGTACAATTTTTCACCCCTGGGCTTGAAAAAATACTGGTAGACCTTTTTGCTGACAATCAACTCTTTTACTTTCACCAGGGACCTGAGCTTATCCGCATTTATGAAAACGCCATTAAAAGTTACAGCATCAATTACACCCGGCTCTTTGGTTATGCCAGGAGGCGTAATAAAGAACAACAAATCCGTCAATTTATGACGAACTACATGGAGCACCTGGTAAAAAACCATTTGCCATGATCAAAGAAAGCTGTTTCACAAGGGAATGGCTCGAATCGTTCAGAAAACGGCCTGAGCACAGGCGGATTGACAGGATTATCCTGGAAAAAATGATTTACGCGTTACACCTGCTGGAAAGGTTAAAAGCGAACGGACTGGATTTTGTCCTGAAAGGCGGCACCGGCCTGCTTTTCCTCCTGGATGAAGGAAACCGGTTTTCCATTGACGTAGACATCATCTGCAGCGCAGGGCGTGAAAAACTGGAATATCTTTTGAAAAAAGTGGTGGAAACCTCCAGGTTCAGGGAATACATATTGGATCAGGAAAGAAGCTATCGCCCGGGTGTTCCAAAAGCGCATTACGCTTTTGCTTTTGACTCGGTGATCCATACAAGATATTCCGGAAAAATATTACTGGACATCCTCTTTACTGACCCTGTTTACCCCGAGTTGACAGAAAAGTCTCTTGAAACCAAATGGATTGAAACGGAAAGTAAAACCGTGGTGACCCTGCCGTCCATTGAATCCATAACCGGGGATAAGCTGACGGCTTTCGCCCCCGGCACCATTGGAATTCCCTATTTCAAAGGGGGTCAGCCGTTTGCCATGGAAATCTGCAAGCAACTTTTCGATTTAAGCAGGTTGTTTGAAAAAATTCAAAGGATGGATACCTTGGCTGCCGGTTTTCATGCGGTGGCAACACAGGAAATCCAATTCCGGAAAAGCAGCAATTCAGGTATTAGCATCAGTCCTGACGAGGTACTGACAGACATTATCGCCACCTGCGTGGTTCTGGCCAAAAGAGGCAGTGGAACCCCGGATGAAAAATTAAAATTCAATGAACTGCAGAAAGGAATTAAGGCTTTTGGTACAGGCTATCTTATGACAGGTAAATTCCGTATTGATGATGCGGTGGCAGCTTCCGCTAAAGTGGCTTACCTGGCAGCCAAAATCCTCACAAACGACTTGACGCCCATTGAACGCTATGAAGGCCAGGATATCAAAAGATTGAACATAAAAGAGCCGGAATGGAATTTCTTGAACCGGTTAAAGCGGCAACCCGATAAATCCGCCTTTTACTACTGGTATAAAGCCGTTCAGCTGTTTACAGAAAGTCGATAAGCGCTTTTCCCTCAGAATTTTCTTTTAAACAGATTTCCGATTGTGTACGAAGAGGAATTATATATTTGAGTATTGCGGAAACCGGAATGCCCTGCAGTCTTTCCCTGCAATGACCACTTCATGATCGTACTCGACCATATTATTTTCAGCGATGAGGTGCGCGACCGGCATTTTGTATGCCACCTGGAAGCCTGCCACGGGGCCTGCTGTGTGGAAGGCGAATCCGGGGCGCCCCTGGAAGCCGAAGAAAGGGAGCAGCTGCACCGGGAGTTTCCAAACATCCGGCCCTTCCTGCGCCCGGAAGGGCTGGCCGCCATCGACCGGCAGGGGCTTTTCATCACCGGGAAGGACGGCTGGCGCACCCCGCTGGTGGAAGGAAAAGCCTGCGCCTATGCCGTATTCAACGAGCAGGGCATAGTGCTGTGCGGCATCGAAAAAGCCTGGGAAGCCGGGGCCACCACTTTCCGCAAACCCCTTTCCTGCCACCTGTACCCGCTCCGGGTGAAAAAATACCGCTATTTCACAGCCGTGAACTACGACCGCTGGGAAATCTGCCGGCCGGCCTGCGTGCTGGGTGAAAGAAAAAAGGTCCCGCTGTACCGGTTCCTGGAAGAAGCGCTGACGCGCTGGCTCGGGGAAGAAAAATATGCCGAACTGGTGACCCTGATAGAAAAGAAATAAGGGGTCAGCTTTTGCCTTTGAGGCGGATCACTTCCTGCTGCAGTTCCATCACCATTTCCATCATGCGCGCCAGCGACACGTCCTTATCGGGGAAGATGGTGCTGATGTAGGCCCGTGCCTGCCACATCTCCATGATTTCCTCGAGCCGGAGTTCGTAGGCGGGATAAGCCGGGTTGTCGGATTGCATGACCAGCACTTCGGGATTGCCGGGCTGGCGGAAAACCCGCTTGAAGGCAATGCCGTCCCGCTTGGACACCACGATATAGGGCAGCCCTTCACGGAGCGAGGTCCAGTCGGTGACGTATTCCCCGATGATGACGGAACCGGAGGGGATAGGCAGCATGCTGTCCCCGGTGATTTCAAAAGCCCGGTAAGTGCCTTCGGGCAGGTTGGGCAGGCGGAAGCGGGGTAGCTCTTTCAGGTATTCCGGGTCGGCATAACCGGCCAGGTAGCCGGCCGCAGCCTTTTCGGGTACCAGCTCAATGTTTTCCCGGTTCTCGCTGTCCACCGTGATCGACAGCACGCGCAGGGATTTTCCTTCGGGGTCGGCAGGTTTTGGTGTGCCCGGGCGTTTATCCTCTTTGAGGCGCTGTTCCGCCAGGGCCGCCAGGTCGTCCTGCAACAAACGGTCGAGCGAAAGGTCGAACCGTTCGGACAAAGTGCGCAGCACCTGCCAGTTGGGTTTCGCCCGGCCTTCCTCGTAAGCCCCCAGCGAGGAGCGGGTGATGCCCAGCCATTCGGCAAAAGCCTGCTGGGTCATGTTTTTCTGCTGGCGCAGGTAGCGGATGTTCCGGTTCACGGGGTCCATACTGCTCGGTTTGGATACAAATTTACTAAATTTTTTACCAACTCAGGGAGGCCCGTTTATGCACAGGCACCTGAAAAGTTTGACACTATGCTAATATTTTTAGTATTTTTGACTCCCGGCTGTTTCCGGCCGGGCAGCACAAAGGAAATGCTTATGCCGGCAACCGCGGAACGGGCCATATTGCACCTCGACCTGGACACGTTTTTCGTGTCGGTGGAACGGCTGCGCGACAGCCGTTTGAAGGGCCGGCCCATCATGATCGGGGGCCGGGGCGACCGGGCTGTGGTGGCTTCCTGCAGTTACGAAGCCCGCAGGTTCGGGGTGCATTCGGGCATGCCCATGCGCCTGGCCCGGAGGCTGTGCCCGCACGGCCTGGTCATCTCGGGCGATATGGAAGCCTACAGCCGCTATTCGCACACGGTCACGGAAATCATTGCCGGATCGGCTCCCCTGTTCGAGAAATCCTCCATTGACGAGTTTTACCTCGACCTGAGCGGGATGGACCGCTTTTTCGGCACCTGGCGGTGGGCCACGGAACTGCGGCAGCGGATCATCCGCGAAACGGGGCTTCCCATTTCCTTCGGCCTGTCGAGCGCCAAGATGGTATCGAAAGTGGCCACGGGCGAAGCCAAGCCCAACGGGCAGCTGCAGATTCCCTTTGGCCGCGAAACCGAATTCCTCGACCCCCTGCCCGTTGGCAAAATTCCCCTGGTGGGCGAAAAAACCGGGCAGCTGCTGCGCAACATGGGCGTAGAGCGGGTGAAAACCCTGCGCCAGATGCCGGTGGAACTGCTGGAACGGCTGCTGGGCAAAACGGGCGTGCTGCTCTGGAGGCGGGCCCGGGGCATTGACCCGACCCCCGTGGTGCCTTATTCCGAAGCTAAATCCATCTCCGCGGAACGCACCTTTGACGAAGACACCACCGATATCCGGTTCCTTCGCTCGGCCGTCAGCAGCATGGCCGAAAAACTGGCTTTCCGCCTGCGCGGGCAGCAGAAACTCACCGCCTGCGTGACGGTGAAAATCCGGTATTCCAACTTCGACACGGTGAGCCGGCAGGCGCGGATTCCTTACACGGCCAGCGACCGGGTGCTGATCCGCCAGGCGCTGGAATTGTTTGAGAAGCTCTATGAACGCAGGCTGCTGGTGCGGCTGGCGGGGGTACGCTTCAGCCACCTGGTGCACGGGCATTACCAGATCGATTTGTTTGACGACCGCTGCGAAGAAATCCGCCTCTGCCAGGCCATGGACCGCATCAGGCGGAAATACGGCACGGGCTCTATCCTGCGGGCCGCGGCCCTGGGTATCGGACGGGAACGGGTGCCGGTGAACCCGTTCGCGCGGGATTAATTAAACCTGTTACTCTGAAATTATTTTATCCAGGCTAACCAAGTAATTCTCAAAGGAATATTCCGGATGGGATGCAATATATTTCTCTACATCGCGGACAAGATGTCTGCCCGGAACACCGGTAAAAGTGACCCAATAGGTAACAAACACGTAGTCGGTTTGAAAGGGTGTATCTAAATGAACTTTCGATCCATCCCAGTTCCGTAAATATTTAAGTTCATCATTAATGGTCAGGGTTGTGTCGGCAGGCCATAGTAATCCCCGGCCGGGAGGAAATGAATCCATGATATGATTTCTTTTTCTGGGTCCTTCACAACTTTGATACTGGGCAATAAGCCGGCCTTCTTTGTTGTACATCTTAAACTGGATATACCCAATGCCACCGTCCCAGCCCGGTTTATATGGGATTTTATTGAAGGTATCCACAGCTTCTTGGTCAAAAAGAAAATCCTGCCTGTGGTATTTGCCAAAGTATTTATCATAATACTTCCGCGCTTCTTGCATGGTAATCCCATAATAATTTTCTTTCATGCCAAGGAAAAGCAATATTATGGGTCTGCACCCGCTAAACAGCAGGCCAACAAAAAAAAGCAGACCTAACCTTTTAATCCACTTGACAATCAAATGTTGCTTCTCCATAAGTATATGTATTAAAATCAACGGGGTATAACCCGGCTTTTACTAAAATGCTATTAACCCCCATACTGTCTGCTACCTGCTGGGGAAAGTATTCATCCTTATATAAATGTACAAATCCTGATGAATCCGCTTGTTGATGGAATATCATTTTTAATTTGGTATTATTTGATGTTAGCTTAATTTCCGCCTCACCGATTAAATCATTTTTCTCCTGATCAGTCAAGGGTGCTGAAGTAAATAGAGTGGTGCATATGCAAATGAATAAAGGACATGTGCAATCGGGACATTTTTTAAAAGAGCCCACACACTCCTGCCCATTAAGAGGATGGCTTCTGAAGGCTATATGAATCGGACCATAACCAGTGGTTTTTTGCTGTGTAACTATATTTGTTGTGTCTTCCAAACCTAATTTATCACAACTAATAAAATAAATTGCACAAATAAGAAGCAATACTACTTTTTTCATGACGTAAATTTTAAATTAACAACTGGAAAAATCTCATCATGACAAGTTTATCTATATACTTTCACATTCTCATTATCAAAAAATTAAAAATTGTGACCACCAAATAACCTTGTATTATCATTATTATTATTTATAACAGGGGGGGGATAAAAGCTTATGGCATTAAGTGACTAATTATTCATCATTATTTGTGACTCAACAACACCATAACAAACATTATATTAAATTTCTAGTTTGCAATAATTTTTCCTTTGCCGCTACATTTTATTTTTATGAGTTCTTTGCATTATAATATTTAGCTATCAGCATGTTTAAAACTTACCATACATTAGCAAATAATCTATCAAAGATCATTTCCGTCTCTGCCAAGCCATGGACCGCATCAGGCGGAAATACGGCATGGGCGCCATCCGGAGGGCCGCGGCCCTGGGCATTGGACGGGAACGGGTGCCGGTGAATCCGTTCTCACGGGAATGAAGCAACTAAAAGTGTATGACGAAAATTTCTGAATAGAACCCGAAAATATTGAAATCGGAACTATAGGCAACATGAAGAACTGCTTATTAATTTACCAGCAGCATACCGCTGCCAATGTATGTTTGATGATCCATTAACCAGTAATAATAAACTCCTGTATTAAATTCTTCTCTTTTCAATTCGGTTTCAGTGTTGTCTAAACGCAAGCGTTTATGAAGCCGACCCAAGGCAT
>CAYRDC010000045.1:0-11704 GCA_964422925.1 uncultured Chitinophagales bacterium | reverse complement strand
AGAAGGGTACAAAAGCGTTTCATTTTCAGCAGGTTTAAATGAACGATACAGTGAACTTCACAACAAGTGTATGTAATATTTTTGACATTTCCAAATTTTTCGGGCATTTTTTTCGGGGTTTTATGAAATTACGCATGAAACAATAGTTGTTCCGGCACAGGGATTTCCACTAACAGGGTTCGACCTTCGGCATTCGGCATTCTATTGGGGCATTCCGGCTGCTTCTGCTTGTTCATGTTACCTGGAAGTTGCAAACTTCCGGACATCCCGGAGTTTAAGTTACGCTGCGCTTAACTTAAGCCCGGAAAACGGCCCTGCATACAGAGATCCTTCGTCACGCCAAGGCGTCCCTCAGAATATCGCGAATGCATAATAGGTTTTTCTGTCCACCCCCTGCCTCCCGCAAATCCACCGCACTCCCCCGCCAGCGGGGGACAGGAGTTCAGGCCCTGTCCCGCTCAGGCAGGACTTTGACGGACAAAGCCGCCCGTAAAGGGGGCGGGGGCCGGAACCTGTCCTGCTCAATTACTGACTACCGGCTACCGGCTACTCATTACCACCGGAAAGCATCAGTTCCCGGATATATTTCACCGGGGCACTGCCGTAGCTCAGGAACTGCTCGTTGAATTCCTGCAGGCTGAATTCATCACCCAGTTTGCGTTTCATTTCCTCGCGCAGCTGCAGAATCTCGGTCAAGCCGGTAAAGTAGCTGGTGAGCTGCACCTGGGTGAGGCTTACCCTGCGCCACTTGCCGAGGGCTTCCGATTCTTCCTGGAATGCCTGGTTCACCAGGAGGTCCATGGCTTCTTCCCGGCTCATATCCAGCACGTGCACGCCATAGTCGAGGATGGTGTTGCAGATGATGCGCAGCAGCCATTTGTTGTACATCAGCATCATTTCGGGGCTGTGATTGCCGTAGCCGTTTTCGAGCAACAGGCGTTCGGCATAGCAGGCCCAGCCTTCGATCATGGTGGTGTTTCCGAACAATGACTTCACGAGGCTTTTCGCCTTGTTGGAATACACCAGCTGCACATAATGGCCGGGTATGCCTTCGTGGATGCTGAGAATCTGCATCATCCAGCGGTTGTACTCGCGCAGCCAGCTTTCCTGCTGCCCGCGGGTGTAAATGTCCATGGGGTTCACATTGTAATACGATGCGCCCGAAGTGTCGAAAGGCCCGGGGGCCGAAAGGCTGGCAATATTGGGGCCCAGCATCCAGCCGGGTGTCTGGCGCACAAGCAGCGGTTTGGTGGAATCGAGGGTGAGCAGGTGGTGTTCCCGCACGAAACCGGCCAGCCGGGGCATGAGGGCACGGATGGCGGTTTCGAACGAGTCGGGCGGCACGTGACGGGTGCTCAGGGTGTCGAGCAGGCGGGCAATTTCCGCAGACCCCATGCTGTCGGGCAGGGGGCCGATGTACTTCGGCCATACCTGCCGGGCCAGGTCCTGCATCACCCGGTGCACGGAGTCTTTGGCACGGAGGGCTTTCTCATAGATCTGCCGTGCCGTGTAGCGCGACTGGATTTCATAGGAGAACTTGGCTTCATACAGCTCTTCCCCGATGCGGAAGGAATGCCCGTCCTCGTCCAGCCCGGGCAGGATGTCGTTTTCCAGCCAGCTGATGTATTGCTCCACGGCTTCCGCGGCCGGTGCAAGGGCCTGGAGCAGGCGGTGGCGGGTGGCGGTGTCGATATCTGCCGCACGTACGGAATCGGCCAGTTGCTGCCTGAGCAGTTGCAAGGTACCCCGGTTCTGCACGATAGCCAGCTCGGTGTGGACGCGTGTGGGGTCGCGCACCGCATCCCGGGCCGCCTGGTAATAGGCAGGTACGCGTTCCAGCTTGGGCGCCAGGGCCATGAGCCGTTGCTCCAGGGGGGCGTAGCGGCCGTTGAGCACCGCGGCAATGGCCCCGCCCACATTGAACACGGCCGGGTTCCACTGCCAGCTCTTGTACTCGTTGAGTCGCCACAGAATGTATTCCATGCGGTTTTTCAGGATGAAATAGTCAATGCGGTTCCCGGGCGAAAGCTCCTGCGGGTCCATCACCAGGAGGCTGTCGAGGTAATTAGCTGCAAAATATTCGTACTGCTGCCTGAAAAACTCATCGGGCACGGTCAGCAGCGAATCGTAGGCATGGTTGCCGGCTTCCACGGCCTGGTCCGGGTCGGTTTTCCAGAGGTTTTCGATAAGCCGGCCGGCCAGGTCTGTAAATTCCTCATCCGGTGTCTGGGTTTGGGTGGCGGAGGTGCACCCGGCTGCCATTATCAGCCAGGCACAAACAACAAGCACTGTAATTTTCTGCATAGCACTAGAATTGAAGAAGGGTAAATTTATCAATTTGGATGATAGAAGCGTTGGAAGATCATTTTCCGGATGGAGCCATAATTCAGGGCCAGGGTGAGGGTGAAAAGGCAGCCGGCAGCCGCGAAGGCCAGCCATGAGGGCCAGACCATCAGGGCCAGCCCTTTGGCAGAAGCCCAAGAGCCGAGGGCCGAATGGAGCACCAGAAACAGCGTGACAGCCAGCAATGTGATCAGGGCCAGAAATTTCAGAAACCAGCTGAACATATGTTTTGTCAGGTAGGCGGGTGAATAGCCAAGCGTGAGCAACAGGGAAATTTCCCCTGCGGAACGGGTCAGCATCAGTTGCAGGGCCAAGACAAAGATGAGCACGGAAAGTGACACGAAAGCCACACCCACCACCGAACCGGCAAACAATACCAGCCAGGCTGCGCGTTTCATAATACCGTATTTGGGCGGCTCGCTGCCCGATTCAAGCTGGTGTTCTTTCATGAAAGCAAGCCACCCCGGGTCGGAAGCATCGGCAACGGCCACCACCACTTTGGTTACTTCGGGGTTATCTCCGCTGCCGAAGGCCCGGTTGGCCCATTCGAGGAAGGATTCCGGCACCAGGATGCTGGGAAACCGGGTGCTGAACCCGACAATGCGCGCTTGCAGGTCGAGCCGCTTGTTCGGGCCCATTACAACGAGATCAACCGGAATTTCGCGCAGCACCTCGGGCGATACCTGCGGAAGGTCGTACAGCATGGTTACATTGAAATTGTAAATATCCAGGAAATCGCGCGACATCATGACCGGGACGATGCTGTCGCCTTCCCGCCAGTCCCAGCCTTCGGGAATGGTGTCGAGGAAGCGGTCGGGCACCGATTCGAAAAACAGGTCGGCATAAATGTTCAGTTTTTCGCCCAGGTCGGTATAAAACCGGAAGGTATTCGAACGGAAAGGCGCCATATCCCTGACCAGGGGGTGGCCCGACAGCTCCCGGAGGTCGGTTTCGGAAAAAGAAGCCGTAAACCGGTTGTCAAACAGGGAAAGGGCGCTGGTGGCTTCCACTTTCTTGTAGAGAATGAGCACGTCATTCATGCCCTGCTGGCCGGAAAGGCGCGAGAGACTTTGCCGTACGTCCGCGTAGAATTGTATAGCCAGCAGTACGAACAGCATGCCTACAAGGAATCCGGTGCCGGCCGCGGCCATGCGCCAGCGTTCCTGCTGTGGGCGGTAAATCTTATGCAGAAGGTTGCGTTTCACATGGCCAGGGTTTTGTCGTAGGCAAAGAGGTTGTCTTCATGCAACTGGCACAGCAGCATGCCGGCCTGGTTCACCTGGCAGGCCTTTTCAATCAGGCGCACGGCCCCTTCGATATTGTCGTTGTCGAGGTGGCTGAAAGGTTCGTCCAGGAAAAGCCAGCGGAACGGTTGCAGGAGGGCCCGCAGAATGGCCACGCGCTGGCGTTCCCCTTGCGACAGCGAGGTTACCGGCTGGTCGAGCAGGCCACGGATGCCCAGTAATCCCGCCATTTCTTCCATCGAAGGCATATAGGGCTGGCGCCCCAGCCGGGCCTTGATTAGCAGGTTTTCGCGGGCCGTAAGGTCCGGGAAAAGCCTTAAATCCTGGAACACCACCGAAAACTGCTCCTGCCGTAGCCGTGTCCATTGCCGCCAACCCAGTCTCTGAACCGGCTTGCTGTCCAGGAGCAGCGAACCCCGGAAGTCCCTGCGCAGGCCGTACAGGATATGGATCAGCGTTGACTTGCCCGAACCCGAAGGGGCCGAGATGTGCACCTTCTGCCCGGAATCGAGGGTCAGCGCGGAGGCCCACACCTGCGAATCTTCCAGGTTGCGGTGAACCAGGGGTTCCGGGACAATATGGTCGAATTCGATTTTCAAGTTTTGTTCCTGCGCTCCGGTCAAAAAGGCATATTGACGGTATTCATCATAGCCTGCAACAGGCCTTTCAGGGAATTCACGTCACGGTCTTTCAGGTAGAGGTAAAAATCGGCCTCTATCCTGCCGTTTTCCGGGGCCGTTTGCTGCACTATGAACCTGTCGAGTTTGTCGAAGCCGCCAGTAACCATTCCCGTGGAACCGGGCGCCTCTTCCATCATCCGCACCAAGGTGCCGAAATCAACCACCCCGGCCACGGGGAAACCGGTGAGCTGTTTGCGGAGTTCGGGGTCAAGCGAACCAGCCGGGGAATAATCCTCCGCGCTCATGGCAGCCCGCAGGGTTGGATCAGTCACAAACACCAGGGCATCGGCCCGCAGGAGCAACCCCTCTGGCAGGCTGTCGCGCGTAAACTCGCCATCAGCGGTGTCAGCAACCCATCGGTGGAGTTTTGTGAAAAACCCGGTGGAATCGTGGATGCCCGCGGCAATGACCACGGACGGTAGGTTGAAGAGCCGGTTATTGCTCTTGTCCGGGGCCGGGGGACCGGTCACCGCCAGCATCACATCACCGGTGAAAAGACTCAGCAGGGAATCAAACTCCACCCGCGTGAAAGGTCCGTTGGCTTCCATGGAATCGAGCACGGGCGACTGCCCCAGCAATTCCAGGTATGCCGGTAGGTTGAACGAACCCCGGAAAATAACGGCAGGATGCTGATCGGGCAGGTAGGCAAACAGCTCATCATCAAAATCCTCCCGGATTAGCCTGTCCATCCATTCCCCGCTGTGCTCACCGCCCATCGTCACCGAATGGCCGTGCACATAGCCATCCTTGAAATCAACAGACACACTTGAACTGAAATCAAGCCAGGCAAAGGTTTCAGGCGGCATGCCCGACTTTTCGGCCAGGTCCTGGGGGTTGAGCCCGCTAAAATCCATCCACAGGCTGATGTCGTGCAGCTCCCCGATAAGGTTCCTGAATGCTTCATTGCTGCTGGCCAGGGTCTGCTCTTTTTCCAGGCTGAAATACCGGTTGATACCGGGATGATTCAGCGAATCGGGCCCCATGGCGAGGATGCAGATGCGCGAATCCAGCCCGATGACCATGTTTTCGTACTGCAAAATGTCATAGCTCCCGGCCGGTTCAAACGATTCGTGGCCGGTTACCTTTTTCAAAAAGTCTTTCATCACAGACGCATCCTCCACAGGGATGAAAGCAACCGGTTGAACAGCCATTTCGCCTTCCGCGGGCATCATGGCCAGGAATGCCTGCCGGCTGAAGTCGATGCCCGTAACCGTGCGGTCTTCCAGGAAATTGGGTATGTCCTTCGACTCCAGCATGGCGCCCATGATCCTGAACATTAAATTGTCTTTCATCTGGTCAAAGTCCGCTTTCTCACTGAGCAGGTCCAGGTCGGCTCCTGCCACGAAAAAAGCATCGGAAGGGATGTAATCCGCCACCGGCTGAACGGTTTTTTTACAGGCATCCAGTAAAAGTATGGGTATGGAGAGAACAAGAATCAATAACAATCGTTTCATGGCATCGGGTTTTGTCTACAGACAAATCTATCAAATAAGCGTCACACCCTTTGCAATGAGAGTTTTTTCTCCAGCCAGGGGTGCAGGAATACGCTCAGCAGGATTATGGCCGTACCGATGTAGAAGTTGGGGTCCAGTTCCCGGTTTTCGTGGAAGATGAAGTAGGCGAGAATGATGCCGTACACAGGTTCGAGGTTCACGGTGAGGGTGGCCGTAAAGGCCGAGAGCTGCCGGAGCGAGCGGTTGGCCAGCACATAGGCCAGCGAGGTGCATACCAGGGCCAGAATGAGCAGGTAGAGCCAGTCGGCCTGCGAAGGCAGGAGGGAAGCCTCCGGGTAATAGGGCAGTAGCAGGGGGAGCAGCAGGGTGAGGAAGAGCCAGCCGCTGCCCAGTTCCACCACGGTCATGGGGATGGCACCCACCTGTCGGATGAGCTTCCGGTTCAGGGTGGAGAACACCGCTGCCAGCAGGGCGGCTGCCAGTCCCAGCAGGATACCCGTCACGTAGGTTTGACCGAAGGAAAAAATCAGGTACATGGCCGGCACCACGATGATGCCGATGAGTATTTCGCTCCAGCGGTGGCGCGTGCGGAACACAAAGGGCTCAATGAAGGCCGTGAAAAAGGAAGTAATGGCAAAGGTGCTCAGGGCCACGGTCACGTTGGCCGCCTTGATGCTGCCGTAGAAGCACAGCCAGTGCAGGCTCACTATGAGGCCCACCCCGGCCAGTTTCAGCAGCAGCCCGCGCGGCAGGCTACGGAGGGTGCGCAGGGTGCCCGGCCAGAACACCAAACTGGCCACTGTAAGCAGCAGGCGGTACCACACGATTTCCAGTTCCGACATTTGGATCAGGCGGCCGAGAATGGCAGTAAAACCAAAGAACACCACGGCCACGTGTAATTCGAGAAAAGCAGTTTGTCTGGGGTTAAGCACAATTATTGGTAATTAGGGGATTGCAATAAACTGTTCACCGCGTTCAGGCCGGATTGGGCGTCCTTATTTTTCGGATCCAGCTGCAAAGCCTTCTGAAATGCCTGGCGGGCTTCTTTCAGTTTCCCGGCCGAAAACCGGGCTCCGCCCAGGTTATACCAAACTTCGGCATCATTCGGATGATAGTGGGCCGCTTTCTCCAGCAGTTCCACGGCCTTGTCATAATTGCCTTTGGCTCCGGCCTGCAGCCCCTGCCGGTAAAAGACCGAGCCCAGCGCATCGAAATAACCGGGGAGGTTGGGATGGTTGGGTTGCAGTTTTTGCCCGTAGAGCCATGCCCTCTCGGCCTTTTCGTACTTTTCCTGCCGGAAATACACAGTCCCAAGGTTCATGTAAATATCCGCGAAATTGGGGTAAATGGACTGGGCCTGTTTCAGGCAAATGATGGCCTGTTCGAGGTAATACTCCCTGTCGGCCAGGGAAGTCGCTTTATCCGCCAGGCTGACATAGGCCGTGGCAGCGGCCGTGTTGGCTTTCACGCTGTTGGGAACGGCTTTGACATCGGTGATGAACAAAGTGGTATTGTCTTTCCAGGCCTGATTGCGGTTGATGGTCTTGAAGCCGCTGGTCAGAATCACTGTCAAACCGAACAGGAAAGCCCCGTAACGCGCCAGGGCAGGGGCGCTGCGGTCAACCTGCTGAAACAGGCGCTGCAATGCCAGCACCACCGCAAGGGCAAAGCCCAGCGAAGAAAGATAGATCAGCCGTTCGCCCATGGTACCGCCCAGGTTCACGAACAGGTTCGACACTATGGAAAGCGTGATGAAATAAAACAGGATGGCAAAAGCCAGGGGTTCACGCTTTCGCAGGCGCAGCAGGGCATACACCAGCAGCCCGCCCTGGAACACTATGGAAAAAATAACGGCCGTGTCGGAAAACTCCCGGTAATGAAACTGGTCGTAACCGTAATCATACGACAACGGATGGGGAAAAACCAGCAGGCGGATGTAATACAGCAGGATGTAAAATACGGTGGCGTATTTCTGCGCGGGCGTGGCCAGTTTGAAGGGGTCGTTCATCACGTCATCCATGGCCGGGGCCCCGAAGCCGACCACCTGGAAACGGACCAGCAGGTAAACAGCGGCCGGCAGCAGGAAAGGCAGCGACCTGCGAATGGCATGGCGCGCATCCAGCCGGGCAAACACATAAAGTGCCAGTGGGAAGACAGCCAGGAAGGTAATGCCGTTTTCCTTGGAAAACAGGGCCAGCAGGTAGGCCAGGACAGACAGGACCATCCAGCGGGCTGCTTTTGTTTCTTTCAGGCTCCGGAAAAGCCAGTCCATGCTCAACACCAGGAAGAGCAGGCTCATGATCTCGTCCCGGCTTTTGATATTGGCCACCACTTCGGTGTGGATGGGATGGATGGCAAACAACAGCACCGTCAGGAAGGGAACCCACCGGTTGCCCGGGAACCAATGCCTCCGCAACAGGCGCAGCAACAGGACCAGGGTCAGCAGGTACAACAGCAGGTTCACCGCGTGACTGATCATGGGGTCCCGGCCGAAAAACGCCCACTCCAGCGCGAAGGTGGCAATGGACAGGGGCCGGTAACGGCCACCGCTCAGCTCACCCTTGGAGCCGAATTTTTGATAGTACCCGTAATAACTGTCGTGAGTGAAAATTTCCGAGATGCCGGAAATACCCTGTGTGGTAAAAGGATTGTCGTAGATTACCAGCCCGTCATCCAGAGCATAGTCGTTGCCCAGGGTATTGACGTAAAACACCAGGCCCAGCATCAAAACGATTATGGCCTGGACCCTGAATGTCAGCCAGCTGAATGGTGATTTCTGCGGCAGCTCAGGTCGCGGACGGTTTTTCTTCCCCACAAGGGCTTGAAATTAGGAAATTACCCGAAAAAAAAACCCTTCCCCACAGGGGGAAGGGTCCCTCCAAAACATGAATCAGAAAACCTTATTGGTTCTCTGGCTCTTTTTCCTCTTCATTGCCTTCATCCGGACCGAAATCCCATAAATCTTCATTCCCTTTCAGAATACCTTCTTCTTTCTTTTTCCTAATGTTTTCGATTTCCCGTTTGTCATACACCACAATGGTGTTCGGGATTTCACCAATAATTTTAAATTCTGTTCTCCGGTTGAGCTGGTGTTCGATTTCGGTACAGGGCACCCCGTCCGAACAGTTGTTCAATAGGGAGTCTTCGCCATAGCCGACCGCCACAATCCGTTCGGGATCAATTCCCCGCCTGATGAGGTAGGCCCGGCTGCTGTCGGCCCTGCGCTGGGAAAGGTCACGGTTATATTCTTTGCTGCCGCGCGAGTCAGTGTGGCTGCTCAGTTCAATTTTAATATTCGGATTCTGAATGAGGATATTGTAAATGGTATCCAGCGATGGTTTGGCATCCTCGCGGATATAGGCCTTGTCAAAGTCGAAGTAAACATTCCGCAGGATGACTTTGCCAAATTTTTTGATCGGGGTCAGGTACAGGTCAACATACAGTGTATCGGAAGTTTCCAGTCCAACGGTGGAAGTGGTATTGATACCAGCGGTATATCCCTTTTTACGGGCCTCGAGCCGGTAGTTTCTGAATTCGGTGCCCCGGAAAAAGACATACAAGGAATCCTTATCCGATACGGCTGAATCAATCCTGGTACTTTCTTCGGCATAAAACAGGTCAATACTCGCGCTGTCAATGGGTGTTTTGGTGGTATCTCCTTTTTCATACACATGGCCCATAATGTAAAACACAGGCGGGATCACCTGTTCAAAGCTCCAGATATCATCACAGCAGGTAGGGCTTTTAGGGGCAATGGTGCCGATCCGGTTGGAAACAATGTATCCTCTTTTGCCGCCATCATAATGGACGTAATACATATCATCCACGGAGCTGTTGACAGGAAAACCCATATTAATGGGTTTGGCCAGGCTCCGGCCGTTGACTTTGCTTTTAAATACATCAAAACCACCCACGTTAATCAGTCCGTTCGAGCTGAAATAAAGTACATTTTCTTCTTTGTCAAAGAAAGGGGTAATTTCATCTCCGGGCGTGTTGATTCTCCGGCCCAGGTTCCGCGGATCGTCATAGATCTTGCCATTGTCTTTAATAACGGAATACCAAAGATCCATACCGCCCTGGCCCCCTTCCCGGTTAGAACTGAAATACAAAACTTCACCACCCCGGTAATAAGGAGCAACCCATGGATGCGTGTCGTTGGCTTTGGGATCATTGATAGAAAGTTTTTTCGGATTGCTCCATTTCCCGTCATCCTTCAATTCGCTAACGTAAATATCACAGCTTACATTCTGGCCTTTGTTTTCAGTGCAATGGGTAAAATAGAATCGCTTGCCATCGAGACTATAGGCACCGTTACCCACATGGTCCCGGGTGTCATTAAACGGACCGGGCATCAAATGCGGAGCACCCCACTGGTTGCCAATTTTGTCAACGGCATATAAACGAGCTTTTGGCATCACACGGTTCTGGCGGTCAATAACAATGACACTGTCAACCTTCAGGCTGCCGAAAATCAGCATGGAGTCGCCCACTTCGCGAGGAGCGAATTCAGTATACAGGGCATTAATTCCCTCCGGCATGTGCATGAGTTCAAGGTTGGCTGTATCGGCCAGCAGTTGCATGGCAAGCTGGCAGCCTTTATACTCGTTGGAGGCTGATTTTTTCAGCATTTGCGCCTCTCTTCCGGAAGCTTTGTATTTGCGGCTGAATTCCTTCAGTTGATCGTACGCTTCCTGGTATTTTCCGTTCATCTTCAGCATTAGCCCATAATAATACTGGGCAATGCGCCAACGCTTGTTATCGGAATCGTAGACCCTTTTGAAATATGGCTCCGCATTCTCATAATCCCGGGCTCCGTAATAAGCCTGGGCCAGGCTGAACATGATATCCGGGGCATCCGGTTTCTCCTCCAACACCGATTTGTAATAGTCTATAGCGTTATAATAGCTGCCCTTGGATAACAATTCATTGGCCTTTTTAAGCCGTTGCTTCCAGTTCAGTTTCTGGTCATCCGGATGGATCTGGGCCCTGGAATAGTTTACTCCGATCAGCAATAAAAGGGCAAGACACAGTAGTTTTTTCATGCGGTTCAAAATTTACGCTTGATTTATCTTTTCTTTTCAGAGTTTTTAAAAACGAATGCAGGGAACCACAATGGTTGTAGGCGCCACCGTGATCCTGCCCCGGTATTGCAGGGTGATTTCATATCCTCCCCGTCCGCGGCTCACTTCACTCAAACTACTTACGTTCACATCATAGCTTAACCCCAGCCTGAAATCCTTGTAGTCCATTCCGATATATGGAATAATGGCATCCTTATACCGGTACCAAAGTCCGCCATAAAGTACAGACGTAAATTTATCCGTTACTAATTTATAACCAACATCTGATCCGAGAATCAGCTCACTGGCCTTGGCCTGGGTCATAAAAAGCAGGCTTGGATTCACCGTCATCTGGTCGTTAAGAATAATGCTTCCGCCCGCATGGAAGCTGTAGCGCATGTTCAGCCGGGTGCTACTGTTTTGAAAAGATTCCTTGGGGCGCGTCAGGTGGTAAACCGTGCCTCCGCCATACACGCTGATTTTATCACTTACGAGGGTGGAATATTGCAGGCCCACATTTAAATCCAGGTTCGAGAGGCTGGCTTTTCCGATATTATCG
Source organism: uncultured Chitinophagales bacterium (assembly GCA_964422925.1). GTDB lineage: Bacteria > Bacteroidota > Bacteroidia > Chitinophagales > S012-47 > CAYRDC01. Next base: position 364 of record CAYRDC010000045.1, on the reverse strand, counting down.
TTAGTGCTCCCGCTGAATCCGCTGCCGTCAAACATATCGGCAAATTTCAGTTGGGTGACATCCAGTTTCTTCTGAAGCATTCCCGTTTGCACCCCGAGGGTAAGCCGGCTGGTGCTGCCCAGCGCCTTGTGATAGGCCCCGGTTAAAAGCATGCTCAGGCTGGAAAACTTAGCATCCCCGGCAACATCATTATACAAAACAAAACTTGCCGAGACCACATCGCCCGGCATCAGGCCGGTGGAGAAAATGTGGTCATAATACACTGAAAAGGTTTTGTAGGGCGAATTGACACTAGTCCACTGGCTGCGATAGGCAATGCCTGCCCGGTATGTGCCATCAAAATTTCCGGACTGAGCCGGGCTGA
>CAYRDC010000044.1:0-11726 GCA_964422925.1 uncultured Chitinophagales bacterium | reverse complement strand
CCCCCGATGCCGGAGGCATCGAACATGTATAGCCCGGATAACAAAAAGAAACCGCGACCCCGAGGGGGTCGAACGTTTTACCGGGAATCAATTTTCTGAAATGCGCGGATTGTGAATCCAATTAATGCCTGTTAAAAGCCAATCCTTGTGGACAAATGACAGGTTATTTTAACGGGGACAGTGTCAGACCAACGAAAGCCAAAAAAATCAATAATACACTTTCGATTTATAAAAACCCTCCGTGAATCGAATGGTATCCGGATGGGTGGACACATTCTTCGGCTGTGAACGGTCTATCACAAAGGTTATCTTAAAACGGCCTTTTATTTTTCCGTTCCCAACATCATATTCGTCTATCCATATATGACTCGTTGTATCTTCCGAACCGATTATGTAAAAATCTTCATCACCCGGCTGCTCGCTGTCATCCAATATATAATTGGCACTTAAGATCGTATCGGCCGGCTGGACCGGGTTGACCGAATCAATTACATAATTACCTGTCTTATCAGGTACCCGGAATATGTATATCCGGTCACGCAAATAACCTTCAGGAGTAAAACGGGAAAATGTGAAATTTACACCCGTATTCCCACGGATGTCCACACCATACCACGATACAAACGGATGGCCTTTCCACTCCGTACCGTCTCTTTTTGCCTGTACCTTACCCCGGTATACATCCGGTACATAGTTCTTCCGGCAGGATGCCATAAATAACAATCCAATGATTATTACAGACCAATTTGAGGTAAGCCTTTTTACTTTCAATCCCATTTACTTATACCATCCAAAATTATAGCTGATTCCTACCCCTAAGCCATACGTTATATTATGGGTTGGCCTGCGCTTACGACCGTCCGGCAAAGGTAAACCTCCAATCTTGTAAGTATCCGACCAGTTCTTCGCGTTTTCCATATTGGTCAATCCATAATCAGCCCTAAATATTAGCTCTAACAATAATCTTTGGCTTAAACTATACCTGAAACCAATATTACCAATCACATCCACCGTAAAAACGCTATATCTTTTCTGGTCTTCAATTTGAACACCAATATTATAAGACTGATAATTCGTATAATACTCATGATATTTTTTTGTTTCTGTATTCAAAGAATAACCGTGCGCATTTACATCAAACAGATGATAATATTCCATTAGTTTGATTAAAAAAGATGCCTGAGGTCCAATCCCAATATATAATTTTACAGCATCCGTCTTTATAAAATTGAACTTTAAGATGATTGGTGTTCTTATGTATATTATCTCTGTATATGCTTTGCTTGAACTAAAAGGCACCTTATTATTTATAACTTGCTTATAGTTTTGTTGCTGTTTTGACAAGATAACTCCACTGACAATACCTAATTTTTCTTCCCACTGATAAGATAATCTAAGACCTTTAAAAAAACAAATATCTCTTATGCCATAATTATTCTCAACTGTCCAGTAACTACTACCATCTCCATTGTCTTCATGCCAATCATCATAATTGTACATATATGTCTTTTGCGGCCCGCCTATCAGGCCAACCTGCCAGCCTTCCTGGGCTGGAAGAAAATATCCGCTCCATATTAAAAACCCTATAAAATAATATAGCTTATACAATGCATTATCCATTTCAATGTATTGCTTTAACAAAATGCCCGGTTTGATAAATATTGTCTTTTTCCAAAACAACGTTGTATAAGCCTGAGGGCAATTCCTTAATATTTATTCCAAAATCTCGCCCGTTTACCTGAAATTCCCTTACTACTTCACCCATGGCACTGATAATCAATATACGATACTCCCCGCTATATTTGGTAACTATGTTAATCATTGAATTGGCCGGATTGGGATATATTTTGAATGAAAGAAGGGTATTTTCTGCTTCTTGTTCATCATGATTTACCCTATAAATCGTCCTGGCTGATTTTTTATACTGATAGTTCGGGTCTCCCGGTCCTGGCGGTGGGCAGCACGAACAATAATCCGGGTAAGGGTTGCTGCACCAATACGGGTTCTCCTCATAAAAATTGGTACTTATCGTTTGACTCTGTCCTACACAATTTTCAGCATATACCTGTATGGTGCCTCCACCAGGGCTCATAACACTGCTATGTATTGTCGCGCTTGGTGAAGTTGTCGTAATCGTCTGTTGGTTATTACTAAAAAGCCAGGGCGATGTCACTGTCCATGTAAAAGATGTAGCCGCGTTATCACCTGTTGTCGGCTCCAATATATAGAAAGTTCCGCCTCCTGGACAAATATACCAGTTGCCACAATGATAATTTACATAATGGTACAGAGTATCAAATTGAGGCGTTGGCGGCCGTCCCTGTAAAACACTCGCATAAAAATCCTTGGTTACCATTGGGCACTCCGTAAAACTTGCCTGAACTGTTATATTCCCGCTATTACCCGGCATTTGAAACTCAGAAGGAGTCGCATTGGCTGTCAATCCATCATTGTCGAATACCGTCCAGTGATACGGAAATGTCCACGTATAACTGCTTGCTCCCACTACCGGATTTATGTCATAATCATAATTGGTCCACGGGCAAAGATTTGAAACCGGAAAATTTGAGCCCTGCACTATGTCCGGGGCGGGCCTGGTAATATTTATGTCAGCGTTTTTTTGGTAAGTGGCCGGGGAACAGGAATATCTCACCGTGCAACTTACCGTACCCCCGTTCATGGCATCCGGCTTCAACGTTATACTGGATTGATTGCTGCTGCCAACAAGAGTCCAGGTATTGGGCCAGGTCCAGTTAAATATATCCCCGTCTCCGTAATTCAAAACACTGTACGTACGTTGGTTTTTATTGCAATAATCAATCGAAGCTGGTCCGCTGACAGAGATACTGTTAAGTATCCCATATTCATAAACTACTTTATCTGGAACAAAAAAAGTCCCATTACTTCCATTTTCATCATAATTAATAGTAGCGCTCAAATAATGGTTTGAATGTACATGTGATTGGCCATTCCATTTAACAATTATTGTACTATTCCCACCTGTATTTGCACTTTGTGAATTTCCATAGTTCGGGAAATAACCATCACCGGAAATACTCCAATCTATTGAAATATTTTGCCAGCTATTGGGTATATTAATTACCTCGTAAGTATAACTAACCTCCGGACAAACATTGTCCGGGCCGCTGATGCTCTGACCCCGCAACTGCGGTAAGTTAATGAAAATCAATACACTAATCAGAGTGAGTGAGTGAGTGAGTGCTTTTGTTTTCATGTTTCGGGAGGTTTACAGGTTAACGAATAAGATAAAGGTATATCTTTTTTGTTATTTGCGCAAATTTTTTAGGTGTTTTTTTAAATGAATCATCTCATCTGCTAAAATATAGCGCAGTGCAACTTAAATCCCCTGACTGCAGTAAGTATGCACCTTCTGCCAATTGGTTAATAGCCCACACTCCTAAAAGCTAACGGCTAAAAATTTGCTAAAGCCAACGGCAAGAAACCTGAATAAGGCTTCCGGCTTATACAGCAGACGGGTTAACCCGCCTGCTGATTAGAAATCTTCATCCATTTCCCCCGATGCCGGAGGCATCGAACGTCTATAGCTGGAAGATATACAATTCAACTGCGACCCCTAGGGTCGAACCCTATCAACGGAATCCTGTCTCCGGTTCAGGCGCGGATGGCGGGATTGCAAGGTTTTACTGTCTGTTGTTTTTAACGACAGTAATGGCACGCGTTGCCGGGTCGATTTCCGCGGTGGCTTCCCAGCGTGCGGGGCGGGGCGGGTTGTCCGGTTCCGCGGTGAATTCGCTGAGGGTGTACACCGAATAGGCGAAGGTTACGCGCCATTTGCCGCGGTACAGGACGGGTTCCGAAATACGGTCGATGGTGAACTCACGCGCTGACAAGTGCCCGCTGCCCCCGGCCCGTTCACCGGGCGGCACCTGCTCAGCAAGCCAGGCCCTTACCAGGTTGTGCAGCTCTTCTGCGGAAATCATGGCTCCGGCAGCTTTTTACAGCCCGAGCACCTCTTTGCCCTGCTCGAAAACAATATCCACGGGGATGTTTTCATCGGCCAGGCGCTGCAGGTCGGCCTGCAGCTGTTCGCCCACCACGCCTTTTTCCTCCATCAGCTTTTTCACGCCTTCGTAGTCACCGTCACCCTGAAGGGTCAGTATCAGGTTGGAAAGAGACTGCACGGCCGCGGCAAATTTTTCCGGGTTCACGCGGTAGGTTCCGTCAGCCCCGCGGGTAAAGGCGCCCTGCTCCATGAAGTAGTTAAACCGCAGCATATTGGCCCGGCCGTGGGCGCTGGACGCCCCGAAACGGATGCTGCGGAAGATGCTGGCCATGAAGGTGACGTAATAATCCATGATGTCGCCCTCAAGCTCGCCTTTGTTCAGCAGTTCGGTGACCATGTACAGGCCGAGGATATCGGCTTTTCCTTCCTCGAGGGCCGAGGCCTGCTCTTTGAGGGCTTCGCGCACGGTGCCTTTGCCGGTGATGGTGTTTTTGATGCCCAGGCCGTGGGCCACTTCGTGGAACATGGTATTGGCAAAAAAGGCGTCAAAGGTGATGTGGCTGCGCTGGTCCGGGGCAATCAGCACATCCGCTATGGGCAGCAGGATGCGGTCGAACTTGGCGCGCATGGCATTCTTGAGCTGCAGCCTGCGGGTGCCTTTGCGCAGCTGCACCCGCTCGTCATTCGGCAGGTTGATGGCAATGGTTTTACTGCCGGCATTGCAGTCACCGGCATAATAAATCACGTCATATGCGTTCAGCTCGGCATCGGTTCCGGGCTTTTCCTGCTTGTAGGCTTCGTCCACGGGCAGGTTTTGCTGCAGCCCGGGCAGGAAGGCGGCATATTTCTGCAGCCGCTGGCTCCAGTCCATGTCTTTGAGCAGCACATAGGCTTCATAGCTGGCTTTCTGGCCAAAGAGCTGGTCTTCATAGGTTTCAATCGGGCCGATTACAATGTCAATCCGGTTGTTTTTCATGTCGAGCCAGGCCACATCGCTGGCGTAATAGTTGTCGCTCATCAGGGCTTCGGCCCGGAGGGTGAGGTAAAAGGCCAGCCCGGGGTCTTCGGCCAGTTCAGCCGCGTCCAGCAGGTATTTGGCGGCTTGCTGCAAAGAGTCCCGGAATGCTTCATGATACCAGACCGTTTTCAGGTTGCCTTGCTCATCCCTCCTGAGGAAAGTGTAGAGATTCCCTTTCTCCGGCAGGTTAGCGGCTTCGTATTCTTCCTGCGTCATATCCTGCGGATAGAAATTCGCGCCTTTTGGTTTCGGCCCGACTCCCTTCACGAACGGTGCATTGCCGTTAAGGCGGTCCCATGGCCCGTAATTGATCATCACGTATTTGCGCGTGGCTTCATCATCAATGCGGCTCAGCAGTTCCTCGCGGTTGCCATAAGCCTGCTGCCAGAAAAGGCCGTCCATAATTCGGGCTGCATCGATCAGCAGCCTCATCATTTGCCGTTGCTTTTCCGAAAGCTGTGACAGGTCGGATTCCAGGCGCACCGTAGTATACTGGTTAATCATGCTTTCAATATCCTTTTGGGAGGACGCTTCATGGCCGTTACCTTCATTTGAAGCTGGGTTACAGGCCATCAGGATAAAGGCCACAAAGGCCGGATAAAAAATCTTTTGCAATTTCATGGTTTCAAATATTCCTCTGGAACCGCCAAATTACACATTCGGAGCGAGCCATGGAATTTCAAAGGTTAATTGAGTGCTTAAAAAAAACAGCCGCGTCTCCATTGCCCGGGGAAAAGGCCCAGTACCTGATGGCGCCCATTGGCCGGAAGCTGACGGAAGAGATCATGCGCAAATCGGCTGATCCAAAACCCAGCGGAGTACTGATTCTGTTATACCCCAAATCGGAGGAAACCCATTTTTTACTTATCGAGCGAAACCGGTATCCCGGGGTGCATTCCGGTCAGATCAGCTTACCGGGCGGGGGGCAGGAAGCCAGGGACCCGGACCTGGAAACCACTGCCCTGCGCGAAGCGGAAGAAGAGGTTGGGGTCGATCATCATACCGTAACTGTAATTCGCTCGCTGACCCAACTGTATGTCCCGCCCAGCAATTTCCTGATCCAACCTGTATGCGGGTATACCAATACAGAACCGGTGTTGATTCCGGATACCCGGGAGGTAGTGCAAATCCTGCAGGTTCCGGTGAGCCAGTTAATGGACGACAGGAACATACGCCACAAACCCATTAAACTGGCGCTCGGATTTACGGTGGATACGCCATATTTCGACCTTCTCGGCCAGGTTGTCTGGGGTGCAACGGCCATGATTCTCTCTGAGTTCAGGGAATGGGTGCGTCAATCAGTTTAGAGTCCGTATTCACTGATCAGATAAATGAGAGCGGCCATGGCACCGGCCCCCAATTCCAGCTCCCGCTTGTTTACTTTGTCAAAGGTGTCTATAGGTGCATGGTGGTAATCGAAATAACGCTGCGATTCGGGGCGCAGGCCGATTAGCACCGTGCCGAGCTCCTCCAGGTGACGGATGTCTGCTCCCCCGTAGCCTGAAACTATGTAGTCCACTTCATAAGGCTGGAGCAAAGGCTGCCAGGCAGCAATTTTCTGTAAAACCCGGTCATCTTCCGTTTTTACGCCAAAGCCGCGGGGTGCAAACCCTCCGGCATCCGATTCCAGGGCGGCCAGGTGTTTTTCCTGCGGGTTCTGCCGGGCGATTTCCGCGTATTTGCGGCCGCCCCGCCCTCCGTTTTCCTCGTTCATGAACATTACCGCGCGGATAGTTCTTTTGGGACGTATACCAAGTTGTTTGAAAATGCGCAGTACTTCGATGCTTTGTACGCAACCCGCCCCGTCATCATGGGCCCCGTCACCGGTGTCCCACGAGTCGAGGTGGCCGCCCACAGTAATGATTTCGTCCGGATGTTCGCTGCCACGTATCTCGCCCACTACATTGTAACTGAGCACTTCCGGCAGGAAATGACAGTTGGTCCACAGGTAAAGCTGCAACCCGGGATCATTTTCCAGCAGTCGGCTGAGCCGGTCCGCGTCATTGGTGCTGACCGCCAGGGCGGGAATTTTCGGAATATCCGGATCATCGCCATACCCCATGGAACCTGTATGCGGGTTGTCGTCATGGGCCAGGGTCATGCTGCGCACCAGCACGGCTACGGCTCCCAGCTTGCCGGCTTCGCGGGCCCCGGCCCAGCGGTATTGCACCGCCTCCCCGTAGGCCCGGAAAGTAGTGACATACCGGGGTTCCATGGGCGTGTTGAAGAATACAATTTTGCCTTCCACACCCTTCCGGCCCAGGGATTTCAGTTCCTCCCAGTTGTGCACTTCCACCACGGGCGCAGTAATGCCCCCGGGGGGCGTTCCCACCGAATTGCCCAAGGCGCATACCGACAGGTCTTCTTCACCGATTGCCGAAGAATGCACAATACGGCCCTGTTCGCGCCCGCCACGCACCCAGTGTGGCACCATCACCGGCTGGAGCCACACACTGTCAAACCCTTCTTCCAGCATTACCTGGCGTGTGTATTCCACGGCCGCGGCCGCTTCGGGCGATCCGCTGAGCCGGCCACCGATCTGGTTGGCCAGGTAATCGAGCCACTCATAGCACTTGCCGTTGGTCAGTACTTCGTCAAAAATCTGCCGGATGATGATGGAATCATTTTGCTGAGCGCGGAGCGGCATAAAAAGTGCTGCGCCCACAAGGTACAGGAATAGTTTTTTGCGCATAACAGCTATAGTTGAAGGCGTAAATCTACAAATTGCCATGAATAACAGGCGGGCAACCCCTCTCTTCCAGGATAAGTTACAGGCACAAAAACCAACCGGCTTCATACACTTATGGAATGCGTCTGATCATGAAAAAGCAGCCGTCTTTTTAATTTGGCTAAAGCCGGAAATTTTCTTTTCTTTTTTTCCCGTTGGCTGAAGCCAACGGCAAAAAACTTGAATAATGCTTCCGGCTTATTCAGCAGACGGGTTAACCCGCCTGCTGAGTATGAATTTTAACCGGTTGCCCCCGATACCGGAGGCATCTCAGCTATATAACCGGAATAATAAAAAGTAAGCCGCGACCCCGATTGGGTCGAACTATTTTCTCCGCTCCTTCCTCTCGGCCAATCACACCATTTCAAAAATAAAATCTATTTAACAATGAAATGCCAACAAAAAAATCTGTTAAAATATTTGGATTTGTCAAAAACCCTTTTTACAATTGTACCAATTGTTCTTTACTGTTAATTAGCCACTAAACGTTACAATCATGTCACGCTTTTGTACTTCATTGATCTGGTCCCCCCCCAATGGGTAAGGAATTGTATTAATGTTACCACTTCATTCTCAAAAGGCTTTGTGGTTCTGTTCCTACTCATCGGTCAATCTGCATCCGCGCAATTTGATTCCCTTTTTCAAAGTATGGTTTCCGACTGGGATTCTGCCGGGTTCATCTATTTTTACCCGCAAACCGTACAGCCCGGAGATTTATTCTCCATTTACCAGCAATATTTCTTCGAAGACACACTGAACTCCATGCAGTTGACCAAACAATGGGAAGATTCATTGCTTCATATGCAGCATTACCGGTATCAACAGTATTACAAAAACATTGAAGTGGAGGCAGCCGAATTTACCGAACATGCCGGAAGAGACGGGTATCTTGTTTTTGCCAATGGCAAAGTATGTGAGGACGTAAACAAAGAAGCGGTACCATTAATTGCCGAGGCAACGGCTTTGTCCCGCTTGCTGGACAGCATGTATAATTACACTTTCGCGTGGATGGATACATCCTGGGAAAATGAGCTGAAAGCCGATCTTAATGACAGCACAGCCACCTATTATCCTTCCGGACAGCTTATTTGGGCATTGGACAATTACAAGGACCTTGGCTATCTCATTCCGAGATCCAGATATCGTTTGGCGTGGAAGTTTGAGGTTTTCTGTTTAAAACCTTTTTTCCTTAAGGACTTTTTTGTGGATGCGGCTACCGGACATATTTTCCGGGAAGATGAATTAATGGAAACGGATGGCCCTGCTAATATTCTGACACAGGGTACTAAAACAATAGATACAAGGTGGAAGGGAGGTCTGTTCCCCGGTCATATTTTATGGACAAATGATAATACACGAAATATTCACACTAAATTTTATGTATCATTGCCTTGGGGTTTATCCTCTGATATAAGGGATAAGGATGATAATTGGGGGAATTATGCACAATATGGAACAACTCCTCTTTGGATGGCTTCACAAGCTTGGGACTATTATAACAGTCAACCATACAATAGAAAGGGATTTGATGGATATGGCAAAGAAATCAGAGTATTTGCAGATTACTCTGGAGAAAATGCATTTTATGACACTATTGGCAATAATGATTATTTGTTTTTTGGCTATCTTGACAATCAATATACAGCAGTAATTGATGTTGTCGGTCACGAATATATGCATGGAATTAATCATTATTCTGCCAAACTAAAATATAAAAATGAACCCGGAGCTTTAGATGAATCATTCGCTGATATCTCAGGTTTTCTTGTGGAACGTTTTAGTGAACCAGGCGGAACTATAGATTGGATTATAGGAGAGGATGGTAATTTTTCAATTAAAAATACACGTTCTCTTGAAGATCCCAAGCACTGGGGTAAACACTACGAATTAAATGGATCAATACACATTAGTGTAATAGGTCAACTTAATACGTATAAAGGTACATTTTGGCAATTTGATTCGTATGACCATGGAGGTGTGCATGTAAATAGTGGTGTACAAAATTATTGGTTCTACCTACTGGCACAAGGTGGATCAGGCATTAATGATAACGGAGATAGTTATAACATCCAGGGAATTGGAATAGATAAGGCTGCTTTAATCGCATATTGGAACCTTACTAATAATCTACATAGTTCATCACAATATGCCGATGCCCGGGCAGGCGCCATAGCTGCTGCAAGAATGATATATGGCAATTGTTCCAATGAAGAAATACAAACCACCAATGCCTGGGCGGCTGTGGGGGTTGGCGATATAAGCAACTGCACCGGTACCAGAATAAAGGATTACCCAATAGTAGAAACACCTGTTCTTTATCCAAATCCGGCAACAGATGAAGTTTTGATTACTTTCCCAAGTACAAAAGAGCGTAGCTTACAATTGTTTTCAATTACCGGTACTTTAATAAAAGATATTGGCATTAGCAATACTGAAAGAATATTAATATGTATTTCGGATTTACCCAAAGGTATTTATCTGTTGCGAATTGAACAGAGCTTTCATCATTCATTTATAAAACTTGTAAAGCAGTAATACAATGAAAACAAATACTTTGTCTTTATTGATATTTATAATTACTCTGATTGGCACAAGTAAAGATTTAGCTTGTCAGGAGGAAATAGTCAACAACACAAACAGCAAGAGAAACTCAGTAGAATTATATTATAATATCAGCCACTTTTTTGATGGGACAAAAACTAATTGGATTATCCTGGATTATTATACTGGTCATTTAATTGATACCACTGGCCATGTCATTAATACATTTAAGAAATATTATGTCCCTGTTACAGTGGGTATCCAATATAACAGGAGTATAAAAAACTGTAGCGATATTAGAATATCAGCATTATATTATTACAGGGATTATGGCATCTATAAAAATTCACTACCTGGTGAAGTGATCAAGCGATCTTTTGTTGTTCTTTCTTTAAGCTATCTAAACAATTTGATGTTGAATAAGCATCTGAAAATTCAAGCGATCGGGGAATTGAATTATAGAAACGGATATGAGATAATAAATATGTATTATCCAAGTGGTTTTGAAACTATTCTTTCAAGGTTGCGACTTAGTGACATAGGCATAACCGCAGGTTTGCGGGTTGAACATTCACTTCCCTATAATTTTCTAATATCAGGTGAGGCAAAATACACCCGCTTTGTTTATCGTGCCTCAAAAGGTATAGATTTCCTTGGTCAGCATAAAGATACTACACCAAATACGCTTACTATTAAATTGGGCATTGGTTACCGGTTTTAAATAGAACGGATAATTTAAAAACTATTGAACGAAGGTTAGCAGAATATTTCAAGTATCGCATCCTTCCGGTTTTATATCAGTGCAGCGCAACTTAAACACCGGATAAACTGGAAGTAAGAAACTTATCAAATGATAGCATAATTCGAGTCACAAATTTCATTTTTTTGAAAAGAGGATTTACCCATAAGCAACTCATATATATATATCACAACAGAAATAAACACTGAAAAATTATAGTCACAATTTATCAAATATTGATACTGAAAGTTATATGCTAAAAAGTTACCATTGCTTCAAAATGATCTGCCATGAAAACAATAATCAACTTAACTGTCCTCATTTTCCTTTTTACCGGATGTAAAAAAATAGATACTTTCAAAAAATTAAGAGTTAACAATCCACACAGAAAAACGATAACAGACAGTCTGAAGCCATAAATTATACACAGGAAAATTTAGATTATTATTCATTAGGTTTTGCCGGTATTTCCAATGACGCTACCTTTATGTCAATATTATACAATGAGGTAGCAAAACAATTCGATGATGACTATGATGTTCTTATTGATACATTAATAAACGTATGTAATTCGAACGGTTACAACCTCACACAGAAACTGGACAGCGTATTTTCAGCTAACAATGTTCAGATGTCAATGGATACTTTGTTAACTAGATTTCTATAGTTCCCCCCATCTTTAGGACAGGAATTGGTCAAAGTTAAGTTTGTTTTT
>CAYRDC010000043.1:0-11940 GCA_964422925.1 uncultured Chitinophagales bacterium | reverse complement strand
ACTTCATCACCGGCTGTATTAATGTCAGGACCCAGGTTCACCGGGGTGGAAAAGGTATGGTCCGGCTTCATAAAACTTACGTAAATGTCTTTGTTCCCGTAAGAATCCTTCCGTTTCACAGACATAAGCAGGGTTTTGCCGTCAACGGCCAGCTGGAAGGAGTTGTATTCGCTCAGGTTGTAATAATCATCGATCTGGATTTCCTTTGGCTGCGACCATCCGTTGATGTTCCGGTAGGAAATATATAACCTGTCGGCCGCATTGAAATTTTCATAGGTGCCACCGATGAGGGCCATATTGCCGTCAGGGGAAATGCTGTTCATGAAATTGTGCCCCGGGGAATTTAACGGTGACCCCAGGTTTTTGGCTTTGGACCAGTGGCCGCTCCCATCCTGCGTGCTGAACCAGATATCGTCTCTTTTCTGCGGGCCCGTATTTTCCGGGTGCTCTTTCCGGGTAAAATACAAAGTCTGGCCATCCGGGGAAATTAATGGATGCACTTCCGCGTACTTGGAATTGATGTTCGATCCGAGATTTTCCGGCTCTTCCAGGGTTTTCAGTGAAGCCAGGTTAACCCTTACTTCCACCGGTTTGGTACTGGTTGAAATGCCAATGGCATCGATATGGTTATAGCCGGGCACGGCAGTCGTATTAAGCACCACCCTAACGGCTTTTACCTCGTAATTAGCGTTTCTTGGATAAACCCGGAAAACCCTTGCCTTTACGGGGGCCGGTTTCGGATGCTTATTCTGGTAAACTGTGTGTTCCTTGCCGCGGGTATCGATGGCAATGATTTTAGTGATCGCCCCCGGATTGAAACTTTCTGCCACGGCAATCTGGGCGGCTTGTTGCGGTTTGGCAAACCCGACTTCTATCCATTCTTTCCCGGCATTGGTCCAGTAGGGCGACCAGGCCACGGGCGTGCTTCCACCCGAGGGCAGGGCGTTGGGTTTCCCCAATACCTGGTCCGCACTATATTCCTTGTCGTCATACTGGCTGGAATAACCGTTCACCCGGCTGGCCCACTGTACCTGGGCCCCCAAGGTTATACCACAAAAAACAAATAAAACCAGGATGGTACCCTGGCGGATGGATTTGCTTAACATTTATTAATTCTCAAGGTTTTAAACCGGAAATACGATTTGCCATCAAAGACGCTGACTTGCATGATAATGGTTAAAACAAAAACGAAGAAAAATGAAAAAAATGATTTTAGCAATGATGGTGTTTGTTGGCGGGCTGTCGACAGGGGCATTGGCCCAGCAGGTGCCGGAGCAGGAAAAGCAACCGCTTACTCCCGAAGAGCGGGCTGCAAAGATCACGGAAAAAATGACAGAAAGCCTCGGGCTCGATGAGTCGCAGAAAGATAAAGTCTATGCCATAAACCTGGACGCGGCCCGTCAGCTGGAAACCTACCGACAGGAAATGAAGGCGGCCAGGGAAGCTTTCAGGGAAAAACGCAAAGCCCTGATGTCGGCCAAAGCGGAAGAGCTGAAAGCCGTACTGAGTGAGGAACAATTTCATCGTTTTGAACTGCAACGCGAAAGGTATATCGGCCGGAAAGAAGGCAGACGGCAGATGATGCGAAGGCAACGAAATGTACCTCCACCGAATGGGAACAGGCCTGAATAGGCGATGATTACTGCCGGTTTAGTGAATGAAAGAGGTTGCCCTGAATAAAAAGGCAGCCTCTTCTGATTTAATTCGTCCTGAGCAGATGCGCAGTCACAACATGAGCTTCCCGGTAAAAATTTCATAACACCGCCATGGCGGTGGTTTAAGTTCATAAATCAATTACCGGCTTTAGCCGTGACTATAAAATTGTAACTTTTAAGGAATTCCTCGCATTCCTGTATGTATGTCTTCTTCTTGTGGTGAGTTTCCTGATTCGCAATGTAATCCCGGACCTGGTTACGCATGGATTCCGCGATTGAACCGGCATAATATTCATCGGCCCAGGCCAGTTTTGGATGGACCAATTTCCGCTTATTGGTCCAGTAGGCTGATTCCCCTTTTATCAGTTGCATGACTTTTGCCATGCTCATGTCCGCGTTAAGGGCGAGCAGACAATGAACATGGTCCAGCCAGCCATTGATATAATCGATATAGATTCCTTTTTTTCTGGCGTTTTCCCGGATGTGGCTGAAGAGTACCGGACGGATTTCCCGGTTTAGAATGGGTTGGTGGTTTTTTGTGCCCCAGGCAGCGTGGATCCATATTTTGACGTAAGCCATTTCTTGTCATTTTTTAATTCCGGGTTGAAACCCGGAGCCAGGCGAAAAAGGTCAGGGCTAAAGCCCCGTTCCTATGTTCTCTTTTTTTCTCCGGCTTGAAAGCCGGGGTTAAAATATTTGCAATTCTACGAACACATCTCCCTTGTGTATTTACCGGCCTTCAGGCCGGGATTTCGCTTTAAAATGTTACCTAAATATATGAAACAACAAGCGCATAATGATTGAGTTCTTCCTACTTTTGTATCCTCTTTAAGACATTCAAAAAGCCCATGAGCAAACACGGACGCGTTTTGGTAGCCATGAGCGGAGGCATTGACAGCAGTGTCACAGCCCGGCTGCTGCATGATGAAGGTTATGAAGTGATCGGCATCACGATGAAAACCTGGGATTACCAGTCCTCAGGGGGGAGCCGCAAGGAAACCGGCTGCTGCAGCCTCGACAGCATTAACGATGCCCGTGCCATGGCCGTGGAGCTCGGGTTTCCGCATTACATCATCGATATCCGGCCGGAATTTGGCGATTACGTGATTGAAAATTTTGTGGAAGAATACCTGGCCGGGCGCACACCCAACCCCTGCGTGCTGTGCAATACCCACATCAAATGGGAAGCCCTGCTCAGGCGGGCTGATGCCATGGACTGCGAATACATTGCCACAGGGCATTATGCCCGCCTGCGGCAGTCCAACGGGCGCTGGTATGTCAGCAAAGCCAGGGACCTGTCCAAAGACCAATCCTATGTGCTGTGGGGCCTGAGCCAGGAATGTCTTTCCAGGAGTTTATTCCCGCTGGGCGATTACCTGAAAAAGGACATCCGGCAAATGGCCATGGACTGGGGGTATGAAGACCTGGCCACCAAGAGTGAGAGCTATGAGATTTGCTTTGTACCTGATAATGATTACCGCGGATTTCTGAAAAGGAGGGTGGAAGGCCTGGAAGAAAAGGTTTCCGGGGGAAAATTCGTCAATACGAAAGGCGAGGTGCTGGGTGACCACCCGGGGTATCCGTTTTTTACGGTCGGGCAGAGGCGGGGCCTTGGCATTGCCCTGGGCGAACCTATGTTCGTCACGGAGATACTCCCGGAAACCAATACCGTGGTACTTGGCACCGAAGAAGAGCTGAACCGAAACGGTATGACCGTTTATAAGCTAAACTGGCAGAAATATCCCGGTTTAAGCCAGCCGCTGGAGACCGTGACCAAGATCCGCTACCGGGATGCGGGAGCCCAGAGCGTAATCAAACATCGGGAAGACCGGGTAGAAGTATCCTTCCGGGCCTGGGTCAAGGGAATTGCCCCCGGGCAGTCAGCGGTTTTCTATGAAGGCGATGATGTGGTCGGGGGCGGAGTAATCCTGGAAAGCTATAACTTGTAACCATTCCTTTCCGTTACCGTTCAAGCGGATAGTGATTATGAAACGTATTCTCCTGTCTGTACTGTGGATCTCCCTCGCGCTGGCGGCTTGTAAAAAGCAACCCTATACCATCGACTACAAATATGCCTATTTCCCGCTGGAGACAGGTCATACGGTTGTTTATGAAGTAGATTCCATCATTTACAGCCCCCTGTACGTGGACGGCCGGGACACTTTCCACTGGCTGGTCAGGGAAGTGGTGGCCGGGCAGTTTACGGACATTGAGGGCCGCACGGCTTATCGCATAGAGCGCTATATACGGCAGGATACCTCCAAACCCTGGCAGACAGGCCCGGTTTGGTATGCCGTACGCAACCAGACCAGCGCGGAACGGGTCGAAGAAAACCTGCGGTTTATCCGCCTGGTGTTTCCTCCCAAAGCAGGCGAAACCTGGCAGGGGAACGCTTATATTCCTTCTACCGACACGTTTAAATTCTATACGGGCTGGACTTACCGGTATGACCAGGTAGATGTGCCGGCTACCGTAAACGGGTTGTCATTCGACTCCACCCTGACCATAATCGAGGTGGATGACGAGAACCTGCTGGAAAGGCGCTGGTCTGTGGCTCAGTACGCCAAAGGCATTGGGTTGGTGTATCGTGAATTATATAATCTTAGTTTTGTAGGCAGCAGCATACCTATTGGAAATGACCCCTGGGAAGAAAAAGCCAACCGTGGATATATCCTGCGCATGCGGATCAAGTCAGTGCAATAAGCTGATTCGCTGGTGTTTACCGTTTATTTTCGGGCTGCTGGCCTGGCATCTTCCTGCCCAGACAGATTCCCTCAAATACTGGATCGAATTTACCGACAAGGCCGGCAACGGGTATGATTTGCAGCACCCGGAGGCTTTTTTGAGCCAGCGCGCCCTTGACCGGAGGCAGCGGCAGGGCATCGCAGTGGATTGGAGCGATATGCCGGTTACCCGCGCCTATGTGGACAGCCTGCGCAGCCTGGGATTTCACATCCTGTACACGTCCCGTTGGTTCAATGCCGCGGCCGTCTCCACCAATGATTCCCTGTTAATCAGCCAGGCGGGGCAATATTCCTTTGTGAAGGACACCCGCCAGGTGGCCAGGCTGCGATGGGAACCGGGGTATCAGCTGCGGGCCAAAACCATCCTCCAACTGCCTGAAACCGGCCTGGATTCTTTTTATGGCGCTTCCTGGAACCAGATCCATATGCTGAATGGCGACTATTTGCACCAGTTGGGATACACCGGCAAAGGGATGGTGATTGCCGTAATCGATGCCGGGTTTGCCGGGGCCGATACGCTGGAAGCCTTTCAAAGGCTGCATGCCCGGGGCCAAATACTCGGCACGCGCGATTTTGTGGATGGCGACACCATAGTGTATGCCCACCATACACACGGCATGCACGTGTTGTCATTGATGGGAGGCTATTTGCCGGGCAAGCTGATCGGTACGGCTCCGGACGCGGATTTCTGGTTGCTCCGGTCGGAAGACGGTGATTCGGAAATGCTCATCGAAGAACACAACTGGGTGGCTGCCGCGGAATTTGCCGACAGTGCCGGAGCCGATATTTTGTCCACCTCCCTGGGATACTTCCGGTTTGACGATTCACTCATGAACCACACCTATGCCGATATGGACGGCAATACCACCTTTATAACCCGGGCAGCCGACAAAGCGGCTTCAAAGGGCATGCTGGTGGTTAACAGTGCCGGCAATGAAGGCAATAGCTCCTGGCAATATATCATTGCCCCGGCTGACGGGGACAGTGTGTTGACCGTAGGCGCGGTGGATGCAAACGGCCAGCCGGCTACTTTCACCAGCCATGGCCCCACTTTTGACGGAAGGGTGAAACCCAATGTGGCGGTCCAGGGGAAAAACGCTATCGTGGCTTCCTTCAACGCGGAAGGCATCCAGGCCGGGAACGGAACTTCCTTCAGCTGTCCTATCCTGGCAGGCATGGCGGCCTGCCTGTGGCAGGCTTTCCCGGATAAATCAAACATGGAAATCTACCATGCCATCGAGCAAAGCGCTGACCATTACAACAATCCGGATAATTTTACCGGTTATGGGATACCCAATTTCGCCAATGCCCTGTATTTGCTGGACAAAGGCTCTTTTGACTTTATCCCCAGGAACCTGAGCCCGGTGGTTTACCCCAATCCTTTCCGCGATCGTGTAGAATTGTTCTTTTACTCCCCTTACGAGCAACACATCATTATTCGCCTGTTCGACCCTTCCGGGCAACTGGTTTGGCAAAAGCCGTTTTCCATAAACGCCCAGACCTATTATTCGCTGTCCATTGGGGATTTGCAGCGCTATGCCCGCGGCCTGTACGCGCTGGTTATCCAAAGCGGTGATAACTTTACCGTTAAAAAAATTATTAAACAGTAAACTTCCCGGTAAACCGGATCGTTTATTCAGCATCTGATGGTTGTTGAAATCATGCGCATGCGAAACAGGCATACCCTTATCTGGCTTACTTTTCAGTTGTTTTCCTGCCTTGCGGTACCGCAAACTTTTACGGTCAGCGGATATGTGCGCGACAAAGCAACAGGCGAAAACCTGCCCGGGGTGAATATTTATGACAAGCAGGATCCCTCGCAGGGCACCGCGACCAATGGATACGGTTTTTATTCCCTGAGCCTGGGGGTGGGAACCCACACGGTAGTGTACCAGTTTATCGGCTACCAGGTTTTGGAAATAACGGTGGACGTTCAGCCCAACCTGACCCGGAATGTTGACCTGGAACCCGTTCCCATGGAAATTGGTGAAGTCACGGTAACCGATGTCCGGACCGATGAAAATGTGCAGACTACTGAAATGGGCACTACCAGCCTGCAAATCGAGGAGATCAAATCCATACCTGCCATGGCGGGGGAGGTGGATATCATGAAAGCCCTGCAATTGCTGCCAGGGGTGCAATCGGCCGGGGAAGGGAACACCGGGCTGTATGTACGCGGAGGCGGGCCTGACCAGAACCTGATCCTGCTGGATGAAGCGGTAGTGTATAACACAGGACATTTGTTCGGGTTTTTCAGTGTGTTCAACCCGGATGCCGTTCATAACGCTACCTTGATCAAAGGCGGCATGCCGGCAAAGTATGGCGGGCGGTTGTCGAGCGTGCTGGATGTGCAAATGCTCGAAGGCAACAACAAGGAATGGCATGCGCAGGGTGGCATCGGGCTGATCTCCAGCCGGCTTACACTGCAGGGGCCTATCCTCCGCGATAAAAGCTCCCTGATGATTTCCGGCAGGCGAACTTATGCCGATATCCTCGCGAAACCCTTCCTGAAAGGAACCGATTATGAAGGCAACGGCTATTACTTCTATGACCTGAACGCGAAGGCCAATTTCCGCTTCAGCGACAGGGACCGCGTGTATTTAAGCGGGTATTTCGGGCGGGATGTGTTTACCTATCATTCCTCTTCCGGGGATTTCCGGATCGACATTCCCTGGGGCAATGCCACCGGCACTGCCCGCTGGAATCACCTGTTCAGCGATAAGCTGTTTATGAATGCCAGTTTGATCTACAACAATTACGATTTCGAAACCCGGGGTGAGCAGCTGAACTATATATTCAAATTCGGCAGCGGAATCAGGGACCTCAACGCGAAAACAGATTTCGACTGGTACCTTGGGAACAATCATAAGCTGGCCTTTGGCGCGTCTTATACCTACCATACCTTCATTCCCACCACAGTTTCGTTTTTCTCCAAGGATGACAGCCTGGATATCAGCACGAGCCTGACCAATAAAATGGCCCATGAAGCCGGGATATATGCCAGCTATGAAACCAGCATCACCCAGCGGTTCCGCCTGCATGCCGGATTGCGGTACAGCGCTTTCCAGCAGGTGGGCCCGTATGATTATTACGTGCGGGATGCAGAGGGGATAATAACCGATACCGTTCACTACAAAAAACTGGAAGGGATCAAATTTTACCACGGGCTGGAACCGCGCCTGAGCATGCGCTTCCTGCTGGATGAAAACAGTTCAATAAAAGGGTCGGTCAGTTTTACCCAGCAATACATACACCTGGTTTCCAACTCTTCCACCACCTTGCCCACCGATGTCTGGGTGCCCAGCTCGCTGCTGGTACCGCCCGAAAAAGCCGTCCAGTACGCGCTGGGCTATTTCCGGAATTTCCGGCAAAATACCTATGAAACATCCATTGAACTGTATTACAAAAGCCTGGACAACCTGATCGAATTCAAAGAAGGCTTCACCCCGGAAGTGAACGTGGAGCCGGAGGTTAGTTTTGTTTTCGGGAAGGGCAGCTCTTACGGGGCTGAATTGTTTATCCGGAAAAGGCGGGGCGACCTTACCGGATGGATCGGTTATACCCTGTCGCGTACCATGCGGCAGTTTGACGATTTGAATAACGGGGAACCGTTCCCCGCCAAATACGACCGGACGCATGACCTGTCGGTGGTACTGAATTACCGGCTCAACAAACGCTGGGATTTCGGGGCCACTTTCGTGTACGGCACGGGCAATGCCTTTACCATGCCGGAAGCCTGGTACCTGATCGAAGGCAATATAGTGACCCAGTACGGCCCTTGGAACAGCTACCGGCTGGCAAATTACCACCGCCTGGACCTGGCGGCCACCCTGCACGGCAAGCCCGGCAGGAAATTCCAGTCGGAGTGGGTATTTGCCGTTTACAACGTCTACAACCGGATGAACCCGTTTTTCATATACTTTGAAAACCAGGGCGACCTGTACAGCGGCACGTTGGACATCCGCGCCAAACAGGTGTCGCTGTTCCCGGTGATTCCATCAGTATCGTGGAATTTTAAATTCTGAAGGTGAAACGGATAGTATTCATAGAACTGCTGACCATCCTGCTGCTTGCCGGCTGTGAGAAGGATATCACCCTCGACCTGCCGGTACCGCAGCAAATGATCGTGGTGGAAGGGCATATTGAAAACGGTTCTTTCCCCTACGTAATTCTGACCCGCAACCAGGCGTATTTTTCCAAAATCGACCCTTCCGCCCTGTCCGGTATGTTTGTCCACAATGCCCAGGTAACGGTTTCTTCGGGGAACCAGACGGAAACCCTGCAGGAAATCTGCTTAAGCAGTCTGCCGGCTTACCTCAAGCCCCTGGTGTACCAATGGCTGGGCATCACTGAGGAGCAGGCCACGGGGCAGGACTACTGCGCCTACGTGAGCTTTGCCATGACCGGGCAAACGGGCCGGACCTACCGGCTGGACATCCAGGTCGGGGATACAGTCCTGGCCGCTCATACCAGCATTCCCAATGTGGCACCTGTGGATTCCATCTGGACAGAACCCGACCCGGTATATGGCGACAGCCTGGTTTGGTTATGGGTAAAATACTCCGAGCCGGACACCCTGGGCAATTTCTACCGCTACTTTACCAGGGTGAACAGCGAACCGTTTTACCCGGGTTATTTCGGTTCCGTATGGGACGATCAGTTTACCAATGGCCAGCAATATGCATTTAGTTTGGCCAAAGGGGAACCAAGAACCGCAGAAATTGATTTTGATACCTACGGCCTTTTTCATAAAGGGGATACGGTCGTGCTGAAACTGGCCAGTATTGACCATGACCATTACCAGTTTTGGCGAACTTTGGAAGACCAGCGCAACCACAGCGGGCCATTCAGCTCGCCTGTTTATATTAGCGACAATATCGAAGGCGGGCTGGGCATATGGGGTGGTTACGGGGTAACGCTTGACACAATAATTATTGCACCATAAAAAAACTGAAACAACCATGGAAAACGGAGTTGAACACGTAAAATGCCTCATTCTCGGGTCGGGCCCTGCGGGGTATACAGCGGCTATTTACGCGGGCAGGGCCAACCTGGAACCGGTCATGTACCAGGGTATGGAACCTGGCGGACAGTTAATGACCACCACCGAAGTGGAAAATTTTCCCGGCTACCCCGATGGGGTGGACGGTCCCAAAATGATGGAAGACCTGCGCAAACAGGCCGAACGCTTCGGCCTCGACAACCGCTTCGGCATGGCCACCAGCGTGGATTTTACCGGCCCCGTGCACAAGGTGACCATTGACGAAAACAAGGTAATCGAAGCCGATGCGGTCATCATCTCCACGGGCGCCTCGGCCAAATGGCTGGGCCTCGAATCGGAAAAACGCCTGCAGGGCGGGGGCGTGTCGGCCTGTGCCGTGTGTGACGGCTTTTTCTACAAGGGCCAGGACGTGGCCCTCGTGGGCGGGGGCGATTCGGCTGCCGAAGAAGCCCTGTACCTGTCGAAAATCTGCAACAAGGTGCACATGCTCGTCAGGCGCGACCAGCTCAGGGCCTCCAAAATCATGCAGGAACGCGTCTTTGCCGCGCCCAATATCGAAATCCACTGGAATACCGTAACCGATGAAATCCTGGGCGAAAAAGTGGTGGAAGGCGTGCGGGTGCTCAACCGCGAAACCGGTGAAAAAACCGTAATCCCCGTAACCGGCTTCTTCGTGGCCATCGGGCACAAGCCCAATACCGATATCTTCAAAGGCTGGCTCGACATGGACGAGCTGGGGTACATCAAAACCCAGCCGGGCAGCACCAAAACCAACATCGAAGGCGTGTTTGCCGCGGGCGATGTGGCCGACCGCCATTACCGCCAGGCCGTGACCGCTGCCGGAACCGGCTGTATGGCCGCCCTGGACGCGGAACGCTACCTGAGCATGAAAGGATTGCACTGATGAAACAAACCATCTACGACTTTACCGTGCGGAACGTGGAGGGGGAACCTGTCCCCCTCTCGGATTTCCGCGGAAAGGTGCTGCTCATCGTGAACACCGCCACCGAATGCGGGTTCACGCCACAGCTCAGGGGCCTGCAGCAACTCTATGAACAATACCGCGACCGGGGATTCGAAATCCTGGCTTTCCCCTCCAACGACTTCAAGAACCAGGAACCGCGCGAAGGGGAGGAAATCCGGCAGTTTTGCGAAACCCGCTACCGCACCACTTTCCCGCTGTTTGAAAAAATCCACGTGCGGGGCCCGGAAACCGCGGAGCTGTACCGCTACCTGGGCGACAAGTCGCGCAACGGGCATACCTCCGCAAAACCCCGGTGGAATTTTCACAAGTACCTGGTGAACCGCCAGGGGCGGGTGGTGCGTTTTTTCTACCCCTTCACCAAACCCACGGCCCGCAGGGTGCGCAAGGCCCTTGAAAAAGCCCTGGCGGAGCCGGCCTGAACCGAAAACCGACTGACCATGAACACCGATATACTGGCCATAGGCGCCCATCCCGATGACGTGGAACTCGGCTGCGGGGGCACCGTGGCCCTCCATGCCGCGGCCGGGCGGAACATTGCCATCCTCGACCTGACCCGGGGCGAACTGGGCACCCGCGGCAACGCGGAGCTGCGCCTCGAGGAAGCCCGCGAAGCCGCCCGCATCCTCGGGGTGAAGGAACGCGTGAACCTGGCCCTGGCAGACGGGTTTTTCCGCAACGACCGCGACAGCCTGCTGGCCCTCGCGGCCCGGATCCGGCAGTTCCGGCCCCGCATCATCCTGGCACCCGCCCGCAGCGACCGCCACCCCGACCACGGCCGCGCGGCCGCCATGGTGAAGGAAGCCGTTTTCCTGGCCGGGCTGCCCAAGGTGGAAACCCGCCTGGAAGGAAACCCGCAGGAACCCTGGCGCACCCCCCTGCTGCTCCATTACATCCAGGATTATTACCACCGCCCGGATATCGTGGTGGACATCAGCCAATACTTCGAACAAAAAATGAAAGCCGTGCTGGCCTTCCGCTCCCAGTTCCACAACCCGGACTCCACCGAGCCCGAAACCCCCATCTCGCGCCCCGAATTCCTGGAAGC
Source organism: uncultured Chitinophagales bacterium (assembly GCA_964422925.1). Classification (GTDB taxonomy): domain Bacteria; phylum Bacteroidota; class Bacteroidia; order Chitinophagales; family S012-47; genus CAYRDC01. The sequence continues at coordinate 509 of CAYRDC010000043.1, read as the reverse complement.
CCTGAAAGCCCGTGCCATCGAATACGGCCGGGCCATTGGCGCCACCTATGGCGAAGGGTTCAACAGCAACCGGCTGATCGGAACACAGGATTTGTTTGGGTTGATGTAGCTTTTAGCCGTTAGCTTTTGGCTTTTGGCTGGCGGGGTTTTGTGGCGGGCGCGGAGGGTACTGCGAACCATGTCCGGGGGCCCGGAATCTCACCCGTGGAAGCTGGGAAACCGTAGGCTCCCAACCTCACTCCCAAAAACTAAAAGCCAACGGCCCTTAAAAGTTTAGCGATGCGGAAAGTGGGTTTGCAGTGAACGGTATTGGGCTTTGAAAAGCGGGGGGTCAATAACTGGGTTACCGGTTTCACAAGGTTTTCATTTGCTTTGCGGGGATTCAGTTACCTCTGGAATATGAACGACATCCTGCAATTCCTCACCGAGCCCTACCGTAACGCGGAGCCATACCTCGTGGCCCTGGAAGTGACGGCCGCCCTGCTGGGCATCATGAGCGTGTGGTTCTC
>CAYRDC010000042.1:0-12032 GCA_964422925.1 uncultured Chitinophagales bacterium | reverse complement strand
GCTGAAGGCTATTTTGACCCAGGATTTTGAAAAAATGGAAGGATTGGGCATTTACGAAATCTCCAAGGAAGATTTTGCCTTGTGCGAATTCGTTTGCCCCTCCAAAACGCCTATACAGGATATTGTAAACCAAGGTCTTGAACTGATCCGTTTGCAAGGTTAAACCAGAATACAGCCGCTATGAATGCCATCAGAAGATTTTTTGACAAGCTGGAACCCAAGGCAAGGGAAAACAAATACTTATATACTACTTATGAAGCTTTTCATACCTTTTTCTTTGTCCCGAAAACGGTAACCACCCAGGGATCCCATATCCGGGATGGTTTGGATTTGAAAAGGGTAATGATTTTTGTGGTGATTGCCTTGCAGTTGCCAATGTTGTTTGGCATGTGGAATATCGGCCATTGGCATTATGCAGCACATGGTTTATATACCGGATATTTTGACGGAATTTGGCCAAAATTTGCATTTGGCCTGCTCCAACTCCTGCCCACTATTGTGGTTTCTTATGTAGTGGGTTTAGGCATTGAATTTCTTTTTGCCGCTGCCAGGGGGCACGAAGTGGAAGAAGGCTTCCTGGTTACCGGCATGCTTATCCCACTGATCATGCCTCCTGATATACCGCTGTGGATGGTTGCACTGGCCACTGCCTTTGCGGTAATTATTGTAAAAGAAGCTTTTGGCGGCACAGGCATGAACCTGTTAAATGTAGCCCTCTCCGCCCGGGTCTTTATATTTTTTGCTTACCCAACCTACATGAGTGGAGATAATGTATGGATTGCCTGGGATACGAATTTCCTGCACGATTTATTTGGTCTGGGCGTTCATTCGGGCGCTGACATTGTACAAACCTTTACCGGGGCTACACCCCTTGGACTTGGAGCCAATCCGAAAGGCATTGAAACAGCCGTTGGCACTTTAACCGGGCTCCACGCTATAACCCATCAATATAGTTTATGGCAAATGATATTCGGTGTAATGCCGGGAAGTGTCGGAGAAACATCTGCTATTGCCATTCTGGCTGGCGCCTTACTGCTGGTCATTACCCGGATTGCTGACTGGCGGATTATGGTTTCCATGATACTGGGCCTTATATTTATGAGCACTTTCCTGAATCTTATAGGGCATAGCCCGTTCACGCAGATACCTTGGTATTACCACATATTTATGGGAGGTTTCCTGTTTGCGATGGCCTTTATGGCCACCGACCCGGTCACAGCCGCGCAAACCACAAAGGGTAAGTATATCTACGGATTCCTGATTGGCGTGATCGGTATGCTGGTACGTGTTATTAACCCGGCTTACCCCGAAGGTTGGATGATGGCTATTTTGTTTATGAATGTATTGGCCCCGCTCATCGACCACCTGGTGATTCAATCAAACATGAAAAAACGATTGGCCCGTGGATAAAAATAGCAATGTATACATGGTCCTGTATGCCACTGTCATAACGGTGATAGTGGCTGTATCGCTCTCATTCCTGAGCGAATCTTTAAAAGAAAAACAGTATCATAACGAATTGCAGGCAAAGAAAATTGAAATTCTGCGTTCCGTTGGACTGGATACCGTAGCAGATCCCGGCCTTTTCTTTGACCGGAATATCCACGGTCTTGTCCTGAATAAGGAAGGCGAGGTATTGGAGGGAAAACCGGCAATAGAAGTGGATGTGAAGGCAGAAAATAAAAAGCCGGCCGGCCAGGATAGGCTGTTACCGATTTTCATATACACCCGCCAGGACAGCGGCAAGATTTACATCATTCCCTTGTATGGCGCTGGCCTGTGGGATGATATCTGGGGGTATATTGCCCTGGAAGATGATTTCAATACGGTGTATGGCACTTCCTTTGGGCACAAAGGAGAAACTCCCGGCCTGGGAGGCGAGATTACCACCGATTGGTTCCAAAAATCCTTTAAAGGGAAGACAATCTTTGAAGGGGATGAATTTGTATCTGTGATTGTTAAAAAAGGAAAACTCGACAATCCCAAACACCAGGTACATTCCATCACCGGAGCCACGATGACCAGTAATGGAGTAACCAACATGATCAGGGACGACCTGGCCAATTACCTGGCCTATTTTGAAAAAGTAAAAAACGGTGAATTATGAGTAATACGCAAACCGTTGCAGCAAGCCCGGAAAAAAAACGTGAACCACTGTTTTCAAAGAAAAACCGGAAACTGCTTGTTGACCCCTTTAATGACAATAACCCGATTACCGTTCAGGTATTGGGCATTTGCTCAGCGCTGGCCGTTACCACACAGGTAAAACCGGCATTTGTTATGACTATCTCCGTCATTTTCGTGACAGCTTTTTCCAACCTGATAATTTCTTTGATCCGGAACGGCATTCCATCCAAAATCCGGATGATTGTCCAGTTGGTTGTCATAGCCACCCTGGTTACGATTGTTGAGCAGATACTGCACGCTTTCAGTTTCACTTTGTATAAACAGCTATCGGTTTATGTCGGGCTGATCATTACCAATTGTATCGTGATGGGCCGGCTCGAAGCTTTTGCAATGGCCAACCGCCCCTGGCAGTCCTTCCTGGACGGATTAGGCAACGGACTTGGCTATGGCGCTATATTGATTATTGTGTCTTTTTTCCGTGAGTTGTTTGGCAGTGGCACCTTACTGGGAATTCCCATTTTAAAAGGAACCGGGTATGTGAACAATGGATTGATGCTAACCCCGGCTGCTGCCATGTTCATCATTGGGCTGCTGATATGGATTCAACGGGCGTACAATCGAAAACTAATCGATGTTTCTTAATGAACTAACATCTAATCTACCGATATGGACCTTCTGAATTTATTTATCCGGTCTGCTTTCCTAGAAAATATGGTACTGGCCTATTTTCTGGGGATGTGTTCGTTTCTGGCTGTTTCCAAATCGGTAAAAACAGCGTTTGGCCTCGGCATGGCCGTTATTTTCGTAATGGGCATAACCGTACCGATCAACTGGCTGATTGAAGACGGCTTGCTCAGCGAGCACGGCCTGTTCGGCATGGATCTGGAATTTTTAAAGTTAATCGTGTTTATCGCTGTGATTGCTTCCAGCGTACAACTGGTTGAAATGGTGGTGGAGCGGTTTTTCCCTCCATTGTACATGGCCTTAGGGATTTTCCTGCCGCTTATCACGGTAAACTGTTCCATATTGGGTGGTTCCCTGTTTATGAGCTCCCGGCAATATACCTTCGCAGAATCGCTGGTTTACGGGCTTGGAGCTGGTTTCGGTTGGTTTCTGGCCATTGTCATCATTGCGGCCATCAGGGAAAAACTTACTTATTCTGCGATACCTCAGCCGCTGAGAGGATTGGGGATTGCTTTTATTATTACCGGCCTGATGGGCATTGCTTTTATGAGTTTCATGGGCATTAAATTATAAATCCGGAAAAAAGTGAACACCATGTGGCTATCCATATTCCCGGTTATACTGAACAGTACGCTGGCTTTCCTGCTGATTATATTGGTACTTACTATCCTGCTGGTTTACGCTAAAACCAAACTGGTTCCTTCCGGTGACGTGAAAATTATCATCAATGGGCAGGAGGATAAACCGCTGATCACCAAGCCGGGCGGTTCGTTGCTTACTACCCTGGCGGAAAAAAATATCTTCCTGCCATCGGCTTGCGGTGGGGGCGGTACCTGTGCCATGTGCAAATGCCAGGTATTGGAAGGAGGCGGAGAAATCCTGCCCACGGAAGTGAACCATTTTACCAGGAAGGAAGCCCAGGAGCATTGGCGGCTTGCCTGCCAGGTTAAAGTGCGCGGGGATATGGAAATCAAGGTGCCGGAAGAAATATTCGGCATCAAAAAGTGGGAATGCGAAGTTATCTCCAATAAAAATGTAGCCACCTTCATCAAGGAATTTGTGGTAAAACTTCCGGAAGGCGAAACCCTGGAATTTAAATCCGGAGGATATATCCAGATCGATGTGCCGCCCATTACGGTGGATTTTCATGATATCGAGGTGGAGGAAGAATACCGGGCTGACTGGGATAAATACAATATGTGGGACCTGAAGATGGTGAATGAAGAACCCCAGTTCCGGGCTTATTCCATGGCCAATCACCCAGCTGAAGGAAATATCATAAAGCTCAATATCCGTATTGCCACGCCTCCCTGGGACCGGAATAAAAATGCCTTTATGAACGTGAACCCTGGCGTGTGTTCCTCCTATGTTTTCTCACGGAAACCGGGCGATAAGGTAATGATTTCAGGACCTTATGGGGAATTCTTTATCAAAGACACGGACCGGGAGATGGTGTACATTGGCGGGGGTGCCGGAATGGCTCCGTTGCGTTCCCATATTTTCCACCTGTTTAAAACAGAAAAAACCAAGCGCAAGGTGTCTTACTGGTACGGAGGCCGTTCGTTGAGAGAGTTATTTTATGTGGAAGAATTCCGTGAAATCGAAAAAGAATTTCCCAATTTCACGTTTAACATAGCTTTGTCCGAACCATTGCCTGAAGACAACTGGACAGGGTATACGGGGTTCATTCACCAGGTGGTTTACGATAATTACCTGAGTAAACATCCTGAACCCGAAGAAATCGAATATTACCTGTGCGGGCCGCCTATGATGAATGCAGCCGTTTTGAAGATGCTGGATGAGTTGGGTGTCCCGAATGAAAATATCGCTTTTGATGATTTTGGCGGTTAACAAAAATCAAGGAAGAACAAAACGGGGCAGGAAAGCCCCGTTTTCTTTGTTTTGGGTGGCCGCTGCCTTGGTTTTTTCGCTGGCCACCTGCCGGAATAATTCGGAAAAGAGCCAATACACCCGGCTTCGCGGCCAAACCATGGGCACTACCTGGTCGTGCATTTACGAGGATAGCCTGCAACGGGATTTCTCGGCAAGCCTTCAGCAACTTCTTGATGATGTAAATGCATCGCTCTCCACCTACATTGATTCTTCGTTGATATCCCGGTTAAACCGTGACAGTTCCGTTAGCCACATCAACCTGGACCAGTATTTTAGCCAGGTATTCAAAAGGTCGAAGACGGTATATCAATGGTCGAATGGCGCCTTCAACCCGGCTGTCATGCCCCTGGTGAATTACTGGGGATTCGGGTATGTGGATACCACGCGAAAAATAGACTCCGCAGCGGTTGATTCCTTGTTATCCCTGGTCGATTTTTCAGCCTTTCACCTGAACCTTGCCATTACGGATGAGGGGGACACGGTAAATGTACTAACCCGCGACAATCCGGCCGCGCAGCTTGATTTCAGTGCTATTGCCAAAGGCTACGGGGTTGATGTTCTGGCGGAATTCCTGGAGCGGCAGCAGGTGGAAAATTACCTGGTGGAAATTGGCGGGGAAGTGCGCACACATGGATCGGGGCCGGAAGGAAAAGCTTGGGAAGTGGGTATTGAAAAACCGGCTGCCAGGCCGGATGCGGCTCCGGAAGTTTATAAAATTCTGTTCCTGGAGAATAACGCGGTGGCCACTTCGGGCAATTATCGCAACCAGCGCGTGATTGACGGCATAACCTATGCCCATACCATCAACCCGCGCACCGGGTTTCCCGAGTTGAATGATGTATTAAGCGCTACAGTCGTTGCCCCGGATTGTATGACCGCTGATGCGCTGGCTACAGCCTGTATGGTATTGGGCAGCCAGCGGGCCATTGCCCTGATTGACAGCTTGCCGGATGTGGAAGTTTTATTGCTGGCGGGAAACGCTGAAGGAATACTGACCGAAATGAAATCCGGTGGCTTTGACAAATTCCTTGGTAAACCGGAGGACTAAAACAGCCTCTTAAACCGGAAACGGCTCCGGGGATTGTCTTTTCGTTCGCAATTGTCTTCCGGCTTATTGCCGCAAACAATGCATTCCCCGAGTTCATTTTTCAATACCGGGTTATTCGTGGCGCAGGTGCCGTGAAATTCACCGTCTTTTATAAAAATAACCCGCAGGGCGAGTCCCATAAACGCGATACCTAAAATGGCAAAAACCACCAGAAGTTTTATCATACCTGTTATTTAAATTGTCAGCCGCAAAAATACGAATAAGTCTATCTTTACTTCTTCAACAACCCTTGTTGAATCCGGGTTCGGGAATTTAAGTTAAAAATCAATAAACCATGCCCAGGAAAGATAAGATGGAAGCATTTGGAGAATTGCTGGACGTGATGGATACCTTGCGGAAAAAATGCCCATGGGACCGGAAGCAAACCCTCGAAAGTCTCCGGATGCTGACCATTGAAGAAATGTATGAGCTGGCAGACGCCATCACCGAGAGAAACCAAAAAGCCTTAAAGGAGGAACTGGGCGATATCATGCTTCACCTGGTCTTTTACGCGCGGATTTGTGAAGAAAATGGCTGGTTTCATATCGGGGAAGTAATCCGGGATGAAATCGCCAAACTCAAGCACCGGCATCCGCATATTTACGGAGATGTGAAGGTAAGCTCCGAGGCTGAGGTCAAACAAAACTGGGAAAAGCTAAAGCTGAAAGAAGGAAAAAAATCCATTTTATCAGGGGTTCCGGCTTCATTGCCGGCATTGGTAAAAGCCTATCGCATTCAGGATAAAGCCAAACAAGTAGGGTTTGAATGGGAAACCCTGCCGCAGGTCTGGGACAAAGTGGAGGAGGAAATCAATGAATTTAAATCGACTGAAAGGTTATCTACTGAAAACTTTGCTAAATTAGAGGAAGAATTCGGGGATGTATTGTTTGCTTTAGTCAATTATGCCCGTTTCCTGCATATTGATCCTGAACTGGCGTTGGAGCGAACCAATAAAAAATTCATAGCCAGGTTCCAGTTTATTGAAGAACAGGCAGCCAGGAAAGGGGTTGACCTGGAGCAAATGACCCTCGAAGAAATGGATGCCCTTTGGAATGAAGCCAAGGCAAAGGGCATATAACCTGAAGCCAACCAGCCCGAATATTTAAGAACTAACCAAAATTGAAAATATGAAAAGGATTCTGGCCCTGGCAGCATTCAGCTGCCTGATGTACACAGTTTATGCCGGAGGATTTCAGGTGTACCTGCAGGGCACCCGTCAGTCCGGTATGGGATTAACAGGCGTTGGGCTTCCGCTGGATGCCGCCAGCCTGTCGCTTAACCCTGGTGCGGTGGCTTTGCTGCCCGACCGCAATGCGGTAATGCTGGGTGGTCATTTGATTTATGCGGCTACCGCTTACCGCGAACCAAATCCCGGGACTTACACTGCCGCTACGGTAAACAACCCGGGCACCCCGTTCAATGCTTACGCCATGTACAGTTTCGGGGCCGAAAAGCAGTATACAGCCGGCCTGGCGGTTTATACGCCTTACGGGAGTGGCACCCGCTGGCCGGATGACTGGATGGGACGTTTTACCATCCAGGAAGCCAGCTTGAAAACCATCTATATCCAGCCCACTTTCAGTGTCCGCATTGGAGATAAACTTGGTTTCGGGGCCGGACCAATCATTGCCACCGGTTCCTTTATGATGCGCAAAGCATTGCCGCTGAATAGCCAGGACGGATCGGAAGGAAGCGTTGTATTAAATGGAGGAGCCAAAGGATATGGTTTCAATGCCGGTGCGGAATACCAGATTACCAATGAGATTTTTGTAGGGCTGGATTACCGCAGCGCCCTGAAAGCTATTGTGGCAGACGGATCAGCGGATTTTACGGTACCCACTTCCCTGGGCAGCCTTTTTCCGGACACCAAATTTTCCACAGGGCTTACCATGCCGGCCATGACTTCCCTGGGTCTTGGGTATAGAAATGCCAACGGGCTAAGCCTAGCCGCAGATGTGAACTTTGTTGGATGGAATGTTTACGATTCCCTGGTCATCGATTTTACAGATAATACCTCCAGTCTGTCGGATTTGCATTCAGCCAGGAATTACCAAAACAGTGTGGCCCTTCGCTTTGGCGGTGCCTATGAAGTGGGTTCCAATATAGAAGTCAGGGGGGGTGCTTTTTATGACTTCACACCGATTCCCACTGGTTACCTGACTCCCGAAACACCTGATTCCGATAAGCTGGGTGTTACGCTTGGTCTTGGGTTGAAATTCGGGAAAGGCTTTGGGGCTGACCTGAGCCTGCTTTATATCGAGGGAGCTATGCGCGATGACATTAACCTGGAAACCAATTTTGGCGGCACGTTCAAGACACGCGCCCTGCTACCCGGTTTCAGCATTAGTTATACCTGGTAAACAAGATACATCATGAAAAAAGTAACATATCTAATTATAGCGATTGCCCTGAGCCTGGTTACCTGTAAAGCACCGGTACTGCCTGTTCCGGAATTTACCAGTGGCTCAGCGGATTTCAGCACGTTTGTAACATTAGGAAATTCCGTGACAGCCGGCTATGCGGACGGCCAATTGTACAAATCAGGTCAGGAAAACGGGTTTGCCAACCTCCTGGCCCGGCAAATGCAGGTGCCGCAATTCAATATCCCCTGGGTGAGTGATGATGTTGGGGTATTGGGCCCGCACTTTGTGTTGGGCATGGCCACCGATTGCCTGGGGCAAACTTCGCTCGGACCGGTGCTGCAAAACGCCACACCCGATCCTTCAAACCTTTTGAATATTTATGCCACGCAAGGCCCGTTTCATAATATGGGGGTTCCCGGAATCCGGGCCATACACATGGGTATTCCCGGCTACGGAGCTTTAAATCCCTATTTTGGAAGGATGGCTTCCGGGCCGATGGCCTCCGTTATCGGGGATGCCATGGCATTGAATCCAACTTTCTTTACCATCTGGCTTGGCAACAATGACGTGCTGATGTATGCCCTTTCCGGGGGCAACGATGCCAATTTACCAAACATGGGCATAAGCGATGCCAATCTGTTCCAGGCAGCTATGACCTTCATACTCGATACTCTGACCAGCAACGGAGCCAAAGGGGTGGTGGCCAATATTCCGGATATTACGGGTATTCCTTTTTTCAACACCATTCCCTACAACGGTCTGGTGCTCGACCAGGCGACAGCCGATTTGTTGAATGCGGCTTACCAGGCGGCTCCCCATGTCCATTTCCAGGCCGGACCGAATCCTTTCGTGATTGCCGATCCGGATCATCCGGCCGGGTTCCGCCAGATTAAGAAAGGGGAATTGCTGTTGCTGAGTCTTCCGCAGGACAGCCTGAAGTGCGCCCAGTGGGGTTCTGTAGTACCGATTCCTGTGCAATATGTGCTGGATAGCGCGGAAGTCACCGCGATTAACAATGCAATAACCCAATTCAACCAGATACTCTCTAATCTGGCCAATCAATATGGCCTGGCTTATTTTGATGTAAATAACTTTTTCCAAAGTGTTAAAACCGGTCTGACTTTTAACGGTATTACGCTTTCCGCTGAATTCGTTTCAGGCGGAGCTTTTTCATTGGATGGTATACACCTGACTCCGAGGGGCAATGCCCTGATTGCCAATGAATTTATAAAGGTGATCAATGCCGCGTATGGCTCCACCATCCCCTGGGTGGATGTGACACAGTATCCGGGAGTGCTGTTCCCCTAAGAGGAAGCCTTACGGTTTATTGGCGTTCCGGGGCTACATTTTCAGAACTGCATAAAATCCGGGATTGAATTGGCAAATTTGCGTTAAATTTCAATCCCGGATGATTAGCAGTTTGCGCAGGATATGGTGGGTTTTGCTTATCAGCATATTGTCTTTTGCTGCTGCGCGCCTTATTTATCACTACCGGGTCAGTCATCCTACGCTTTCGGAAATTGCCCGTTCCATTCAAAACCATTTGTATGAAGGGGAGGAGCAGCTTGAGGAAACCTTACAAGATACTTCCCTGCTGCAGGCCATTGTCCGGGACGATTTAAGTGAAAAAGTACTCCGGGATTTATCTGATTTACCATTTATTCTGCTGGCTTACCAGGGAGACAGCTTGCTTTTTTGGTCAGGGAATAAAGCCCTGCCATCTTCCAATGTGTTGCACGGTACCCGCTTTGACCGGGTAGTCAGGCTGCGTAATGGGTATTATGAAATAGTACGGACACCTGAATCGGTAAAGCTTCCGGAACATATTAAGGTATTCGGGCTGATGCCCCTGAAATACGAATACCCGATTGAAAACGCTTACCTGAAAAGCCGCTTTGCTTTCGATGTGCTGGCCCCGGAGAACGCAGCTTTTTCCTTAAAACCCATAAAAGGTGGAAAAGAGATCCGGAACGAACAGGGGAAAGCCCTCTTTTATATCTATTGGAAAGGACAGCGCGATGCACCCCGTCCCGGATGGCCCGAGGGGGTATTGATCGGCATTGCTTTATTGTCGCTGTTTGTTTTTATCAATGAATGGGCGCAGTACTTCAGGAGAATATTTCATCCCCTGGCTGTTTTTACCCTGCTTGCCGTAGTAATACTGGGTTTGCGGGAAGCCATGCTCGTTTCCGGATGGCCGGCCATGCTGTATCACACCAGGCTGTTCGACCCAGTCCATTATGCGTCCAGCGCCCTCTCTCCATCCCTGGGAGATTTTACCCTCAATGTCCTCGTCATTGCCTGGTTGGCTGTTTTCTTTTTCAGGATGCTGAAAAATGGCCGGCTGGAGCTGGAGAAAAAGTGGCTGCCCCTCGCCATGGCTTTGGGCTATTTCCTGGTGTTTACCGGGTTGCTTGTCTGCAGCCGGAGTGTGCAAAACCTGGTTATCGACTCCAGTATTTCTTTTGATATCAATAACTTCCTGACCCTGGATATTTACAGCTTTGTCGGGTTGCTGGATACGGGCTTGCTCCTGCTGGCCCTGTTTGTGTTTTCTTACCGGGTTATCTCCTTACTGGAATCAGCCGGGCCGTCTGCAAAGCACCGGCTCATGGCGTTGGCGTTAGCCATGCTTGGTTTTTTACCGCTGGGCATGTATTCAGGCACCGGTTTACATCCCGTCCTCTTTTATATTAGCGGAATAGCCTTTGTGTTTTTGCTGACCTGGTTCGTGATCGGCCGGGCGGCCCTTCGCAGTTTTTCAGGACTCATTGTCTGGCTGCTTTATTTTTCAGTCTTTGCTTCCTGGCTTTTCCACCGCTTTAACCATGAGCGCGATGTCGAAAAACGGAAGTTGTTTATTACCCGGCTTGAACAGCAAAGAGACCCCCTGTTTGAATTTCATTTTTACGATATCCGCAAACCTTTACAGGAGGATGTTTTGGTGGCCGGTTTTTTTAAAAATCCTTTCATATCCCGCAAGCCGCTGGTTGACCGGATCAATTACCTGTATTTCCGGGAGTGGTTAAGCAAGTATTCCATCCGGATTCATACTTATTCGACCGACAGTATGCGCTATAAGGATCCTATGGCGCCCACCCTGACTAAACTCGAGGCTGCCCGGGACAGTATCTCTTTTACCAGCTTTTACAATGACCTGTACTATATGAGCCCATACCCGGGTAATTACTATTATGAGTCCATTTTACCGATTCATAAAAAGGGTTCTGATGACACCCTCGGGTTCCTGGCATTACAGTTTTTCCCCAACCAGGTGACTTATTCCAATGTGTACCCGGAGTTGCTGTTGGAACAAAAGGTGCGCTCTTCCGGGGAATATGAGGGATACAGCTATGCCGTTTACAGCCGGGGTCTCCTGGTGCACCGCAAGGGTAACTACTCATACCGGCAGCGGTATTCCGGGGGTGAACCGGGCCTTTATTATCAGTTTACCGAGAATGACTTCGAACACCTGGTGCATGTAATTACCAAAGGTGAGAGTCTGTGGGTCTCCGTGCCGGTTATCGGGCCTTTCAGCATTATTTCCCTGTCTTCCTATTTCTTCTGCTTTTTCCTGTTGTTTATCGTGCTTTCCTGGGTGGCCATTGCTCTGTATAGAACATCCTTGCATGGAGAACCGCTGCCTTTCCGCTGGCCGGCTACTTTCCGGGCAAGAATTCAATCGGTGATCATCCTGATTATCGTGCTCACCTTTGTGATTATTGGGGTTATTACAGTCTGGAATACGGGTTTACAGTATGATCAATACCACCATGAAAGGCTCAACCGGAAGGTAAAACAAGTACTGGCCGGCCTGGAATACTTCCGGAGTACGGAAGGTATGGCAGACTGGTTCGATTTTCTGAAGGAACCCAATA
>CAYRDC010000041.1:0-13075 GCA_964422925.1 uncultured Chitinophagales bacterium | reverse complement strand
TATGAGAAATGCTATCAATTTATTGTTGTAGCGCAATACTTTTTTCATATTATATGTGATCACCAATTTAATAATACGGTACCAGAAATTGTACTATTAATAGTGGCCAATGTTTGTACTTCTTTCTTTTTAAACTTTATCCATGTAGGAGGTTGCCAATATCTAGATTTAGCTGTTAATGATTTCCTCCTTTTAGGACCTTTAAATGCACCATCTGGAAGTGGAAAATTACAGTCCGCATCCCTATCATAACCAGAAACTTGGACAAATAATCTCGCCCGGGATCTTTTCCATTTCCCCTTTTTGATTGCAAAGTTTGTAACTTTTCCTGTCATAGTTTTAACTATTGGCAAGCTATTAACTGCCACCTTTATTTCATAATATTTATTCCCGTTATCGTATACATATGTTGCATAATTATGGTGTATTCTTCTGCATTGAGGATTAAACATACTTACAATAAAGTTGTAGGTAGAATTATCTATCATGACATTCCCATCCACATTTAATAATGTTCTTAATTCTTCACTTACTCCATCCAAATTATCGGGATTGTTTTGTAGTGGGATATTTATGCTACTTGTATCTAACCACTGAACGATTTTATCTTCTATATACTTCCTTCTTGAATAAAAACCAAGTCTTGTCTCAAAATCAACTAACGGTTGCCACTCATTAAAACCAATCAAATCGGCTATTGAATCCATTTGTTCATCTGTATAACTTGAATAGGCCGTTTCAAAACTGTCATTATGTGCTTCCACCTCATACTCCAGACATTCAAGCACTCTTCTAAAATGATCTACACTATTAAATTTAAGCATTCCGTCAACAATCTGAATGCTGTCCAGGTCATTATCTGAGCAGGAAGTCAGTTTATTGTGAACACCTCCTAAATCAAAATGTGTAACTTCTAACTCATTAAAGCTTTTCTTTTCACATGATTGGAAAATGACGCTTAAGATAATGGCAGATATAACAGCCAAAATAATACCTTTAAACCTCATTGCAATTATGATTTAATTTTCCCCTACTCTCTTCCGGATTTTCGGGAATCTCCGTGGTTTTCTCCGGTGAGTTTCCATATAAATTACCAATTTATCTGTATCATATACACTTGATACGTGACTGGGTAAATTTGTTTGTTGATAATATTTTCTATATATAGGGGGGGTAATCTGTTGGTTGCGAAAATATCTCATGTGTCAAAACCGGCAATTTGTGACTGAATTCTGTAACGAATAAAACCGGGGTTCTATACTGTAACCGATTTTTTTAGCTATGGTATGTATTCACATGTGTGTGGGTGGGCATAATCATTAACTTCATTCTCGCGGAAGGTGTATGAAAAACTGCTTATAATGGCTATGCAATAAAACCTTTCAGCGGACACACATTGGACATATCATTAAGGCAGGAAAAAGGGAAGCTGAAACCGGCAGATATATTACTGGGTCAAAGGCAAACTTTCTTTTTTGCTGAAGAAATTGATTTTTTCAACTACTCGGCAGGAGCCTGTGTTGTTGCAAAATATATAGTAATCGGATCACTATAAGCAATTGCCAGCTTACAGTTTAATTCATTGTGAATGCTAATCCATTTCTGAACCATTTTAATTAATCTTTTTGTTTGCCTTTTAAAAGCCAACGAGGCAAAAATTACAAACAAATAATCATATGGCTCATTTATAGATTGACTAATAGATTTTCCGTCAAAATCAACAATATAACTGAATTGCTCTTTTTGTTTAAGGCTATCCAGTAAAAAATTTTCTGGATAAATGTATTGCGGAGGTGTTGTATCGAAATTGATATACTCATCCCATTTAAGATTTGGGAATCCGGAAACAAAACAATTAGTAATCCAAGTATCCAATTCCTGATTACTATCATAAATTCTTAATTGAATAGGCTGAAATAAAGCCTGGTAAAATTTTGGTTCTTGTATATTGCTGAATTCATTTACATAAAGGGCCGAATCGATAACATATACTTGCTCAATATGGTTTTTAGTATAAAAACGTTCGATTTTAGATCGTGGCATTTTTATAGTAAAGCCCCTGTAACCTATTAACACCCCGTAAAACGGAGAACAACTTATAGTAAATATGATTAATAATCCTGCTAAGAAAAGCCAAAACTTATTTTTCATAGCTAGTAATTAATGGTATAAATCAGCAGTAATTGCGACAGTTCCGTACAAACTAGTGTCCATGTTAACAGAATAGACTCCATTGTGAAGCAGTATTGAATCATACCCTAACTCCCAGGCTACTGAGTCCTTAATCATATAATCTTCATCGATGCTAATTGTGCTATCAGGTAAGGCGGTTTCCTGATTGAAAGTAATTATAAATTTTGAAATTGAATCTGTTTCAGCGATTCCATTACCCCAATGATTTGCGATTTCACTGTCTGTTAAACTTTTTGTTGAATTAATCCTTATTCCGGCACAGATACAAATGCCCAGAGGACATGTACAATGGATACAAGGTGAAGTTCCATAACAGGGAGGGCCATACAATGGTTCTTGATGCATTCTTACAAATTTTATCCAAACTTTAATTGGCCATGGCTTCTGGCTATATATTAGGAATGGTTTCTGTTCTTGATTTAGAGACGAAAGTTCATGCTTCTCACATGACGTAGATAATATCAATAAACCAACCAATATTAAGTGAGCTATTTTCTTCATTATTTGCTTATTTAATTTCCCCTACTCTTTTCCGGATTTTCGGGAATCTCCGTGGTTTACTCCGGTGAGTTTCGATATAAATAATCACTTTTTCTGTATCATATGCGCCTGATATGTGACCAGGTAAATTTGTTTGTTTATGATTTATTCTATATGTAGGGGGGGGGGTAATCTGTTGGTTGCGGAAATATTTCTTGTGTTAAATCCGGTCAAAAGTGACTAAAAAAATGCAATGGATAACAAAGGCGGAATGCAACTTATTTGTGGCAGGAGTATTAATTAAAGGAAAATAAAGTGCGATGTAGGGATTATTTTGTTACCGGTTATGGCATAGCTTTCGGGCTAAAGGATTTGCCCGGGATTCTCATCCGGGTTGCAGCATTTTCCAGAGTGTGTCTTTCAGGGTGTCGAGGCCTTTGGCCAACATGGTTAAAAGGCATTAAATGGTATTGTATGATATGATGGTAATGGGCGGTTATAAACGATATGAAACGCCCAGCCCGATTCCGATATACTTAAACTGCTTTTTATAACTGCCGGTTAAGGTGTCATTCGCGCCATAAATATTATATTCCGGATCTGTCCGCATGACATATCCCTTTGACCAGGCTCCCCTGAGGCTGGCTTCAATGCTGATATGCTTACCAGGTCTTTGCGAATAAATAAGCCCGATGTCCGATATCCAACGAAATTCATTGCCTTCATTGAGGGATAATATGGATTGAAATAGCATTTTTTGATTTTTTTTCTCCAACCAGTGAAGGTAATGTGAATATTGAAAAACCTAATGGGAAATATGAGGCATATAAGTTTGCACTGAAATCCTGGTTCCATTTGTTGATATAGATTTCACACTGCTGTCGATTATAAGATCAGATGAAATATGGTTTGCCATGTTGTTAATGTTAATGTGGGCTAATTGCTCAGACTCACGGGCTTGGGTTCGCCACGCATACCTGTCATATATGTGTATATTTGTATTTTTGAGTGAACGGTTCAAACCGGGTATTGTGCCGGCTGTTGAATGAGGTGTGGTTGTCCGGAACGGGAACCGGAGGGCCGATTCACTAAGCTTCTCAGACCGTGTAGGGGCCTTTTCCCGGGCGGGCAATATTTTTTATAGCAGGAAAACTATTACCGGGCGTGGTAACAATGAAAAAAACAGCGGGAAAGTGGTTTCAATTTTCAGGAAATTGACGGCAAACCAGGAATATTGAATTCAACATTGCGGATAGTTATTGCAAGATATGGGACACGGGTTTCAAAAAGCGGGAAAGTGAATGAAATCATGGGAAGATACATTCAGGTAAGCGGATGATGAATTCAGGGAGTTGAAAAGGTTATCGCATTTTTGAAAACGTTATCCAGGAATTCGAAGATGTTATCCAAATTTTGAAAGAACCGTACTAAAATTTGAAGATATTGTCCCGGTTTTTGAAAGTATTATCCCGTTTTTGTAAGCTTTTTCCTGGTTTATGAAAATACCGTTACATTGTTTGAATAGATTATCCCGAAAATTGAAAATACTGTCCCGTTTTCAAATATATCATCCGGGAATTTGAAATTACTATCCACCAGTTGACAGAGCGGAAAACCTTTGAATATGGGCACGCATAGAGATTACAAACTGACCGACAGCGAAGCCATCCGGGCAGCCACGGTACTGCTGGAGCATTACAAACTGCATGAAGCAGATTTCACGGCTTTTGATGCGCAATTTGGTCCTGCCTGGCAAAACGACTGGCAGGCAGCCATTGACCTGGCCATAAGCCAGCCCACTGATGAAAAAACGCTGGACGAACAGTACCAATTAACCGAAGCCGTGGAGCAAAAAACTGCGGAAGCACTGCGTTCCATCGAAGACCTGCAATATTATGTACAAAAAGCCTTCGGAGCCGGAAGCCCGGAATACCGGGCCCTGAACTACCGCCAGCCGAGCCTGTTGATCAGGTATCCGCACAGGGTGCTGGTTAACACCCTGGTGGCCAGCGAGCTGGCCTCGCTGTGGCAGGCCGAACTGATGGCCGCGGGCATGCCGGCTGCGCTGATCAGCAACCTGCAGACAAGGGCCGATGAATTGCTGCAGGCCGAAAAAGAACAAGAACTCTTCAAACGCCAGCGGTTGTTGCGCACCGCCCAGCGGGTCAAAATACTGAACAACATGTGGGCTTACGTGCGGCAGGTGTCAGATGCGGCTTCCATTATATACAGGGATAAGCAGGAGCTTAAGAAATTGTTTGTAGTGAGGAATAGTGTGAGGAGTGAGGCGTAAATCCATAGCCACAAGGCTAAAGAGCCGGCTGGCGGAAGGTGTATGAATCAATACTTTTAACAGCGCTTGGCTTACCCCTAAATAATTTTCGCTATTTTTTAAAGGTATATTCCACGCCAATTTTGAAAAAAGGAACAATAAATTCCAGGTTAGGTTCTCCAACACCTTTCTGATTTGTCTTATTCTGATTGAAATATAGCATGAGCCCTGAACCAATTGATTCCGTAACCTTAATCTGTTTAGTAATTACCAGTTTGGCTCCTATCCCCATGTTTTGTTCGATGATCAGTACCGGATCGAACTTTTGCAATTCATAAGAATAGGCTAATACATTTTTATTTACCACCGGATCATAGAAATAACCGACCGGAACAAATTCGTAATACATATATCCCAACACCGAAACCTGATTATGATAAAAGGCATTAAATGATACCCTGTTATTCGCTTCCCAAACATCATAAGACACTCCCATTGTAGTACCAAAATGTTGAAAAAAGTTGTAAGCACGTCCGTTTCCAAGAATGCCCTTTTTATCTCCCGGATACCTGTTCAGGTGATACTTCATACCAACCATACAGGTAAGTCTTTTTTTATTGATTTTATATTCAAAACTTAAATTGTTTCCAATACCATTGTGTACAAATGAAAACTCAACACTCTTGTCCTGCGGGAATAAGCTGTGTGGACAAATGATTAAAAACAGCGCTGACAGGAATAAATATTTTCCACGCATTGCCTGATTGTTTTTTCCTGTTGTGTGTCTTGCAAAGTCTAATCCAGAGGATTTTATAAAACATACTCAATCCCTATTCTGAATAATGGAACAATAAATTCCCAATTCGGAGCTCCAGGATGATTAAGATTTACCTCATCCTCGTTAAAATATATCATAATGCCTGAACCTATCCATTCCGATAATTTAATTTTTTCAGTTAATGTTATTTTTACCTCAAGCCCAATATTTTGTTCAATGATTAAACCTGGGCGCACCAAATCATGCAAGCGTGAATATATATCTACATAATTATTTGACAGGGTGTCATAAAATGAGCCCAATGGAACATAACCCATATTATCGAGTCCCAAATATGAATACTGGCTGTGGTAGAAAGTATTTAATTGAATCTTGTCGTTTACATCCCAAATTTTATAGGAAAGGCCAAAATTAACTCCAAAATGTCCTAACAGGTTAAATGCCCGGGCATCCCCCAGCATTAAGCCGTTGTCAACGGGAGGTTTGTTTATATGATACTTGAAACCAAGAAAAAGGCTGGTTCTGCTTTTGTTATATTGATAATCCAGGCTGATATTGTTTCCTACACCATTATGAACCAAGGAAAATACAATTCCTTTTTGCTGAGGATAAGCTCTTATTATACAGAAAATAATAAGGATAGTAAGACTCGAAAAAGCTCTAAACATGATTAATTATCTATTCTTGACAATTTAATATACCCCTTTTGATTGCTTTGAACATATTGTGAACCATTCTGCGGTAAATGCTGTGGAAAGTCAAAACCAATATTGGTGGGTTTAAAATGATACCATTCTTTTTTATATTTAATGGATGATTTAAATTGTTGGGTCCCGCCAATAGGATGACAAATTTTACCGACCAATTTTTTACTCGCATACCAATCATATTCAATATTTATTAGCGTTGTATTGCAATTGTTGATTTTCATTGCGTCAGAAAATGGAGTAACTTCAAACGACAGTACTATTTTCTTGCCGATATCACACCTATTAATTTTCTTTTTACTAAATAGAGCCCTTAGCTCATATGTATAACCATGAAAATAATAGGCTGTGTAAATTCTATAATCAATTTTACCACTTTTTTCGTAAGCAAAATTTAATTGAATTTCATCTTGGTAGTATCTGGCAGTTGAATTTGTTTTATTGCTGACATCAACCGCAATTTTATCTAAATCAACCCCCGATTCTGATAATCCATTGTTTATTACTAAGACCGGATGTGATGAAGTAGTGGCTTCTGTTTCACCAATTGCACTAATGCTCCATTCCCCTCCCACTTTTGTCATTTTAAGAATATTGTCTTCATATCCGGGCCAATTGTCTTCATTTATTTGAGCACCTACACATATGTATGGTGTAAGATTTTGGTTAAGCGTGTCCATATTTACAATAGTAATATAGGGCTGATAAACTGTATCATAGGTTAAATGGACTCGAATGTAATCTTCATAATTAAAGGTTTCAGGGTCATTGCCTGTAATTTGGGCCAGGCGATATTTAAAACTATCTTTTAAAGCTGTATGATCGTTGAAGAAATCATACAAATTCACTTCTCCATTATTACTGTCAGCCACATTAATCAAATCAACTAATATGGTATTATTTAATAAATCTTCTCTTAATGCTAACGCTATATCATATAAGCAATAATTCACTCGTTGGTCCAGCGTATCGCTTGAATTATCCAAGAAATCTCCAACAGTTAATGTCTTGCTATTGGTAGAATCATTTACTATATCATCAATTAAATTATCAGTTTTATTGCAGGAAAAAAAAGTAGTAATTCCAAGTACTAACGTTATTAAGGTAAGTATGTTTTTCATGATTATTCTTTTTCATTTACCCCTACTCTCTTCCGGATTTTCGGGAATCTCCGTGGTTTACCTTGTAAGTTTTGAAAAAATTTATCATTTCATTGTTAACACATATCTATGCTTTGTGACTATTCAAATTATATAGTTTATAACATTATTGATATATAGGGGGGGCTAATCTGTTGGTTGCGGAAATATTTCTTGTGTTAAATCCGGTTAAAAGTGACTGAAAAACGCAATGGATAATATAGGCGGAATGCAACTTGTTTGTGACAGGAGTATTAATTATAGGAAAATAAAGTGCGATGCAGGGATTATTTCATTACCGAACATGCCAGAGCTTACGGACTAATGGCTTTGCCCGGGCTTTTCATCCGGTTTGCAGCATTTTCCAGAGGGTGTCTTTCAGGGTGTCGAGGCCTTCGCCCGTCACCGCGGAGATGAACAGGTAGGGGATATCATCCGGGGTTTCCCGGGCCATGAGCTGGCGGAGCTCCTCATCGGCCAGGTCGCATTTCGATACGGCCAGCAGGCGGGGTTTGGCCAGCAGTTCCGGGTTGTATTTTTCGAGTTCGCTCACCAGTGTCAGGTACTGGGCGTGGATGTTATCCGCGTCAGCCGGCACCATGAACAGCAGCACGGCATTGCGCTCAATGTGGCGCAGGAAGCGGTGGCCCAGCCCCCTGCCCCGGTGCGCGCCTTCGATGATGCCGGGAATATCGGCCATAACAAAAGAGCGGTGGTCGCGGTAGGCCACAATGCCGAGGTTGGGGGTGAGGGTGGTGAAGGGATAATCGGCTATTTTGGGTTTGGCCGCGCTAAGCGAGGCCAGCAGGGTGGATTTGCCGGCATTGGGAAAACCCACCAGCCCAACGTCTGCCAGGAGTTTCAGTTCCAGGATAATCCATTCCTCGCGGCCGGGTTCCCCGGGCTGGGCGTAGCGGGGTGTCTGGCGCGTGGCGCTTTTGAACCAGGCGTTTCCCTTGCCGCCCATGCCGCCCGGCAGCAGGATGGCTTCCTGCCCGTCTTCGGTGATTTCCAGCAGCTTTTCCCCGGTTTCGGCATGCCGGGCCACAGTGCCCAGGGGCACTTCGAGCACCACGTCTTCCCCGTTGGCGCCTGTTTTCTGTGAGCCGCCACCGGGTTTCCCGTTGCCGGCAATGACGTGTTTCCGGTATTTCAGGGGCAGCAGGGTCCACAGCTGGGCGTTGCCGCGCAGGATGATGTGGCCTCCCCGTCCGCCATCCCCGCCATCGGGCCCGCCCTTGGGCACAAATTTCTCCCTCCGGAAGTGCACGGCACCGGCCCCGCCCTTGCCCGAGCGGCAGCAAATCTTCACATAATCAATAAAATTGCCCCCTTCCATCGGGATGGAATTTAAAAAAGTGCGGTCGGACTGCCCGGAAACCGGAACCGGGTCAGGCTTCGATGGCCCTGCAAAGGTCCTCAAAAATCTGCTCTATGCTGCCTTCGCCCGGAATGCGCTGCAGCTTGCCTTGTTTTTCGTAAAACCCGGCCACGGGTTCGGTCTTCTGGCGGTATTCCTGCACCCGCTTGCGGATGATTTCGATATTGGTGTCATCGGCCCGGCCGCTGGTTTTGCCCCGGTTCAGGATTCTGCGGGTCAGTTCCTCTTCGCTGACTTCCAGGCTCAGCACCCTGTCGATGCTCAGGCCGCGGCCGGTAAGCAGCCGGTCGAGCGCTTCGGCCTGGGCTACGGTGCGGGGAAATCCGTCAAAGATGAAACCCGGTATTTCCGATTGCATGGCTTCATCCATGTGCTTGCCGAGCATGTTGATCACCACTTCATCGGGCACCAGCAGCCCTTTGGACATATATTTTTCAGCTTCCTTGCCCAGGGGGGTGCCGTTTTTCAGCTCCGCCCGCAGGATGTCGCCCGTTGAAATGTGCACCAGGCCGTATTTCTCCACCAGCCTGGCAGCCTGGGTGCCCTTGCCGCTGCCCGGAGGGCCGAATAGTATCAGGTTACGCATGGTTCTGGATTTGTGAGCGGTAAAGTAAAATTTCCCCCGCGGTTTTACAGATGATTTTCATCATACCGGACGGTAATTTATTCCACAATCTGGTAAATGGCCCGCAGGTTGCGGCCCAGCCCGTCATAATCGAGCCCGTAGCCCACGATAAACTCGTTCGGGATTTCCATGCCCGTGTATTCGATATCGAGCCGGTGTTTCAGGGCATTGGGCTTCAGCAGGAAGGTGGCCACCTTCAGCGAGCGGGGATGCTGTTCGTGCAGCGAGGGCAGCAGCTCGGCCAGGGTGGCGCCCGTGTCCACAATGTCTTCCAGGATGACCACGTGGCGGCCGGTGATGGTTTCGTCCAGGCCCAGGAGGGTCAGCACCTGCCCCGTGGAACGCGTGCCCCGGTAGGAAGCCAGCTTCACAAAGGAAATGGAACACTCGATGGTCAGGTGCTTGAACAGGTCGGCCGCGAACATGAAAGACCCGTTGAGGATGGACAGGAAAAGGGGTTTCTTGCCGCGGTAATCCTCGTTGAGCCGGGCAGCCAGGGCCTGTACCTTCTCCAGGATGGTTTTTTCGTCTATGAAAAGCCGGAAACGCTTGTTACCGATTTGAATTACCTTGTCCATAATGAGCAGCAAAAGTACTGATTAATTGTCGATACCAACGATAAGCTGCTGTCCGATTTCGATGTGGTCGGATTCGAGGTGGTTCCATTCTTTGAGCTGCTTTACCGTGGTCCGGAACTGCCGGGAAATGCCGTAGAGGGTGTCTTTGGGGCGGACGGTGTAATAGACGTATTTCACTGCGTCCGGGTGCAGGCTGCCGCTGGCAACCGGGTCCTGCATTAATTCCATTTGCGGTTGCGCGGCCTTGTCCGGAACCGTGTCGCGCGGCAAGAAAATCATGGCCGAATCCACCACGGGGGCTGCGCTGTCGGGCGTGGGGAGGGGCTGTCCGGCCGCGGTGTCCGGGGCGCTGTTTTCCGGTGCGGGAAGCGTATCCGCTGCTTCGGGAGGGGCGGGCAGCTTCGGGGCGGTGCCCGGGGGGCGCAGGCGCACTTCCCGCGGGTTGGACCCGCGCAGGTAAAGCACTTCTCCGGCAGCCGGTTCCGTGCCCGGTTCCATGTGGTTGCGCCTGTACAGGAATTTCAGCCGGATGCCGTATTCCTGGCTGATCTGGTACATGGTTTCACCCGGCAGCACGCGGTGGGTCTTCACCGGCCCCCTGCGCCTTTTCGGCTGCAGGAAAACGTGCATGCCCGTGTACAGCGGGGTGCCGTCCGTGATGTCGTTGTATTTCTTCAGCCGTTTGAGCCGGATGTCAAACAGGCGGCCGATGCGCTCCAGGTTCTCGCCCGGCAGCAGGTAAACGGTTTTGATGCGGTTCACCTCGAAAATATGGTGGGTGAGCCCGTTGAGCACCGTGCTGTCGTTTTCCACCAGGATGTTGCCACCGGAGAGGCCGTAGTCGTAGCGGTACAGCTCGTAGCGTTCGATGAGGTCAATCAGGATGTCGGCATATTTCGGGTTGGTGGCGTAGCCGGCCTTTTTCAGCCCCCTGGCCCATGCCTTGTAGTCGGTGGGGTCAAGCTCGAACAGGAAGGCATAGCGCTCGCGGGTTCTGAGGAAATCGGTATGGTCGCGGAACGACATTTCCGGGCTTTCATACTTGCGGAAACATTCGTTGGGCGCATCGTCATCGAGGCGGATGGAGGGGCCGGTCCATTCCTTGTGGCATTTGATGCCGAAGTGGTTGTTGGCTTCGCGGGCCAGGCGGCTGTTGCCCGAGCCGGATTCCAGGATGCCCTGGGCCAGGGTGATGCTGGCCGGTATGCCGCTGCGGATCATTTCAATGACGGCCATTTCCTTGTAGGTGTCGATATACTCTTCGGTGCTCATGCGCTGGGCCTGCAGCGGTTGCGGGCACAGGGCAAGGGCAGTAAGCATGACGGGGATAAAAAAATATTTGTTTCGCATGGGCCGGGTTAAAAATACGGGCAGGCCCCCGCCCGCCCCGGAGTCTTTATACACTAACGCATGGCAGGCTATATAATTTTTTGGGCAATGGGCGATTGGCTGGTAGCTTTTAGCCTTTGGGAGCGGGCCATGCCTGGAGGAGGAATGCCTGATACCGTGCCGTCTCCTGTGTATGTCCGGTAACCTTGCGGGCAATGCCTGTTCGACCCCCTCGGGGTCGCGGATTTGTTGTTGAATTACTGGCTATCAATGTGCGATGCCTCCGGCATCGGGGGCAGTCGGTTAAGGCTTGCATTCTGCAACCGGGTTAACCCGGCTGCTTTATAAGCGGGAAGCCATATTTAAGTGTCCTGTTGTTACCTTTTAGGCGTTTAATCATTTGGCAGAAGGCGCATGCAATCTGCAGTCAGGGAATATAGGTTGCGCTGCGCAAATATAAAAACAGTAGGATGCGATACTTGAAATATTATGTTAACCCTCGTTCAATGGTTTTATATTATCAGATATAGTTAAAACCGGTAACCAATGCCAAATTTTATTGTTAGCGTGTTTGGTGTAGTATCTTTATGCTGACCAAAGAAATCTATACCTTTTGAGGCACGATAAACAAAGCGGGTGTATTTTGCTTCACCTGATATTAGAAAATTATAGGGAAGTGACTGCTCAACCCGAAAACCTGCGGATAGACCTATGTCGCTCAAGTCTAAAACTTCCCATCGTGCTTCAAACCAATTTGGGTAATATATGTGAATCATTTCATAACCATACCTGTAATTCAATTCTGCATTGGCTTGCAGGCTGGTATGGTTATTTCTCAATATTTGATATAAATAGCCTACAGAAAATAAGCCATAAGCCCGTGTAATAACTTCGCCAGGTTTTTTATCTCTATGGATGTCCCCATAATCCATATAGTACTCGGCTATTGAGAAACGTATGATATCGCTATTGAGTAACGACCTGTTATATTGCAAACCAAATGTAAATGGCAGACCAAATTTCTTATCAATCCCAATGACATGACCTTGATTGTCCACTTTAAAGACCTCATAAGGTTTTATTAACAACCAGTTAGTTTCTGTTCCATCAAAGAAATGTTTCACCGGAAAATAAATTTCTACCGAATTCCTTTTATTTTTTATTGCTACTTTTTGAGCGACTAAATCAGAATTCACGCCAATTAGCGTGACTGCTGTTGTAAGAAAGGTCAATATAATAGCTCTCATTATATTATTCTTTTACAAGTTTTAGAGTTACAATCTGATTATACTGCATAATTTGCAACAGATATAGTCCTTTTGACAAATTCGAAATATTAATTGTTATTTTATCACTGTTGCTAATGCCAAAATCTTTAATCAAAGAACCTGTGATGTCATAGAGTTGCATGCTTCTCTTTTTTATACTTGAAAAAGTGACCAATATTTCATCCGTTGCAGGATTGGGATAAAGAACAGGTGTTTCTGCTATTGGGTAATCCTTTATTCCGGTACCGGTGCAATTGCTTTTGCCGCCAACCCCAACAGCCGCCCAGGCATTGGTGGTTTGTATTTCTTCGTTGGAACAATTGCC
>CAYRDC010000040.1:0-13245 GCA_964422925.1 uncultured Chitinophagales bacterium | reverse complement strand
AAAGAAAAAGACACCCACCTGAAACTGGACCTGGCCGGCCGCGACCCGGATGACGGCATGACCGATATTGCCTACGAAAAAGGCTACAACCTGCTGCGCCACATGGAAAAAGTGGTGGGGCGCGAAAAATGGGACGCCTTCCTGCGCCAGTATTTCGATACCTACGCCTTCCAATCAATGACCACGGAAGGCTTCATTGACTACGTGGAAGAGCACCTGGTCAAAGGGAATGACAGCCTGCGCGAGGCCCTGAACATGAAGGCATGGATTTACGGACCCGGCCTGCCCGAAGGCTTTGAACCGCCCCATTCGGTGCTGTTCGACCGGGTGGAAGAAGCCATCCGCCAGTGGCAGGAAGGGACCCCGCTCAGCGAACTGCCCGTGCAGGGCTGGTCATCCCACGAATGGCAGCACTTCCTGCGCAACCTGCCCGACAGCCTCACCCTGTCGGATATGGAAGACCTCGACAATGCCTTCCATTTCACCGAATCGGGCAATTCCGAAATCCTGGCTCTGTGGCTCGGTCTGTCGGTCCGCCACTGGTACGAACCCGCTTTCGCGGCACTGGATTCTTTCCTGGTGAATGTGGGCAGGCGCAAGTTTCTGGTGCCGCTCTACAAGGAGCTGGTTAAAACCGACTCAGGCAGGGCCATAGCGCTTGACATATACGAACGGGCACGGCCCAATTACCATTCGGTTTCCTACAACAGCATAGACGAGATACTGGGCCGGAAAGAGGAATAAACCATGTGCACACTGACTTATTACCCGCGGGGCAGAACCGGTTACATACTCACCTCCAACCGGGATGAGAACACAGCCAGGACCCCGGCTTCGCTGCCGGTCATCCGGCAGGACGGCCATACGCGCATGCTCATGCCCGTGGATGAAAAAGGCGGATCGTGGCTGGGCATTTCCAGCCGGTGGCGGGCCGCCTGTCTGCTGAATGGCGCCTTCGGGCCCCATACACCGCAACTGCCCTACCGGAAAAGCCGGGGGCTGGTTTTGCTGGACGCCCTGCGCTGGCCTGATCTGCCGTCTTTTTTCAGAGATTATCCGCTGCGGGGCATTGAGCCTTTTACCCTGGTAACCGTAAATCAAAAACCCGCGCGGCAGGTTTTCACCTTCCGCTGGGACGGCCGCGAACGCTACCTCGAGGAAAATAATCCCGGTCAACCACGCATCTGGTCATCTATGATGCTGTACCCGGAGAATGTGCGGGAAGCCGAAGAAAAACGGTTTACCGGGTTTCTTGAAAATCACCCGCGCGTGGATTGGAGGGACCTGTTGGACTTTAACCTGGAATCCACTTACCGTCAAAAAGTGCAACGTTACGGGCTGCACCCCATACCCGTTCTGAAAACAACCGCCATTGCCAGCATCCGGGCCGGGCAGACGTTTTACCGTTTTTATTATGAAGACCTTTCAGACGGCAGCCGGGCAGGTATCCGGTTTTATCCCGATCCTCACCCCTTTTCCGGGAATAGGAGGTCGTGAAGGTACACCGCCACGTCAAAGCCGATGAGGTGGTAAAGCCCGAACAAAACGGAACCCCACAAGAGGAATGAAACAGCCATAGCCGGAAAGATTTCGTGCCTTTTGTAGCCGGTGCTCATAGCGGAAATCACCCCGAAAGGAACCGTCAGTAAAACGGGTGTGAGCAATGCAATGATAAACAACCCGCCCCGCTGCCTTACTTTAATAATAAACCTGCGCCTCCAGGTAAATATTTTCCGTTTTTTATTCCTTCTCCAGGGCATACGGTTCCAGTAATAATCGATCTGCTGGCCGAAAAACAACATTACCATAGTACCTCCAATGCCTCCACTGGTTGTAAGTCCCAGGCTAAGCCAAAAGCCGTAATCATACAAAATGGCCAGGCCCACCCCGAACAGATATTTAACACCGCTAACCAGAACAACGGAAAGGATTTCTGTAATGTGTTGTATTACGGTCATTTCCATAGCGCACTGCTTCCTCTTATGAAAACGGTAATTGCTTTCCGGTTATTTATTCAGGCGTTTTAAATAGGCTATAACGGCTTTCCGTATATCGGCCCGCAGGTCATCCGGTGGGGCGCCTGCCGGGTCAAACACTATCTTGAGTTCCGGGTTATCCCGGTTCATGAAGTCAAAATTGGTTTCCATACCGGTCATGAGGAATTCAGTCATCGCCACCCGGTAGGTAGCCGTGGTATCCAGCAGATGACCATTGATAATCCATGATTCCCTTTCATAATCTTTTTTAACCATGGCGCGCTGCAGGTAACCGCCTGTGCCGGCATTGCCTTCCCCGGTGTTCAGCACTTTCAGTAGGAGGGAACCGGGCATTTCCACTTCAACGATTCCACCTCCGAAAGGTAGGGTCCGGAGGATATCGTACTGGGTGATCGCCCCGGACAACTGGTCATCGAGGCGGATGGAACCGCTGTTCAACACGGCACAATCCGCTTCGGGGCAGGCATTGACCATGGCGCGCGCAATCATTTGCCCCAGATTGGTTTGCCCGTACCGCACCGCACTCTCCCTTCCCTCTGCCACGCCCTGGATGGTCACCAGTACTTCGTCTTTGTCAAACCCTTCCCGGGCAAACAATTCATCCTGGATACGCTCCCATTTTTTAACCACTGCCTGCACCTTCGGGTCAAAAGCAAACGAAGTGTCGATGACAACAAGTTCTGATTGCAGGGCCAGGGAATCTTTATCGGCAAACCAGGTAAAGCGGTGGATATACACCGAGCGGGCATTGGCATCCGCCTTGGCCACTTTTATAAACCCTGCTTTTTTCAGCATATGGTTATGATCATGACCACCGAGAATCAGCGAGGCTTCCGGCAATTGCATACCCAGTTTTTGGTCATCTTTTACCTCCAGATGGGTGATCGGAATAATTACATCACAATCTTTTTTCAGCGCGTCCACTGCCTGGCGGGCGGTGGTCCATACGTTGTCATAAAACACCCAGGGTTTCCGGGAGAAGGGTAGCGTCACACCAAAAAAGCCTACGGTAACCCGGCCGCCTTTCCCGTTATCGAAAGTCTGTTCAACCCACCGGGGTATGGGCAGGCTGTCTTTCCCCCTGATCTTTGCAAACGGGGTATTTTCCCCGTCTATGTGGTGATATACATTGGCGCTGACCCAGTCGAATTTCGATTCGTTGATACGTTGCTGCAGTTCCTGCTCTTTCAGGTCAAATTCATGGTTTCCGAAAGTTACCAGATCCACCCCAAGAGCGTTCAACACTTCCACCATATGCCGCCCCTTGATGCGCTGGCCCTGATATTTCAAAGTGCCCAGCAGTGACGGGCTTAAAAAATCACCTGCCAGGATGGTATAAGTATTCGGGTTCTCTTTCAGGAGTTGTTTACGCAGGGTTGCCACCCGTGCCAGCCCCCCGTATTTTCCCTGCTCCACCGGACCGATTT
Source organism: uncultured Chitinophagales bacterium (assembly GCA_964422925.1). GTDB lineage: Bacteria > Bacteroidota > Bacteroidia > Chitinophagales > S012-47 > CAYRDC01. The sequence goes on along the minus strand of CAYRDC010000040.1, from coordinate 9,821 downwards.
CATATACATCGTTTAACTGTAAAATGGTAAATTGAACGACTGAATCCGTCTTCCCGTTCTTCCCGGACTCTACTTTGCATCCCGCGGCAAGCCATGCTGCCAATACAATGAAAATGACTCTTTTTAACATATTTCGCATAATTCAGGATTAGCAGGCGTTAAAATTAGCATACTTATCCAATCCCGGCTTAAAAGTGCGTTAATGTTTTTAAAAGATGCCAGCCAGGCGGCAAAAAAAGTTAATTTCGGGGCGGCAGGAGCCTGGGTTTATACCCTCGCCCGGTTTTTTGCGTATTATGCGAAGTTGAAGCCCCTCCGGCAGAATAAATCCGAATGATATGAAGAAGTATCTACTTTTCCTTTTTTGGATATTGGTCCAAACAGGTTCCAGCGTATTTGCCCAGTTTGGTCTTGATCCTGATGCAAAAAATAAAATGGGCGTGGCCATGGATATCGTGGCCAGCCGGTATGTGGATGAAATCGATGATGACCAGTTGGTGGAAGACCTCATCCGGAACATGCTCAAAGGACTTGACCCGCATTCATCCTACATCCCGGCCGATCAACTGAAAGAAGTAAACGAACCGTTGCGCGGGGCCTTTGAAGGCATTGGCATCCAGTTCAACATCCTGAACGATACGATTGTGGTCATTTCCCCCATCAGCGGGGGGCCGAGTGAACGGGTTGGCATACAGGCTGGCGATAAAATCATCTATGTGGAGGATGAAAAGGTAGCCGGCATCGGCATTACCAATGAAGGAGTGATAAAAAGGCTCCGGGGTAAAAAAGGCACCCAGGTAACCGTTAAAATCAAAAGGCACGGAACCAAAGAATTACTTCCCTTTACCATTACCCGTGACAAGATCCCGATTTTCAGTATTGATGCGTCCTATATGGCGACTCCTGAAATCGGATATATCAAGATCAACCGTTTTGCGGCCACTACGATCGATGAATTCCGGAAAGCGCTGAATGAATTGAAGGGCCAGGGTATGGAAAGCCTGATTCTGGACCTGCGGGGCAATGGTGGCGGCTACCTGAATACCGCCATTGAACTGGCCGATGAATTCCTGGATAAGAACAAATTAATCGTTTATACTGAAGGGCATTCGAGCCCGAGGCAGGAAGCTGAATCAACGGCCAGAGGCGGATTTGAAAAAGGGAAGCTCGTTGTATTGATTGACGAAGGTTCCGCTTCGGCCAGTGAAATTGTCAGCGGGGCTATCCAGGACTGGGACCGCGGGCTGATTATCGGTCGAAGATCTTTCGGAAAAGGATTGGTCCAGCGCGATTTTACCTTACCCGATCATTCCGTACTCCGCCTGACCATTGCCAGGTATTACACCCCGACCGGCCGCTGTATCCAAAAACCTTATGACAAAGGCATTGAAGCATATCACCAGGAAATTATCGATCGGTTTAACTCAGGGGAAGTGATCCATCCGGACAGCATTTCTTTCCCCGACAGCCTTCGGTACCAGACGCCCAACGGGCGCATTGTGTACGGTGGAGGAGGCATTATGCCGGATATTTACGTTCCGCTGGACACTTCGTCCAACTCTAATTTTTATTCTGCACTGATCCGGAAAGGTATACTCAACCAGTTCAGCCTCAATTATGTGGATAAGCACCGGGCCGAGCTGAAAAAAGAATATCCCGCCCTTGATCAATTTATTGCCAACTTCCCCCAGGAAGAAGCCTACCGGGAGCTGCTGGATTACGCGCGGGAAAAAGGGCTTGAACCCAAACCGGAGGACCTGGAGCGCTCGCACCATATGATTGCCACCCAGGCAAAAGCCCTGATCGCCCGGGACTTGTGGAACACCAGCGCGTATTTCCAGATTATTAATCCGACCAGCGATGCCTACCAAAAAGCCATTGAAGTCATTGAAAAAGACGAATTCAAAGCAATGCACGTTGAAGAATAAATCGCAGGCATGCGAAAGGCTTTATTTTGGGGCGTTATCCTGATAATCCGGGGAATACCACTATCCGGTCAGGATTTTTTGCAAAGGGGACGGGTAACCGATGAAGAAGGAAACCCCCTGCCCTATGCTTACGTGTTCAACCTGAACGCGAGAGATTACACGGTATGCGATGCCAACGGGACTTTTCAGGTTTGGGCTTCAAACGGAGATACCATTTTTGCCAGTATGCTGGGCCGGCACATTGATTTTGCCATTGCCGGGGATACGCTCCGTTCCATGGAACTGGTGCTGGAAAAAAGGCCGGTGGAATTGCCACCGGTGGTGGTTTATCCTTGGCCGGGCAAGCGGCAGTTTCGCCACGATTTCCTGGCTATGAAGCCACTGGAAGCCCGGCAGCTTCACATGGAAGACCAGAATGAAAACGACCGGTGGAAAGACTTTGACCTGATGAAATTCGTTCCCCACATAAATCTTTACCCGGGCGTGCGGCTCTACTTCCTTCCCTACCCCGACCTGATCGTAAATATTGACCAGTTATACCTTGAAATCCATAAGCGCGCCCGGAAGAAACGCAAAACCCGCATCGTACCGAAATTTGAATAATGATTCACGGCTTATGGCACCGGCAGGTGCCCGCCATAGTTCTGCCGGTTGGTTACCAGGCGGAAAAAGGCCGGCTGCAGCAGCAGGTTCAGTTCCACCGTAACCGGTAAATCCCGCGTGGCAGGTTGGCTCAGCAAAAGGCGACCGCTGGCATCGTAAATCTCAATCTGCAGGGGAAATTCACCCGGCCGGAGCGGAACCGTCACCGTATGGCAGGTTCCGCCAAGACAAAAAACCAGGCGGGCCTGTTTCCCGGCTGCGCTTTCCGGGGCATCCTTTCCCGATATTACGGGCCAATGAACCCGCCACATTTGTCCGGCTTCATTGGTAAAGTATAAGCGCTGGCTGTCTGCGAAAGCAATGGCTTCGCTCTGCGAAAGGGGCAGCAGGAACTCATGGAAAGGTCCTCCCAATATTTTCCCGCCCGATACCTTCCGGAACCAAAAGAGTTTTCCGTAGCACAAGACGGCCAATTGGTTGCTGACCGGGTCGTAATCTGCCCCGGTAACGGGAAAACCGGTATAAAAACTGTCGAGCAATTCCGCTGTATAATTTCCCGGATCAGCCGGCAAACGGTACAATTTGGAATAACCGGTTCTTCCTGTCAACAGGTTTTTGGACAATAAATACAGGGAATCGCGCCAGAAAAACATTGCCTCGCAGTCGAAATTGCCCGGAGCCGGGAAATGCGTCTGATCCGGATAGTGGAAAGATATGACCGATGGCTGCGCGGAGTCGGACGAGGTGTCCGGCCAGATTTTCAGAATGGAAAGATCGGTCCGGTTGTTCAGGTTGTTACCTACATCACCGATATACAGGTACCCGGAACTGTCAGCGGCCAGCGCTTCCCAGTCGGTATTGGAGGCCGGGGCAATAACTATGGAATCAATCAGCTGGCCCGTACTGTCGAAAGCGTAGAGCACCGGAGGGGTGCCACTGTCGCCATGGGTCCAGAACAGGCCGTTGCCGGCATACACCAAACCCGAACTTTCCGCGACCCGGCCGGGAAGCTGGCAGACCCAGTGAGGCTGCAGCAGCGGCTGGCCGGACAGCCGCCCCGGGATCACCATCCAAAGTACAATCCACAGTTTCCGGAACCACATGACGGATATAAAGCTATAAATTCGATCCAAGAGCGGAAGGCAATGCAGGTGGAAAGCTGGATATTGCTGGGCAAAGCCATGGCAGACTATTGGAGAGGAGACCATGATGCGGTAATCCTTGAGCACAGTTTCTGGGGCACGCGGGAGATCCCCTTGTGGTATTATTTCCGGGACGAAACGGAAATGCCGGAGCAGGAAGTTTATGCGCTGGACCGCTGCCAGGGGAAAGTGCTGGAAATTGGCGCGGGCGCGGGCAACCACAGCCTGGCTTTGCAGGAACGCGGACTGGACGTCTACCCCGTTGATATCCTGCCACAGGCCGCGTCCATTATGCGGGAAAGAGGATTGCCCCTGGCCCGCTGCATGGATTTCTGGCAAGTGCAAAACGAAACGTACGATACCCTTTTGCTGCTGATGAATGGGATAGGCATAGTGGAGCGGTTAAACCAGCTGCCGCAATTCCTGGCCCATGCCCGGCAGCTACTGAAGCCAGGCGGCCGGCTCCTGTTCGATTCAGCCGATATCCGTGATGACAAGGACATGGATTACCGGCAAAACAAATATTCCGGAGAAGTGACTTTTCATTTTTCCTATCATGGCTCGCACGGACTGCCATTTCACTGGTTGTTCCTGGATCCTGAGGCCCTGGCTGATATTGCCAGAGCTGCCGGTTGGCTATCGCAAATCATATATTCCAACCCGGAAGGCGAATACCTTGCCGAACTGCGGCCAATACGTTTCTAAAGCCGGTTTGCCCTGAAAAATTGTAAATTTAGCAGCTAATCGTTCGGGCATGAAAAAATATTTCCGGTTCCTGATTTCACTGGCGCTGATGCTGGCATTGGTTTACGGATTGAACACAAAATGGGGCAACATTCCGCCCCTGGGCCGCCTGCTTGACCCTTTTCACGGGTTCTGGCAAAATGCCGAAAGCACCGCCAACCCCGCGAATGACGAATTGGACCTTCCCGGCCTGCAGGATGAGGTCAAAGTAATCTGGGACGACCACCGGGTTCCCCACATTTTTGCCAATAATGAATATGATCTCTATTACGTGCAAGGATACCTTACCGCCCGTGACCGGCTCTGGCAAATGGATATCGAAACGCGGCTGGCAGCTGGCCGTCTTTCGGAAGTCGTGGGCCCGAAAGCCCTGAAAACCGACCGGTACTTCAGGCGCATCGGCATGGTGTGGGGCGCTCAGAAAATGGTGCAGCTGATGGCCGAAGACTCGGTATGCTTCAACATTATGATAGCATACCGGGATGGCATAAACCAGTATATCAGCGAACTGGACTACGCGGATTACCCCGTGGAATTCAAACTGATGGATTACGAGCCGGAACCCTGGACCCTGTTAAAATCCGCACTGATCGTGAAATTCATGGCTTTCGACCTGGCCTGGCGCGATGACGACCTCGAACTAACGCATACGCGGCAATTGCTGGGCGATTCGTTGTATTACGAATTGTTCCCCGACTTTCCGGGCGCTCCCGATCCGATCATCCCTAAAGGCACACCCTGGGATTTTGAACCCTTGAACCCGGATTCCGCGGCAGCCCGGATAACAGGCGCAGGCGTTGCCTACCAAAGGGTTTGGCGACCGGACAGGAATAACGGCTCCAACAACTGGGCCGTAGCCGGCAGCAAGACAGCCAGCGGCAACCCGATCCTGTGCAACGACCCGCACCTTGGACTGAACCTGCCTTCCCTATGGTACCAGATACAACTGAATGCCCCGGGGATGAATGTTTACGGGGTTTCCCTGCCGGGAACACCGGCCGTGATCATCGGGTTCACGGATTCCATCGCATGGGGTCTGACCTATGCCGCGCGCGATGTAAAAGACTGGTATAAAATTCAATTCAGGGACAAGAGACGGAAACAATACCTGTATGACAGTCAGTGGAAGGATACCCGGATGGAAATCGACACCTACCGGGTGCGCGGGCAGGGATTATTCATTGACACGTTGGTTTATACCCATCATGGACCGGTGGTGTTTGATCGCAGTTTTCCAGGAGATACGAGCGAAATCGGCCTGGCAGCCCGCTGGACGGCTCACGAGCCAACGAACGAACTGCGGGCGATTTACCTCCTGAACAAGGCAAAAAACTATCGCGATTATTTGACTGCCTTGCCCTACTTCAGCACTCCCGGGCAAAACTTTGTGTATGCCGACCGGAAAGGCAATATTGCTATCTGGTGCCAGGGCTTGTTCCCGTTGAGGCGCAAAGAGCATGGCAGGTTCATCCTGGACGGCAGCAACCCGGCAGATGAATGGCCGGGGTTTATCCCTTCTGAACATAACCCGCATATCCTGAACCCGGAAAGGGGTTTTGTCAGTTCAGCCAACCAGCATCCAACCGACAGCACTTATCCCTATTATTATTCGGGCGATTTTGAATATTACCGGAACCAGCGCATTAACCAGGTGCTTGGCGGGCTGGATTCCATAACGCCCTCTGATATGATGGACCTTCAGAATGACAATTTCAGCTGGCTGGCCGGCAACTGCCTTTCGAGGATGATAGATATGCTTGACCCGTCAATAATCCAAAGCGGACAGGAAGAGCGGCTCGAGTCACTAAAAAACTGGAATCGTTACCTGGATGCGGATACCAAAGCGGCTACCCTCTGGGAGCTCTGGTGGCGGGAATTCTATTACCTGGCATGCGATGAACTCGACAAACCCAATGAACATCTTGCGCTGCCCGAATATTATATTATAGAACAGCTCTTCCTTAACCATCCGGATCATCCCATATTTGATTTGGAAAATACTTCCCGGAAGGAAACGGCCCGGGATATCGTGAACCTCGCGTGGGAGCTGGCTATGGATTCCCTGGATAACTGGATCCGAGAAAACGGATCGGATTATTCCTGGTGGCGTTTCAAGAATACCCGGCTCACTCATTTATCGAGGAGCCTGGAGCCTTTTAATGTTACCGGCCTGAAGATTGGCGGCTTCAGGGGAGCCGTCAATGCCACGCAAAGCACGCACGGCCCCAGCTGGCGGATGGTAGTTTCCATGGACAAGGATTCCATCCGGGCCTGGGGGATCTATCCCGGTGGGCAAAGCGGTAACCCGGGCAGTTACTGGTACGACAACTGGGCCAAACCCTGGGCTGCCGGCCGTTATAATCGTATCCGCTTTTGGGCTTCCCCTGTTCAAAAAGATAATGTATTGTTCACCGAAACCTACTCTCCCAAATGAAAACCATCATTGCCTTAGGCGTTACCGGGTTGCTGGCGTATGCCGGGGAATTGCTCTTTCCCTGGTGGATAGCCGTCACAGCCGCGTTTATTACCGGGTATATTTTCGGACGTAAAGGATGGCAGGCCTTCCTGATCGGATTTGGAGGGATATTCCTGCTTTGGCTGATATATGCCCTCTTGCTGAATATGCAAAGCGGTGGGCTGATGGCCGGGAAAATCGGTTTATTATTTGGCCTCGGAAAACCCTGGTTGATGGCTGTAGTGAGCGCTTTGATTGGCGGCCTGGCGGCAGGAACCGGTTCCCTGGCAGGTTTTCAATTCCGTAGCCTTATGCTTTTTCGTACAAGGTCCCCCCATAAATACAAGGTCTGAACCAGGAATCACAGGAAAAGTTATCCCCCGCGGTGAATGACAAGCTGCCGGTTAATGACTGAATTGCTGAGCTTGATACGCAACAGGTAAATTCCACTTTGCACATCCGGGATATAAAAGGAAAGCTGATTGTTGCCGGCAATGATATGTTTATACTCTTCAGATCTGACAACTTTGCCCTGCATATCCAGGAGCATAATTTCTGCTTCATCATCCTGCCCGGAAGGTAAGCTTATCTGTAATTCCACGCTACCCGCCAGGGGATTAGGATAGATCACCACCATATCTCCCATCTTCCTTACCAGCCATAAAGACACCTGGGGTGAGTATCCGTATTCTCCGGAAATATCCACCTGTTTTACCCGGTAATAGATATATCCGTCAGGTAACATGGAAACATCATCGTCAAAAGAATAGGAAGCACCGTTCAGGTTCGTACCGGTTCCTTGCACTTGTCCTATGGTACTAAAAGCGCTTTCCTGTTCATGCTTACGTTCCACTTCGAAATGGTCATTATTCACTTCCATATCAGTCGACCACTTCACGGTAGCAATACCGTCTTTAAGAGAAGCGGAAATCTCTTTCAGTCCAATGGGAAGCAGAACCTGTGGTGGGTTAATGGTAATAATCCAGGTGTCAATATTGGAACGGCCGCAGGCGTCCGTTACCTGAAGCGTAATGACACACTGTGTCTGAATCCAGACTGTATCAGGTGTAAAGGTTGTCACTGAATCATTGGGATTCGAGAAAGTGCCGCCACAACTGGCTGACCAGCTATATGTATAGGGTGAAGACCCACCTGAAACAGTGGATGAAAAGGTAGTGTCGTTACCGGAGTTAATCTGAGCGGCTACATTCCCGTTTATAGACAGTGCTTTATCCCGGATGGAAAGCAACAGGAAATTAAAAAACGCTCTTTGTGCGGCTACCTGGTCATCTACAGGTCCCACGGTATGCCGGTGACCGGCCTCGTACATCACCATGCCATTGGAGGAGTCACCATAAGCATATCCATACGCGATTTTTACACCTTCATTGGGAGAAACCCCGTCAGATGTGATCAATGGGCGCTGAGTAGTATTTAACCATTTTCCGGTGCTCAGCGGGATATACCATTCTTCCGATCCGTTTTCTGTGGCGCTGTCCATGGTTCCCATAAATTGCATAATCGGGGCAGCACCATAACCGGATAAGTAAGTATAAGGCCTTGTAGCTGTTTTGTTATGTGATTCAGGAACCCATCCACATTTCCCGTTTTTATAGCATTGCATACCATCCTCTGTCAGGAAATTCAATTGTGTATAAGGTGGATTGGGATCCTTCAGCGATTCCAATACGGAAACCGCATGGCAGGATGCCCAGAAATACCCACCCTTGTTTACTACAAAATCATACAGATTTTTGTGCGTAGCCCAGGTCGGGTCCGCGTGCGGCATGGCATACAGGTCATCACATCTATCCAGGTCGCTTGGCAGCCCAATACGGTAGGAAGAGGAAGGAATACCGGCACTATCAAAATACGGTGTAATCAAACTGGCGCTTTGCTGATCAATCACCAGATTGGGAAATGTTGTAATTTCCATATATGTGGGAACCTCAACCGGGGAAGTAGTAAATACCCCTACCACACCGCGGGCCTGCCAGGCTGCGGTGGTGGAATCCACTGCGGTATTCCGATAACTGGCATCAATAGCAAAAGTACCACCTTTATAATCCACCCCGTTGTAGGTAAAATCAATTCCCTCATGGGCCTTGCCGGGATTAATGATCCATTTGACTGGCACCAACTGGTTCACAGTCAAATCATATATCAACCCGTAAGGTTTCAGGCCATTCTTATATGTCTGGGGTGTTACCCCCATATTAATAATAAACGAACCGGAAGGTAAAGTGTCCGTTACTGCATCCATTCTAAGGGCTGCGAACAGAAACAGGGTAATAAATGCGGGGGTATTTTTCAAAAATCTTTTCACTGTTATGGCTTTGGCATAGCTTAAAGGCCAAGTATTACAACCAATCCTTCGCGCACATCAATCAATGGTATTTATAATAGATGTTATCGTGTACAACATACACTAACAGTGTTTACGAAATTTAACCCAATGGGTTGCAAAATCGAAAGAAAATAAAATTACCTGTTAATCAGGAAATTTCGGGTAATTATTTCATCCCCGGCCGTAATCCGGAGTACATATTTACCAGATGGTATATTATCCAATGGAATATATCCCTGGAATGTTCCGGCAGCTATCTCCGTATTGTATAGCATCACTTTCATTAACTGGCCGGTAATGTTGTATACTGCAAGGCTAATGGCCGTTGCTTTTTCAAATACCAGATTAATATTTAGCTGTTGCGTAGCCGGATTAGGATAAATCCAAATATTTCGAACAGGATTCAATCCAACATCCACAGGTATTACCCAGGAATAAGATGATTTCCCGTTATAATCGATCTGTCGTAACCGGTAGTATAACCGGCCATGAAACCCAGCTGGCGGTGTATCTGTCCAACTGTAATAATTTATCTGATTGCTGTTACCGGTGCCTGACATCAGGCCCAGAGATTTGAAATAGCGCCCTTCTGCCGAACGCTG
>CAYRDC010000039.1:8086-13675 GCA_964422925.1 uncultured Chitinophagales bacterium | reverse complement strand
ACGCATACACATAGCCGAAGAGGAACTTGGCATACAGGACGACCTGAGCAAACTGACCCTGGAAGAGTTGAATGAGTTGCTGGAAGATGCCCTTGAGAAAGAGGATTATGAGCGGGCAGCCAGTATCCGCGATGAAATCAAAAAGCGGTCTAAAAACTGATCTATGAGAAGAAACACAGGAAGCCACCGGCTGCATAAAGCCGGTTTTTTCATTTCTTTTTGTGTACTACTGATCTTTTTCTTGACTCCGCACCAATTGTTCCCGGCCGAAAAACTCAAAGAAGAACTGGCCAGGAAATGGGAACTGGTAAGCATAGGTCAGGAATCAGTTTCCGGTTTTCTTTTATTGGATAAGCTGAAGAAGGAGCAACCCTTTACCTTTGTCACTGCCTCCGACACACTTACCGGGACCTGGGAAGCTTCCGGTGATTCCTTATTGCTTTATCCTGACCTGCAGCCTGTTACCACTGCCCTCGATTCTATCAGCTATACCGTTGAAAATGGTGAGCCGCGGGTTGACCTGTTTTTCCGGGGTGAACGCATTACCACCATTACGCGGAATGGCCTTGAAGCCGATAGTGTGTCCCTGTTATTTCTGGTTAAAAGCTTGTCCGAAAAGGAATTGCAACTGGTAGGTGTCGACAGTGGGCAGGAATATAACTTCACGTATATCTCTCCAATCCAGGAAGGAGGCTTTTCCTTTCAGAGCCTGATGCGGGGCTTCCTGGGGATGATTGCCCTGCTGTTTATTACCTGGCTGTTGAGCGCCAATAAACGGGCCATAGACTGGCGTCTGGTGGGTATTGGCATGGGTCTGCAGGTTATTTTTGCCCTTTTGGTGCTTAAAGTGCCTATGGTTAGCTTCCTATTTGAAGCGGTGGCTTCCTTTTTTGTGAAAGTGCTGGACTTCAGCTACGCGGGTTCGGTGTTCCTGTTTGGCGACCTTGTGTCGCGCACCGATACGTTTGGATATATTTTTGCCTTCCAGGTTCTGCCGACCATTGTGTTCTTTTCCGCACTTTCTTCCCTGCTGTATTATGTTGGGATCATGCAAAAAATCGTATACGGCTTTGCCTGGGTGATGAGCAAAACCATGCGCCTTTCCGGGGCGGAAAGCCTGGCAGCAGCTTCCAATATCTTTATCGGGCAGACAGAAGCCCCGCTGGTGGTGAAGCCCTACCTTGAAAAAATGACCAAGTCCGAAATCCTCTGCCTGATGGTTGGCGGCATGGCCACCATTGCCGGGGGCGTATTTGCCGCTTATGTCGGGTTTTTGGGAGGAACCGACCCGGTGCAGCGCCAGTATTTTGCCACACATCTGCTCACGGCTTCAATATTATCGGCTCCGGCCGCTATAGTGGCTGCCAAGATGCTTTTTCCGGAAACTGAGCCGGATAAAATTGACCGGGAGATCAACATTCCGAAAACGAAAATCGGGTCCAACCTTCTGGATGCTATTTCCAACGGGACAACAGATGGCCTGCGCCTGGCCATTAATGTAGGCGCCATGCTGCTGACTTTTACTGCCCTGATTTACATGTTTAACTACCTGCTGGGCCTGGTTGGCGGTGTAATGAACCTGAATGAATCTATCAAAGCCGCCACGGACGGGCGTTTTGACGGTTTATCCCTCGATTACCTGCTGGGCGTATCTTTTTCTCCGGTGGCCTGGCTGCTGGGTACGCCCTGGTCCGATTCCATGCTGGTAGGAGAGTTGCTGGGCAAGAAAACCATTATCAACGAATTTGTTGCCTATGAAAAGATGAATGCCGTGAAAGATGCCGGCCTGTTCCTGCACCAGAAATCGGTGATCATAGCGACCTACGCGCTGTGTGGTTTTGCCAATTTCGCGTCCATAGGCATCCAGATTGGCGGTATAGGCGCCTTGGCTCCGAACCAGCGGAAAACCCTGGCCCGCTTTGGCATTAAAGCCCTGATCGGTGGCACGGTAGCCAGCTTCCTGACCGCGGTGATTGCAGGGGTAATCGTGGGGTAAGGCTTTACCGCAAACCCAACTTGCGCTTTACGGCAGGGGTAATGTCGTAGGTGTCTACACCGTAAACCAGCGCCCCGGAAGACGCATCAATGATATAGGTATATCCTTCCTGCCTGGCCACGGCTTCGATGGCACGGTTGATTTTTTCATAAATCGGCTGATACAATTTATCCTTTTCCTGCATTATCTGGTTTTGCCCGTCCTGCTGCAACTGGGCAATGGTGTTTTCCAGCGAGGCTAATTCGTTCATACGGGTTTCCTGGACGGATTGCGGAGCAGCCGTGTCATTCATCAGCCGGGCGTATTTTTCCTGGTATTCCGCAATCCTGGCTTTGATCTCATTGTCAAGTTGCTGGGCAAATTGCTGTAGTTTGCGGTCGGCCTCTTTAACATCCGGCATAAGCAGCAGCACTTCCGCTGAATTTATATGACCAATTTTCAGGGTGGCCGGTTGTTGGGAGTTCGTTTGCTCCGAAAGATTATCAGCAGGATTCAGGGTATCCGGTTCGATAGCCTTCACTGAATCGGTTACCGGGTTAACCGGTGTGTCAGATTCAGTGGCAGTAGTATCGTTTTCCTGGCTGGCAGGTTGTTTATTTCCGTTGTTGCAGGCATTCAGGGAAATGAAGCAGCTCAGGGCAATAATCAGCAGTTGTCTAGGTTTCATGATAGCGCCTTGTTCATAAATGGTATTGTGCCGGTAAAGTTAAGTAAATTTGCCCCCTTACTTATATTGCGGATTATGTTTGAGCGGTTTTTTGCAGGAGTAGGGATGTTACTGTGGATTTCCTTTTTTGGTTACAGCCAGGCCGTACCCGATTCTCTGGCTGCAGTGCAGATACGGGGTTTTGAACTTCATTACCCTGCTGCCTGGAAGACTGACCGAAGAGGCAGCGGGTTGGTATTGTTTCCCGAAGTTATCGATAATCATGCCTCGCGTGATTATCAGTTGTCTTTTGTAAATGAAACGGTTGGTTCATCCATCGATGTCCGGGCCTATAAGGACCGGCATATCAATCAGGCAAAGACGGTTTGGAAGCGCTACGGAATAACCCTGGAAGTGCAAGAAGAAGACACCCTTCGCATTGCCGGGCTGCCTGCCTGGAAAATAATTTGCAGTGAGCAGCCGGCCAACCAGGTGCGCATCAAGTATATCTGGCTGTACCAGGGGCGGGCTTACCGCTTCGAATATACGGCCCCGCTGGAAACTTATGACAAGTACCTGGAGGAGATTGAAAGCGTGATCGGCTCCGTGGCCATCCCCTAATCCGTCAGGCTTTTTTCCATCAGGACATGCGGTATGCCCACTTCCATAAAGGGCTCTCCGGTTTCCCGGTAATCCAGTTTCCGGTAAAATTCAATCACATAATGCCGGGCGTGGCAATAGATACGGGAAAAACTTTTTTCGCGGGCAAAGGTTTCGGCAAAGAGGACCAGTTGCCGGCCCAATCCCCGGCCCTGCCAGGATTCGTCTATCGCTACCTGGCGCATACGGATGCTTCCCTTGGTATCAGGGCTTAATACCAGGCAGCCGAGTAGTCGCTTCCCCTTGAAAACGCCTAGGTGAAAATCACCGGACTCCAGGACCAGTTCCTCATCCGTGAAACGCAAACCCAGGGGCTTACGCAATAATTTATCCCGCAGGGCAACCGCCTGCCGGTACTCAGAACTGTTATGCGCTATTTCCCTGAATTGAACAGGTTCCCGGTCCAAGCTATTTGCGTTTGTAATGCAAGATATGCGTTACATCATTTTCGTCAGAAAGGTATAGCCACAAATTCTTTTTTTTCTTATCGAAACTTAGCGAGGAAATGAAATCCAGGAATTCAAATTCATCCGTAAACAATTCCGGTTTTGTGAATAACCCTTCTGAAATCCTTTTTGATTTGTAGATGGATCCGGAACTGATGAAATACAGTTCTTTCCCTTTGTGGTCCACCCAGCAGGTCATTACATGCACCTCCGAGCTGTCTTGGAAACGCAATGGCCTGGGTTCACTAAACATTTCCGAGGTATTAGCCCTGGTCGCGTACAGGATATTGTTATCGTGGGTGAAATACAAAGTGAGCCCGTCCGCGGAAAGCCAGGGGTAAGCATCCGCGTCTTGCGGGTCGTTCACTTCCTCAATCGGACGTCCGCTGTCGTATTGATCGCTTCCAGTGGATAAGGCCATGTACAGATCGTTAGCTATCCAGGAATCTTCCTGCGATGATACATATACCAGCACGGAGCCGTCAGCGGAAAGTGTAGGTTGAAAAACACTGTATTCATCCACATTGAAAGGTCCTTCAATGGGTACGGGATGACCAGGGTTCTTCACTGAAAACCGGAAAATACGGGTAATCCCGTTTTCATCATCCAGTCCGCAGTAAAAATTCTTACCGCTGTAATCCAGTCTGCCCGGCCCGAAAGTATAGCCATAAGGAGCTTTTAATTCTTCCACAAACCGGAAATTGCCTTTGGTACTGTATATTGACTGGGCATTGGAAACAAAAATGCCGGCTGCCAGGGTCAGCGCAAGGATAAAAGCATGCTTCATGATATCGAATTAATAGATTTACGAAGTGACAAAGCTATGTAAAAAATACCTGAACCGTGGCCGGAACAGGGATAATTTGCCTATTATAACTTTCGTAGAAAAGGTAAGATTGTATTTACCGTAAATTTACTTACCGGATTGGATAATTCAACCATTGAAATGAATCACCTGGAATTTCTGGAAAAAGCCATAGAACTGGCGGTACAAAATGTAGGAGAGGGGGGAGGTCCGTTTGGAGCGGTGATTGTACGGGAAGGAGAAATAATCGCTACAGGCTGTAACCGGGTGACTGGTAATAACGATCCGACCGCCCATGCTGAGATCCAGGCTATCCGGGAGGCATGCCGCAAGCTGAACACTTTTTCTCTCCGCGGCTGCGTCCTGTACAGCAGTTGTGAACCCTGTCCCATGTGCTTATCGGCCATTTACTGGGCCCGGCTCGACCGGATTTATTATGCGGCCACTCATAAGGACGCAGCACGTGCCGGATTTGATGATTCACACATCTACCAGGAAGTGCGAAAAAAGCCGTCCGAACGGCAATTGGCCATAGAGCAGTTGAAGATTGCCCGGGCGCTCGACCCGTTTAATGCATGGGATGACCAGGCTGAAAAAATTCCTTACTGAACACAAAATCAAAAAGGCCTTACCGGTTTTAAAACATCCGCTAAGGCCTTTTAATACTTTGTTGAAATAGCCCCCTTGCTATTTCCCGGGTGCGTCAGGCACCCGTTCATTTTGTAATGCGTGAATGCAGGCAGCTGCCTTTAACCCACATGTACAGCTCAAGCCTTCCGACTAAAGCTGTTCCTTGATTATTACATTGGTAAGATAGAACAATTCAGTGGAATATTCCAAATATTTAAGGCATTTTTTTACGCTTTTGGGATGGTCTGCCTGCATGGCAGGTAAAAAAAGCCGCCTGAAATCCAAGCGGCTTTTTTAATAAATGGCAGGAATGTTATTTTTTATCGTCTCCGTCCACTTCTTCAAATTCCACATCGGTGACTTCATCCTTATTGTCTCCTGAAGGTTCAGCGTCCGGCTGATCCTG
>CAYRDC010000039.1:0-7986 GCA_964422925.1 uncultured Chitinophagales bacterium | reverse complement strand
TCCTTGGCCAGGGGGCGTTCCCCTTGCAATACGTGGATTTCTACTTCGGGCTGGTTGTCGGCAGCCGTGGTGAAGATTTCCGATTTTTTGGTCGGGATGGTGGTATTGGATTCGATCAGCTTGGTCATCACTCCGCCCAGGGTTTCAATGCCCAGTGACAAGGGCGTCACATCCAGCAGCAATACGTCTTTCACATCCCCGCTTAATACGCCTCCCTGGATGGCAGCGCCAATGGCCACCACTTCATCCGGGTTCACGCCTTTATGCGGCTTGCGGCCAAAGAATTTTTCGACCACTTCCTGGATTTTCGGAATCCGGGTTGAACCGCCTACCAGGATTACTTCATCGATATCGCTGGCTGTGTAACCTGCGTCTTTCAGGGCTTCCTTGCAGGGACCCAGTGTCCTTTCTACCAGGTGGTCAGCCAGTTGTTCGAATTTTGCCCGGCTCAGCTTTTTGACCAGGTGCTTGGGCACTCCGTCAACGGCTGTTATGTAGGGCAGGTTAATGTCGGCTTCCGTGGAGCTGGACAATTCAATTTTGGCTTTTTCGGCTGCTTCCTTCAGGCGCTGCAGGGCCATCGGGTCTTTGCGCAGGTCAATGTTTTCTTCTTTTTTGAACTCATCGGCCAGCCAGTCAATAATCACTTTGTCGAAATCATCACCGCCCAGGTGGGTGTCCCCGTTGGTGGATTTTACTTCAAACACCCCGTCTCCCAGCTCGAGAATGGAGATATCGAACGTGCCGCCTCCGAGGTCGTAGACAGCCACTTTCATGTCTTTGTTGCGTTTGTCCAGGCCGTAAGCCAGTGCGGCCGCGGTGGGCTCATTGATAATCCGTTTTACCTTCAGACCCGCAATTTCACCGGCTTCTTTGGTAGCCTGGCGCTGGGAGTCATTGAAGTAAGCCGGTACTGTAATAACCGCTTCCGTTACCTCAGTGCCCAGGTAATCTTCCGCCACTTTCTTCATTTTCTGCAGGATCATAGCCGAGATTTCCTGGGGCGTATACAACCTTTCACCGATCTTGACACGGGCCGTATTGTTGTCCCCCTTTACCACCTCATAGCTAATCGTCTCCAGTTCGCTGGTCACTTCATCATACCTGCGGCCCATAAACCGCTTGATGGACATAATAGTATTTCTGGGGTTGGTGATGGCCTGGCGTTTGGCCGGATCCCCGATTTTGCGTTCTCCGTTTTCCAGGAAAGCCACTACGGAAGGAGTGGTCCTCCGTCCTTCATCATTGGGGATAACGGTAGGCTCGCTGCCTTCCATAACCGCTACACAGGAATTGGTTGTTCCTAAGTCTATTCCAATTATTTTTCCCATTGCTTCTGTCTGTTTGTCTTTTTAATGTTGGTTATAAAACAGGTTACCATGGCGCATCAATCGATATGCCAAGGCAAACGATTGGCCGGAAAGATGCAAAAATGGCATAGGCGAAGATAATTATCCTCGCTTCAAACAGATTTGTGACAATTCGTCAGCTAATCACAGAATGGCCAGTTGGGGTGGTGCACCAGGTCCTGGGAAGGGGCAAACCCAAGGTCACCGGTGATGGTGCCGCAACCCAGTGAGTCGATGCTTTGGTTGTTCATCGGTACGTTGTGGACCGTTTTGGTGAAACGGGCGGCAAATATGCCGTATCCCCCGATGATGTTGGTATAGGTTCCGCTAATCTCGTTTTGCACCAATCCGGTCTGGGCTTTATTGTAATTGATGAAATCGCTCAGCTGGACGGTGCCAACGGTAAAGATAAACTGCAGGGAATCTGCGTACCGCACGATAGAAGGATCAGGATCGAGCCGGAATTGCACGCCCTGGAAAAAGACATCGCCCGGTATTTCATAGCGGGGTTGTGGTTCTGTAAAATTTTTGCTGTGAAAAATAGGAATGTCCACAAAGGTATCCTTCAGGGTGATCAGCGGGGCTGAAACCGAGGCAATATGGTATTGCAAGCGAATGGTCAGGTCGTAAATCCGGCTGTTGCCGGCCAGGTTCCAGATGGCCGTAAAATCAGTGGGCCCTACCCAATTCACCGCGAAATTGGGAAAAGGGCGGAGCACGGTGAAATCCTGTACAAGTCCAGTGGTGGCTGTCAGTACCTTCCCTGTTTTGGTGTTTACGATTGTCAGCTTGTAATCGCTGGCGTCATCTAGTGGAGCTTTGAAGCGGTACAGAATGTTGGGATGGCTGGCAAAAGTACCCGTATCTTTTGCAATGGGCGGGTTTACGGTATCTCCGTCCACCCGCTCCAGGAGGTATACTTTGCCGCTTTTCAGTTCAGTTACCGTAACGTCCAGAATATCAGGATAATAAATAGAATCCGGGTTTTGGGCAATTACCAGGGCACTGGTTTTCTCATCCAGGAACGCGCGGTGAATACGGATGTAATGAACTGTTTCGTTCTGGCTAAGCAGGCCATAAACAACGGTAATTTCTTTGAAAGAGGCTGTCAGCCGGAAATCTGTTGAACAGGCAGCGGCCCAAAGCCAGAAAATCACCAGTGGAATGTATGATAGTTTTTTCATGCAGCGGGCGCAAATTTACGCATTTAGCCCGCGAATGCCCGTTAAGGAAATCTAAATTGCCATAACATTTCCTGCAGCCTGTCAATTTTACCTTTCAATGACCAGACATAAAGCCCGCTAAAGTTTATAACTTTGAATTTTCCCGTTTAAAAACCCGTTGTATGTCGGTATCCAAAAAAGTAAAGCGCATCACCGTGCACACCCTGCAGGCGATGAAGAGGGAAGGCGAAAAGATTGCCATGCTAACAGCTTATGATTATTCCATGGCGCAAATCCTGGACGCGGCCGGGATCGATGTGTTGCTGGTAGGCGATTCGGCTTCCAATGTAATGGCCGGGCACGAAACCACCTTGCCGATAACCCTTGAACAGATGATTTACCACGCCTCTTCCGTGGTGCGCGGTACGCAAAAAGCCCTGGTAATCGTTGATTTGCCTTTCGGCTCCTATCAGGGCAATTCCAAGGAAGCGCTGAATTCCACGATCCGTATTATGAAGGAATCAGGGGCGCATGGCGTGAAACTGGAAGGCGGGGCTGTAGTGCGGGAATCCATCGAACGGATTCTTTCAGCCGGGGTGCCCGTTATGGGCCATTTGGGCCTGACCCCGCAGTCCATTTACAAGTTCGGAACCTATACCGTACGGGCCCGGGAAGAACAGGAAGCCAATCGCCTGCTGGAAGATGCTGCCCTCTTGGAAGAAATCGGCTGCTTTGCCATTGTGCTGGAGAAAATCCCTGCCGACTTGGCCCGAAAAGTAACCGAATCCGTGAATATTCCAACCATTGGTATCGGGGCGGGACAACACTGTGACGGCCAGGTACTGGTCATGCACGATATGTTGGGCATTACCCATGAATTCAATCCCCGGTTCCTCAGAAGGTATCTCAACTTGTATGAGGAAATTAAGGAGGCTACGGAAAGGTACATTGAAGACATTAAAAGCGGGTCATTTCCCAGCCCGGAAGAACAATATTAGATTGAATTTCAGAAATATTTACCTATAAATCAAAGATTTTTCCCGAAAATCACCCTATTACCTGTTTATTTCCTGTATCTTTGTCGGGTTATTAATTTTTTTCAAATCGATTCAAGCAATCGAACAACCGCTCTACTTTTCCAAATTCGACCTTTCCCAGATTTACCTTTAACACAGACGAATCCCGGACAAAGCCGCTAAGACGGAGAGTATAGTTTTTAAACGTTTTAACATGAACATTTACGTAGGAAATCTGAGTTATCAGATGACAGATGACGACCTGATGGACCTTTTCTCACCATGTGGTGCAGTAGATTCAGCCAGGGTTATTATGGACAAATTCACAGGCCGTTCCAAAGGATTTGGCTTTGTGGAAATGAAGGACGACAGTGCAGCCCGCACAGCCATCGCAGAGTTAAATGACTCAGATGTGCAAGGTCGCAGTATTAAAGTAAACGAAGCACGTCCGCGCAAGCAGTATTAATACTGCAATAGTTTGATAGTGTATTGTTAAGGTTCCACGCTGACGTGGAACCTTTTTTTATGTGGGGGCCGTGATGTTTTTCCGTCAATAAACCGGTTGGATTGCCTTAGTTTCGGGCAACGCTTTTGCCTTGTCTGATGTAAATGATATTGATAATCAAAGTAGGATGCCATGATATTCGCAAAAGCTTTTTTCAGGAAAGTGTTCCAATGCAAGGATATTTCTGTATCTTTGTATCGTTAACTATTTTTCAAACCGATTCAAGTAATCGAACAACTGCTTTACTACTCCTGAATTCGACCTATCCCTGATTTACCTACCATACAGACAAATCCCGGACAAAGCCGCAATTGACGGAGAGTAAAGTGTTTAAATGCTTTACCATGAACATTTACGTAGGAAATCTGAATTATCAGATGACAGATGACGACCTGCGGGATCTTTTCTCATCTTACGGTGAGGTAGATTCAGCCAGAGTTATTATGGACAAATTCACAGGCCGCTCCAAGGGATTTGGCTTTGTGGAAATGAGTGATGACAATGCTGCCCGTACGGCCATTGAGGAATTAAACGACTCGGACGTACAAGGTCGTAACATTAAAGTAAACGAAGCACGTCCGCGCAAGCAGTATTAAGCCTGCGTTTGTCCGATAGTGTATTGGAAGGTTTCACGTCTGGCGTGGGGCCTTTTTTTATTTGTGTTCGGGCGGAATCATCCGCTTTCCCAGGAGATTGAGCTTGTATTTTCTGATCACAGAGGGTGGCAGTGTTTGTCCATCCGGGCTTTTAAAATATAACGCGTCAAAAGGGCATTGCACAATACAAGCCCCGCATTGAACACAGCGGTCATCGCCCGGCCGGAAGGCCAGTCTTTTTTCTGGATCTACCTTGAAACAATCACGGGGGCAAACCGCTTCGCAAAAAGCAGCTCCTTTGCACCGCGAAGCATCGACTATCACTTTCAGGAAACGGTCCTCATGGAGCCCACTTTTATAAACCGGAGTACTGCCTTTCAGATCCAGGGCAAGGAACAGTATAATGGCAAATCCGGCCAGGCTCCAACCGGTTAGGAAAGAGGCAGTCCAATGACCGGAAATCGCAGCTACGGCCAGCAATCCGGCCATATAGGCAGCCCACAGGATCAGGGTGTGGAGTCCGAAATCGAATAATATGGTATAGCGACTGAATGAAAAACTGTTTTGCAACTGCTCGAGCCAGGGAGAATACCATGGGAAAGCCGCAAACAACGCGATGGATACTGCCCAAATCAGGACGGGAACCTGCCACATCAACGCAGGCTGAATCCAGTAAAAGATAAAAGTGGCAATAAAGGAAAACGGAATAGCCCATACTGCGGCCATTTCCAATCGCTGTTCCAACGGAAACCGGACCGAATGCATGGCCCGGGTTTTTTGATAATTACCGTAGAGAAACTCCGGCAGGTCGCGTGCATATACCGGGCCCCATACCGGCCGCCAACCGCTTTTGTGCTGTACTACGGTAGCTTCCACCCCGGTCGCGGCCAATTGGGGTAATATCACCTTACGGTGATCTACCCGTTTTTCGATTCCGCTGGTTTTCAATATAGAAATCACATCATGATGGGTAAAATTTCCACCCGTAGCGGCACACCATACATTAATGCCACGGCTATTGGCCACCAAAAGATAGCAATCCAAGCCTTTCAACGCTCTTTTCACCCGCTCTACGGTTAACAGGTAATTGCAGGTAACCAAAACAGGCGCACTCCTGTCCGGATGGCCTATTGTAATCAAACCGGTTTTTACCGGGAAGGGGAACATTCGGAATAATAACCCTGCCAGTTCAGCCAATATATACCGGACAGCTATCATGTTTTCTTTCCGGGTTTACGGGCGGCCAGCTCGATAAAGTTTTCCATACGGTTCATACGTACCGATTCCAATTCGAAGCCACATTCCCTAAGCAATTGTTCAGGATTTTTCAACGGACGTGTGCCTGATTGAACGAGCAGCCAGGTAATGGCTTTCAGGGGCCAGCGCAACAGGCCATTAAGGACGCGTTTCAGATAATGGGTCGGGCTGACTTCATCAGCCAGCAGGAAAAGGCCGCCCGGTTTCAGCAGGCGGTACGCTGTTTCGGCAGTAAGTTTTTGTTCCGGCAGCGAAAGTTCGGAGAAGCACAAACCGCTGGTCACGGCATCATAGCTTTCCGGGTAGTCTTCCAATTCCACGATACCGGCTTCTTCCCATTCCGTCCGTTCCGAGAGGCCGGCCTCGTCAGCCCGTTTGCGGGCAATCTCAAGCATGCCGGGGTTGATGTCGATTCCTTTGACGGTTGCCCCGCGTTTTGCGGCCCGCAACGCTAGTTCTCCCGTACCGCATCCCAGGTCGAGCACCTGTTGCCCGGGGCCAATGTGGCCCGTTAATCGGTCGTAAGCGGAGACCAGGTTTCCGCGGGTAAGCCAGCGCATGATCCGGTCGTAACGGCCCGGCACCGATTCCAGCACTTTCATGAAGATGTAGGTACTCAAAACATTCCGGTTAATCTACATCCGTAATAAAGGTAGGAAAATCTTTGCAGAAATCTGTCGAAGAGGTTCAGGTTTCGGGCATATTCTTATTCACTGCCGGCCGGGCTTTTACTTTTCTTCCGGCTGCCGGTATAGAGAGCGAATTTCCGGTAGCTGCATTCAATCGCTCCGTTAAAAAGCGGAATCTTTCGTTCAGGCCGCAGACCGATTTGGCTCATCGCGGGCCCTGACGGGGCAAACACCCATGCTTCATAACCAGTGAAATGATGTTTAAGGCGTTCCCCGATCATGGAGTATAAGTTGTGCAGGTCCCTGTCCTGCATGCGTTCTCCGTAAGGCGGATTCATGATGAGCACCCCGTCAGGCCAGGGTGGCTCGAGGTCCTTGATGGAAGATTGTTTAAACCGGATATGCCGGTCAGCGCCTATGACCTGCGCGGCTTGCCGGGCCATGTCAACCGCCCGCCTGGCAATGTCGCTGCCGAGAATGCGAAGGTCGGGTTGCTGTATGGCTTCCCGGGCTTCCTGCCGGATGTGGTCCCACAAAGCGGGATCATAGTCTTTCCAGCCCATGAATCCAAACCGTTGCCGCAGGATACCGGGTGGAATGTGGCTGGCGAGCATGGCCGCTTCCACTACGATGGTGCCGCTGCCGCACATGGGATCCACCAGGGGGCGGCTACCATCCCAGCCGCTTAAAAATACCAGGCCTGCTGCCAGCACTTCATTCAGCGGGGCTTTATGCCCTTCCTGACGATAGCCTCTTTTATGAAGCGAATCGCCCGAAGCATCCAGCGCCAGGGTTACCTCCCGTTCAGAGATGTGGAGGTTCAGGCGCAGGTCCGGAGACCGGGTATCAACCGATGGACGCCTGCCGTACTTTTTGCGCAGCTGGTCCACAATGGCATCCTTTACCTTCAGGGCCGCATACTTCGAGTGGCGGAAATGCGCGGAATACACCACCGCGTCAATGGCAAAGGTTTGGTCGGGCCCCAGGTAAGCAGACCAGTCGAAAGTGCAGGTTTTATGATAAAGGGAATCCGTACTGGCCGCCCGGAACCGGTAAACCGGCCGAAGGATGCGCAAGGCTGTGCGCAACTGCAGGTTGGCCCGGTAAAGCAGTTCCCGGTCGCCCTGGAAAGCCACAGCCCTTCTCAGGGGCCGCACGGAGCGGGCGCCCAGCGATTCAAGCTCAGCGGCAAGCACCTCTTCCAGGCCCTGCATGGTTTTGGCAATTAGCTCCATAAATGTGGTTGAAAAACACAAAGATACTTAATCGGGAGCGGGAGCCGGCTGATGGGCACTCTTTTCGCAGCCCTGATCTTTTTATCTTTGATCGGTATGAAACCAATGACCGCTCTTTTCGCTCTGCTTTTTGTCACGGGCACCCTGACTCAGGCGCAACCTTACCCCACGGACCCGCGCTCCGACAGCGTGGATATCCGTCATATCACCCTGCATCTTGACCTGACCGACCTGGC
>CAYRDC010000038.1:0-14034 GCA_964422925.1 uncultured Chitinophagales bacterium | reverse complement strand
TGCTTTTTTATCATCGCAAAGACCAACAACGGCCGCCCGTTGTGCCAGTGCTTTTATCATCGCAAAGACCAACAACGGCCGCCCGTTGTGCCAGTGCTTTTATCATCGCAAAGACCAACAACGGCCGCCCGTTGTGCCAGTGCTTTTTTATCATCGCAAAGACCAACAACGGCCGCCCGTTGTGCCAGTGCTTTTGTCATCGCAAAGACCAACAACGGCTTTGGGTAAAAGACGCATACAACCGGTACAAAACCTTATTTTTGCAGCACCAAAATGAATTGGCCCCGTAGTTCAAGGGATAGAATAGGAGTTTCCTAAACTCTAGATCCAGGTTCGACTCCTGGCGGGGCTACTAAGTAAATCCTGGCCGGCCTTTCCGTCCCCGCCTGGGGCGGGTCACCCGGACAGAATATTTTTTAACGTTCCGGGCCCGCCTGTTTCCGGGCGTAATTTTTTAGCAGGGCGGTTTTTCATTGGCAGATACCCAGGATTCCCTCTCTCCGCTACGCGCAAAGAGGGGGGAATGTCAATAATTTAAGGTGATTGCGCACAATGAAACCAGTTTGGTACCATAATGACAAACTCCCCTCTCAGCGCAGAGAGGGGCTAGGGGGTGAGTCGCGCGCACCGGAATATGAAATTCCTGTCCACAAAAAGTACTTGCGCACAACGCCTGTTTTTTATCCTGAAGGCTGCCCGTAGAATGTCCCCCCCATGGGCGGGCCTGTCCGCCCCTTATTCGTTGTAAGGTATTGTTCATGTTTTACACGGTGTATGTCCTTCGGAGCTCATGCCTTGCGACCGGTGGGGCAAAAGATCCTTCAGCCAGGCGTTTCCGGTACCTGCATAAGCCTTCATAGAATTATTCGCTCTAAAAGCCTTTTCTACAGCCGGTTAGGTATTTCCCGGAAAAAAGTATCAGATGATTTGTAACAAAACCGGAAGGTAATAGTAAAAGGTGTGTAAAATAAACACCATGCAGAAAAGACAAAAAGAAAAGCATGGTTCCAAAATACCCCTAAAAAGAAACCATGCTTTCGTAAAGTGAATGAATCAACGTGTTGCAATGATAATAAGAATTTTTCGGAAACCACAAAATTTTTTACTGTTTTTTTGACTCCCTTTTCGCTTTTGTACTTTGATTAGTACAATGCAGGCTGCTCTCTCTGATTGATATAGGTGGATTTACAGGAGATGGCAAAGATGCAAGTTTTAAAAAATACCCCGGAACCTGGCGGAACCGGGGTATATTTTTTCCTTTATCCTGCTTTTTACAGGATCCATCCGATATTTTCCTTAGATCGGCTTACCTGATGCTCAGGCGTTGGGAGCAGTCATGTAAATAATCGGGATTTCAATCTCCTGTTGCCGGATTTTAGCATAGATACTGCGCCCGTCAATTTGCTGGGCCGTGTCATAATCCATTACAATAATGTCCGGAGAATTTTTTCGTACCTTTTCTATGGCTTGTTCAGCCGAACGTACGATGGAGGAGATGGTGTAACCCAATCCGCTCAGGTAAGTACTCAGGGGGCTATTTCCTCCCGAATTACTGATTAGCAGTAACTTCTTCATCATCGGGGGTATTTGTGGTTGTACAAAAGCAGGATAAAAATATTCCCTGCCGGTGGGATTGTCAAGAGGTAGCTCAAAAAAAAAGCGGGCTGGTCAGCCCGCTGCAACACCAATGGCAGCAGAATATTTCCTGATAGGTATCTACTGCGAGGATTAAGAGTGGTAACAGTTAGCAACTGTTTATTAAAAATCAGGAACCGGTAAGCGCATTATTTTCCACACTCAGTGTTTTTCACCCGGAAGCTGTGTTGATTCAGCAATGATTTTTTCAAGTTCCAGCATGTCATCCGCTCCGTTCATCAGTTCCAGCAATTCTTCAATTTCCTTGCTGCTGAGTGTCAGGTACCGGGTGTATTTTTTCAGGCTGATCAAAAAGCGCTTGTAATAGGAATGGCCAATAAGGGAAAAGTATTTATTCAGGTTATGCAATTTATTCATCAGGCTGCGGTATTCAATCATGGATTGCTCGAGAATCAGGTTTCCGTAGATAATCCGCAAGCGATTGCAATAGCGCAATATTTTAACAGACCCGAAATCCGTTTCAAACAATATATCTGCTTTTTCCTCTTTTCCGGCCATGATAAACCATTAAGTTTAGTAAGAAAGACGTTTTGAATAAAGGTAACGTTGCCCGGTTTACAGGATTTAATAACGCAAATTTGCGATTATCTTTTTTCACGGGCTGCATTTTTCCTGCGCTTAACATGACTTAACAAGCGTGCCGCCTGGAAAATTCATTATTTTCGTGCCATATGTCTCACCCTAAATGAAAATGTATTAATCCATGAAATTTTTGAAGAAGCTTTTTTCGGCCCTCATGCTGGCCGTGGTGCTGATGCGATTTGTGCCTGTACAGGCTGATGAAGGTATGTGGTTGCTCATGTACCTGAACAAGAACTATGAGGAAATGAAACGCCTCGGCTTGCGCCTTACCCCGGATGATATTTATTCCATTAACCATTCTTCCCTGAAGGATGCGGTGGTTTCCCTGCAGTTCTGTTCAGCCGAACTGGTTTCTCCGGACGGGCTGATGCTGACCAATCATCATTGTTCGTATGAGGCGATACAATCCTACAGTACGGTGGAAAATGATTACCTGACCAATGGGTTTTGGGCTATGAACCGTTCGGATGAATTGCCGGCAGAAGGAATTACGGCTTCCATACTCATTCGTATGGAAGATGTGACCGACAGTCTGAAACCCTATGAGGACAATCCTATGGAGTTCGAGTTACGGAAATCGATACTAAAGGAACGGGCTACCAAAGACACCTGGTATGAAGCTGAAATCGATGAAATGTTTGATGGCAACCAGTATTTCCTGTTTGTTTATGAAACGTTTCCGGATGTCCGGTTGGTAGGCGCACCGCCTTCCAGTATCGGAAAATTCGGAGGCGACACGGATAACTGGATGTGGCCCCGCCATACGGGCGATTTTTCGGTATTACGCATTTACACTGCCCCGGACGGAAGCCCGGCTCCATTCAGTGAGGAAAACGTGCCTTACCATCCGCGCCATTTCTTCCCGATCAACCTGAAAGGTGTGGATAAAGGCGACTTTGCCATGATTATGGGCTTCCCGGGACAGACCGACCGCTACCGGACATCTTATGGCATTGAACTGGACCAAACCCAATCCAACCCGGTGCGGGTGAAAATCCGTGGCGAGCGCCTGCGGCTGATCAAGGAAGATATGGACCGCGATGACGCCATCCGCATCAAGTACGCGGCCAAGTATTCCCAGGTAAGCAATTATTATAAATATTTCATTGGACAGGATGAAGGTCTGGAGCGGTTGCATACCGTGGCTACCAAGCGCAAAGCGGAAAAAGAATTCCAGGCCTGGGCCGATGCCAACGCGAAACGAAAAGAAAAATATGGTTCTGTGCTGACGGACCTGCAGAATGCCTTTACGGCTTATCAGCCCTATGATTTGTATTTCCAGTATCTCGTGGAAGGATTTTTTGGAACCGAAATCGAAGCCTTTTCTTTAAGCTTTCGCCAGTTAAAGGCCCAGCTCGAAGCCGACTCGGTGGATATGGAATTGGTAAAGCAGTTGGCCGATGAACTGAAAGAAGAGGCCAAAGCCCATTTCAAGGATTACAATGCGCCCACCGACCAGAAGGTATTTGCCGCCCTGATCGGTATGATGTATGATGACCTGCCGCCTGAGTTGCGTCCGGATGTGTTGGAAGACATTCATAAGAAATACAAAGGCGACTGGGAAAAATTTGCCCGGAAAGTATTTGCCAAATCTTTCCTGGCTTCGGAAGAGAAAACCATGGCGTTCCTGGATCATCCCACCCTGAAGGCACTGAAAAAGGATCCTGCCTACCAATTGATGGACCAGGTGCTGGGGGATTATTTTGCCAATATCGCGCCTATGTTCCGAAGCCTGAGGAGACAGATGGCCGATTTGCAGAAAACCTATATAGCCGGATTGATGGAAATGTACCCGGATAAATTCTTCTATCCCGATGCCAATTCCACCGAACGGCTTACTTATGGTACCGTGCGCGATTATTTCCCCCGCGATGCCGTAAAATACCTGCATTACACTACGCTCGAAGGGGTCATGCAAAAAGAAGATCCCGATAACGAAGAGTTTATCGTGCCGGAAAAGCTGAAAACTTTATACGAGCAGCATGATTTTGGCCGCTACGCGGATAAGGATGGCCATCTGCACGTCAATTTCCTGACTGATAACGATATCACCGGGGGCAATTCCGGCAGCCCGGTCATTGATGCCGATGGCAACCTGATCGGGATTGCTTTTGACGGCAACTGGGAAGCCATGACCGGTGACCTGATTTATGATGACGAGCTGAAACGGACTATTTGCGTGGATATCCGATACGTATTGTTTATCATGGACAAATATGCCGGGGCCAAAAACCTGGTGAATGAAATGACCTTCGTGGAATAGGCTTCGCTGGAAACATTGTAAAAAGCCGCTGACAGGGTTGCAGCGGCTTTTTTTGTTCATTTTATGAAGATAGTCCAGAGGTACAGCAGGGAAAAAGCCGTCAGGAACACGATGCCGGCCCAGCTGTAGATTCGCATACCTGTTCCGGGCTGCATTTCCCTGGGCACCTGTTTGCTGAAAATAACGAGATGGTTCATCAGGGCCAGGGCGGGGGCAGTTAGGAAAGAGAGGATGGTGGCTATGGTTACCATATGCTGCATGCTGCTGATAAAAAATCCGAGGATAACCAGCGCCCCGGTGGCCAGTATGACCAGGTAAATCCAGTAGAGCCGCTGGTCACGGTCTTTTTCACGGGTGGCCGGGAACAGAACCAGGGTGGACCTTTCCAGTACCCGGGGCATGGCATCCAGGCAGGTGAGCGTAGTGCTGAACATAGTGGACAAGGCGGCAATGGCAATGATCGGATAAGCCCATTGTCCCAGGCTGGCGGTGTACATATTGATGAACTGGCCGGCAAAAACCGCGCCCTGAGGAGCAAACTGTTCTCCGCTGCCGTACATTACCAAAGCGCCCATAGTGACAAATGCCAGGGCCAGGATGGCAGTGCCCCAGTAGCCGATATTAAAATCGAGCAGGGATTCTTTCAGGCTGGCCCGGCTGCCCATTTGCTTGTTTTTTTCCAGGGTCCACAACGAATGCCATACCGAAAGGTCAATAGGCGAAGGCATCCAGCCCATCAGGGCGATGAGAAAAGCGATACCGGCTGTGTCCCAGTTGAAATCCGCCATTTTGCCTTCCAGGGGCTCATGAATAAGGCCCAGGACCGCGGCCGTGACCGTTGATATTGCCAGCAAAATGATAATCACTTTGATAGCGGCATCGAGGCTGCTGTACTTACCGCTGATCAGGATCATGGCCGCTACGGCCAGCACAATGGCGCTCCATTCCCACATTGGAAGGGCAATTCCGAAAACGCGGGAAGCAATGGCGCCCGTAACCACCGTCACCGCGGCCTGTATGGTAAAAATAGTACCGATAGTCATGACCAGGAACAGCGCCATAGGCACAGGGCCTAATTCCATATACCCGTCAATCAGGCTTTTTCCTGTGGCCGTGGCATACCTTGGCCCGAAATGAAAAAAAGGATATTTCATCACATTGGCCAGGATAACTGCCCATACCAGTGAAAAACCGAACATTGCCCCCGCGCGGGTGGACTGTACCAGGTGGCTCACCCCGATGGCAGCCCCGGCATACAATAAACCCGGACCCATCATCCGGATCCAGTATTTCAAAGATTTACCTTGCTTTTCCATAGCCTTGCTTTGCGGAAACCCGCCCCTTTCTGTTTAGATTTGAAGGCTAATTTAATTTTTCATTGAAAAACTATTTCAAAATCCTTGATCATGAAAAGGCTGTTTTTGCTCGTTTTTTTCCTGGTACCGGGTTTTATGCTGACAATGTCTGCCCAGCAAACCCTGACCCCTGAATTGCTCTGGCAGCTGAAGCGGGTAAGCGGCACAGCCGTCTCACCTGACGGGGAATATGTGGTTTTTGGAATTACGGAATATGACCTGGAAGCCAACGAGGGCAACCGGGATCTGTACATCGTTCCGGTCAAAGGGGGGAAAGTCCGGCAACTTACCAGACTGGAAGGCAGCGAATGGGGCGAATGTTGGCGGCCGGACGGCCAGAAAATCGGCTTCCTGTCGGCAAGGGACGGTTCCCCGCAGTGGTATGAAATCAACCCGGACGGGAGCGGGCTCCGGCAGGTGACCCATATCGAAGGCGGTATCGACCATGTAGCCTGGTCACCGGCTATGCATTACCTGTCGTTTACCCGGGACGTGAAAACCCGCAAAACCGTGCATGAATTGTATCCCGACCTGCCCAAAGCCACCGGCCGCATTTTTGACGACCTGATGTACCGGCATTGGGATGAATACGAAGACGACAAAAACAGCCATATATTTTACGCCCCATACACGGATGGAGCCCTGGCCGGGGAACCGGTGGATATTATGCAGGGCGAACCATACGATGTGCCCATGAAACCGTTTGGCGGGAGCGATGCCATAGCCTGGAGCCCGGACGAACGGTTGATTGCCTACAGCTGTAAAAAATATAACGGGGTGGAATATGCCGTGAACACCAACTCGGATATTTATCTCTACGATATTCACAGCGGCACCACGCGTAACCTGAGCGAAGGCATGCCCGGGTATGACCGGCACCCCGTGTTTTCTCCCGATGGCAGCCGGATTTTGTGGAACAGCATGGAGCGGGGCGGCTTCGAATCTGACCGCAACCGGATTATCATCCTAGAACTTGCCAATGGCAACCGTTATGAAGCCACCAAAGGCCTGGACCGGGATGCCAACAGCCCGGCCTGGACGGCTGACGGAAAAGCCTTGCTGTTTATCTCTGGCGAAAAGGCTACCTACCAGATATATTCACTCGATCTTGAAACGGGGAACCTTCGCCAGATCACCAGCGGCATTCATGATTATACCGCTTTTACCCAGGCGGGCGATTACCTGGTAGCCACCAAAATGAGTATGTCGCATCCGAATGAGCTGTACCGGGTGAACCTGAGAACCGGCCGGGAAAAACAGCTGGATTTTGCCAACCGTGAACTGATGGAAAGCATTACCTGGGGACGGGTGGAAAGCCGCTGGATTGGCACTACGGATGGAAAGAAAATGCTGGTATGGGTCATTTACCCGCCCGGTTTCGATCCGGCCAAAAAATACCCGGCCCTGTTGTATTGCCAGGGTGGGCCGCAAAGCGCGGTCAGCCAGTTTTTCTCTTTCCGGTGGAATTTCCAGATCATGGCTGCCAACGGGTATATTGTGGTGGCACCCAACCGCAGGGGCTTGCCTTCCTTTGGCCGCGAGTGGAACGATGCCATCAGCCGCGACTGGGGCGGACAGGCTATGAAAGATTACCTGACAGCCATTGATACGCTGGCAGCTGAACCCTGGGTGGATGAAAACCGCCTGGGCGCGGTTGGCGCCAGTTTCGGGGGATATTCGGTGTACTGGCTGGCCGGCAACCACCAGAAACGCTTCAAGGTTTTCATCGCCCATGACGGGGTTTTTAACCTGGAAAGCATGTACGGCAGCACGGAGGAACTCTGGTTTGTGAACTGGGACCTGGGCGGACCTTACTGGGACCCGGCCGTGCGGGAAAATTATAACCGGTTTTCACCCCACCGCTTTGTCCAAAACTGGGATACCCCGATCCTGATCATTCACGGGCAAAAAGACTACCGGGTGGATGTCTCGGAAGGCATGCAGGCCTTTACAGCCGCCCGGGTGCAGGGTATCCCGGCCCGTTTCCTGTATTTCCCCGATGAAAGCCATTGGGTATTGCATCCGCAGAATGGGATTTTATGGCAAAGGATCTTTTTCGACTGGCTGAACCGGTGGCTGAAACCATAAAAATGAAAACCGGTTCCCAAACTGGAAACCGGTTTCAAACCTAAAAGCCAAAGCCTGAATACAATACTTTTTGTAGACTAATCCGGAAATCCTCAAAACCGGATTTTCTGTGTATCCAAGTAATCTTTTTTAACCGCCACGCATTCGCAGCGCCAATAACCTGTTTATCCCAAAGACCTTGGTATCCCAAATTTATTACTTCGGATGGTGAAATATATTCTGTACAGTCTTAAAAATCGCTTAAAATCAATTCATGGGAATCGGGAAGTGCAGTTCAAATACTGTTCCCCGGTGTTTTTCACTTTTCAGGTGAATGTCGATTTGTTGCAATTCGGCCAGGCGTTTTACGAGGGAAAGCCCTATACCGCTGCCTTCTGTTTTGCTGTCATGCGAATAGGATGTCCGGTAAAACCGGTCAAATGCCCTTTTCAGCTCTTCCTCGGTCATCCCGATGCCTTCATCGGTTATGCGGCAGATCACACTGCCATTTTCCTGGAAGATATCTACCTGGATGCTGGCACTGTCCGGAGAATATTTGACGGCATTGGAAAGAACGTTTTCAAAAATCGTTTCGGTTAAATTGCAATCGGCATAGATATAATTATCGCCCGTGGAATTCAGGCTTACCCTTATTTTTTTTTGCCGGATTTGGGTTTCCAGCCGGGATAAGGCATTGGTAACCAGGTCTTCGGGGAGCAGTTGTCTGAGATTGAGCTGTTCCTGTCTGCTTTCATGCCGGGTGAGCATCAACAATTGCTCCACCAGGTTGGCCATGCGGTTCACCTCGGCAATGCAGTAATTGATTTTTTTCACATATTCTTCCGTTTTCCGGGGTTTGCGTACCAGCACTTCCAGGGTTCCCTTGATTACACTTAGCGGAGTGCGGAGTTCATGCGAGGCATCGGAAGTAAACTGCTTTTCCCGTTGAATGACCTCGTTTAATCGGTCCAGGAGGTCGTTGATAGTCTTGGCCAAAACCTGAAGTTCATCCCTGTGTTTCGGGACCGGTATTCGTTCTTCCAGGTTTTCGCGGGTAATCCGGTCGGCCGTGCTGATAACTTTATTCAGGGGTTTCATCAGCGAACCAGCTATTACCCGTGTAAAGGCGAACAATAAAATCAGGACCAGGGGATATCCGATAAACAGCACCCGTTGCAAGTTGGTCAGGACCAATACGGATTCCGTACGGGGCACCGCCACAAGGATATATCCGAGCAATTCTCCTTTATTGGACAGGATTGGCGCCTGTACCTGGCGTATCAGGCTTTCTCCCAGTTTAGAGTTAAAGTATTGCAGATAGGGATAGTTATCCCGGTATTCCAGGGTACGTCCAAACAGGTTTACACTGGTTTTGAGTATTTCTCCCTTTGGTCCGCGTACCTGTACAAAAGTCGGGTTAACCTCTGTATGCGCATGTTCCGATTCATTCCATTCCAGCGGATTGGTAATATCCAGCTGATTGTCTACAAACGCGATACTTCCCCGGATATCGTTTACTTCTTCCCATAGTTTGGAATCCAGGTGATTGTATACGGTGATATGGACTATTTTAAACAGGATAACAAATACCACAGCCACCAGCAGCGCGGTGAGCAGGAGGTAATACAGGGCAATCCGGTTTTTTAAATTCTGTTGCATTATTTTTCAATGGCCATATAACCTACGCCACGTATGGTTTTGATATATTTCCGTTCAGAACGGTAATTGAGTTTTTTACGCAGGAAATTGATATAAACGTCAATAACAGCTGTGTCATAGTCAAAATGGATATTCCACACTTTTTGAATGATTTCGGTCCGGGTACAGACAGTTCCTTTTTTACGGATCAGGTATTCGAGAAGGTCAAATTCTTTTTGGGTCAGTTCAATAGGTTGTCCTGATTGAAAAAGCTGGTGAGTGCTTAAATTCAGTTCCAGGTCCTGCAATTTCAGGGTATCATGTTCCTGAGGGGAGGGCCGAAGCTGAACCCGGATGCGCGCCAGCAATTCATCAAAATCAAAAGGTTTTTTAATGTAGTCATTAGCCCCTGCTTCCAGGGCATATACGGTTTCTTCCACTTTGTCTTTTGCGGTAAGGAAAATAATAGGTGTGGTAACGTTTTTCTCGCGAAATGCTTTGCAAATTTCCAGTCCGCTAACCCCGGGCAGCATCCAGTCAATCAGCAGCAGGTCGTAATTCGCTTCATCGCTCAGGGCCATTTCAAGTCCCTGGTTTCCATTTGTGGCAAGGTCTACGGTAAAGTTTTCTTCTTCCAGTCCTTCCCGAAGGAATCGGGCAATACCTTCTTCATCTTCGATAATGAGAAGACGCATACCACTTTTTCTATAAAGTTAATCATCTTCTTCAAAATCATTCAAATGAGAACCGTTTACCTGGTCCGGCAGGGATTTGTTTATATGGACACCTTTGGTATGTACCAATTCTCCGCCATAATAAGCGGTAATTATTACGAAACCAATAGCCACAGAAAGCAACAGGGTTGAAATAATTGACAGGAAATCACGGTATTTTTTCAGTATTACCAATACGGTTCTGAACAAAGCCGATAGCAGGACCAACCAAAGGGTATACAGCGCAAATTCTTCATGTTGTTCAACAGCCGCGTGCATTCCGGGCAGGTGTTCCACTGATTCTTCGGCCTGTTCACCGGAAAGATAAGCGGTTACCACTCCGGCCGCACCTAAAATCAATAAAAGAAACCCGGCTTGCTGAAAAAATTTTCGCTGAAAAGCCAATCCAATCAGGTCCAATACAAAACCTGTTAACAGCAACGCAATCGGGAAATGCACTGACATAGGGTGAAATTCAACGGCAATAAACATACTAGACGATTTGCTGTAAAAATAGTCGGAAGGCTTTTACCATATCCTGAATCCAGATTAAAACTTATTTAAAATGTGATTGTTTCAACCGGATTTCTGTTATCGCCCGATTTGTATCTTTAACCGTCTATGGTAAGTCCGCAACCTGCTATAAATGTACTGGGTATTTTAATCCTGGAGCCGGTAACCACCTTTACCGACCTGATGGTATCGGCTGCCTGTTTTTACGCTTTTTCCCGCCTGGGCCGTCAAAAGTTTTCCAACAGGGCGTTAAACTATTTCCGCTGGTATTTTTTCTCTATGGGGATGGCCACCCTGATCGGTGGTCTGATTGGCCACGGGTTTTTGTATGCCTTTGGTTTTGCCTGGAAACTGCCCGGCTGGATCACCAGCATGTTTTCCGTAGCCCTGATTGAACGTTCAGCCATTGAGTCGGCACGCCCCTGGCTGAATCCCCGCTTAGGTAAATGGCTGCTCAGGCTCAATATCATTGAGTTGCTGACCGTAATGACGGTTACCATTTATACCCTGGATTTCCGGTTCGTGGAGTTTCATTCGGGCTACGGGCTGGTAGCCATTGTGCTGCCATTGCATTTGTTTATTTATTACCGTCAGCGGAACCAGGGCAGCCGAACGGTTATCCTGGCTGTATTGGTTGCCATTATGGCAGCGTTGATTTTCATGAACGAGATTGCCCTGGACACCTGGTTCAATCATTTTGATATCAGCCACACCCTGATGACGGTAAGCGCCCTGATTTTCCTGAAAGGCGCTTTAATCCTGGGCCGGGAAACTCAGCGAAGAGAACCGGCCGGGATTTCGTAATGCCAGAGTTCCTGTCCGTTCACCCCATACACATGGATATGCAACACCCGTGCGGTGCGCGGCCCGTCCACGGTAAGGATGGCGAAATTACGCTCGCCCACCAATGTACCCGGCACCTGGTACAAATTCCCTTCATCGCGCAGGGTATGGGTGCCGGAGGTAAAGGGGCTGATGGTCAGATCATATAATGGATAGGTTTCTTCACGCTCCATTTTCGACAATTCTGTATGATGGCGGTCGCCTGTCAGGAAAATCACTCCCGGAATATCGCGTTCCCGGATCCGTTCGAGCAGTTTCTGCCGCGCTTCCGGGAAAGTGGCATAGGTTTCATACACAGCCGCGCTGTTCAGGATCTGGCCCCCGGTCACCACGAATTTGAAAGGAGCATTGCTGGTGGTCAGGGCATCAAGCAGCCAGTTGATTTGGGCTTCGCCAAACATGGTTTTATCCGGGCCTTCATACCGGTCCGGGCTGCGGAACCACCGGTCGTCCAGCAGGAAAAACTGGCAGTCGGCCCATTGGAAAGTGCCGGTAATGCCGCCTTCTCCCGTCAGGTTTGTATTGGGATTGGCCCAGAACAGGTTGAATGCTTTTTCCGTCAGGTTTTTGTTCCAGAACCCGGCATCCGAATCATTGGGGCCGTAGTCGTGATCGTCCCAGATGGCATAGTGATGCACCGATCCGAGCAGGGGTTGCAGGACCGGGAGAGAGCGGTCATGCGTATAGCGATGGCGGATCCCGGTTTCGGAGTTCCAGTCGGCTTCGCGCAGGTACACATTATCCCCACCCCAGACCATGAAATCGGGATCTTTGTCCAGTATGGATTGCATGATCTCAAACTGCCCGCCATACGTGTTGTTTGGGCGGTCGTATTTTTTTTCATTCACGTAAAAGCAGCTGCCGAAGGCAAAGGAAAAAGCCGGTGGATCGGTTCGCCACTGCCAGAGCGGCTGACTTTGGAATTCCAGCTTATAGGGCCGTTCGACCGGCTGCCCGTTGATGTACAGGGCATACCCGTAATGCCGCCCGGGCTCCAGCGGTGCGGCTTTGATTTTCGCGATAAAATAATTGTCATCCGTGGTGCGCACCGTTTCGGTCTGATACACGGTGTCCGGGCTTTGCAGGTCCCAGAACCGGAAAAACACTTCAGCCTCGCCCCGGGTTTGCGCCCAAAGCATGACTTCCCGCATGGTGGAATATCCTACCATTGGGCCCGATTGAAGCAGGTCGGCCTGGGCCAATACGGGTGCCTGAAGCCCCAGGAAAACGATGATGGCAATAATCGAGCGGATTCTACTCATGGCAAGTATTTTTCTGCAAAGATGAAACAAAAACCCAGAAGCCAAACGGGCAGCTTGTTAACTTAGCCGGGTCAAAATGAAATCCACAATAACTGAACAAAGCGCCTTGTTGTTAGCTAACGGCACACCCTGTTCCGATGGTTTGCTCCGGGAGATGTTTGCCCGCCATTCGCTGGTGATTGCCCTGGACGGGGCATTCCTGAAACTACGGGAGCACGGTCTGCTGCCGCATATCGTAACTGGTGATTTTGACAGTCTGCCGGATTACCGCGCCCTTGCGCGGAAATACCCGCTGGTACCGTTTATCCGGAATGAAGACCAGGACAGCACGGACCTGGAGAAGGGCCTGGAGCTGGCCCTGTCGAAAGGCATTACCCGGGCGGATATCCTGTGGGCCACTGGCGCCCGGGCCGATCATTATTATGCCAACCTGAGCAACATGGTCCGGTATTCCGGCCGTATGGACCTGCGGCTGCTGGATGACCATTCGGTGGTTTACCGGCTGCCGCGGCATTTTGAAAAGGAATTCCGTGCCGGGCAGGTCATCTCGCTGTTACCGATGGGCCGGGTGGAAGGTATCACCACGCGGAATCTCAAATATGCCCTGAACAACGAAACCCTCGAGATTGGCGGACGGATTGGCACCAGCAACGAGGTGGAGGCAAACGGCCCGGTGGTAATCACCCATGCCAGCGGCTGCCTGCTGCTGGCCGAATGCCGGGACTAAAAACCCCGGCACGCTGGCCGGGGCTTGTAAACCGTTATTTGGATTTGTCTTTCCACGGGGGCGGTCCTGGCAATTCCTTCGGGTAGTTTTTCAACTGTTCCTTCAGCACTTCGATGGCTTTGTTCAGTTGATCGTCAATCCCTTTGAACTCGCGGGCCGGATCGTTTACCACCACGATATCCGGGTCCACGCCATGGCCTTCGATCACCCATTTCCTGCCTTCCCGGTCGTAGGGCGCGAATTCAGGTTTCATAAGATACCCACCGTCCACCAGGGGCAGCGATCCCCGGATACCGACCACTCCCCCCCAGGAGCGCTGGCCGATCAGCGTGCCCATTTTCAGGGTTTTGAACCGGTAAGGGAAAATGTCTCCGTCCGAAGCCGACCACTGGTCCATAAGCACTACCTTGGGACC
>CAYRDC010000037.1:0-14053 GCA_964422925.1 uncultured Chitinophagales bacterium | reverse complement strand
GTGACATTACCCGGGTTTTCATACAACATTTCCATTTCACCGGTCGTAATATTCAGCCGGTATGGATCAAATATCATTTTATTCCGCTTGTTGATACCGATGATAATCTCATCATCAATATCTTCCAACGGATCAATTATCTGAATGGTTACACTGTCAAACGGGGTGAGGTCTTTTAAATCACTGCCATCAAGGTTTACGGCATATAAATGATAGTTTTCATCGCCCCCGAAATCTTTTACATACAGTAACCGCGAATTATTGGCCCATAAATACCCGGCAATATCTCGGTCGGTTTCGCTGGTAATGCGGGTGGGTTCCCCGCCATCCATTTTCCGGACAAAAATATTCATACGGCTTTCATAAGGCGCCATATAGGAAATGTACTCCCCGTTGGGAGAAATCTGAAAGCTGCTCTGTTCCGGGTTGCGGAAAAAATCCTCTACCGAATATTTGTAATCGCCCGCATCATAGGCTTTCAGTTCATCCAATACTTCTTCTGAAGATACCAGGGAAGGATCACCTTTCAGTACTACCTGGGTGGTATCTGTATCGTCAGTTCCGGTCGTGTTACCCGGTTCATTTTGGCAGGAGAACATAATCCCGCCCAGACTTATCATCATCAGGTAAATGGTTATATTGGACATAATGGCAATGATTGGATGTATTTCTCAAATATTCGCAGTCAAGCAAAACTAATTAATTCATTTACAGGCGCGCTGTTAATCTTTGTTAAGCACGGTTTACCCTCTCAGGATATTCTTTTCCCTGCCGTACCACCAGATAGCCAGCCAAAGCATGGGTCCTGCCAGCAGGACGAGACTGACCATGGTTTCAATAAAAAGAACAGGATCCGTAGTGCCGCTGATGACCTGCTTGGTAGCTAAGGTTACGTTCAGGATTGGGATCAATGCTGTCACAGTATTCAAGTGAATACCGGGCAGCAAACCGATAATGGCCGGCAGGAACACAATAAACATAAGGGGCTGTATCATGCTTTGGGCTTCCTTAAAGGATTTGGCATAGCTCGATATGGAAAATAAGCCGGCTGCGAAAAATATAGCCAACGGTAACAATAGTAAAAATATCAGCAGGATGGATTGCGGCTCCAGCATGGTTTCAATAGTATTCATGATATCCGGGGGGATAAAGGACACGCTTTTGATGGAAATATAAATCCCCAGCAAGGAGATCATGGCAGAACCCAGGCCGCCAAGAAGGATCACCCCCAGTTTGCCCAGCAATATTTCCAACCGGCTGGCCGGGGCAGTCAGAATAGTTTCCAGGGTGCCTCGTTCTTTTTCCCCGGCTCCCAGGTCAATGGCCGGGTACATGGCACCCATCAGGCAAAACGCGATAAAGAAATAGGGCAGCAGTCCTCCAAGCATTTCCCCCAGCTTCTCCTTCTGGCTGGCTACGTCATGATCCACTACATCCACAACTTGGATAAATTCACGCGTAAGCCCCGCTTCTCGGTATCTGTTTTCCAACTCCTGCTGTTTATACATTTCAACAATGGCCATCAGGCGAGTCCGGGTGATGTCCTGGTCGCTGGTAGATTTATAATACAGATCCATTTTACCGGCCTGTCTGGAATCGATAGCCGCATCGAATCCTGGCCGGAAGATCAAAATGGCGTCTAGGTCTCCTTCATGAATCAACTGCCTGGCCGCTTCGGCAAAAGCCACGGTATCTTTCCCGTAATACAATTGCTCCAAGGAATCGTACAGATCCGGTGGATTCATCGTAAATTTTTCCGTATTCCGGAACAAACCGGATAACTTTTGAGCTTGCCCGTTATCGATCAGCACAATCCGCAATTGTTTGTTGAGCGATTCCTCAGTCTGGGACTGAGCTACCTTTGTGAGGACAGTGATCAGGAAAGGATAAAGTAGCAAAGGAACCAGGATCATGGCAAACAACGTCCGCCTGTCGCGTAGGGTGTCTTTTAATTCCTTAAGAAAAATGATCCGTATCTTTTTCATGCGGCCGATTCATTTATTAGCTGGATAAATCCTTCTACCATTGATTTGCCGCCCAGGCTTTTTTTGAACTCTTCAAAGGTACTATGGCGGATGATGCTGCCCTTGTGGATAATGGCGATATCATCACTTAAAAGTTCGACTTCCGCCATAATATGGGTGGAAAAAAGCACGGTTTTACCCTGGTTGCGACAGCTGCGCACCAACTCGATTATATGATTGGCCGTAATAACATCCAGTCCGGCAGTGGGTTCATCAAAAACCACTACCTCCGGATCGTGGATCATGGTCCGGGCAATGCTAACCTTCTGGCGCATCCCCGTAGAAAGCTTGCCAATGCGTTGACGGGCAAATTCATGAATCCCCAGCAGGGTAAATAACTCATCCTTTCTCCGGAGAAATGTTTTGCGGTCAATGTCATTAAGCCGGGCGAAATATTCAACCAGTTCGTCCGGTGTGAGCCGGTCATACAGGCCGGTGGTTCCGGTCAGAAAACCGATTTTCTTTTTTACCTCCAACGGATATTTCACAACATCCAGGCCGTCCACTTCCACCCTGCCCACAGTGGGTTTTAAAATGGTGGCAATAATGCGCAGGGTGGTGGTTTTTCCCGCTCCGTTGGGGCCGATCAGTGAAAATACCCTTCCCGGTTTACAAGTGAAACTGATGTTTTTCACTGCTTCCAACTGGCGGATGTTTCCACCCCATTCTTTGCGCTGCGAACGGCTCAGGGAAAAGATTTTGCTTAAATTGTCAACTGTGATCATAACGTTTATCTGTATTCGAAGGCAATATAATAAGTCTCATGGGTTGACTGTCGTTTAACACCGGGTAAAAATAACAGGTCCGCCTCACATTGCTGATAATGTCTTTATAATGAATTGTTAATCTTAGTTAAGGTATTTCACCCAACCATCTAATTCAGCGTATTTTTGAAATCGTGCGCAAAGATACCATTATAGGAATTATCGTTTTAATGGCCATTACCCTGTTTGGTCTGATCTCCCTGCAATTTTATTGGGTTAAAAATGATATCCGGCTGAAAGAACAGGAATTCAGCAAAAACGTTAATGAAGCCCTCCGTGAAACAGCCCGTGAAAACCAGCGGATGATTACGACCAATATGTTGAAAGATTTTATCCGGACGGTGGAATCCGAACAGGGCAGCATACTGATTATCAACGAGGATACGATCCACATGCCGGCCATGCATGATTTTACCGATGACTTTAAAATATTTTTCGAACAGGAAGACGGGTTCTTTCATGACCTCGACCGCTGGAAATCCACCGAAGCCAACCGGAACTGGGCTGACCCCTGGTCCCTGAACCTGTATGCCGGACCAGAACCCGAAGAACTTGAATTTCTCCAAAAAGTATTGACCAAATTAGCCGGGGAACTCAGCGAATTGTCCCTTAATTTTGAACACCAGGTAAACATTAGTGAACTCAACCGGATATTCAGGCAAAAACTGCACGAAAGAGGCATAGACCTGGATTATCAACTGGCTGTCATCAACCCGGCAAAGAACAAAATGTTTTGCACCTCAGCGCGCATGGATAAACAAAAACTATTGCGCAGCGAGTATCATGTAAACCTTTTCCCTTCCCGGTTTATCAGCGGACCTACTTTTTTACAAGTTTATTTTCCCCATAAATTCAGCTACCTGATGAGCAACATGTGGCTGAGGGTGGTTACGGCATTTTTCTTTATCGGGATTATCATATTTAGCTTTGCTTTCACCATCTGGACGATTTTCCGGCAAAAAAAGCTGTCGTTGATGAAGAACGACTTCATCAATAACATGACGCACGAATTCAAAACACCCATAACCACCATATCCCTGGCCGGCCAGGCCATCACCGACCCGGACGTTAGCAATGACAGCAACCGGTTAAAACGATTTGGCAACGTGATTCTCGAGGAAAGCCGGAAACTGAGCAACCAGGTGGAGAAGATTTTGCAAATGGCCATCCTGGACCGCACCAACCCCAACCTGAAAAATGAGGTGGTGAATATGCATGAAGTCATTGAAAACCTGGTTAGTAATTATAAAATGCGCTTCCATGACAAACAGGTATTTACCCTGGACCTGCAGGCGCAAATAGCCACCGTCAAAGGAGACCAGGTGCATTTGACCAATGTAATCGACAACCT
This sequence comes from uncultured Chitinophagales bacterium, assembly GCA_964422925.1. Classification (GTDB taxonomy): domain Bacteria; phylum Bacteroidota; class Bacteroidia; order Chitinophagales; family S012-47; genus CAYRDC01. The sequence goes on along the minus strand of CAYRDC010000037.1, from coordinate 9,914 downwards.
GATCGACAACGCGGTCAAGTATTCATGCGACATCCAGGACATCACCATCAGGACAAGAAATGAGAAAAACTATATCAGCATCAGCATTTCAGATAAAGGAATTGGAATGAGCAAGGAAGAGCTGAAAATGATATTCGAAAGGTTTTATAGGGTGCATACCGGCAACGTGCACGATGTGAAAGGCTTCGGGCTCGGTCTGACCTATGTAAAAACCATGCTGGATGCGCACGGAGGAAAAATCAATGTAAAAAGTGAACCGGGGAAAGGAAGTACTTTTGAAGTATTGCTTCCCATTACCAATGCATAAAATCAACCCGACTATGGAGCAGACCAAAGCCACAATTTTACTTGCCGAGGATGAACCCAATCTGAGTTCCCTCCTGGAAGAATACTTACAATTGAAAGGGTACCAGGTAAAACTCGCCCCTAACGGGGAGGAAGCGCTGGACCTTTACCAAAAACATGAAATTGACCTCTGCCTGCTTGACATAATGATGCCTAAAATGGATGGGTTTACCCTGGCCAGGAAAATCCGGGAAAAAGACGAACAAGTACCCATAATTTTCCTGACTGCCAAATCACTGAAAGACGATAAAATAGAAGGATTCAATCTCGGGGCGGACGACTACATTACCAAGCCATTCAGCATGGAGGAATTACTGGCCCGGATCGAAGCGGTGTTGCGCAGAACCCGCCCCCGGATCACCGCGGAGTCTGAAATATTCCAGTTTGCCTCATTCACTTTTGACGCCAATAAGCAAATTCTGAAAAGGGGTAAAGAAGAAACCCGTTTGACCACCAAGGAATCCCAGTTGCTGCGCATGCTCTGCAAATTCCAAAACCGGGTGCTGGAGCGTGACATCGCACTGAACCGCATCTGGGGCAATGACAGCTATTTCACGGCCCGTAGCATGGATGTATTCATTACCAAGCTGCGGAAATACCTGAAGGAAGATCCCCGGGTTCAAATTATCAATATTCACGGCACGGGCTATAAGCTGACAGTGGACGAAAATTCCTGACCGGTTTTTTACTAATTTTCACGGGATCAAAGGAAAGCCTATGCAAATTGCTTTTACATGGGAAGGGTCTGCTTACCGGTTTGCCCTGGATCATCCGCTGGATATATCCATACCACTGGAGTCAGGAGCCCGCCAGCCAAATGCCTTTCACGCCCCGCCCTATGAGTACTCACCGGTGAAAACCGGTGATTTCACCGGCCTGGTTAGCGCGGGCAGTCCGGTGAATTTCCTGAACCTGCACATCAATCCCCACGGGAACGGAACCCATACCGAAGGCATTGGGCATATCACCCCGGAAATCTTCCCGGTCAGGGAGTGCCTGCCACGTTTTCATTTCCTGGCTCTTCTTCTTTCGGTAGAGCCTTCCGCCCTGTCCAACGGAGACAGGGTCATCGGCCCGGAGCCACTACAGGCCTTCGCGGATGAGCTGGAAAAATACTGCCCCGAAGCCGTGATTGTGCGCACCCTGCCCAATCCCCTGGAAAAGAAAACCCGCAACTATTCGGACAGCAACCCACCCTATTTCCTGCCTGAGGCCACCGCCTGGCTTTGCGGCCTGGGTGTACTGCACCTGCTAACCGACCTGCCTTCGGTAGACCGGGAACAGGACGGGGGCCGGCTGGCCGCCCACAAAGCCTTCTGGCTCTATCCGGATAGCCCCAGGAAACATTCAACGATTACCGAAATGGTATTTGTGCCCGATGAAGTGGCTGATGGTTTTTACCTGCTGAACCTGCAGATACTGAACCTCGACACGGACGCCTCGCCTTCGAGGCCTGTGCTTTTCCCTACGGTTTGAAAAAGGCGTATTTCACCACGCACCCGTTCAGAGCTTTCCGGATCTCGGTGAGCTGTTTCAGGTTGACGGGCATGGTAAAACTGATGTCCAGGTCGCGCAGGTTTCCAAGCGGGGTCAATTTCTGGTACTCCCGAATCATATCCAGCTTGATATTGGCGCTAAGGTTTAACACACGAAGCGCGGACAACCGGCCGATCCAGGCCGGGAGCGTTTCCAAATGATTGGCTTTCAGGTTCAACTCTTCGAGGGAAGTCAATTGTGCAAATGACTCCGGCAGGGATGACAGGTTGTTGTGCCGCATTTCAAGTACCTTTAAGCTATGCAACGCCCCGATTTCAGCCGGCAGGGCTGAAATAACCTGGTCGTTCAACTGTAAAGTCTCAAGCGCAGATAATTGTCCGATCTCTGGAGGAAGGGCATGGATTTTATATGTTTCATCCACAAAAAAATCCGCATTAACCTTCAGGGTTTGCAGGCCGGAGCATTCTCCGATCCACTCCGGCAATGCGCTGATCAGGTTGGCGCTCAGGTCAAGGTATTTCAGGTTTTTCAGGTAGCGCACACCGGCCGGGAACTTCAGCAACCGGTTCCAGCTCAAATCCAGGTATTCCAGGCTTTGCAATCCGTCCAGCTTAATATTCAGGCGTTGAAACTGATTAGCTCGTAGCGATAAAATTCGCAGATGCTGAAGCTGCGTAATGGATCTGGGCAGGGAACTAATTTTATTGGTGCGGTAGGCGATATCCGGGTTCCCGAGATACAGCTCTTCGAGGTTTTGCAGCTTACCAATGGCTTCCGGCAGCTTTTCCAGACGGTTTCCCTGCAGTTTTAATACGCGAATGGAAGATAAATTACCAACGCGCTCATCAAGTATCCTGACAGAACAACCATTCAGATTGAGCTCTTTGAGTGAAGGCAGGGCCGCCAGTACAGTGAAAATATGTCCCAGGTCAGGTGGGGTATACTCCACCAAATCTTCCAGGCTTTGTTTATCAGGATCATGCCATTGCTCAGGCGGAAGCACACTGACATATTGCCGGTTTCCTTTCAAATTCAGGACTTCCAGCGATCGCAATCCGGTAAATGTCTCCGGCAGGTCAATCAGGCTGTTCCCCTCCAGGTTCAGTTCTTTCAGATCCTGCAGCCGGCCAATGTCCGGGTTGAGTTCATACAACTGGCAATAAGACAAATCCAGCACTTCCAGCCCCGGCATCTTGCTGATTTGCTTGAAAACATTTTCAGGGTCAAAGTAATAGTTATGCTTCAGGCTAAGCCATTTTAAATTATCCAGCCGGTGAAAGGTCCGGGGCAGCTTGATTAAATGATTATCGCGCAGGTCCAGCACTTCCAGGCTTTTCAGCTTGCTGATGTTTTTGGGTATTTCCCAGTGTTTGCCCCAGCCCAGCTTCAGGATTTTCAAATGCTTCAGGTTGGCCAGTTTTTCAAAAGTGTTCTCCAGGTTCAGGTTGGGGCAATGGCTCAGGTCCAGGTATTCGAGGTTTACCAGCAAGGTGACATCATCCGGCAGGGCTTCGAAATCCTTGTACCTGAGGTTCAGAGCCTTTACTTGCTCCGCGTTCAAAACGGCAGTTTCCAGTTTTGAATAGATCTGGTAGGAAGTATCCGGCTGATAGGTTCCTGCCCTTGCCGGCAGGCAGGAAAGCGCGAATAACAATAAAATTGACAGTTGCCTCATGCCTGTTTTATTTTTCCGGGCGCATTTGCGGGAAGAAAATCACCTCCTGAATGCTGCGGCTTCCGGTCAGCAGCATGGTTAAGCGGTCAATGCCAATCCCAATGCCTGCCGTTGGGGGCATGCCGTATTCCAGGGCACGCAAAAAATCTTCATCCAGCACCATAGCCTCTTCATCACCTCTTTTTCCCAGTTCCATCTGGGCTTCAAACCGCTGGCGCTGGTCAATCGGATCGTTCAACTCTGAAAAAGCGTTGCACAACTCTTTCCCGTTGCAGATTACCTCAAAACGCTCCACCAGCCCCTCATGCTGCCTGTGCTTTTTGGCCAGTGGCGACATTTCCACCGGATAATCCGTGATAAACGTAGGTTGAATCAGATTGGGCTCGCACTTCTCGCTGAATATCTCATCAATCAGCTTGCCCTTGCCCATAGTCTTATCCGTTTCAATGTGCAGCTTTTTGGCGGTTTCGCGCAACTGCGCTTCATCCATGCCGCTGATGTCAATGCCGGTAAAATGCTCAATGGCTCCAAACATAGTATAACGCTTCCACGGACGTCTGAATTGGATAACCTGCCCGTTTACTTCCACTTCCGGCTTGCCGTAAAGCTGCACGACAATGTATTCAAGCATTTCCTCCACCAGGTCCATCATCCACAGGTAATCGCGGTAGGCCACATACAGCTCCATCTGGGTGAACTCCGGGTTGTGAAAACGGTCCATTCCTTCGTTGCGAAAGTCTTTGGAAAATTCGAATACCCCGTCAAACCCGCCTACGATAAGCCGCTTGAGGTAAAGCTCGTTGGCAATGCGCAGGTAAAAGGTCTGGTCAAGCGTATGATGATGCGTTTTGAACGGCCTCGCGGCTGCCCCTCCATATATAGGCTGCAAAATGGGCGTTTCCACTTCAAGGTAATCGCGCTGAAGGAGGAATTCGCGCATGCTTTGCACAATCTTTGAACGCTTGATAAATATCTCGCGCACTTCCGGGTTTACAATCAGGTCGACATACCGCTGCCGGTACCTTTGCTCGGGATCCGTAAACGCGTCAAAAACCTGTCCTTCCTTTTCCTTCACCACCGGAAGCGGCCGCAACGACTTGCTCAGCAAGGTCAATTCCCGCACATGAATCGTGATTTCACCGGTTTTGGTATAAAACACATAGCCCTTTACCCCGATCAGATCCCCAATGTCAAGCAGCTTTTTGAACAATTCATTGTACAGGGTTTTATTTTCCCCGGGGCAGATTTCATCCCGGGCCACATACAACTGGATGCGGCCGGTGCTGTCCTGTAAAACGGCAAAGGAAGCCTTACCCATCACCCGTTTGGTCATCAGCCGTCCCGCTATGCTTACGTCCTGAAACGCGGCCTCATCTTCGGGGAATTTTTCTTTAATCTCCTGGGCCGAGGTAGTCACCGGGCAAGCCGCGGCAGGGTAAGGGTCAATGCCCAGTTTAATGATCTTTTGCAGGTTTTCCCGCCTGACAATTTGCTGTTCACTGAGTTTCTGTTGCTCGGTCATGGATAGTGTTTATTCAGGTTTTTGCAGTAAAATCGCCAGGGCCAGTTCGTACTGCCCTTCCGCGATGTGCTGTTTTGCCAGCTTGTGCAGGGCCTCTTCCGCCCCGGGGCCCGCCAGGTCCTTCACCAGCTCCCCGGCCCGGTGCATGGCCTCTGCTCCGGGCTTTTCGGGCAAGGCCGCCAGGTGGCCGAGTTCGTTTCCGCTCAGCCAGGGGCTGTTCCGCACGTTTTCCGGCAGGCTGTCGAACCCGATGCCCGGCTGGTTCACCGGCTGGAAGAGCCTGAACACCGGATCCCCGCTGCTCCTCACGTAAAAAGCCCTCCCCAGGCGGCCCACCAGGTCAATCCTGTCCGGGTCGATGCGGCCCTTGTCATCGAGTATCTCGCGGGCGATGTGCAACCGCACGATTTCACAGATGACCAGGTTGCCCGACCCGGGCTGCCCGCCCAGGTAAATAATTTGCCGCACCCGGCATTCCATCTGCACGGGCGATTCCTTCACACGGGGCGGGGCCACGGCTTCGGATGGCTCGGGGGTGAACCCGGCCTTCCCGAATTCGCTCACACCTTTCGGGTAATTGGCACTGGCCAGTGCCATTTGCCGCACCATCCGGTGCGTGACCACGTTCACCACGCATTCACGGGTCTGGGCCACATTCTCAAGGGTGTGCTTCCGGGCATTTTCACGCACCGAAAGCGAAGGTGAGAAAATCAGCACCGGTGGGTTCGAGCTGAACACATTGAAAAAGCTGAATGGGGCCAGGTTGGTGCGCCCTTCCCGGTCCACCGTGCTCACAAAGGCAATGGGCCTCGGGGCCACCGAACCGGTCAGGTACTGCTGCCAGTCCGGGGTGGAGGCCTCGCCCGGTATTATGGTAATGCGTTCACTCATTGGGCGGCAAGATAGTTGTTTTCACTTCACCAAAGCCGATCCGGTATCCCTGCCCGGGGGCATATCCTTTCAGGATCAGGGTATCACCGTCTTCAAGGAACCTGCGCTCAGAACCATCCGGCATTTTCAGGGGACGGGTGCCTTTCCAGGTAAGCTCCAGCAGCGAACCCCAGGAATCCGGTTCCGGACCGCTGATGGTGCCGGAAGCATAGAGGTCGCCCACCCGGATGTTGCATCCGTTTACGGTGTGGTGGGCCAGCTGCTGGGCCATGTTCCAGTACATGTACCTGAAATTGGTCTTTGTAATGCGCACGGGTTCCTTATCCGGCACCTGCAGGTAGGCTTCCAGCTCGATGTTGAAATTCCGCCTGCCCGAAAAGGCCAGGTAGGGCAGCACGGGAGGGTCCTGAACGGGGCCTTCCACCCGGAACGGTTCAAGCGCGTCCAGGGTCACGATCCATGGCGATATGCTGGAGGCAAAATTCTTACCCAGGAAAGGCCCCAGGGGCACGTATTCCCATTTCTGTATGTCGCGGGCCGACCAGTCGTTGAAAAGCAGCAGCCCGAAAATATGCTCCTCGGCCTCCTCCACCGCAACGGACTGCCCGAACACGGTGTTCGTGCAGGTCACGAAGGCCATTTCCAGTTCCATGTCCAGCAGGCGGGTGGGCCCGAACCGGGGAGGGCCGTCATCCGGTTTGTACTGCCCTTTGGGCCGGTGTATGTCGGTACCGGACACCACGATGGAAGATGCCCGCCCGTGATACCCAACCGGCAAATGTTTCCAGTTTGGAAGCAGCGCATTCTCGGGGTTGCGAAACATTTTGCCCACATTGGTGGCATGCTCCATGCTGCTGTAAAAATCAGTGTAGTCCGGGACATCAAGGGGCATTAACATCTGTACCCTTTCCACCGGAATCAGTATTTGCTCACATAACGCCTTCCGGTCCTGAAGTTCATGATTATCAGCACAAAACAGTTCCGACAACCGGTTCCGGACTTCCCTGACTTTTCTTCGGCCAAGGGCTATGAAGTCGTTCAAAGTATTTTTGGCAAAAACCCCGGCCGGCAACCGGCTACCTTCCAGTAAACCCGAATCCTGCAGGCCCACCAGGTCGATTACTGTATCTCCGATAATACTGCAACAAAAAATACGCTGCCCGCCTGTAGAACCCACCCCAAAAGGCAGGTTTTGAATGGGAAAATCCGAATCTTCCCGTACAGGAATCCATGAGGTCAACGATGGATCGTTGGCTTTGATCATAAAAGAAAATTGAAAGCGCAAATTTACTGATTTGTAAGCAGAATGATTCCGTCTATTAGGTTCCCCAGCTTTCCCGGTCAAGGCTTCGGAATTGAATAGCCTCGGCTACATGTTCCGGTTTAATAGATTCGCTGCCGGCAAGGTCGGCAATGGTTCGGGAAACTTTCAATATGCGGTCATAGGCCCGGGCGGATAAACCCAAACGCTCCATGGCGCGGTTCAGCAACGTCTGGCCAGGCTTGTCCAGCTCACAATAGGTTCGTAACATCTTCGACTCCATCTGGGCATTGCAGAATAAATTGGGATGATCACTGAACCGTTCTTCCTGGATCTTTCTGGCCCGGATGACCCGCTCCCGGATTTTTTCTGAACTTTCTCCGTTGCCCGCCAAAGACAATTCTTCGATAGGAACAGGAGTAACTTCCACATGAAGGTCAATACGGTCCAACAGCGGGCCGCTGATTTTATTAAGGTATTTCTGAACAACGCCCGGAGAACAAACACATTCCTTTTCCGGATGGTTATAATAACCACATGGACAGGGGTTCATCGCAGCTACCAGCATAAAGCTGGCCGGATAATCCACAGTAAATTTTGCCCTGGAAATGGTAATGCTTCTCGATTCCATCGGCTGCCGCAGCACCTCCAGAACGGTTCGCTTGAATTCAGGCAATTCATCCAGGAACAAAACTCCATTATGAGCCAGTGAAATTTCCCCTGGCTGAGGCACATTCCCGCCTCCCACCAGCGCCACATCGCTGATGGTATGGTGCGGAGCCCTGAATGGCCGGTGATACACCAGTGAAGCATTGCTGGGTAATAAACCGGCTACCGAATGTATTTTGGTGGTTTCCAGTGCTTCATATAGCGTTAGGGGAGGCAATATACCGGGCAATCGCTTGGCCAGCATGGTTTTCCCTGAACCCGGAGGCCCGATCAGGATAACGTTATGCCCACCGGCAGCGGCAATTTCAAGAGCCCGTTTTATGTTTTCCTGCCCCTTAACATCTTGAAAATCAAGATCAACTTTTGCCTGGTTATGATAAAATTCCTCTCGGGTATCGACAATGGTTTGTTTCAATGAAATTCCCCGGTTAAAAAAGCCGGCTACTTCATTTATGTTTTTTACCCCGTAAACCTCCAGGTCATTCACAATGGCAGCTTCGCGGGCATTTGCTTCAGGAACAATAAACCCTTTGTATCCTGCTTTCCGGGCTTCTATGGCAATGGGCAGGGCCCCTTTGATGGGCTGAACCGTTCCATCCAGCGATAGTTCTCCCATTATTACATACTGGTCAATGAATTCATCGCTGATCTGTCCTGAAGAAGCCAAAATGCCAACAGCCATGGGGAGGTCCAGGGTTGAACCCTCTTTTCGCAAGTCTGCAGGGGCAAGATTTATTACTACCTTTTGGCGGGGTACATCAAACCCGTTATGTTTCAGGGCAGTATCAATCCGGTGCCAGGCTTCTTTAACTGCATTATCAGGTAAGCCAACAATATAATATTTTGTACCCTGGCCGATATTTACTTCAACCGTAATGATTGCGGCATGAACTCCATATACAGCACTTCCGAAAACTTTTACCAGCATTTTGCAACTGAAATATTCAAATTAAAATTAGGCAGAAATCTTTTAGTAGAGAAAAGAGAAAGGACAATAAAAAAGGGCTGCTTAAAAAAGCAACCCTTTTAAAAAATTGGCAACGACTTACTCTCCCGGGTGTTACCCCAGTACCATCAGCGCTGAGGGGCTTAACTTCTCTGTTCGGAATGGTAAGAGGTGATCCCCCTCGCTATAGTCACCATTAAGAAGGTAAAGACGTACTGAATTCACACAAAAACACAAAAAGGTAATTAAAAAAATGAAAGCTTACGGGTGATTAGTACTGCTCGGCTTTGACATTACTGCCTTTACACCTGCAGCCTATCAACGTCATCATCTTTGACGACCCTTAAAAGAAATCTCATCTTGAGGGGGGCTTCGCGCTTAGATGCTTTCAGCGCTTATCCCTGCCGAACATAGCTACCCTGCGGTGCAGCTGGCGCCACAACAGGTACACTAGAGGTTCGTCCAACCCGGTCCTCTCGTACTAGGGTCAGCTCCTCTCAAATTTCTAACGCCCGCAACAGATAGGGACCGAACTGTCTTGCGACGTTCTGAACCCAGCTCGCGTGCCACTTTAATGGGCGAACAGCCCAACCCTTGGGACCTTCTCCAGCCCCAGGATGTGACGAGCCGACATCGAGGTGCCAAACCTCCCCGTCGATGTGAGCTCTTGGGGGAGATCAGCCTGTTATCCCCGGAGTACCTTTTATCCTATGAGCGATGGCCCTTCCATACGGAACCACCGGATCACTATGCCCGACTTTCGTCTCTGTTCGACTTGTCAGTCTCACAGTCAAGCGCCCTTATGCCATTATACTCTACGCACGGTTACCAAGCGTGCTGAGGGCACCTTTGGAAGCCTCCGTTACTTTTTTGGAGGCGACCACCCCAGTCAAACTACCCGCCAAACACTGTCTCCCTTTTGACAGGGATTAGGCTCTAGGTAAATGAAGGGTGGTATTTCAAGGATGACTCCACCCTGCCTAGCGGCAGGGCTTCACAGTCTCCCACCTATCCTACACATCATTTACCCAAAGTCAATGTTAAGCTGTAGTGAAGGTTCACGGGGTCTTTCCGTCCCGTTGCGGGTAATCGGCATCTTCACCGATAC
>CAYRDC010000036.1:0-14622 GCA_964422925.1 uncultured Chitinophagales bacterium | reverse complement strand
CCTGGGTTCACTGGCCAGCGGCCAGTACATGATCCGGTTCAACATCGGGGAATACACGATTACCCGTAAGCTGGTATTGAGTAAGTAAAGAAACGAACCACTCGAAATACCAGTCTTATGGCCACGAAGGAGAGTCCCGCCAATTGGCGGGACTTTTTCTATGCCGAAAAATGAAAAAGGTTTTGGTCAGGATCAGAACAATCCAAACAGTTCCGCGTTGACCCGGTTAACCACTTCCGCGAGGTCCTCCTGGTTGTCGACAAAATTCAGTTGGTCAATATCAATGATCAGCAAACGGCCCAGGTCATATTTTTCGATCCATTTTTCATAGTAATCGTTCAGCCTGCGCAGGTAATCGAGCCGCAGGTTTTCTTCATATTCCCTTCCCCGCTTCTGGATCTGGTTAACCAGGGTGGGAATACTGGCTTTCAGGTAAATGAGAAGATCCGGGGGAGAGACCATGGAGGTCAGTGTATTGAAAATGCCGCGGTAATTTTCATAATCCCGGGAATTCATCAGCCCCATGGCATGCAGATTAGGAGCAAATATGTGGGCGTCTTCATAAATCGTCCGGTCCTGGATAACGGTCTTATTGCCCTTTTTGATTTCGAGGATTTGTTTCAGGCGGCTGTTCAGGAAATATATTTGCAGGTTAAAAGACCAGCGGGGCATATCCTGGTAAAAGTCATAGAGATAGGGATTGTTGTCTACATCTTCATAGTGGGGTTCCCAACCAAAATATTTGGCGAGTTTCTCGGTAAGCGTGGTTTTGCCGGAACCAATGTTGCCTGCGACAGCTATATGTTTGATACGGGTTTCTTCCGGTTGGTTTCCCTCGTTACGGTCAGCCATAAACTCAATGGTTTTCGATTAAAGTTAGTTATTTCGGAGTAATACCGATAATATCCTGCACATCTTTCAGGGTTTGGGCGGCTACTTTCCGGGCTTTCTCTGCGCCCTTCATGCGCACTTCCATTATTTTTTCCGGATGTGCCTGGTATTCCTGTATTTTTTCACGGATGGGGGAAATAAAGCGGATCATGTCCTCAGCCAGTTGTTTTTTCAAATCCCCGTAGCGAATAGTGCATTGGTTGTATTGTTCTTCAAAATAAGCCACTGTTTCAGGATCAGAAACGGCTTCCATGAGGGTGAACAGGTTTTGAACCGGTTGCGATTTAGGCGCATTTTCGCGGTCCGGACCGCTGTCCGTTACGGCCCGCATCACTTTTTTCCGGATAGCTTCTGGCGAGTCATTCAGGTATATGGCATTTTTTTCACCTTCCGATTTGCCCATTTTGCCGCTTCCGTCCAGACCGGGTATTTTAACCAGTTGGCCTGAGTAGTTGAAAGCCACCGGTTCCGGGAAATAATCCACGCCATAGAGATTGTTGAATCGTTTGACAAAATTCCGGGTCATTTCCAGGTGCTGCTCCTGGTCTTTACCCACCGGCACTTTGTTGGCCTTCATGATGATGATATCCACGGCCATCAGGACCGGGTAGGTAAGCAGGCCGGCATTGACATTGTCCGGCTGTTTCCTCGCCTTTTCCTTGAAAGTGACCACCCGCTCCAGCTCGCCTTTGTAAGCCAGCATGTTGAATATCAGGTATAGCTGGGAAACTTCCGGCAGGTCGCTCTGGACATACAGCGTGTTTTTTTCAGGATCAATCCCGCAAGCCAGGAATTCAGTCAGTACCTGCCTGACATTGGCTTGAAAATCATTTGGTTTAGGATGGGTCGTCAGGGAATGCAGGTCGGCTACAAAGAAAAAGCAGTTGAACTCATCCTGCATTCTCAGGAAATTACGGATTGCCCCGAAATAATTGCCCAGGTGCAGGTTCCCGGTAGATCTGATGCCACTAACAACTGTCTCCATGTCTGTGGGTAAAATCGATATTTTTGGCTTGTGAAACTGCCGGTAAAGATACTAAAAAGCCTATGGGTTTTGTATTTCACCCTTTGCTTTCTGGCGTTGCTCATCCCTGTTATTTTCTTGAGCTTGTTGCCTTTAATTATTGGCAGGGGACAGCGGTTTATCCACGGTTTGCGCAGGCTGGGTGTGAAGATTTTGTTTTGGGTCACCGGGTTGCGGGTATCAGCCAACAGTCTTATGCCCGGTTTAGGCGGGGGCCCCTGCCTGATTGTGGCCAACCATACTTCCCGCCTGGATATCCTGACCCTTATCTGGTTGTCGCGTGAACCCATTTGTTTTACCGGCAAAGCGGAGTTGCGGTTTTTTCCCCTGCTTGGTTTGTATTTTCTTTTTTATGACCTGCCGGTTTTCCGGGGCAGTAAGCGCGGGGCTGCGCGTTTGGTAAACCAGGTGCACAAGCGGTGTGAAGGGGGAATATCTGTTGTATTTTTCCCCGAGGGAACCGTCAGCAGCCAACCCCCGGCCATGCTTCCTTTCCGTTCGGGAGCTTTCCGGGTAGCCTGTCAGAAAAACCTGACCCTCGTGCCGGTGGTCCTGGAGAATACCTGGCAGTTATGGCCTTTTGATCCCTTCCTCAACGGGCGGCCCGGGGTCATCCGGGTGCGGGTGCTCCCTCCGCTGAGCCCGGAAAAGGACGAGTATTACCGGCATTTCAGGAACCGGGTAAGAGAAAATATGGAACAAACCCAGTTAAGCCTTTTTAACTAATTTCGCTGTACAAAATCATTACCTTCGAACATTGATGAAAGTAGATAAACAATTGGTTGAAAAGCTGGCTGATCTGGCCAAGCTGAATTTCACCGAAGCGGAAAAAGAAAAGTTTGTATCGGAATTCAGGCAAATTCTCGAATTTGTCGAGCGGCTGAATGAAGTGGACACCACGGGAGTGGAACCGCTGGAATATGTATCCGGGCTGAACAATGTATTGCGTAAGGACGAAGTGCAACAGGAAATTACCCATGAAGAAGCGCTCCGGAATGCGCCTGTCCGCGATACGGATTATTTCAAAGTGCCTAAAGTGATTCAAAAAAAATAACCGGATGCCGGCCCTTATTCATCTCGAAGAAATCACCAAAATTTACCAGCTGGGCAAAATCCAGATACCGGCTGTCCGGGGCATCAGTATGGACATTTCTGCCAATGAATATGTCGCCATCATGGGGCCTTCGGGTTCCGGTAAATCGACTCTTATGAACCTTATCGGTTGCCTGGACACACCCAGCGGGGGCCGCTATATCCTCAACGGGCAGGACGTAAGCAACATGAGCGATGACGAACTGGCAGCTATCCGGAACCAAGAAATCGGATTTGTGTTTCAGACATTTAACCTCATGCCGAGGCTCTCTGCGTTGGAGAATGTCGCGTTACCTTTGGTGTATGCCGGTTTGCCTCGGGCTGAGCGGCTGGAGAAGGCTGCTGCCATGCTCGAACTGATTGGATTGGGCGACCGGATGAAGCACAAACCGAATGAATTGTCCGGAGGCCAACGGCAGCGGGTAGCTTTGGCCCGTGCCCTGGTAAACAATCCATCGCTTATCCTGGCCGATGAACCCACTGGGAACCTGGATTCAAAAACCTCGCACGAAATCATGGAAGTTTTTGCCCGCATTCATGAACAGGGAAATACCATTGTGCTGGTAACCCATGAGGAAAATATTGCGCGGAATGCCCACCGAATTGTCCGCCTGCACGATGGTTTGATTGAATCCGACACCATGAATGAACAGGTCACAAGCGCTGTGGAATCATGAAAATCTATACAAAAAAAGGAGACAAAGGCGAAACTTCCCTGTTCGGGGGAACACGCGTCCCCAAACATCACCTCCGGATTGAAGCCTACGGAACCCTGGATGAACTGAACAGTTGGCTGGGCGTTGTGGCTGACCATCTACCGGACGGCCACGCAAAGAAAATATGGATTCACCGGATACAGGATAAAATTTTTTCCCTAGGCTCTCAAATGGCAGCCGACCCGTCCAAAACCAAATTGAAAACACCGGATATCACTTCAAACGATATTACCTTCCTGGAATCCACAATAGACGAGATGGATGAAGCGTTGCCTGAATTGCGCAGCTTTATATTGCCGGGAGGACACCCGGCCGCTTCATTCTGTCATGTGGCACGCACGGTATGCCGCAGGGCTGAACGGCTGGCAACGCAGTTGAGCGAACAGGAAACTGTGGAGGAAATTGCGTTGCAATATCTTAACCGCCTATCCGACTGGTTGTTTATACTGTCCCGTTGGTTAGTATATGAATCCGGTGGAAAAGAAATTGTCTGGAAGCCGGAAGAATAGTTGCACGATTCAAAAAAAAATCTATTTTTGCGCACCCGAAACGGATTATTTCCGTTTCCCCGATTTAGCTGAAATTTATTTTTTTGTGTTGACTAAAAATTCGGTGCTATGTTCTGGACATTAGAATTGGCTTCATCCCTGGAAGATGCTCCCTGGCCTTCCACCAAGGAGGAGCTGATTGATTATGCCATCCGTTCAGGAGCGCCAATAGAAGTAATAGAAAACCTCCAGGAATTGGAAGATGACGGGGAGGTATACGAAGGGATTGAGGACATTTGGCCTGATTACCCAACTGCTGACGATTTCTTCTTTGATGAAGACGAGCACTAAATCTGCTTATCGGGCCTTTTCTTTCTTTTCAAGCAAGTAGTTTACATAATTAAGGTCCTCCGGATGAGTGACCTTGATATTTTTTTCATCTCCTTCATACAGGAAGAGGGATTGGCCTGTTTTTTCCACTACGGAAGCACTGTCGGTGAAAGAGGGGTCGTAAGGCTGGGTGTAGGCTTTCTTAATGAGCGCCAGGGAAAAACACTGCGGTGTCTGTACCCGGAACAACTGGCTCCTGTCCACTGACCGGCTTTGGGCTCCTTTCACCAGCCGGACGGAATCATTAAGCGGTACAATGGGAATGGCAGCATCGTGTTCTTCGGCATGGGCAAATCCTTCCAGGATAACGCGAGGCGAAACCAATGGCCGGGCTGCATCATGGATGGCCACCAATCCTTCCTCTCCCTGAATACTTTTCAGCCCGTTTTTGACTGAATGGAACCGGGTGGCGCCCCCGAAGGCTACGCGTATATCCCCGGGCAGTTGTAACGAAGCCATTAATTGTTCAAACAAACTGCTGAATTTTTCAGGAATTACCACCCGGCACCTGATACCAGGAACCGTTTCCAAAAAAGTGCGTATGGAATGGTAAAGCAAGGGCTTTCCGGCTACATGCATGAATTGTTTAGGCGTACCGCTCTGCATCCGTGTGCCGGTGCCACCGGCCATAATGATTACATATTTGTCGCTCATATTTCCTGATTGGCGGCTGTTTGCATTACAGGATCAGCATGGCATCGCCATAAGTGAAAAACCTGTATTTCTCCTTAACAGCTATCTCATAGACATGCATGGTCAGGTCGTACCCAAGAAATGCCGCAATCATGATTAGTAAGCTGGATTTAGGCGTATGGAAATTCGTGATCATGCAGTTGGCTATCCGGAAATTATACGGAGGATGAATGAATAATTTGGTCCATCCTTTAGCAGGTTTCAGATAATGATCAGCCGATACCGCAGATTCTATGGCACGCATGGTAGTGGTACCTACTGCGCAAACGCGTTTCTTTTTTTCAATTGACCGGTTCACTATATCCGCAGCCTCCTGATCGATAATAAAATATTCAGCATCCATTTTATGCTTTGACAGGTCTTCCACCTCAATGGGGCGGAAAGTGCCCAGTCCTACATGCAGGGTAACTTCCGCCAGGTTCACAGCCTGTAATTCTAATCGTTTCAGCAGGTGCGGGCTGAAATGCAGGCCGGCCGTGGGGGCAGCTACCGCCCCCTCATGCTTGGCAAAGACGGTCTGATACCGCTCCCGGTCTATGTCATTGGGTTCCCGCTTGATGTATTTCGGAAGCGGAGTTTGTCCCAGGCTTTTCAAAAGCGATTTGAACTCTTCATTGGATCCATCATACAAAAAACGGATGGTACGGCCACGTGAAGTGGTGTTATCAATTACTTCTGCCACCAGGATGTCGTCTTCCCCGAAAAAAAGTTTGTTGCCAACCCGGATTTTACGGGCAGGATCGACCAGCACATCCCAAAGCCGGTATTCCGGGTTCAGTTCGCGCAAAAGAAAAACCTCAATCTTGGCCCCGGTTTTTTCCTTGCGGCCGTAAAGCCGTGCAGGAAAAACCTTCGTATTATTCAGAATCAGGGTATCGCCTTGCCCAAAATACTCGGTCAGGTCTTTAAAAATTTTATGCTCTATGTTACCCGTGGCCCGGTCAACCACCATCAGGCGCGATTCGTCCCGGTCTTTTGCCGGGTATTCAGCTATCAGTTTTTGCGGCAGATCAAAATTGAATTGAGACAGCTTCATAGGGCATGCAAATTTGAGCTTGCAAAGATACAAAACTCAAATGGTTTAAACTACAGGATTTCAAGGGTTCATCTTCAGGAAGTTAATTATCGTTAAGCCATAGCAAGCCCATATTAGTTTTGCTATTTTTAAGACCGCAAATACTGAATGTATTGAGGGTAATCTTCCGCATATTCAGAGAAAGTTTTGAGCTCACCCTGGAGGAATTATGGAATAACAAACTCCGCTCTTTCCTTTCCTTACTGGGCATCACCATCGGTATATTTTGCATCATCGTGGTTTTTTCATCGGTCGACAGCCTGGAAAACAATGTGCGGGAAAGTGTCAGCCAAATGGGAGACAAAGTCCTGTACGTTGAAAAATGGCCCTGGCAATTTGGCGGGGAATATCCCTGGTGGAAATATATCAACCGCCCGGAAGCCAACCGGAATGATTTCAAAGCACTGCAGGAAAAGGCTGATAAGGCCAAGGCCGTGGCCATGCAATTTATTTTGGCAGATAAGCAAATTCAGTATAAAAACAATTCAGTCGATGATGCCCTGCTGGCTGGAGTGACCCAGGATTACAATAAGATCTACGATATAAAAATCGAGCGCGGCCGGTATTTTACGGAAAAGGAGTCATTCACAGGCGATAATGTGGTTATCCTCGGAGGGAACCTGGCCGAGAGCCTGTTTGGAACAGGCCTGGACCCCATCGGGCGTTCTGTACGCGTTATGGGCAGAAAAGTAACTGTTATCGGTACCGTTGAAAAAGAAGGCGAGAGCCTTTTGAGCTGGAACATGGATAAAATTGCCATCTTCCCTTATAACTATCTGGTAGGCTTTGTGAATGCCCGGAGCCAGGCATTTGGGCAGCGGGTGATACTCGAGGCAAAAGACGATATAAGCCTGGCGGAATTGAAAGATCAGTTAATCGGTATTTTACGAAATGTCAGGCGCCTGAAGCCGGTGGAGGAAAACAATTTTGCCATCAACCAGGTCAGCATATTAAGCCAGGGGCTGAACCAAACATTCGGGCTGATTAACCTGGCTGGCATATTTATCGGTGGGTTTGCCATTTTGGTGGGTGGTTTTGGTATAGCCAACATTATGTTTGTTTCCGTCAGGGAAAGGACATCATTGATTGGCATTAAAAAAGCCATCGGGGCAAAAAGAATTTTTATTCTTTATGAATTCCTGCTCGAATCCGTTTTGCTTTGCCTCATAGGGGGTGTTATCGGGTTGTTGCTGGTGTTTGCAGCCATTCAAATTGCCAATACCATGGTGAATTTCACCTTTATTCTTTCCGTAAAGAATATTGTTACCGGGTTGTTGGTTTCGGTTGGGATTGGGGTAATATCCGGATTTATTCCTGCCTTGATGGCTGCCCGCATGGATCCTGTGGCAGCCATCCGGAGCATTTGATCAGCCAACCATCATATGCGTTTGCGGGTATTTGTAGGCATTGGTCCGTACCGGACGGCTTAACGCATAGGCCAGGGTGAGCGTGCCCAACCTCCCAAGGTACATGCTGAAAATAATCACCACCTTTCCGGCATCTGAAAGCGCACTGGTTATGCCTCTGGACAATCCTACAGTACCAAAGGCCGAAAATTCTTCAAATACCAGGTCGGTCAGGTCTTTGTCGGGTTCGAATATGGTAAGCAGGGAAATGGCCAGCACTACAAAAATTGAGGCAAAAGCCACAATGGAGTAGGCCCGGTTGAGAAACACGTAGGAAATCGACCGCTTGCCCAGGGTTAATTGCTTTTTCCCCCGGATGGTGCCGAAAACCGAAGTCATGATCACCACAAAAGTGGAGGTTTTGATTCCTCCCGCGGTTCCACCGGAAGAGCCTCCAATGAACATCAATACCAGGAACATAATAACCGTTGGCGTGCTGATCGCGCTGATATCCACGGAGTTAAAACCGGCTGTACGGGTTGTGACAGACTGGAAAATAGATAAAATCACTTTATGAGTGCCGTCCTGTCCTTCCAGGGTATTGTGATTTTCGAGCAGGTAAAACAATACCGCACCGGTGATAATCAAAACCAGGGCACTGTACACAGCTACCTTGGTGGCTACCTGCCAGTCGCGCCAGGGTTTGCGCATACGCTCCCGCAATGCCTCCCGGCCGAAAAGGTCCTGCAGGGCGGGAAAACCCAAACCACCAAGTATAATCAACAGAGCAAAAGCCATTTGCATCATGGGCTGAGCCATTACAAAATGATTCATCAGGCTGTCCGGGAACAATGAAAAACCCGCGTTGCAAAAAGCGGATACGGAATGAAAAATAGAATAGTAAACCTTCAGCCAGACATCATGATTGAGAAAGAAAGTATTGTCCGGAACCCAAAGGCTGTAAATCATTACGGCACCGATCAGTTCAAACACCAGGGTATAATAGATGATTTTGCGCAACAGGCTGCGGGCTGTGTTAAAGCTTTCGCTGCTCAACAAATCGAGCATATAGGTTTGGTAGCGTATGCTGGAACCGGTTGTAAATGATAAGGCAAAGAAAGACGCGAAGGTTACAATGCCAATGCCTCCCAATTGCATCAGCATCAGAATCACCAGCTGGCCTTTCAGCGTAAAAAAGGTGCCTGTATCCACAACAATCAGTCCGGTCACACAGGAAGCGCTTACCGAAGTAAACAGCGCATCGAGCCAGTGCATGCTGCCGGGTTGGGTGGTCATCTCCGGAAGCATTAACAAGCCAGTTCCTACAGCAATCAGCGAAGCAAAGGAAAGAACCATCAGGGTAGCCGGCTTAATCCGGAATGAGAATATACCCTGCCCGATGCGGATCACTTCCCGGCCGGCCAGGATCATCATGTAAAACTGAATAAACAGGATGTAAAACGGCTGGTAATCCGTTAGGTTCAGGTACTGTAACAATTGTTTAAGCACCGGCACTTTCAGCAGGTACAGGCTAAACCCATCCAGAATCAGGAGCAGTATCAGCAAACCTTCGAACCAGTTCTGTTTCAGGAAGATGAATTTGTGTTCATCATAAAACCACCGGATAAAGAAATTGATGATGTAAATGAGGAAAAGGGTTTTGATGAAATCCAGCAACATGGATTTCTCGGCCGGTTGGTGGGGAAATCCATAATAATAGGTAAGAATGCCAAAGGCCAGGAGGCTGGAAAAGAATACGAGGTATTTCAGGGAAGGCAGGACACTGTCCTGGCTGTCGTAAATAAACCGGTTGATTACCTCGCGTATCCTTTTTAGGAAATTCACAATGCCTAAAATAGGGTTTTGGCCAGGGTCAGTAATTCTTCTTTGTTCACGGGCACTACCCCAGGATGTTCACAAACCAGTCCACCGGCCAGGTTAGCCACTTGGGCAGCCAGTGACATATCGGCTCCCGTAGCCAGGCTCAACGCGCTGATGCTTATAACCGTGTCGCCCGCTCCTGAAACATCCGCTACATTGGCCCGGTGAAGGGGGGCAAACAAGGTTCCTCCTTCCTGCGACCAATGATAAATTCCTTCAGCCGATAAAGTAACTAAATAATGCTGTGCCGAAATCTTCTTGTCTATTTCCGCTACAGTCTGTTGCAATTTTTCCGGTTCCGTGCTAATAATATCCCGGTTCAGGGCTTTGCATAGTTCCTTCAGGTTAGGCTTAAAGAGCGTGACATTCCGGTAAGCGAAAAATGACCGGAACTTCGGGTCAACAGCCACCGGGATATTCCTCCGGGATGCCTGGCCGATAATAAAGTCGATAACAGCCGGTGTGAGAACCCCTTTATCATAATCCTGCAGGATCAGCACATCCGGTTGAAACACTTGGAGCAGCCGGTCGCATTCCCTGATAAATTGGGCTTCTTCTTCGGCAGGAAGAAAACCGGTCTGCTCTTCATCTATTCTAAGCATTTGTTGTTCGCGGGCCATGATCCGGGTCTTCCGGGTGGTGATTCTGCGCTTGCTTTGGATAATGCCTTCAGTACTCAACCCGTGCTGCTGCATGAGCACAACCAGGGTGTCGCCCCCTTCATCCTGTCCGGTAACCCCGCACAACAGGGGCTCCGCTCCCAAAGCCTTCAGGTTAAGGGCTACATTCCCGGCACCGCCCAGGCGGTATTCCCGGTTTTGAACAGCTACTATCGGAACCGGGGCCTCGGGGGAAATCCTGCTTACCCATCCGCGGATATAGGAGTCTACCATGATGTCTCCGATCACCATGGCTTTGTGCCCTTCGAAAGATTGAATGAGTTGATGGATTTGCTGTGCAGATAAATTCATCAGGTATCAAATTTAGCGAAGAATTCGCGCAGCCTTTGTCCGGCCGTTTTGATCTTGTCTTCATCAATGGCGAAATTGAGCCGGATGCATTGTTCGTTTCCGAAGGCCCGGCCGGTAACGATAGCTACATGGGCTTCTTCCAGCATTAACAGGCAAAGATGGGTATTGTCCTGGACGGTAGTGCCATTTATGCTTTTCCCGATGTAATAGGAAATATCCGGGAAGAGGTAAAATGCACCTAGTGGATGGTTCAACTTCATGCCGGTGATGGGCTCCAGTTCCCTGATAAGCAAGTCTCTGCGTTGTAGCAATTGATCGCGCATAGCAAAAGTGGGCGCGTAGTCCGACAGCAAAGCGCCCATGGCCGCGCGTTGCGAAATGGTGGAAGCACCGGAAGTGTACTGCCCCTGGATTTTGGTGCAGGCTTTGGCGATTTCCACCGGCCCGGCCATGTAACCGAGGCGCCAACCTGTCATGGCAAAGGCTTTGGAAAGACCGTTTACAATAACGCACCGGTGCCGCAATTCCTCGAATTGGTAAATACTTTCGTGGGGCGGGTTGAAATTGATAAGCTCATATATTTCATCCGAGATGATGATAATCTGCGGATGACGCGCAAACACTTCCGCCAAAGCAGCAAGCTCATCCCGTGTATAAACCGATCCGGTGGGATTGCACGGAGAGCTGAAAAGGAACATTTTGCTTTTGGGCGTGATGGCGGCTTCCAGTTGCTCCGGTGAAATCTTGAAATCGGTTTCAATGGTAGTGGGTATTTCCACCGGTATGCCTTCCGCCATTTTAACCTGTGCCCGGTAACTGACCCAATAGGGTTCCGGCAACAACACTTCATCGCCCGGGTTCAGCAGGGCCATCATCAGGTTAGCCAGCGATTGTTTAGCCCCGGTGGAAACAACTACTTGCTCCGGGATAAAGTAAAAACCATTGTCACGTCTGAATTTTTCACAAATAGCTTCCCGTAGATCCAGGTATCCGGCTACCGGAGGATAATGCGTATAGCCTTGATCCATGCCTTTTTTAGCGGCTTCCCGGATATGAACCGGTGTATCAAAGTCCGGCTCTCCAAGGCTCATATCCAGGATATCGATACCCCGGCTGCGCAAATCCCGGCTGAGCTGGGCCATACGAATGGTTTCAGACTCCTGCATCCGTTGTAACCGGTCTGATAATTTAATCATAGCGTTCAATTCAATAAATCAGAATGGTTTCCGGCACACCCTTTTTCCGGGTTGCCGGTGCCGTGCAAAGATAAAGAAAAGGCAGCCGTTGCAGACTGCCTTTCCATCCGGATCTCTGGCCGGTTTCTAATGTGCAACAACAAGTTTTTTCATAATGCTATAATCCCCGGTCCGGACATTTACCAGGTAAATGCCGTCAGGCAGGTCGCCCGTGAATATTCCAATGGAATGCTCGCCACGAGCATAGGCTTGACGCACGATATTTTTCACCAGTTTCCCGCTCAGATCTGTCAGAAAAACAGAGACATCTGCTTTTTCATTCAGGAACAGAGACAAGACCGCCATATCGGCTGTGGGATTCGGATACAGTACGCTTTTCTGCAAAACAACCGGGTTAAGACCAACACCGCCCAGTTCGGATAATTTTACCTGGAATGAATTCAATACCTGGCGTTTGGCCACGTTGTTAGCATCGTAGTAAGCCACGAATCCTATTAGGTAAACCTGGTCTTCGTCCCAAGTGGTGTCGAGCACCACCGAAGCGTTACGCGTAAAGTGGTCGTTAGGCTGCGGATTGGAAATGACACCCGGTGCACCCCAGATATTGGGCGAAGCATCCCGAAGTACGTGTTTGTGTATATACCCGGGAATAGTAGCATAATTTCCGTTCCAGACACCGACATGGTAAAACGGATGCCCGGTGGCATTGTAATAGTAACTGTGCTGATCGTAACCTGCTCCGGTGCCGGTTACACTGTCTTCAATGACCTGCAGGCCAATCCGGATATTGCCCGGTGCGGCATAATCCACAAAATCAGCCGATACTGTTGCGTTGATGGTATGGGTTCCCGGATCATAAGAACCGTTTACCTTTACATTGACTGGTGTCCATTCATTCAGCCGTTGGGAAACTTTGTCAGCCCAGATATTGCGGCTGATGGCTACATTCGATTCGCCTTCGTAATAAGTCCGGTCAATTACGGCTGTCGGGGCTCCGTTGGTGAAAGCCGCGGCCAGGGCGCTGGCGTGGGTATTGGTCATGGCATCTGTTCCGAACCCGGCATGAACTCCGGTGGCAATGACATTATCGTATGTGTTTAAAATGTCTTCAACCACAAGCATTCCGTCCGGGCAGAACCCGCAAGGCACCGTGGTGAATTCTTCCAGTAACACGTATTTGGTTCCGCTGATGCCCAGATTCACCAAGGCCGAGGTCTGGGCCGAATCATTGCCCGGGTTTTGGTCCGCGTTACCGTTCGGGTTCGATACCCAGACGTCCACGGTTTTTATCTGGCCGCCACCGGAGGTGGGAACCCAGGGTGTGGAGTGCGTGAAATTGTAAGTATTGCCACTGGCGATGCTTAATCCCGTTTTATGATCCACAACGGTCATTCCATTGTCGATTTTGTAATTCACATCCAAAGAAGTGATGGTTTGCGCTCCGTTGTTCTGGATGGTACCGGTGATGTTGTTATTTTGATTCAGTGGAGCCAGCCCATCCCCGTTGCCTACCTGTATTGAAGACAGGGCCAAATCATAATCGGGTTGATTGCCGTAAATGAATTCGTAATAAGAATTATCATTGGGAGAAGCCGAATTTCCTGCCTGAGCCGTAATATTGGGAGATCCGTTTACCATCAGGGCAGTGGCCGGATCAATCTGTAACCCCAGCGTCAAAGAAGTGGTTGTATTGGCCGTACGCTGGTCCACAATATAAATTTTGTCAGTGGTTTCTTCCAGCACAATGCTCCAGTAGGTCCAGCCTACTGTAGAACCTGCTGCCGAGTAGGAAGCAAAAAACACCCAGTGCTGCCGGTTCGGGGCCGTGCCGAAAGTTTTGGATACAATAAAGTCGTTGCTCCCCGTGCCTTCAATGCCCCAGATAACCACGGATTTGTTTGGGATAGCATTGTTGGGCAGGGTGGAAGGAGTGGAAGCGGGCGGGGTGGCCGCAGTCACGTCAAAAGTGAGTATCCCGGTGGTGGACACTTTGTATTGTGTAACCGGCTGCCCGTTGAAGTTGAATGTAAACGGTATGGTTTGCACAGCCGTCCACTGCGGGGTGGGCGAGGTGCCCAGCAGGCTTGTCCAACCCAAAGGCAGGCCCTGCCCATTCGGATATTCGCCATCCTGGTTCAGGTTTCCCGGGTTTTGGCCCGCGTTGAGGTGCGGGATATAATAATAAGATTGTGCATTCAGGCCCAAAACCGTGAAAAAAGCCAGAAAAAAAGGTAAAAATCTTTTCATGATGATTTATTTTGTTGTGAATGATACCGTACAACTAAAGTAACACTATTTTCATATTTATGTAACTCGGGGCCTCTTCTTTAACATTTTCGTGACAAGAAGCAAAGTTGAAAAATATGAATCACTGGTTTCGTTTTTGGGTACTGGGTTTTCTTATCCTGTTGTCTTCCTTGGTTCCAGGTCAGGGGAGGCCGGACCTGGTTGTCCTGGAAAGTGAATTGGCCAAATACCAAAAGGATGAAGCCTTTGCGTATGCGCAATGGGGTTTTTCGTTGCGGGATGTTGCCACCGGTGAGGAATGGGTCCACTACCGGGGTATGGAAGCATTAATACCGGCCTCCCTGGCCAAATTAATCACCTGTGGAACGGCCCTGGACCTGCTTGGCCCGGATACAAGGTTAGTCACCCGCTTGTATTATACCGGTAGGATTGATCCGGATGGAAACCTTCAGGGAAATATTATTTTACAGGGTGGGGGAGATCCGTCCTTTGGATCTTCCCGCTATTTTGGCAAAGGATACCCTGAATCCATATTGAAAAAACTGGCAGACAGTATCCGGGCAGCCGGCATTCAGTCGGTGGAAGGCAAAATCCTGGGAGACGCTTCCTTTT
>CAYRDC010000035.1:0-16432 GCA_964422925.1 uncultured Chitinophagales bacterium | reverse complement strand
GTACAAGATAAGATAATTTTAATAGTTTACCAAT
This sequence comes from uncultured Chitinophagales bacterium, assembly GCA_964422925.1. Taxonomy (GTDB): domain Bacteria; phylum Bacteroidota; class Bacteroidia; order Chitinophagales; family S012-47; genus CAYRDC01. The sequence goes on along the minus strand of CAYRDC010000035.1, from coordinate 16,398 downwards.
GATTTTATATATTGATTGATCTTAGTAGCTACAGGAGAGAGGGAAACGGTTTAATATTATTTTTTCTATTAGGCTCATAAGGATAGTATTACCGGTTGAAAATTTTCCGGCCGGGGTTTCCGGAGTTTGTGGCATGGGAGAGGTTACCGATCTATCTTTTCATGCCTCTGAGCGCGTTCATTCCCCGCAAGGCCCGACCCGCTCCGCCCATTTTGTTCATTTGCCGCATTAATTTGCGCATCTGTTCAAACTGGCGGATAAACTGGTTGACTTCCTGAATCGTGTTGCCGCTGCCATCTGCCAGGCGTTTTCTCCGGGTTCCGTTCAGCAATTCGGGATTTTCCCTTTCGGCCGGGGTCATACTCAGGATGATGGCTTCAATTTTTTTAAACTGGTTATCATCCAGGTCGATATCCTTTATGGCCTTGCCCATGCCGGGGATCATGCTGACCAGGTCTTTCACATTTCCCATTTTCCGGATTTGCTTCAACTGCGACAGGAAATCGTTATAGTCAAAGGCATTTTTACGGAGCTTTTTCTGGATACGGGCCGTTTCCTCAGCATCGAATTGCTCCTGGGCTTTTTCCACCAGGCTCACGATATCGCCCATGCCGAGAATACGCTGGGCCATCCGGTCGGGGTGGAACACGTCAATGGCGTCCAGTTTCTCGCCCCGGCTGACGAATTTGATCGGTTTCTGCACCACATACTTGATGGTCAGCGCTGCACCACCGCGGGTGTCCCCGTCAAGTTTGGTAAGCACCACGCCTTCAAAGTCCAGGCGGTCGTTGAAAGCCTTGGCAGTGTTTACCGCATCCTGGCCGGTCATGCTGTCAACCACAAACAGGGTTTCTTCCGGCTTGACCGCTTGTTTGATGGCGGTGATTTCATCCATCATTTCCTGGTCAATGGCCAGGCGGCCGGCTGTATCGATGATAACGCAGTTTAGCCCGTTGGAACGGGCATGGTTAATGGCGTTCCGGGCAATTTTAACCGGGTCGTTGTTGCCCTCTTCGGTGTATACCGGCACATTGATCTGTTCGGCAAGCACTTTCAGCTGTTCGATAGCGGCCGGGCGGTAGACATCACAGGCAACCAGCAGGGGTTGACGGCTTTTCTTGGTTTTCAGGAAGTTAGCCAGCTTGGCGGCAAAGGTGGTTTTACCGGAACCCTGGAGGCCGGCCAGTAATATGACTGCCGGGCTGCCTTTTATGTGAAATTCAGCGGCCTGGCCGCCCATTAAAGACGTGAGCTCATCCTGAACAATCTTTACCATGAGCTGCCCGGGCGACACAGCTGTCAGCACTTTCTGTCCCAGGGCTTTTTCACGGACTGTATCCGTGAATTCCTTGGCGATTTTATAGTTGACGTCCGCGTCAACCAGCGCCCTTCGGATTTCCTTAACCGTGGCCGCTACATTGATTTCCGTAATCCGGCCCTGGCCCTTCAGGGTTTTAAAAGCTCTTTCGAGCCGGTCGCTTAAGCTTTCGAACATACGTTTACAGTGCTTTTATTTTGGGGGTACAAAGGTAATAAATCCACCCGTGGAGGGCCGGGAATTCAATCTTCAATGCTTTCCCCTAGGTAGGTTTTCAGCAGGCGGGTATACTGGCTGCTGCGCAATTTATTCAGGGCCTTGTCCTTGATCTGCCGTACGCGTTCACGCGTAAGGTCGAGCTTGATACCGATATCTTCCAGTGACATGGCATTTTCCTGCCCGATTCCGAAGTACATTTTAATGATTTCAGCCTGTCTTGGGCTCAGGGCCCCGAGCGATTGTTCAATTTCACGCTGCAGGGATTCGCGATAAGTCAGGTTCCGGTCGGTTCCGGGGATGGTTTTGTTTTCCAGCACGTCTTTCAGGGTGCTGGTTTCCTCTTGCGGGAAAGGCGCATCCAGCGGCACGGGGCGTGAAGAAGCATTCAGGGTGGACTCAATGTCCTCGGGGTCGATATCGAGCAATTCGGCAAGCTCATCCGTAGTCGGTTCCCGTTCGTATGCCTGTTCAAGTTGTGAGAAAGCTTTGTTGATCTTGTTGAGGGAACCGACTTTGTTCAGCGGCAGGCGCACAATACGCGATTGTTCGGCCAGCGCCTGAAGAATGGATTGCCGGATCCACCATACGGCATAGGAAATAAATTTGAATCCACGCGTTTCGTCAAACCGCTCGGCCGCTTTGATCAGCCCAAGGTTGCCTTCATTGATGAGGTCGCCCAATGAAAGGCCCTGGTTTTGGTATTGTTTGGCCACCGAAACCACAAAGCGCAAATTGGCCTTAACTAACCGCTCAAGTGCCTCCTGGTTGCCCTGGCGGATGCGCTGCGCCAATTCAACTTCTTCTTCAATGGTCAATAGCTCTACTTTGCCAATCTCCTGAAGATATTTTTCCAACGACTGGCTTTCCCGGTTGGTTATCGAACGGGTAATTTTTAGCTGACGCATGGTATTCTCCGGAATTTGGCGTGGTTAAGGGCTATATAAAACAAAATTAACGGCATGAGCACCAATTCTGCAAGCTTTTTGTGTAAAGGTTCTATATCAAATTCTACTTTTTAGGTCAAATATTTTGAAATGTCGTAGATTTCATCTTAATTGCAACCGGACAGTCATTTAATATTTTGCAGTTATATGTCAAAAAGGAAGCAGTTTGAACTGGAGTTTTTGTTTCGCTCGTCTCCGGGCATTTTGTATAATTTTCTGACAACGCCTTCCGGATTGTCCCAGTGGTTTGCCGATTCGGTGGATATCAATGACAATATTTACAGTTTTTACTGGAGCGGATCGGAGGAAAAAGCCGAATTGATTGACAGTTCTGATAATGAATTTGTACGTTACCGCTGGCTGGACAGTCCGGAAGACGAATATTTTGAGTTTCGCATTGAAATATCAGAAGTAACCAAAGACACTATATTGTATATAGTGGATTTCGCGGAAGAAGATGAGATAGAAGACCAGCGCTTGTTGTGGGAAAGCCAGGTTGAAAATCTTCACCAGCATATCGGGGGCTGATCAGCCCAGACATTCGAAACACAAATCATAAGATTCACGGGCAAATTGGGGGAGGTTTCTGTAATCTTCCAGGGAGAGGGTGCGGCATATTTTCAGAAATCCGTTTTCAGCCTGTTGCAATACCTGGCCGGGCTTCCATTCTGAAGCAAGCCTGAAATCTGGTTTCTCCGGAATATGATTCCAGGGATCTGCACCGGTGGCAATCCAGGTATTCAGGGCAGTAAATTGCGGCAAATGATCTGCCAGGGCATGGGCAAAGCGCTGCAGTTCCCGGCCCGCGAGGTGAAAGGTGCAAATGAACGGATGCCCCCACCAAAACATCGTCCGGCAGGCAAAAATATCCGGCCTTTTGAAATAGCGCGGGAAGTCGAGCAATACCCAGGGTCGCTGGCGGTAGGCTTCGCCCCGGGTGATTTTCCCGGTTTCACGGTCCAGGGGATAAGGCAACTGCAACCGGTCCAAAAATTCACTCGTCTTTATGGAATCCCGGACCTCGTTGAATAATATGTACATTTTTTTCGTAACCGACCGTTTCATTTCCAGAAAGCCGGTGGCCTGCATCAGCTCCAGTTCAGGGGTTGAGAATATAGTTGTTAAATTTGAACGCATTACAAGGGGTAAGATAAGTGAAAAAAGTTGACTGGTTAATCATAAAATCCTTCCTGGGGCCGTTCCTGGCAACTTTTTTCGTGGTTGAGTTTGTGTTTATTATGCAGTTCTTTTATATCTACATTGATGATTTTATAGGCAAAGGTCTTGAGTGGTACCTGATTTTGCAATTGGTGGCCTATCTTTCGGCCAATACGGTGCCGCTGGCGCTTCCCCTGGCCATTTTGCTGGCATCGATCATGACCTTTGGCAACCTGGGCGAACGGTTTGAACTGATGGCCCTCAAATCGGCCGGTATCAATTTGATCCGCTTCATGAGCGGCCTGCTCGTTCTGACCGTAATCATGGGTATCGGCTCGCTGGCTTTCAACAATTACATCTTGCCGACTGCCAACTTGAACTTTTATACCACCCTGGCAGACATCACGCATAAAAAACCTGCCCTGAACATCAAGGAAGATGTGTTTTACAGCGATATCCGCAATTACGTTATTAAAATTGATCATAAGGAAATTGACAACCGCCATATCCGGGGGATTTACATCCAGGATATGAGCGATTTCTCCCGGAACCAGGTAATCATCACTGCCGAAAGCGGGGAAATGTTCACCACCAGTGATAAAATGAATCTCGTTTTGCGACTGTTTAACGGGGCACGGTACGAGATCATACCGGCCCGGAAAGCGGGTGATCCTGAAAAAACCTATGTGAAGACCTATTTTGATGAGCTGGAAAAAGTGATTGACCTTTCGGACCTGCAAATGGTCCGGACGAATAAAAATCTCTACAAGGGCCATTATATCATGCTGAACATTCCCCAGCTTCATGAATTTGTCGATTCCCTGCGCCAGGACGCCAATTTGCAGATTGAAGAGATTGACCGGACGCTGAAACCTTATTTTTATTTTAAAAAACCCCCGGAAGCGGATACCAACCGGTCGTATCAGCCGGATACAACCATAAGCGATCCTCCTGAGAAAGACACCCTGCTGGCGGGCACCCTGGCCGATTATATACCTCCTGAAAAATGGCATGATACCTATTCACGGGCAGTGACCTTTACCCGGAATATCAAAACCTCCTTGCAATCGCCTATTTTGCCCAGGTACGAGAACGATCGTACCTATATTTTAAAAGCCAGTGTAGAGCTGGAGCGGAAATACACCCTGGCAGTTGCCTGTCTGGTATTGTTCCTGATCGGTGCGCCCTTTGGCGCTATAGTGCGGAAAGGGGGCATCGGGTTGCCGCTCATTGCTTCGGTGCTATTGTATATATTTTACCTGGTATTGAGCCGGATTGGGGAAAGCCTTGCCATGAAGGAAGTGCTTCCCCTGCAACCCGCCATGTGGATGGCTACCATCATTATGCTTCCTATCGGGATATTTCTGACCTATAAAGCCGCCCATGATTCTTCACTGTTGCAAACCGATTATTATTCCAAATTCATAAAACGCCTGTTGCTTGGGAAATCAGCAATTAATAACAAGAGTAAGGAATAAAAACCGCTGGCTCCCGCTTTTGCTGCTTACCTGGGCTTTGGGCGGGCTGCTGGTGATACTTTTTGTCCCCAAGGGGCAAGTGCTTATGTGGCTGTACGCCCACCGGACCCCGTGGGCAGATAACCTGTTTCGCTACCTGACTTTCCTGGGTGATGGGTGGGCGCTTGGAGGGTTGGCATTGCTAATGCTCATTTTACGGATCAATGACGGGTTGCGGATGCTGACCGTGCTGATAACCACCGGGCTGATTATTCTGATTTTAAAGCAATGGGTTTTTCCCGGCTGGGACCGGCCGGTGGCGTGGTTCAGTGAAGAAGGGATACAAATTCAGCCTGTACCAGGCAGCCAGCTTTACCGATTGTATGCCTTCCCATCGGGACATACAGCAGGGGCCTTCGCCTTTTTCATCACCTTGGCCAGGCTGCGCGCAAGACCATGGATTGCCGTGGCCGGGCTGCTGATTGCCATAGGCGTTGGAGCCAGCCGTATTTATCTGGCCCAGCATTTCCTCCAGGATGTGATTACGGGCGGGGCCATCGGGATTTTGGTTGCTGTTTTGTGGGATTATCTTTCACTCCAGAAAGGCTGGTTTCGCCAGGAACGCCTGCAACGCCCACTGTTTTTAAGAAAAAGTCCATGAACCGGGATACAATTCGTGATCTCATCATTCTGGCCCTGACGGGAGGCGTGTTGTTCTTTCCGCTGCTCGGTTCGGTGCATTTGTTCGACTGGGATGAAATGAATTTTGCCGCCTGTGCCCGGGAAATGCTCGTTTCCGGCAATTATCTTCAGCCGCAGATTAATTTCCAGCCTTTTCTGGAGAAACCCCCTTTGTTTTTCTGGTTGCAGGCTGCCAGCATGCGCGTTTTTGGCATCAATGAATTTGCCGCCAGGTTGCCCAACGCGGTGGCCGGGATTTTTACCCTTTGGTTTATTTACCTGGTGGGCAGGAAATGGCGAGGTTCTGGCTTCGGGCGCTTGTGGGCACTGGTTTTGCTCGGCACATTCCTTCCTCATTTTTATTTCCGGTCGGGGATTATAGATCCCGTACTCAATCTGCTGATATTGACCGGATTTTATGCGTTTATCCGTCCCGGGCTTGGCGGGGAAGGGGCTCGAACCGGGAACACAAACGGGTGGTTTGCCTTGTCCGGGCTCCTGCTTGGACTGGCCGTTTTGACCAAAGGACCCGTAGGGGTTTTATTGCCAGGGTTAACAGTGATTGCTTATGTCATCCTGTTCCGGGGCTCATTCCGCCCCGGATGGAAAAGCCTGCTTACCTGGGCCGTTGTTTTCCTTTTGACCACGGTTTTCTGGTACGGACTGGACCTGGTCGTCAACGGGCCGGAGTTTATACGGGCCTTTCTGGAGCGGCAGTGGGCGTTGTTGACTACCTCGGATGCCGGCCACGGCCAGCCGGTTTGGTATCATCCGGTGGTTATATTGATTGGGTGTTTTCCGGCCTCCCTGCTTTTGGTTGCTGCAATGAAAAAGCGGAAACCATCAGCAAATGGACCGGCCCTGCAGCTCAATCGCTGGATGTGGATATTATTCCTGGTTGTGCTTATCGTTTTTTCCTTAGTGCGAACCAAAATTGTTCATTACAGCAGCCTTTCCTGGATACCGCTGACCTACCTGGCAACCGATTACCTCTACCGGCACAGGGAAGGATTCCGGTGGGCGAAGGCCGGCTGGATTATCTTATTTGCTTTGGGCCTTTTTTGGCTGGCAGTGCTGGTATTGGTGCCCTTGCTGGGTAGAAATCCGGGCTGGATTAGCCACTGGATAGCCGATCCGTTTGCCCTGTCAGCTCTGCAAGCCTCCGTGAACTGGCCGTGGTTTACATGGCTCCCTGCCCTGTTCATGGCAGTGGCACTGGCGCTGGCCTTCCGGGAAACCGTTCGTGGGAGCAGTTACCGGGCAGTTGTTTTGCTTATGATTGGTAATATCGTTCTGGTCCAGGCAGCCACTTATTTATTCGTTCCGCGAATTGAAGCTTACAGCCAGCGGGCCGCTGTGGAATTGGTGGAAGAAGCCGGAGCCAATGGCCATTATGTCCTTTCTATTGGATTCAAAAGTTATATCCCGTTTTTTTACGGCCGATACGAACATACAATAACCGGATTGGAACCCGGTCTGCTGCTGCTGAGTAAGCAGCCAAAAGGTTTGCGGCTTGCCGGGGAAAATGGCTGGGAAGTGGTTACTGAACGCAACGGTTATGTCTTGCTGAACCCCTCACCCGGCCGGTAGGGCTTTACATCACGGTAGAGCCTGAACCTGGCCAAACCGGTTCTCTGCAAAAAATGCTGCAGGCTGGTTTTCAATACGCCAAGTCCGTACCGTACGCTCCGTCTGAAATTAATGCTGGACGCTTCTTCGAAATAACGCGTGGGGCAGGTCACCTCTGCAATGGGAAACCCCGCGAAAATGATCTGGGATAGCATTTGGTTGTCGAATACGAAGTCATCCGAATTGCCCGAGATGTCAATATGATCAAAAACTTCTTTGGAAAAGGCACGGTAGCCGGTATGGTATTCTGATAGTTTCTGGTTCAGCAGCAGATTTTGGACGAAAGTCAGAACCCGGTTAAACAAGTATTTGTACAGCGGCATACCACCCTGTCTTGCTCCTTTGCCCAGGATTCTCGAACCGAGCACGACCGGGTAAACTCCTTCGGCAATGAGAGATACCATTGCAGGAATGAGCCGGGGCGTATACTGATAATCGGGGTGAAGCATGACGATTATATCTGCTCCCAGGTCAAGGGCTGTCTGATAACAGGTTTTCTGGTTGGCTCCGTAGCCTTTGTTTACCGGGTGCCGGATGACGTGCCGGATACCCAGTTTCCGGGCAATGTCCAGCGTGTTATCATCGCTGGCATCGTCCACCAGGACCAGGTCATCCACCAAATCGAAAGGAATTTCGCTGTAGGTTTTTTCCAACGTGGCTCCGGCATTGTAAGCTGGCATCACGACAATAACTTTCTTTCCCTGGTACATAAACTATTGGCAAGATTCGTTGCAAATATACACAGGGTTGCGACACTAATTCTTTTTCAGGGATTTTCAATTAGCAAGGGGCTGATTACCTTTGCAGTCAGGTACATGAAGATACTGCAGATTTGCAAAAAGTTTCCTTATCCGCCATTCGATGGTGAATCCATTGCCATTTTGCAACTTTCCCGGGGGCTGGCCCAGCGGGGGAATTCGGTGCGCATCCTGGCCATGAACACCCCGAAGCATCATTATTCACCGGCCCGGTGTCCTGATGACCTGAAAAAAATGCTTGATATCCATGCAGTGGATGTGGATACCCGGGTAAAACTGTTGCCGGCATTTCTGAATTTGTTCAGCAACGAATCCTATAATATCCAGCGGTTTTACAGCCGGAACTTTGGGCGGGAAATAATCCGGCATATCCGGGATTTCAAGCCGGATGTCATTCAAATGGAAGGCATATACCTGGCTTCTTACCTGTCCACTATCCGGAAAGAAACAGATGTCCCGTTGGTTTTGCGTTCGCATAACCGGGAATACCGTATTTGGGAAGGCCTGGCCCGTCACGAGCGGAATCCCCTGAAACGCAGGTATTTCACTTTACTGGCAACCCGGCTGCAATTTTACGAACAAGCCACGTGGAGCCGTTTTGACGGGATTGCTTCCATCAGCCCGGCTGATTCGGAAGAGATCCGGCTGAACAGTCCGGGGGTTCCTGTCCTGGATTTGCCGGCCGGCTTGGATCTGGACCTGTATCCTTACCGGGAACCTGTTGAAATACCTCACGATATGTTTATTTTCGGAGCCCTGGACTGGATGCCCAACCTGGAAGGATTGCAGTGGTTCCTGGATTATGTCTGGCCCGTGGTGCACAAGGCCCTGCCCGGAGTGCCGCTGGTGGTGGCCGGCAGGAATGCCCCGGCTCATTTCCTGAAGAGGCGTATTCCGGATATGAGCTACCTGGGCGAGGTGCCTGATGCGCGCCAGTTTTACCTGGACCATGACCTGTGCCTGATCCCGCTGCAGTCGGGCAGCGGCATGCGCATCAAGGCGCTGGAGGCCCTGGCGCTTGGAAAAACCATAGTGGCTACCAGCAAAGCCGTGGAAGGCATCGGTCTGGAACCCGGTAAACATTTCCTGCTGGCCGACAAGCCAAAAGATTTTGCCCGCGCAATAATAGAATGCTTCAATGATGTAGATTTATACCGGAAAACCGGCCGGCAGGGAGCAGCCTTCGTCCGCGAAAAATACCGGATCGACCGTCTGGCCGAAAAAATGGAAAAATTCCTGGAAAACCTCTTGCATTGATTATCGCAGTAATCATATTCTGGCTATCCCTGGCCGCTGTCTTTCATACCTATGTCTTTTATCCCTTGCTGCTGAAAGTATTAAGCCGGCTGTCCGGTAAAAAAAATCATGAGGAGCCTATGCCAGAACCCCTGCCGGAAGTATATGTGCTGATTGCTGCCTACAACGAAGAAAAAGTCATTGGCGACAAGTTGCGCTCGGTAACCGAAACCGATTTTCCCGTTGATAAACTGGCCATTTATGTGGGTTCCGATGCCAGTGACGACCGTACGGATGAAATCGTGCGTGCCTTTTCCGCTTCCAGCCCGGTGCCTGTTCATTTCATCCGCATGGAACGAAGAAGCGGGAAGACCGGGGTGATGAGCCGCCTGGTGGAACTGACTGGCAAGGCTCCGGGGAAGATTTTTATCCTGACCGATGCCAATGTAATGTTTACGCGGCCAACCATCCGCGGCCTGGTGCGCCCCTTTGCCGATCCCGGAACCGGCCTGGTAGGAGCCTATATCAGCAATGAAAACCGGGTGAAAAAAGGAATTGCCCCCCAGGAAGAAAGCTACATTTTACAGGAAAACCGGATCAAGGAAATGGAAGGGCGGCTTTGGGGCACTATGATGGGCGCTTTCGGGGCCTGCTATGCCATTCGTAGTGAACTTATGCCTGAAGTGCCCCCCGGTTTTGTGGTGGAGGACTTCTTTATTTCCATGAAAGTCATGCTGGCCGGATATAAAGCCGTGGAAAACCGCGAAGCCGTAGTGATTGAAGATGTACCGTTCCGGGTAAAAGATGAATTTCAACGGAAAAAGAGAATGGCAGCCGGAAATTTTCAAAACCTGGTTTATTTCAGGAAAACGCTCTGGCCGCCCTGGAAACCCCTGGCATTCAGTTTCTGGTCTCATAAAGTGCTGCGCTGGCTTGTGCCTGTATTTATGTTTTGTTTGCTGATTAGTGGAGCCATTTTGGCTGGTTGGAATCCTTTTTACCGGATATTGTTTTACATACAACTGGGAATATGGTCGATTCCGCTAATTGAGTTAATTTTGCAGCAAATAGGTGTTAACCTTCTGATTACCAGGTTTATCTATTACTTTTACGCCATGAACCTGGCATTGCTGGCCGGGTTTGTAAATTACATAAAGGGAGTTAAAAACAATGTCTGGAAGCCAACAGAAAGAAATCGGTAAAGGGTTTAACACCATTGAAGAAGCCCTGGAAGATATCCGTACCGGGAAACTGGTCATCGTAGTAGACGATGAGCAGCGGGAAAATGAAGGTGATTTTATCACTGCCGCGCGCAATGTTACCCCTGAGATAATCAATTTTATGGCCCAGCACGGCCGGGGATTGATTTGCGCTCCCTTGATTGAAGACCGTTGTGATGAACTGGGCCTGGAGCTGATGGTCCGGCAAAATACCGCTTTGCATGAAACACCGTTTACCATATCGGTGGATCTGAAAGGCAGAGGCACTTCCACCGGTATTTCCGCTTCGGACCGGGCCAAAACCATTCAGGCATTGATAGACCCGGATACCCGTCCGGAAGACCTGGGCCGTCCCGGGCATATTTTCCCGTTGCGCGCGATGCGGGGCGGGGTGCTCAGGCGGGCTGGCCATACCGAAGCCACCATTGACCTGGCCCGGCTGGCCGGTTTTGAACCGGCCGGGGTACTGGTGGAAATCATGAATGAAGACGGCTCCATGGCCCGGCTGCCGGAATTACTGAAGATTGCTGAAAAATTTGACCTTAAAATCATTTCCATCCGGGACTTGATTGCCTACCGTTTGTCCCATGAGAGCCTGATCAAACGGGAAGAAGAAGTGAAAATGCCCACCAAGTATGGAAACTTCAAGCTGATTGCTTACCGCCAACTTACCAACGACCAGTTGCACCTGGCTTTGGTGAAAGGGCACTGGAAAAAGGGCGAACCGGTACTGGTGCGGGTGCATTCGAGCTGCGTCACCGGTGACATTCTGGGTTCCATGCGCTGTGATTGCGGGGACCAGTTGCATGCTGCCATGCAAATGGTCGACCGCGAAGGGAAAGGCGTAGTCCTCTATATGAACCAGGAGGGCAGGGGCATCGGTCTGCTAAACAAGCTGCACGCCTACAAACTGCAGGAAGCCGGCCTGGATACCGTTGAAGCCAATATAAAACTGGGTTTCCACAAGGACCCCAGGGATTACGGCATTGGAGCGCAAATCCTGCGCGACCTGGGCATTACCAAAATCCGGCTCATGACCAACAACCCGAGGAAACGCATCGGTTTAAAGGGTTATGGGCTGGAAATAGTTGAAAATGTGCATCTTGAGGTGGAACCCAACCCACACAATGTAAAATACCTGGTGACCAAACGCGATAAACTGGGCCATGAAATCCTGAAGGAAGTCAAACCGGAATTGCCCGAAGACAAAGCGGAAGATTAGTCCGGGATGTTGGATATGTTTTCGTCTTCTTTCAGGTCCTTGTCGCTCAATTGATTCCTGCCGTTCCTGTCCGGACTGAATAAATCCCGGGCATTGTCAAAGTCCCTTCTCAGAAAAAACCCGACACCGGTCTTGTTTTTATTGATATTGGAAAAAATATCGTAATCGCTCTTCCGGAATCCTTTGATTCGCAGCTTTCCGTCTTCTGAAATGGAATATTCCACTTCAAAATCACCGGCCAGGTTGTTTGTATTGGTAACAGAACTGCTGGTGTTTCCAAAATCCAGGTTGCCTCCCACGTTCACCACAAACCGGCCCAGCTTTTTCTTAAGCTCAAGGTCCAATTCATTGCGTGTCAGGGAATTGTTTGCATCACCCACACCGCCCAATTCATAATTCTTATACTGGAAGTCAACCTCCATGTCGTATTTCGACAACAGGTCGTTAAAGTACAATGACATCTGGCTGGAAAGAAATTCCGTTACCGTATTCATGCCTGTATTTCTCCAGGGCTCTTTGCTGACGGCAGTGGTATTGATTTCGGCAGGAATGAATTTGTTGAATACGATAAGCCCCAGCACCTGCTTGTTCATTTCATTTTCATCGGTCCGAAGTTCCTGCAGCCGTCTGGTCAGGCTCCCGGGTACGCGGTAAGCTTCTTCAGCCGAAGGCTGGATGTCAAATGCTATTTCCGGGCTGGAAAGGGCGCCCCGCAATTTCAGGTAAACATCCATAGGGGTTGGCTGCTTTAATTGTTTGATTTCATTTTCTGATAACTGGTCAATCTGGTCAGACAGCAAGTCGTAACCGGAAGCTTTTACCGTGTAGATGGCATTAATATCCAGGTTGGCTTCATAAGGGTCGCCTGCCCAGGTGATGGTTCCCCCGTCTTCGATAGTGAACTTCTTGTTAATCAGGTCTTTGAGTGTAAACAGGTAATCTCCTTCCCGGATGGTGTAATTCCCGTACATATTAAAATCACCCAATGTACTTATGTCCAGGTTCAGGTTGCCTTCCCCGCGGCTACGGATGATATCACCCGCCTGGAGGTCAAAAATCAATTGCACTTCGGCATCCCGGGTGACATCCAGGTCCATATCCAGGTGCATCCCGTTGAGGCTGGTCCGGTATTCCGGTTCCACACCTGCTTCCGGCTGGCGGAACCGGATAAATTCATAATCTCCGTATTCGCTGCCGTAGCTAACCGGGATAAATACCCGGGTGTTTTTCCCGGTGGTGGCCTGTACGAAAATGTCCAGATTGTTCAAACCTCCGTTGATATCGATAAAGCCTTTCCCAAAGGCCTGACCGTAGAAATATTCCCCTTCTTCCTGGTCCAGGTTCATCATGGCAAAGTCCGGGTTGGTGTCCAGGGTCAGATGGTCGAAAACCGGCTTAGTGACCGTTTTCATTATCACCGAGCCTTTCAGCACAGCCGGAACCCCGTTCGCATCATATAGCCGGGAAGGATTGATTTCCAGTTTGTTTTGATGAAGGACCACGGGGATAGTGTCCGCGGAATAGTGGGTGTTGAGGTAATCGAACCGGAAAGCGCCATTGGCGTAACGCAGGCTCCCCTGCAAATCTGGGTCACCGGCTTTGCCGCGGATTTTCAGGTCCCCATCCATCGTACCTTCCATGTCTGACATTACGCCCGCCAGGAAAGGTTCGAACATCACGGCCGGCAATTGTTTCAGCGCTACGTCAAACCGGATATTTTCCCGTTCCGGGTCCATGGTATAGAACCCGTTCACCGTGCAAATGGTATCCTGCTGAATAATTTGCGCGTCCAGGTTTACCTGCCGGATATATGGAATATACCCGCCTTTCAGGATTATGTTCCCAACCGGCTGATTATCAATCGAGAAGTCAGAAATTTCCAAGTCGTTTATGACACGCAGCCTTTGCCCGAAGACATTCAGTACGCGGATTTTCCCCTGTATGGTTCCCTGCAGGTCGTAATCGTTATAATTGATAATTCCGGCCAGGGTAGGCATTTGCAGGTTACTGATTTCGGCCTCGAGAGACGTATAATTCTTCTGGGAACCCCGGGTGTGAATTTTAATGGTTTGTTTTTCATTGTCGAGGTTGAACCAGGCTTGCTGGATGGCATCGTTATAAATCCGGACCAAGTTATCGCTGTTAATGATCCATTCCCGGCCTGACAGAACGATTTGTGAAGTGTCCAGCCTTACATCTATGGTATCTCCGTGCCGCAAGGCATTCCCTTGGAGGAGAATATTGTTCAAATAGTAATCACTGCCGGTTTTCACCATGAACCGGGCCTGGTTATCGGCAATCACTGCCCGCAAACGGCTGCCTTTGGCTTTGGTTTCTTCATCAATGGTCAGGCCGGCCAGTGAAGCGGAAACGATCAGGGAATCATTCCGCGTCCGTACGAGGAAGTTGGCCTGTTCTCCCTGAATGCCGTCTCCAACCGTAAACCGCGGGATAATTCCATCCAGGGTTAACCGCTGCTTCCGACCGTCAAAGTGCCCGTAAATAAAGGTACCGCCCAGATGTTCCAGCCCAGGGTAAATCAAGCGTGTCACCGGGTGGTCTTTTTTAACCAGCAAGGTAAAGTCAAAGTGGTTTTGTGCCAATCCGGCCGGTGGCTGGTAGTTTTCGGTCAGGTAATACTTGTTCATGTAAGCGGCCAGGGCATCCGGAATTTCGGTGAGCCGGAATTCTCCGCTGAAATCCGCGTCCGCGAAATCGGAACGGAGTAAAAATTTGTTTCCGGCACTGTCACTGCTGGCTGTGAACCGGATCGTGTCCACGTTAAAATGCCCGCTGGCGGTGGTGACCGCAATATGGGTGAAGTTCAGTTCCCCGTTCAGGTTATCCGGGTCAATGCCCTTGAAATGAAGGGAGGCATAGGTTTTTATCTGCAGTTTGTCAGATGTAAAGTGAAGGTCCCGGAGATCGGCAAAGGTAATATTGGAGTTAAAATCGAATACCGGTTCCGGCCCGGACAGATCGATGGTTCCCTTGAAGTCAAAATTAGCTCTCCGGTCATTCATGTCAAACAGCCCGGAGAAAAAGCGCTTTTTCAGTTCCCCGTTGTAGGCGATGTGGTGGTAATCGTAATCGTTGTACTCCAGGTGGTCTATGGTACCGTTAATGTCCATGGCAAGATCGTCCAGTTCGAAACCGCTGCCCCGGATTTCGGTATTGAAAGCAATCAGCCCGAGGTCCGGCTGGTCCATCCATTTGCCGATATGAAAATTGTGGGATTTCAGAGTGCCCGAATAAGCCGGCAGGCCGTTGTTGGGGTTAAATTTCATATTGATATCTGACCGCAGGATGCCCAGGGCAGTATGCAGCGTGCCATACGCCACAAAATCGCGCAGAAAACCGGTGAATTCTCCCTGAAACCTGACATTTCCCAGTTTGGCGATTTTAGGCGGCAGGTTAACCCTTGGCAGGAGGGCGTGCAATTCCTGGTAATTGGTCAGCAATTTATCCGCACCTATATATATAAAGGTCTCCGCGATGTCCGGCAATCCGATCAGTTCTAAATCCCCGGTGAACCGCGTGTGGCTTCCAAAGGCCACTTCCATGTCCTTTCCCCTGAGGTCAGAAATAGTGCCCTTTACCAGCCCGTTTACCGAAAGGTTTTGCTCCGGGTCATTGGGCAGATCCGGGGCGAAATACCGTACATCCCGCATCCCGATTTCGGACTTTTTGAGATCGGCTATAATTTTCACGGCATTGAGCACATCACTGAAATCGGTGAGAGAGCGGAAACGCAATGCCAGCGAATCGCGGACTATGCTGTTGCCGGTAGCCAGGTACAGATCATCGATTACAGCGCCTTTCCGGTAAAGGGTCAGGTTGCCCCGCATCTGGGTAATGGCAAATCCGCTTTGTTCCTGCAGGTCGAAATGGGCAAGCCGGGCATTCAGGTTGTCTTCATGCCATGAAAGATCTGTCAGCAAAAGGTTCACCGGCTGCAGGTCCAGATTGTTAAAGTTGATGGATTCCTGCGGAATGACTGAACCGGAGCCATTCTGGTAAACCAGTTGCTGGCCGGAAACCATTAAGGTGTCGAGCCGGATATGCCATTGGCCGCAGGAAAGCACTACGGGTTCGCCAGGCTCGTCCCCGGCCGGATGGCCAGCGCTGGCCATGATGGCTTCGGGGTTGCGGAATATATGCACCGAGTTTTGATTCAGCTGAACGGATTGCAGGTGCAGCAGGGAACTGTCCGCATTTATATCATCAATCTGTACCGCCAGGTAGGGCAGGTTTACAGATATGTTTTGTCCTATGGGTTTATCGTCCAGGTTCAGCCGGGTTTCTTCCATAACCAGGCGGCCGAGGTCGAGGCCCCAGGCCGGGGCGCTGGGGGTGGTGTCCTGGTTTCCGGAGAAAAGGAATTCGTAATTATACCCGTTTTCCGGGGAATCGCGCCTGGCATTCAGGGCCAGCCCCCGGGTGGTTACAGAGCGGATCGAAATATTTTTCCGGAAGAATTGCAGCGGGCGGAACCTGACCCGTGCTTCCTGCGCGGTGGCCAGCGTATCATTTTGCCGGTCCAGTATCCGGGCATC
>CAYRDC010000034.1:0-17862 GCA_964422925.1 uncultured Chitinophagales bacterium | reverse complement strand
AGTTCGGTCAGCTGCTGTTGGCTTGTTGGCGGAAGTTGCAAACTTCCGGGTATCCTGTGGTTTAAGTTACGCTGCGCTAAACTTTTTAGAGCCATTGGCTTTTGGTTATTGGGAGTGGGCTTATTGCTGTTGGTTTCATCCCATTTTGGCTTTTGGCCATGAGGTGTTAGTTGTGAGCTTCCGCCAAGCGCTGCAAGGACGGCAGGCGAAATCAATTTTGCTAAAGTTGCGATCCGTTGATGAGCGGCCGGGCGCGCGATCGCGCGCCCGGCCTGCAAAATTCTTTTGGCTCAAGTTTGCAACGTAAGCCCCGGCCCGTAATCAAACCTCAGAACCCTACCAGACACTCAATCTGAATACCAGCTACTAACTACTGGCTACTCACTACCGGCTACTCCCAATCCATCCCCAGGTTCCATGCCACGAAGGAGAGTATGTCGGTCCATTCCTCAATCTGCATGGCGGTGGGTTTGCCGCTGCCGTGGCCGGCCTTGGTGTCGATGCGGATGAGCACGGGGTTGTCGCCCGCCTGGCATTCCTGCAGGCGTGCTGCAAACTTGAAGCTGTGGGCCGGCACCACGCGGTCGTCATGGTCGGCCGTGGTGACCAGCGTGGCGGGGTATTCGGTACCCGGTTTCAGGTTGTGCAGCGGGCTGTAGCTATACAGGTTCCTGAAACTTTCCTCGCTCTCCTCGCTCGTGCCGTATTCCACCGCCCAGCCGAAGCCTACCGTGAACTTATGGTAGCGCAGCATATCCATCACTCCTACCGAGGGGATGGCCACCTTGCAGATATCCGGCCGCTGGGTCATGACCGCCCCGATGAGCAGGCCCCCGTTCGAGCGGCCGTGGATGGCCAGCTTGTCGCGGCTGGTGTAGCCCTCGTTCACCAGGTAATCGGCTGCCGCCATGAAGTCGTCAAACACGTTTTGCTTGTTCATCAGCATACCGGCCTTGTGCCAGGCTTCCCCGTATTCCCCGCCCCCGCGCATATTGGCCTGGGCGTAAATGCCGCCCTGTTCGAGGAAGGCAATCATGTAAATGCGGAATGACGGAAGAATGTTGATGTTGAACCCGCCATAGCCGTACAGGAATGCCGGGTTTTCACCGTTTTTCTTCATCCCCTTCTTGTAGGTGATGAACATCGGGATGCGGGTACCGTCCTTGCTGGTGTAAAACACCTGCTCCGTGGTGAAATCATCGGGGTTGAACTTCACTTCCGGCCTGAAATACACTTCCGAGCGGTTGTTGCGGATATCGTAGCGGTAAATGGTGGCCGGGTAGGTAAAGGAAGTGAAACTGTACCAGGTGACGGTGTCACCGGCTTCTCCGCGGAACCCTCCTGCCGTGCCGATGCCCGGCAGTTCCACGTCATAGAGGTAGGTTCCGTCCCGGCCGAACACCTTGATGACGGTATGCACATCCGCCAGGTAATTGGCAAAGAACTTTCCGCCTGTCCAGCTTACCCCGGTCAGGGTGTTTTCCGATTCGGGGATGAGGTCTTTCCAGTTTTCCGGATCGGGGTTGGCGGGGTCCACTTCCACGAGGCGGTAGTTTTCCGCGTCCAGGTTGGTGTAAACAAACAGCTTGTCACCGTCATTGCCGATCACGTAATGGTCGTTGTCGAAAGTGCTGACCAGGGTAATCCAAGGGCTGTCCATGCCCTGTTGCAGGTCTTTTACCATGAGGTTATTGCCGCTGGTGCCTTCGCTGCTGCCCAGGATGAGCCAGCGTTCGTCATCCGACACGTAGGCAAAGTTGTAGCGCAGGGGATGTTCCGGGTCTTCGTAGATGAGCTTGTCGGCTTCCTGCGGGTCGCCCAGGCGGTGGTAATACACTTTCTGGTCGTGGTTGCGCCCTTTCAGCAGGTCGGTGGAGTCGGGTTCCGGGAAGCGGGAATAAAAGAACCCGTTTCCGAACCAGTCGGCCCCGCTGAATTTGATCCATTGCAGGTGGTCAGGCAGTTCTTCACCGGTTTCCAGGTCAATGATCTTGAGGTCCACCCAGTCGCTTCCCGCGCTGGCGGTGGTGTAGGCCGCGTAGCGCCCGTCACCCGACACCGAGAAACCTTTCAGGGCCACGGTACCGTCTTCCGAGAAGGTGTTCGGGTCGAGCAGCACCCGTGCCTCCCCGTCCGGCCCGTCCTGCATGTAGAGCACGCTCTGGTTCTGCAGGCCGTCATTCCGGTAGTAGAAGTAACGGTTTCCCTTGTGGAAGGGAACCGAGTATTTTTCATAGTTCCACAGCTCGGTGAGCCGCTGGCGAATCTTGTCGCGGAAGGGAATCTGGTCCAGGTAGCCGAAGGTCACCTTGTTTTCGGCTTCCACCCAGGCTTTGGTTTCCGGGCTGTTGTCGTCCTCGAGCCAGCGGTAGGGGTCGGCCACCTTAGTGCCGAAATAATCGTCCACCACGGTGGTGTCCTTCCGGGTTTCGGGATAAGTGACTGCAATGTGGCGGTCAGTGGTTTCAGACTGTTTGCAGGCTGCCGTCAGCAGCAGGGGGAGGGAAAGGATGATCAGATATTTTCTCATGGTATCCGGTTTTCCCGCTAAATTAGGGTTTTACCCACAGGGCAAGCCTAAAAGAATGTTAATTCGGGCCGGAGCCGGCAACGCGGCACGCTTGTTGAACCGGGCAGGGTTGTTTGGCAATTCAGCCATTGTTTTCTAAATTCAGAACCTCAAAAAGAAAAAACCTACGCACTATGAAAAAGTTAATTACGGGTACCGTTGCCATACTGATGGTGGGCATATCGGTTATTGCGCAGAACATTCAGCAGCTGATCAATGAAGGCGTGGCGCTGGAAAAAGCCTTCAAGGAAGAAGCGGCCCTGGAAAAATTCAACAAGGCCCTGGAAATCGACCCCGATAATTTTGAAGCCGTTTGGCATGCCAGCTATTGCACGGCCATCGTGGGCAACCGGCAGCCGAAGGACCAGCAACCTGACTGGTTCCGTAAGGCCGACCAGCTGGCCGACCATGCTCTGCAACTCAACCCCAACCACACCGAAGCCAATTACGTGAAAGCCCTGGCCGTGGGACGGTTGGCGTTAATCTCTGATACCCGGACCAAAATCGAGCTCTCGCGCGATGTGAAAAAATATTCCGAACTGGCCATCAAGTACGACAAGAGCAACGCCAAGGCCTGGCATACGCTGGGGCGCTGGCATTACGAGGTGAAGGAACTGGGTGCCACCAAGATGATGCTCATCAAGCTGATTTACGGGGGCCTGCCAAAAGCCAGCTACAAGAGTGCGGTAGAGTGCTACAAAAAGGCCATCAACTACCGGCCGGATTACATCCTGTATTACCTCGATCTGGCCAAAGCCTATGAACGCCTCGGGCAGGACGACCTGGCCATTACCGTGCTGAACAAGGCCCTGAAGCTCAAGCCCGAATCGCCTGACGACCCGGGCCGGCTGGAAGAGTGCCGCAAGCTGCTTGACAAACTGCAGTAATCATCCCGCAAAATACACTGGAAGAACCCCGGCACGTCCGGGGTTTTTTCATGCAGTTAGCATGCAATGACTAAATTTACCTCCTGTGAACATCCTGATACTCTGCACGGGCAACAGCTGCCGGAGCCAGATGGCCGAAGGTTATTTCCGGCATTTTGCGGGGAACCGGGCCCGGGTCTTTTCGGCCGGTGTCGAGACCCACGGGCTGAACCCGCTGGCGGTGCAGGTGATGGCCGAAGACGGCATCGACATCTCCGATCACCGCTCCAAGCCGGTGGATGAATTCCTGGGCATGGACTTCGACTACGTGATTACGGTATGCGACAGCGCCCGGGAACGCTGCCCGTATTTCCCGGGCAAAACCAGGCGCCTGCACCGCAGCTTCCCTGACCCGGCCCGCGCCACGGGTTCCCGGGAAGAAATCCTTACCGCTTTCCGCTCGGTGCGCGATGCCATCCGGGAATTTGCCCGCGAATTCATGGAAGAGCACCTGTCCGATATCAGAACTGGAAGTAGATGAAAGGCTGCACCCGCGCGGCCATCACCTGGTAAAGGCCGAAGGCCACCACGGCCAGCAGAAGGGCCTGTGCAGGGGCCGGCAGTACGGCCAGGCGCTGTTCGGTGGCGGCTTTCCAGCGGTCAGGCAGGAAGTGGAGCACAAACCCCAGCAGCAGCACCAGCACCACGCTGCGATAGCCGCTCAGCACCTCCGGCACCAGTGACCAGTAGAAGTTGGTGAATATCTGCCGGATCATCAGGAAGGCCTTCTGCATGGAATCGGCCGCGAAGAAAATCCATCCCAGGCACACGAAATGGAAGGTGGCGAGCCCTGCCAGAAGCTTTTTCCAGAAGGGCCATGTTTCCGGCCGGGAAGGCTTCCAGCTGTCCCACAGGCGGTGCAGGGCCAGCCCGGCACCGTGCAGCCCGCCCCAGATCACAAAGCGCCAGGCCGCCCCGTGCCACAGTCCGCCCAACAGCATGGTGATCATCAGGTTCAGGTAAGTGCGTACTTTCCCTTTCCGGCTCCCACCCAGGGGAATGTACAGGTAATCGCGCAGCCAGGTCGACAGGCTGATGTGCCATCTCCGCCAGAACTCCCGGATGCTGAGCGAGCGGTACGGGTGGTTGAAGTTGAGCGGCAGGCGGAAACCCAGCAGCAGCCCGATGCCGATGGCTATATCGGAATAACCCGAGAAATCGCCATAGATCTGAAGGGCAAAGCCGTACACCCCGAGCAGGTTCTGGAAACCGGTGTACTTGGCCGGGTCGGCAAACACATCGGCCACGAGGTTGGCCCCGAGGTAATCAGCTATGAGCACCTTCTTCACGAGGCCCGCTATGATGAGCATCAGCGCCCTGGCCACATCATCGCGGCTTACGCGGTAGGGCTTGTATATCTGCGGCACAAACGAAGCCGCCCGCACAATGGGCCCGGCCACCAGCTGCGGGAAAAAACTCACGTAAAAGGCAAAGTCGAAAATATCGTTCACGGGCTTTACCTGCCTGCGGTACACATCCACCGAGTAGCTGATGGTCTGGAAGGTGTAAAACGAAATGCCGATGGGCAGGAAAATGCTTTCGATGCTGAAATGGCTTCCCGTGAGGCCGTTGGCCATCTGGGCCAGGATATCCACCGCCCGGAAATCGGTTCCCAGCAGCCCGTTGACCGTGTCAACCAGGAAACCCGCGTACTTGTAATAAGCCAGCAGGCCCAGGTTCACCGCTACGCTGGCCGCCACCAGCAGCTTGCGTTTCCGCTCGTTGTCCGAACGGTATATCCACCGGCCGATATGGTAATCGACCAGCGTGCTGAAAATGAGCAGCAGAAAATACAGCCCGCCCGACTTGTAATAGAAAAACAGGCTGAACAGGGTCAGGTAAAGGTTGCGCAGGCGGGTTTTCTTATACACAAGGCTGTAGACCCCCAGCATGACCGCGAAGAAAACCCAGAAATCATACCGGTTGAAGAAAAAAGCATGGGCCGGGTCCATGTCATAGCCAAAGATGTACTGCAGCCACTCCATCGCTTATTTTCCCTGGTTTTGGAGGTAAGAAAAATAGGCTTCCATCAGGGCATCGTAAAACAGGTTGCCCTGCAGGGCATATCCGACTTCGGTCAGGTGTATTTTGTCGTTGGTGGCCAGGCCGGCCCGGTACCAGTCGTAAATGCTGTTGGCTCCGCCCATGGCCGAATAAAAATCCCATACGGCCAGTTGCTCCTCTTTGGCCAGTTCAAAAATGGCCTGCCTGGCCCGCACGTAGTTGTAATTGTAGTAGCGCCTGTAACGGTAGGCGTCACCCGGGGTGGTGAGCAGGATGGAGGCCCCGGGCACGGCCGCCCGGACCCGCTCGATGAGCTTGCGGTAATTGGCCTTGAACTGTGCCGGGCTGAAGTTTTTCGGGTAGGCATCGTTGGCCCCGAGGCTGAGGATGATAAGATGAGGCTGCAGCACGGCCAGCTGGCTGTCGAGCAGGCTGCAGCGCAGCCACGCTGTGACGTCTGCCCCGTTGATGCCCACCGAGCTGTACACGATGCCGGGGTCTTCCGATTCGAGGGTTATGCCGTACAAGGTGAAATGGTCCTGCCGGTCATCCGTCCGGTCAAAACCCAGGGTCACGGCCCGTTCGGGTTTCAGCAGGATGAATTCCCGGTACTGGCTGTAATCACTGATTTCGATGATGCGCGCCCCCCGCAGCATGGGTTCGAAACTGGTGGCCGAACGGTCGAAAAACACCTTTACGCGGGTGATGGCATACGGCCTTGTTTCCTTGTGCCGGTTGGGATCGATGGTAACGGTGGCCTCCAGGTCGAAGGTGGTGGCCGACATGCCCGCCAGGCCGAGCCGGCAGTTGCGCCTGCGCTCCACGTTGCGGCAGGCAAACCACTCGCCCGTAAAGCTGACCCTGTAGTTCAGTGGGTTGTTGGTGTTGCCGATGCGGTAGGGAAACACAAAACCGCGGCCCCCGTTATCGAGGGCAAAGGTTTGCTGCAGGTTTTCGCGCACTTGCTCGGAGAGGAAACCCGCCTGGATGTGCGAATCGCCAATCTGGATGATATTCAGCTGGCGGTCGCCCCGCCTGATGAGGCTGTCGAGCTGGCGGAAGGCCATATCGAGGGCCGGGCCGGCCGGCTGGTAAATACGGTTGCTGTCAAGGTTCAGGAAGGGATAGTCGCCATACACGGAAGGGTCGTGCTGGGCGCTGGCTCCCAGGGCGGCAAAAAGGGTTGCTATGGCTGTCAGCTTACTGAATCGCACCTTTATAGCGGTAATATGATTCCATGAGAGCATCGTATATCATCTGCCCGATAATGCGCGCCCCCCGCGGGTTGAAATGCGTGTAATCCTTGCCCGCGTAGGGCGGGTCGTGCTCCACCCACGACACCATGCTGTTGTGTCCGCCCATGGCTTCGTAAAGGTCCCAGAAGGCACTACCCGAGCGGAAGGCCGCGTTGCGCTGGGCATCCCGGATTTTTTCAATGTTCGGGTAACTCTCCATGGCGGTTCCTTCCTTGCGGGCCATGTCAGAAACCCCGATGACCAGCACCGAAATGCCGGGCACAGCCTGCTTAAGTGCCATAATCTGGCGGTACATCATGTTTTCGTAATACCTGTAGCTGTTCACCACGTTGGGCACCACGTTCACCCCGAACTGCAGGATGACCAGCGGCACGTTAAGCATCTGCACATGCCGGGCCAGGGCCGCAGGGCTCATGGCCGTGAAATTGGTCACCGCGCTGCCGCGCATGCCCAGGTTGTCCACCTTGATACCCCCGCTGCATTCCAGCGAAATGCCGATGACATCCGGGCTGTTGGTTCCTGAAAACTCGAACCGGATATCGCGGAAGCCCTCCGTCAAGGGCCAGGTGGCCTCAAGCAGTCCGGGTGCGGGCTGCAGCCATTCGTCAGACACCGGGTTGCCGTTCACCAGCAGGCGCAGCCTCACCGGTTCACCCGATAGGGTGTAAAATAGCCGGATCCTGTCGAACCGCTGCACGTGGGGAGCCGCCCCTCCCCTCCTGCGGATTTCGATCCAGGCTGAATCGGGCTGCGGTTCCCCCGGCACGAGGGTGTCGGCAGTCAGCACGGGTATGGAGTCTGCCACGAGGGAATCGGCTGCGGGCGGCAGGGTATCCGGTTCGGGATAGGGAATGAACCGGAAAAACGACCCGGTGACGCCATACAGGCGGTGCGGGGGCTCCACGGGGTTTTTCCGGAAGGTGGCATATTCGGTCCAGTTGTCGCTCTGCGAGAGGAAATAGGACGCGCTGCCCTGCAACACCCCGCGCACGGGTATCAGGCCCGGGCCGCAACCGCCAAAGCGCTCATCGCCCTGGAAATGCTCGCGGATCACGCTGGTGACGCGGTCGCCTTCCACCTGGGAATCCCCGTAGTGCAGGATGTGGATGCCGCGGCCGGTTCTGCGCACCTTATCCAGGGCCGCAAAAAAGGTTTCCAGGGCTGCCATGCTGCCTTCCGGGAACTGGATGCGGTGCTGCACGCGGGCAATCTGTGCCGGGTCGATGCAGAGCGTGTCGGGAGCCTCCGCGCTGTCGGTTTCCACCACGAGGGTCCGTGTGCTGTCGGCCGCCAGGGAATCGGTGGCCACGGTTTCAATAATCTGTTCTATGTCGACCCGTTCGCGGGGCCAGGGATGCGTGAGTTCTTCAAGGGAGAAAAAGCGCAGGGTCAGACCCGGGCCCAGGGGAATAATCCCCGAGGGAAAGGCCGCGATCAGCGCAAGCAGCAACAGCGTTGCCAAAGCGAAGATGAAAAATATCCGGGGTGGCCTGACCATGAGATTTCAGAAAGCTACAAATATAACGGGAATCGGGTATTGGGCGTGCAGGGGGTTGGGAACATGGCCGGACAGCGGTGGAAAAGCCTGTCCGCACAGGGTTAATGAAACATCATTCAGAGGAAGTAAATCATTCAAGCCAGTCGAATGTGAATTGCTCATTGTATTCAATATTGAACCGCTCGAGCAACCCGGTGTACTCTTCCCGGAAAGTTCTTTTCCTGTGATGTTCCTTCTGGCGCGATATATAATCAATCATTGTTTCCAGCTGGGAATGACTGTATGAGAATGCCCCGAATCCCTCCTGCCAGCTGAATTTATACCGGGTAAAATGGTTCTGACGGATAAATTCATTGCTCGACTTATTTATTTCACGGACAAGGTCCGAAAGACAACAGGAAGGTTTCATTCCGATTAACAGGTGGATGTGGGTAGGCACCCCGTTAATGGCAAGCATCTTTTGTCCTTTCTTTCTTACAATCCCGGTGATATAGCGGTATAAACGATCCTCCCATTCCGGTTGGATTAATGCAAGCCGGTTTTTAACAGCAAAAACGATGTGAATGTATATCCATGAAAATGTGCCTGCCACAAATATTTTCTTTCCCGGATTTCCATCCTAAAATAGGATTTATTTCAAATTTTTATTGCAGATAATTGCTGGAGAACAGTTTTTTAGGAAGTGCAACCCCTCGGGGTCGTCTTTTTTAATCAATGTGTTCTATAAACCTGTGATGCCTTCGGCATCATTTCGCACCAGGACAAAACCTCCATCTTGAAAGATTTGTAGTCAGATTCAATAACCCTATGGTTTCAGGATTTGTGTCCGGTTTACAGCCGGTTTGCAAAACACAGGACTCATTCACAGGCCGGAAAAAGCATCCCGAAGGGATGCCACATTGATAGCTGCAAGGTAAATTCATATTACCGATGCCGAAGGTATCGTACCGACATGCTGATTTACAGTTTAGTAAACCTCGGATGCTCCGGCATCATGTTTCACCCCTGTAAAATTTCCACGGGAACGAAACATGGTCAGATTCAATAACAAAAAGGTTTCGGGACAGGGACAGGATAAGCAACCCTGCCATTCCCTCATCTGAAGGACCCCGGACTCATTTTCAGGAATGAAAAAAGCATCCCGAAGGGATGCCACATTGATAGCTGCAAGGTAAATTCATGTTACCGATGCCGAAGGTATCGCACCGGTCTGTCAGCATATTACGTGATCAGTAAAAGCAGAGGTAATGATTTTTGCGCGGCCCCGCGATGGCGGGGCCGCGCAACTCAAAAGATATCCTTCCTAATACCCCGGGTTCTGCTGCAGATTCGGGTTGGCTACGATATCCGACTCAGGCAAAGGATACAAATTCCGGAAGTCAGGTACGGAGGTTCCGTCTTTCACGCCACCCTTCCAGGGCCAGAGGTAAGCGCCACCGGTGTAGAGCCCGTACCGGATCAAGTCGGTCCTCCGGTAACCTTCCCAGTACAGCTCACGGGCACGCTCGGCCAGCACCGAATCGGCATTATAGCTGCTCATAGGCGGCATATTGGCCCGCTGCCGGATCAGGTTGATGTATTGCAGCCCTTTCGAAACATCTCCTCCGCCTTTCACGGCCGCTTCCGCGTACATAAGGTACACATCAGCCAGGCGGAACAACGGGAAATCTGTGTCCACGAAATTCCCCGTGGGATCCGACCCGGGGTCTCCGTTGGTAGTGACATTCTTCCATTTGGTGACTCCGTACCCGTCAGAAAAGGTGCTGATATTGTCAATCTCCAGGTTCTGACCGTCCGTGAAGAAAAGGTAACGGGCATCATTGGTATCGGTAAACGCCAGCACCAAGCCTTTGGTGGCCCGGTAGCCGGCCCATCCCCCGTTGATGCCGAAATCCGAAGGATTCATGTTGCCGCCTACCGGAGCATGTGTCAGGAAGGTGGTGCCACCCCAGGTTTGCGCCTTGGTGCCGTCATACACCACTGGGAATATGATTTCCGGGGAGGTATGGTTATCGGCCTTGAACAAATCTTCATAATTGGGTTGCAGGGAATACCCCCCCTGGTCAATGACTTTCTGGCAATAGGTCATGCAGTCGCTCCAGCGGGGCGAACCTGTGTACACTTCCGCGTTCAGGTATAGTTTGGCCAGCAGGGTCCACGCAGCGGCTTTGCTGGCCCGGGCGTAATATTGCGGGTTGAAGCCCGGAGCCGGGTCGATCAGGTGGCCTTCAATATCCTTGAGTTCGCTTTCGATGTAATTGAACAGGTCAGCCCGTGAGATCTGCTGCGGGAAGAAGGCCCCAACCGGATCATTTTCGGTAACAAAAGGAACCGAACCGAACAAATCCAGCGCGTGATAATAGCTCAGTGCGCGCAGGAAACGGGCTTCATAGCGGTAAGTGGTAATGCGGTCAATATCGATCTGGCTGAAGCCCCGGTCCTGTAATTTTTTCGGATCCGTTTCACGGATAAACTCGTTGCATAGCGTTATCTGGAAAAAGATCCGATAATACATCGCCCCGCTCCAGGGATTGGTGGCCACCCAGGTCATGGTGTTCAGTTCGGGCAGGCCGGGATCGTTCCAGCCCACCACGCAATCATCGGTTGGGACTTCCTGCAGGTTCCACAACACCCGGATATAAGAGGAAAATCCTTCGTCAATCCCGCTGATGTCGGCATCTCCGGCCGGACCGTTATTCCCGGTCATCGACAAACCGGCATACAACTTAGCCAGAACGTTTATATAATTGTCCGGATCGCTGTAAACCGTTCCGGCATTCACGCCATATTTCGGTTCCAGGTTCAGGTCCTTGAAACAGGAACTCAGCATCAAACTGATGCCAAGTGCTATGACCATGGAATATATTGTTTTGCGCATCATCCTATGATTTTTTAAAGTGTGATATTCAGGGTTAACGAATAAATCCGGGGTCGCGGGTAGATCGTATTGTCTATGCCACCCACCACTTCCGGGTCCATACCGCTGTAATTGGTGATTACGAACACATTCTGCACCGTGGCGCTGATCTGCATGGCGAATTTATTGACCAAGCTGGGTATGCGGTATCCCAGGGTCATATAATCCATCCGTAGAAAATCCGCTTTCTCCAGGTAATAATCGGAGAGGAACTGGGTAACATTCCCGTTCTGGAATTCGGATTTGAAATAATCGCTGGTCAGGTTCACCAGGTAACCTTTTGAACCGTCCACTGCCTTGTAATAGCCATGCTGGGCAGCAACTCCGTTGTACAGGTACGCGCCAAATTCACCACGCAGGGTAAAACTGAAAGACCAGTTACGGTAATTCACATTGCCATAAAAACCGGCAAACAGATTCGGTTCGGGGCTGCCGTCAAAGATGTACTGGTCGCCCAAGCCCAAGTCGGCACGGCCCGGGGTAATGGTGCTGTCGCCATTCAGGTCTTCGTATTCCCCTTCAATGGGCTGCCCGTTCTCGTCATATTTCTGCTTGTACACCAGGTAGGAATAAGCCGGGTAACCCACCGCGTGCACCTGCACGGTGTTGCCGATACCACCCGGAATGCCGCCCACCAGGATGCCCGGGTCGTCCGGGTTGTCGGTTTTGGTGAGCTTGGTGATTTTATTCCGGTTGATGGTGGCATTAGCCCCCAGTTCCACGCGCAGGTCCTGGTTATCGACCACCACCCCGTTCAGGGTGATTTCCACGCCCCGGTTCTGCAGGCTGCCCACATTGGTAAAAATTTGATTCGTAAAGTTGGTACCCGCGGGCACGGGAATCACGGCCAGCAGGTCAGTGGTTACCTTTTTGTAATAGTCGATAGTGGCGTTTAGCCGGTCGTTCAGGAAACCGATGTCGAGCCCGATATTGGTACTGGCCGTCTGCTCCCAGCGGATGTTGGCATCGTAGCCCTGCGGGCGCAGTACGGTGTAGAACTTGTCGCCAAACTGGTACTGGGCGGTTTCGGTGCCAGGGCTGTAGTTGGGAATGTAGGGATAATCGTTCCCGATATCCTGCTGCCCGGTCACCCCGTAGCCGGCCCGCAGCTTCAGGTACAGGCGGCTGTCTTTCATAAACGGTTCTTCACTGATATACCAGGCCGCGGCCACGGAGGGGAACAGGCCCCAGCGGGTTGATGGGCTGAAACGGGAGGAACCGTCATCACGCAAGGTGGCGGTGAGCAGGTAGCGCCCTTTCAGGTTGTAATTCAACCGGCCGTAAAAGGATATCAGGGTGTTTTGGGTTTCAAAGGGAATGCCAGCAGGGGCAATCGTATCGCCTCGTGCGTTCATATCGGGGAAAGCCGGGCTTTTGGTCAGCCAGGATTGGTATGAATACCCGCCCGTGAGGTCGAACTTGCTGTCAATGGCCGGCAGTTCCTTTTCATACTTGCCATAGAACTCCAGCAGGCGGTTTGATTTGGTCTGCTCGTACTGGTTGTCCACCCCGCCTCGCTGGAAAGTGGCCGCAGCCGTTTCAGGGATAAAGACCGTACCCGCACTGTGCGAAAAATCCATGCCGAGGTTCAGCACTGCGTGCAGGCCTTCCACGAAAGGCAGGGCATAATCCACTTTGGCGTTGCCGATGAAACGGTTCACCTGGCTTACGTCCTCCTTCTGCATGATGAGGCCCAGCGGGTTTTTGGGTGCCAGAACGTTCGGTTCGCCCGTGTTGGAGGCTATCCATTCCCAGTAACCCCCGTACAGGGTGTCCGAACTGTAAACCGGTTTGGTAGGATCGAACGACACCGCGGCTCCTATGGCACCCTGGTCGGCAAAGAAATTATCGGTCCGCGACAGTTTCACGTTGGCATCCACGTGGAGGGCGTCATCCAGCAGGGTGGGCGACAGGTTCAGGTTCAGGCTGTAGCGGTCCAGCTGCGAACGCTTCAGGATGCCTTCGTTGTGAAAATATTCCATGTTGAGCCGGTAAGGCAGCCCCTGGATGCCCCCCGAAAACGAAAGGTTGTTCTGGCTGCTGAAGCCCGTGCGGTAAATCACATCCTGCCAGTCGGTGCTGAAGGTGTCGAGCAGGGCAATCTGGTTGGCCGTGCCCGTGTCGTTGACGAGGGTGCGGAATTCATCAGCCGTCAGCACGTCCACCTTTTTGGTGATTTGCGACAGGGAATTGGTGGTGCTGAACTGGATGTTCAGCTTCTTGCTGGCTTTCCCTTTTTTGGTTGTGATGAGGATGACACCGTTGGCTGCCCTGGAGCCGTAAATGGCTGCAGCCGAGGCATCTTTCAGCACCGAAATGCTTTCAATTTCCGATGGGTTTATCAGGTTGAGCGCATTGGCCGAACCGGCAATGCCGTTGTTGTCGATGGGAACCCCGTCAATCACGATGAGGGGGTCGTTGCTGGCGTTGAGCGAAGTGCCGCCCCGGATGCGGATGCGGCTGCCCGAACCGGGCGCGCCCCCGTTGGAAGTGATTTTCACCCCGGCCATTTTGCCGGCTACCAGCTGTTCGGGTGTGCTGATGGTTCCTTCCTGGAAATCCTTGGCGGTCAGCGAGGTGACCGAACCGGTCAGGTCCTTGGTGACCGTGGTGCCGTAACCGACCACCACCACTTCATCGAGCAGGCCGCCCGGCTGCATGGCAATTTCCAGGTGACGCTGGCTGCCCACCGCAACGGTCTGCGTGGTGTAACCGACAAAACTCACCTGCAGGCGGGTGTCTTCACCCGGCACATCCAGGCTGAATTCCCCGTTGATATCCGTGGTGGTACCGGTTGAGGTGCCTTCAATCACAATGTTGGCCCCCACCAGGGTTTCACCGGTTTTGGCATCTTTCACCACCCCGGTCACGGTAAACTGTGCCCGGGCTGCCAGGCTGCCCGTTAACAGGACCAGGACCATCAAACTGCGCGTAAATGCATAAATTTTCCTCTTCATAGGGCTCAGGATTATTGAAATGGTAAAGCACGCCAGGGAAGCCAGCGTGCCTGAATAATTGCCAACAAATGTAGTTTTTATTTCGCAAAATCCGGCAGGAGAAGCCGGGGAATTCCGTGCCATAAACAGCACGGGCTGAATGATATAAAAGCTATTTTACATCTGCCGGTTAATGAGTCTATACAGCCAGTGCTGGATTGTTTTAGGCCATTGGCTTTTAGCTATCAGGAGTGAGGAGCGAGCTTTTTTCATTTGCGAACGTTGCGCAAGCCGATGCGGCTATTTTGTCCACCCCCTGCATCCCGCATAATCCACCGCACTCCCCTCCGCCTCCGTCCCGCTCAAACGGGACTGTGGCGGACAGGCGCCAGCGCCCCGCTCAGGGGGGCAAGAATTCACCCACTCCGCTCCATTGAAAGACCTTAGGGAGATAAGACACTGCGGAATACAAGCGTTACCCGTGAACAGGCAGTAAAAAGGTCTGATTACTGACTACCGGTTACCAGCTACCGGCTACTAACCTTCACTCCAACACCGCCTTCCCGTACCAGGTGTGTTTTGGCGTTTGCAGCTCTATGAGGTACAAGCCGGCCGGGTTGCCGGAAAGATTTATGGTAAGCGTGGAGCCAGGCAGGTTGGCATATTCTTCCCGCAACACCGCCTGTCCGGTGATATCATACACCCGCAGGGTGGCCTTACCGGTTATTTCTGCCGGTAAGGTTAGATTTATCGACCCGGTTGTAGGATTTGGTGAAATCTCCAAAGCTGAAGAAACATAACTATCTATACCCGCAGATATTCCCGGAATTAGTTTTGACATTCCGAAAGAACCCGTAGCCCAGCATATGGTATCGTGAAAACACCTGATTTGATTAAAATCGGTGTTCCATTTCATAAACCCATTAAATATCCAGTACATCTTTTTGTGATGCCTGCTCCCATCTGATGTAAAAAATATTTGGCCATAAATATCCCTTACGAAACCAGTATCTTTGTTTATATAAAACAAATTATTGGAATAACCGACAAATGATGTCTTTAATGATGGATTAACAGTATCTTCATAATGTACCCAGCCTTTGCAACCGTCTATGGTTTTATATACACCTACAAAATCTTCAAATGCAAATCCTGTCAATTCGTCAACCATTACCAAATCCCTAAAATTATACAGATCGCTGGTAGGCCAGTAAGTAGGATAATTCCATGTATAACCTCCATCTTTTGAAATTAGAATATCCATCATGTAAGGATATGGCAAATAATTATAATTGGCCCCAATAAGATACACCATAGTATCAGACTTTATTTGTATGGCGTCTGCTCTAATAACATGTTGATAAGATATTTCTTGAAAATTTAAGCCACTGTTATTAGTTCTATACACATTTGTCATTTCATCAACCAAAAGAATCGTATCCTTATTAAAAAAATCAAAATCAACAAAATCAATTGGACCCATACTCCAAATATTTGTCCAATGTGCACCGGCATCAACTGTTTTTAGAAACATTCCGTTCGAACCACAAATATAGCCTATCGTATCATTGACAAATTTTATTCTTTTTAACTCAGAAGCAGAATATAATCCTGAATCCACGATAACCCAGCTCTTACCACCATCAACCGTTCTGATTATATAGCCACTGTCACCAACAGCAACAATAGTATCTTTACCGGCAAATGAGAAATCATATAAAGTTTGTTGACTATGGAATTCCAATCGCCATTGAGAAACACTTAAAAAAGGCGCCATTAGTGCCATAATTACAATGCATATGTGTTTTATGTTTTTCATACGCATAAGTTATTTAACAAGCAGGCAGCCAGTAAATGATTTATTCTTATAAACTATTTCAACCAAATACAGCCCCTGATTGAAACCAGATATCTTCATTGTCGCAATCCGTTTGTTTATTAAGACTTTCTCATTATAAACTAATTCTCCCAATGTATTATAAATATGTACAGCTGCAGAACAATCCTCTTTACAATAAGGCCAGTATAATGTAAGGGTTTCCTGATTTGCTATGGGATTTGGGAAAACATACAAATCCTGATATAGATTCAGTGAGAACTTTTCAAGGCCAACAGGTTGATTTATTACCCCCAAATCAAATTTCGAAATGTATCCAGAGTTATGATAAACAGGAATATTCGAGTTGGGCTGAGTGTCTGGAATTAAAGATTTTTTTATGTACGACTTTCCGCCCGGATCACATAACGGAAAACTGTATTGATTAGGATTTGTATACTGCGGGGTATTTGTCGTACCAACTATATACAGGTAGCTGCTGCCATACGTCACTAAATCGTTCCCTAGCTCTGCATCATTTCCTCCAAAATAGGTTGACCATAATATCTCATTACTTGCATTAAATGCTAAAATGAAAGCATCTTCATCTCCTCCAAAATAATTCTGATTATAAGCATTAGGTAAATTGTACAAATAATAATTGTTTGAAGGATTTGATAGTGTTTTGCCAGTAACATATATGTTTTTGTCTGCATCTCCGCAGATAGCTATTCCCTCTTCATTCTGGTTTCCACCAAAAAGGGTGGTCCACAATTGCTCGCCTGTTAAAGAAAACTTACCAATGAAAATATCTTCTTTGTTCGTACCATTTAATATCCCGTCAAAATATGCATTCTGATTGACCGGGTCCTGATAAACCGGAAAATTCTGATCAGACCATGTTCCACCCGCTACATATAAAAAGGATGATCCTAAATATATTGACTTAATCATATCCTTTTTATTTCCTCCGAAATATGTGTTCCATAATATTGAATATTTACTCCCGTTGCCCTCACCAAACTTGCAAATAAATCCGTCTCCATGACCGTCATAGACATTATCGACATATGAATTTTGATCTTCAGCAACATTATAAAAATTAGGTCCGGCATCTTCCGTTTGCCCTGCTATGTATATTTTATTCAAGTCTGCTTTAATGTCATAGATATATGTTGATATACCCGGTAAACTAAACTTTGTTGCCCATTTGATATTACAGTTTGAATCAAACCAGGCAAGAAACCCTGTGGCAGTACTGTTGCCCGGTTCATAATACGATCCGTCATTTAAATCCTGTGTGTATATATCCGTACTGTTTGCATGTCCGCCTACAAAAACATCTGACTGACTATTAGAGGTTATGCAAAACAAATGGTCTTTGGCAGTGCCTCCATAATAGGTAGACCAGTCAAGGCCACCCTGGTAAATATTTTTCGAAAAGCGGGCTATGAATGATCTGCCGTCATTATCATAAAATTGATTGCCTATATGTTTTACCGGAAATAGCGTGCCATCCGTCCAGCCCGTAACATATACATAGCCATTGCCGGCAGACACAATATCCCTTCCTTGATCATCATTTTCCGAACCGAAATATGTGCTCCAATTTAGCTCATTATTGACGTTAAATTTTGAAACAAACGCATCATACGCACCGGCTATTTTGGTGAATGTCGCTCCAGCTGTAACCGGGAAATGCTTGCTATTAGTAGTTCCCGTAAGGTACACATCTCCATTCGTTTGATCCACGTCCACGGCTTTGTTCTCATCATTAAGCACATCGCCAAAATAGGTGCTCCATATCAGATTTCCGGGACAGTTCAATTGGATACCTTCCGTCTGATTGATTTCCATATACAGCGTATCGCTGCCATTGTAGTTGGCCGTTGAAAAACTAACAATATTCCCTGTTTTAGTGTAGCTCACACTCACATAGT
>CAYRDC010000033.1:0-18503 GCA_964422925.1 uncultured Chitinophagales bacterium | reverse complement strand
CTTGTACAAATGTCAAGGAAAAATCACCTACTACAATTATCGACTCTTCATTTGCATTAGTTCTACAACAATATATTGCTGTTGAATACAAGCTAGGGAAACACAACAATTCCTTGTTGAATCGAATAGCCCGGAATGATACGAACCTTATTTCAATATTAAAAGCAGAGATACAGCAGGAAGAGATGTATAAAACAATTGAGGACAATTTGTATTCATTAATTGACGAACCGGATTTATCCCTTAAAATAGATGAGAATACTGAGATTTACAGACTGACTTTAAAAAAATCATTTTCATTAACCACAATCATTATAAGAATTCAAAACCGAAATGACTCAATTAATTTGTTTAGCAAGAGGTTAATCATTAGCGGTGGAAATGTTAAAGCAGGTGATACAAATGTTACAGTAGATTCAATATTGTATGAAAAAAGCAAAGTAATATCTATGAATCAATGGGAGACGTTTATGAAAATAATCAATGGAGCATATTTTTGGGACTTAGGAAATAATTCTAATGATATCTGCATTGACGGAACACTTTGTAAATTGGAAGGAGCAAGAAATTTGTCCTCCTTAGATGAAAATGCTTCAAAATATCATACGGTATATAAAATGTGCCCAATTGATGGCAGCTTCAAAAATGCGTGCCAATACCTACTAGAATTAGCAGGTGAAGACATAAATGAGATCGATTAACTTAATTACAAATGTATGCTATATTGTCTCTCTAGGAGTAAATAAACCCCAGGCTGGGGAGGTTTTTGAGTGTGGATTCAATAAACTTTTTAAATGTGTATAATAGGATAAAATCATTCGTAAAAGTATTTTTAATTTATTTTGTTGGATTTTCCATCACTCTAATAATTGGTTATAAAACCGGAATCAGGGGTTATGAAATGAGACATCCAATGGATTGGGAGGAACTATATCACTCTTTACCAGAAATAGCAGTTTTTGCATTTATTGTTTCTACAATTGGGGCAATAGTATATTATTATCATAAAGAATGAGGTCCCAGCCGCAGCATGTTCATTGGCTGCCTCTAAACACTGAGCGGTGGTCTTGAAACGTATGAGACTTCCTCCCGGTATGGACGGAGCCTGTCGGGGAGCTTGATTTACAAACTTAAGCCCGTGAACGTGCACATTGCGCCTGGCGCCTGCGGGCGTTACATCACCCAACCCCGTCATGCCGGGCCAGGCCGTCCTGATCGGGACGGGTTTGTCCATATCGCATGGTGAGGGTTTGTCTCCTCTTTAATGGGGCTTGATCCGACATCTCATAATTTGTCTGCCGCTTTCCTATAGGGCGGGGAAATTCCCATTTCAGGTCCGTTCTCTGGCAGAAAGGTATTTACGCTTTACGCAAATGCGCATCCGGATGGATATTGAAGAATATAATGGTTATGGCCTGGGAATTTTGGAAATTAACCCGTCAATATGTTCGAATAGATGGGGTTTTATAGGATTCCACATCGGGTCAAGCAGGAAATCAATTCCTTCACGTCTGGCAAATTTAGCGGCAGGTACAAAATCACTGTCACCGGAAATTAATATTATCTGATCAACTTGTTTTTTCAATGCCATTGAAGCAATATCCAACCCGATTTTTATGTCAACTCTTTTTTGCCTTAAATCAAACTGAACATCATCTGCGCTTAAATCTGCAATTATCAAATCGCCTTTTAATAATTTTTTTGTGATGGAAGGTTTAATAATCCATCGCTTTTTATCTTCTAAAACGCCAAGTCGCAAGGCGACTTTTCTTTTTTGCTTCAGCTCATTCAAAAACTCAGATTGAAATTTAAATTGGGGTGTTTTTGAGAAATCAATGGCTTTTCCCGTTACCGGGTTGTGTTGTTTTTTATCATAAGGCAGGCAATCGTAATAAAAAATACGATATAAGTCATAGACCTCTCCTTTCGCCTGCGTTAAATGACTGATACACATTTGCCAAAGATCATTGGCTGTTTTTTGCGGGTCAAGGTCATGGATTTTTTTTATGGCACGATATCTTTTTATGAAAAAGCTGCCATCAACCAGAATTGCCGTTTTCTTTTTCATAAAACAAAAAAAGCTCAAGGTTTGGCATTCCCGCTATAAAAATATAAAAAATGAGAATGCGTCACCAAGAGCGTTATATGGCAAAAGTACACCTTTTCTAACATTTTTTCAAAGAGGCAGGTATCTAACGATCTGCCAATTAACATGTAATGCAAACCGAAAATGCCTGCCGGTCCGCCAGTCCTTCCAATTCCCTATCTTCAACCCAATCATGAAACCAGACGAACAGGCTGGCTTCCGGTTCTGGCGGCTCATTATGGCCCTGGCTTTCCTGCCTGTCGCAGGGCTGGAGCTGATGGCTGCCGGCAGTCATAACGCACTCATGGAACTGGCCACGAAACCGCTGCTTTTGCCGGTGTTAATCATTATCAGCCTGGCCGCGTTGCAGGATACGCAGGGCCGCTTTAAGCACTGGTTCATCACGGCCCTGGTTTTCAGCTGGTTCGGGGACATCCTGCTGATGCTTACCGGGGAGGGAGAGCTGTTTTTCCTGGCCGGCTTGGGGGCGTTCCTGGTGGCACAAATCTTTTTCATCATCACCTACGCGGTAATGGCACGCTACGGGAGGATGAATGGATCCGTAAAACCAAAAGTTTGGTGGCTTCTGCCCTATCTTCTGTATGGTGGCGGGCTGATATGGCTGTTATTTCCAGGGCTCGGGGATTTCCTGGTACCGGTGGTGGTTTACGCCATAACCCTGCTGATCATGTCCTGCACAGCGCTGATACTTTTCACCCGTTCAGGCCGCGGCAGCTGGTGGTTGTTTGCCGGGTCGGTGCTGTTCGTTATCTCCGACAGCCTGATTGCCATCGACCGGTTTTACGCCATGCTTCCCAACGGGCATTTCTGGGTGATGGCCACCTATGCCCCGGCCCAGGGATTCATGACGCTGGGGGTTATCTATATCGCTCACCTGCCGGCAAGGGCCTGACCAGGCCTCAAAAGCTCCATTTAATCCGGAGAAAAACAAAGTTTATCCAGTTGCTGAACTTGCTGCCCGAGCCGCCATACAGGCTCTGGCCGATTAGGGAGGCATCGATATTGTCGCTTAGAGAAAATTGCACGGAAGGCATAATGAATAACAAATTCATACCGGCACCGTAAATCGCGGCCAGGTCCGCGCGGACCAGCGGTGTGACATTGCCGGAAACCTGCAGGAAAGCGGACCATTTGGAGGGCATCAGGTTTTTGGCGGTCAGATCGCCTGAAAAAGAAGCCATGACCTGCTGGATGTTTTGAATCTGATTTTCCCCGCTGGAATTGAACAAGCCGGAAACATGCAAGTATAGCCCGTTGCGGAAACCATAATCGCCCGAGAAGGAAACCACCAGCACGGAAACCGAATCACCGAAATGGCGGGCAGGCAGAAAGTAGCTCAACTCGCCTTTCAATCCGGCATTGCCGAGGTTACCGGCAAACCCGGCCCCGGCCACCCAGTCGGTCATGGACCATCCGGCCAGTACCTGGAAGTCGTACTGCCATTTGTGGAACCGGTACATAGCGGCCACCGAATGGGAAGCGCTGTCTTTTCCCGGGGCAATCACGAAGTCGGCACTCGAAAAGCTGCCCGTGGCGTACTGCAGGCGCAGGGCATCGGTGCCGGGCCGTTCTTCATAATCAAAATCCACAAAATTAAGCGTATTAAACAGGTCGTTGGGATTCCAGACCAGGTTTACCCCCCAGTTGATCCGCTGGCGGCCGAGGCGCAAATCCCAATTCCCTTTCGTCCAGTTGATCCAGGCCCGGTCAACCTGCATGTTGAGCACCATTCCCTGGCCGTCCAACAGGTTCCAGCTCATATCCACCAGCCCCCGGTCGTGGCCGAGCGCATCCGCATAGGCAGGAGTTTTCCGCAGGGTTTCACCGGCCAGGAGCCGGTTTCTTATTTCCAGGCCCGCTGTAAAGTTGTCCCCTGCATACAACCTGAAATTCATCCGGTTATGCAGTAAATGATCGTACATAACCGAATCCGGCCTGGTGGTGAAGGAGGCATACTGGAGGTCTTTCAAATAGCCCCGGGTGGTGAATTTACAGTTTACTTTTCCGTTGCTGCCTGTTACAGAAGCCTCCTGTGCCAGGCCAGGCCTGGGTAAAAGGAAAAGCCAGACCAGAATAGGAATTAATGACTTCATTGCCAGGAATCATCTACTATTTTACCATCTTCCAGGGTAAGCACCCGCCTGGCGCGGTCAATAACCCTTTGGTCGTGCGTACTGAATAAAAAGGTCATTCCTTCTTCCTGGTTGAGCCGGGCCATAATGTCCAG
Source organism: uncultured Chitinophagales bacterium (assembly GCA_964422925.1). Classification (GTDB taxonomy): domain Bacteria; phylum Bacteroidota; class Bacteroidia; order Chitinophagales; family S012-47; genus CAYRDC01. The sequence continues at coordinate 14,169 of CAYRDC010000033.1, read as the reverse complement.
CAGGTTGGCCGTGCTTTTGGAATCCAGGTTGGCGGTTGGTTCATCGGCAAGGATAAATTTGGGTTTGGAAGCCAGCGCCCTGGCCACGGCTACCCGTTGCTGCTGCCCGCCCGACAATTCCCCCGGCCGGTTGTCTCCTTTGTCACTGATGCCGACCGCTTCAAGCAGTTCATTCACCCGCTGATCGCGCTGTGCCTTCGGTACCTTTTGCAAAAGCATGATAAACTCGATGTTTTCCCTAGCCGTCAGCACAGGTATCAGGTTATAGGCCTGAAAAACAAACCCGATATTGTGAAGCCGGAAATCCACAAGCCGTTTCTCCTTCATGGCGGTGACTTCCACCCCACCGATCCAGACTTTGCCTTCAGTAGGTTTATCCAAACCACCCAAAATGTTCAGTAAAGTGGTTTTCCCGGAGCCGGAAGGTCCCTTTATAACCGTAAATTCCCCCTGCTGCACCGACAGGTTTACTCCATTTACGGCATGCACAGGCACCACTTTATCATTGTAGATTTTTACAAGGTTTTCTGTTTTTATTACTTCTTCCATAGCTATGATTTTATCGGCTTAAACAGTTCTCAATGCTTCAATCGGGTTGAGCTTGAGCGCCCGGTAGGCGGGAAACAGCGAAGCCACCAGGGCAGCCAAGGTCACTTCAACCATGGTTTCTACATAATAGGCGCCCGTCAGTTCGGGGTAAATCATATTGCTCCAGCCAAATGATTCCAGGCCCTTGGCTACCATGGAGAGGTCGATCCCGTACGCCCCGAAGTAACTAATGGTTCCATATCCTGCCAGCAAACCGGCAGGAAGGCCTACCATAACCAGGAATACCGTTTCCAGCATAACCATGGTAAAAATGCGCCTGCGGCTCATGCCGACTGCCTTGAGCATGCCAAATTCGCGCACCCGTTCCAGCACTGCCATCAGCATAGTATTGATGATCCCGAAAATCAGGGCCAGCAAAATGACAAACATGATCAGCCGGAAAGTCTGATCTAGCATTTTGGTATAGAGGCTGACTTCCGGGGCGATCACGGTCCAGTCCTCGACCATTGCTTCGGGGTAACGGGCCGCGTATTCAGCCGCCACTTTTTTCAGGTCATCTCCATCCTTCAGTTTTACGGAAATTTCATGAATGCCGCTGCCCACGCCCAGGACGGGGGCAATATCTTCCTGGCGCACAAACACGCGCATGGCATCGAACTGGGCATTGTTGGTTTTATAAACTCCGGCAACCCGGAACAATGCCCTGCCGATGTTCCCTTCTGTGTCCTGGAAACTCAATACCAGGCGCGAGCGGATCTTCAGGTTCAGTTTGTCTGCCATTTTGCGGCTGACCAGGGCCGGCCGTGTCTTCCAGTCCGGGAAATATTCCCCTTCGTCCAGGTAATGTTCCAGGCTGTCATGGTGGTTTTCCAGGGCCGGGTCAATTCCCATAATCATCACCGGGCCGCTGGAGCTGGAAGAAGCTGCCATGCCCATGGAAATAATCCTGGGCACATAGGATTGTACGCGCCCGTCAGCCTGCAAATCAGTCAGCAACCGGCCTGCCTCGGGAATCAGGTAATTAATGTCATGGTCGGTATTAAACTCCGGATGGTGTATCTGAAGATGGCCTACTTCAAAATCGACCACATCCCGGACCCTTTGATTGGACATTCCCAATGAAAAACCCATCATAAACAATCCGGCCCAGATACCCAGGGCGACCGCAGCGATAACCACCAGGCTCCGCCCACGGTTGCGCCAAATATTTTTCCAGGCAAGTTTTATCAGCATATTTTCCGGTTTTTTCAGGGTTTAACTTCTCATGGCTTCCATAATGTTGAGCCGCCTGATTTTCAGCATGGGGTACAGGGCAATGACCAGGGCCACCAGCAGCACGATGACCGTTTGCCCGATGAAAATGGAGGGCTTGTCGGTAAAGGGCATCACCGGTTCAAAGCCCCACTTGGCGTAGGCTTCGGCCACGTCACCGCCCAGCTTGATCGGGTGGAACTTGAAATACTCGATGACCGGGATACTCGAGATCATGCCCGCGAAGGTTCCCAGGATGACGATAAGCACGGTTTCGAGCACTACAATGCGGGCCAGGAGGCGTTTTTTCATGCCGATGGCCACCAGGATGGCAAATTCGCGCCTGCGCTCGTTGAGCATCATCAGGATGGTGCCGAAGACCCCGAAGGCGATGATGAGGAACAGCACGGCCAGCATGATGATGCCGCCCGCGTTGTCGCTGCGGATGGCCTGGTCGAGGTCGGGCATCAGCTCCTTCCAGCTCAGCACCTCGTAATGCGTGGGCAGCGAGGCCTGCAGCCGGTTCAGGGCGGGGGCCAGCTCGTCCCGGTTGTGGAGCATCACGGCCACGGAGGTCAACCGCCCTTCGGCCCCGAAGAGGTACTGCGCAGTTTCCAGGGGCAGGTAAACGAGGTTGTTGTTCAGCTCCGCGGTGGGAAATTTCACGATGCCCGCCACGGGGTACTTGCCGGCCGCGCTCACCGCATGGTAACCCTGGCCGAGCACCACCACGGTGTCGCCCACCGAGAGGTTCAGGTGGGTGGCCACGCCTTCGCCAATGAGGATTTCCTCCCTGCCGGGCTCAAAATAGCGGCCGGACGTGAGCTTGGCTTTCAGGCCGGTCATGGCATCTTCCCGGGCCGGGTCGGTGCCGATGATGCGCAGCCCGCGGGTGACCTTCGGGCCCGACACCAGGGCATAGCTCTCCAGCCGCGGCACCCACGACAGCACTTCTTCAGAACCGTCCAGCAGCGAAGTCACCGTGTCGTTCCAGAGGAAGGAGTATTCGAGGGTCTGCTCTTCCCAGTACCCTTTTTCATGCACCTGCAGGTAGCCCGTGTAATAACCGGCCACGTTTTGGATGATGCGGTCGTAGCTGCCCAGCTGCATGGAACGGGTGAACACCGCCAGGATGACAGCAAAATACACCGATGCCATGGTGATGAGGGTACGCTTGCGGTTGCGCCAGAGGTTGCGCCAAACAATTTTTAAAGTCATGGCTTAATGCAGGGTTTTCATGTTCCGGGTGGTGAAAAAATCATCGGGTATGGGCTGGTCGAAGGTGATGTCGAGCAGCTCCATGATGGTCTTGTTGCCGGGTTTCTCCAAGGGCATCATGGTGAGCCGGGAAGGCAGCAGGCGCCCGCCCAGCATCTTCACCCGGTCTGAAACCATGATATTGACCAGGAATCCGTCCTCGTCATAAAACTCGGAGCGGAGCTCCATGTAGTCCTTCTTGTCAATCCACAGCAACACCTTGCCCCAGACCACCGCGGCATCGGGTTTCGGGATCATTTCGATCTTGTAGCAATTACGACCGTCAATCACCGAATCCCCCACAATGCGCTGCGTGTAGTCGTCTGCCTTGTTGGATTCCTTCACGAGGTCGTCATTGGTAAAATCGGTTCCCATCCAGCTTTGCATCATCATGGATGGCGGCATTTTTATAACCCTCTCAATGGAGGGAACCCAGTTCCATATTTCGTTGCCGCGTTTCAGGAAAGCCTGCCCGGCATCGCGCTGGGGCGAAGTGATGAGGATCATGGAATAGTCATCCCCCTTTGACCAGGTGGTGAGGGTCATCTCGCGGGTCCAGCGCGGCCGCACGATGGTCACCCGGATTTCGGAGCGCGAGGTGTTGCCCCGCAGCTTGTCTTCAGCCTTTTTCACGATTTCGTGGGCGTCCTGCCCTGCCATGTGAAGGGGCCACAGAAGGGCCGCCAGGGGAAGGAGCAATATCTGCTTTCTCATGGTATGTTGTATTTTCTTTTGTATTCCTCAATCATAAACCTGCGCATTTCCTCCAGCGGGTATTCCTCGCCCATCAACAGCCAGTCGTAACCGATGCCGTCCAGGATGCCCCCGAAAAAGAGGGCAGCCATTTTCGGGTCGGGTTCGCCCAGGGCGGCAAACATCTTCACGGCCACGCTCCATTTTTCCTCCAGGATGCGCGCAATGATATCGCGGAGGAAGGTGTGCACATGGGACTGGGTCGAGAGCGATACGAGCAGTTTCAGGTGCCCCGTGTCGTTGTGGAGCAGGTCAAAGTTCCAGTGGATGATCTGAAGCAGCAACTGCCCGGGTTCGCGGCCGGCTGTTTCGGGGTCCAGCCGGTCAAAGAGCCGGGTCAGTTCTTCTTCGAGGAGCGTGCGCAGCAGGTGTTCCTTCCCGTGGAAATAATTGTAAACCAGCCCCTTCGAGACCCCCGCCCTGCGGGCAATGGTATCCATGCTGGTGGGAAGGTAGCCTTTTTCCGCAAAGAGCTGCAGGGCCGCTTCCAGTATTTTCCTACGGCTTTTCTGGCGGATGGCTTCAAACTGCTCCTTCGTGCGGGGCGTCATGTTTTTATGGTTGACTAAACAGTCAGTCAAAAATACAGGCTGTTTCATAAATGCCAAAACTTTTTTCCACTTTTTCAAACTTTTTTCAAAAATCTGCCGTTTATTTGCGTGATTGCTTAAATAACCAATTATGCCTGATGAACATACATGCATACGCCTTATGGCTGATCCGATACAGATAGACCGTGGCAGGAAAGCCCTTTCCGAGGTTGGGGAGCGCCTGGACCTGACAGCCCGTTTGTTCCTGATGGCCGGCAATGAAACCAGGCTGCGCATCCTGTTCCTGTTAAACCTTGAAAACGAGCTTTGTGTGTGTGATTTGAGCGATATGCTGGAGATGAAAATACCGGCTGTATCGCAGCATTTGCGCAAGCTCAAGGATGCCGGCATGGTGGACCGCAGGCGGGAAGCGCAAACCATATATTACTTCCTGCAGCCTGCCGCGCGAAACCTGTTGAAAGGGTTAGTCGACTTTGTTGAACAACAAAATGCATCTTCCTATGTCTGATCAGAAAAAATGGCTGGCCGGCACCGGTTTGCTGGCTGTAATCGCTGCTTCTTTATGTTGTATTACCCCGGTCATTGCCCTGATAGCCGGGGTAAGCGGGATCGCCTCCACTTTTAGTTGGCTGGAGCCTGCCCGTCCCTGGTTGCTGCTGCTGGCAGGGCTTTCGCTGGGCCTGGCCTGGTGGGTTTATTTCAGGAACCGCAGGAAGGAAATCGCCTGCGACTGCGAGCCCGGGGAGAAAAAACCTTTCCTGCAGTCCGGTAAGTTTTTATCGATCATAACCGTCCTGGCCGTAATCCTGTCGCTTTTCCCCTATTACAGCGATGTATTTTACCGAGACCCGGACCCGGTAATCAGCGGGGATAATGTCCGCTACGAGTCAGTGGTTTTCAAGGTAAAAGGCATGACCTGCACAGGTTGCGAGGAGCATATTGATCACGAGGTTAAAAGCCTGGCTGGTGTTGCCGACAGCAAATCGGATTACGCTGCCGGTGAAACCATTGTATCTTACAATCCCGGCCAGTTGGATGCCGACAGCATTGAAGCGATTATTAACAGTACGGGATACGAGGTGATAGCCCGGGTCCCGGACAAAAACGAACAGAATGGACACTAAAAAAGAGATTATCCTGGACAGTGAAATAACCTGCCCGGTTTGCGGCCACAAGGAGATGGAGCGCATGCCGGAAGATTCCTGCCAGTTCTTTTACCAGTGCAAGCAATGCGGTGAAGTGTTAAGGCCGAAGGAAGGGGATTGTTGTGTGTTTTGCAGCTACGGGTCTGTAGCCTGCCCTCCGGTGCAGCAGCAGTCCGGTTCCTGTTGTTAAAAAGGCAGGGCCTCCCCTGCTTCCGGAAAATTCCTGATTTTTGTTTTGTGGCCCGGCATGCCCATAAACTTTATCCTGGACAGCATAAACTAACTATACGGCTGTTTATTACCATGATGCTGAATTTTGGCATTACGGTAGCCGAATTGGTGGGTGGGATCATTTCCGGCAGCCTTTCATTGATTTCGGATGCCCTTCACAATTTCAGTGACGGGATTTCCATCATTATCAGTTATACAGCCCTGCGGCTTGGGCTCCGGCCCAGGACGGAATCATACACTTTCGGCCTGAAACGGGCTGAAATCCTGGCATCCATTGTCAATTCGGTAACCCTCCTGGGCATTGGATTGTACCTGATTATTGAATCCATCGACCGGTTCCGGAATCCGATGGAAATCAATAGCCTGACTATGATCTGGGTGGCATCCTTCGGGCTGGCAGCAAACATTGCCGGAACGATGCTGCTCAGGGAGGGATCGCGCGCCAACATTAATATCCGCTCAGCCTATCTGCACCTGCTTACTGATGCTGCTTCCAGCCTGGCGGTAATTCTCGGGGGACTGGCCATCTATTTCTACGGCCTTACCTGGGTCGATCCCGCCCTGACCATGGGTATTTCCCTGTACCTTATGGTAGCAGCTTTTAAAATTGTCCGGGATGCCACGCGCATACTCATGATGCGTGCGCCCGTGCACCTCGACCTGGATGCTATCCGCGAGCGGTTAACCCGTGAGCCTAAGGTATGCAACCTGCACCACATTCATGTATGGTCGCTCACGGACCGGCAGATCCACTTCGAAGCCCATGTAGAGATTGAAAATATGACGGTCGAAGAATCGGAAGCGCTGATCCGTTACCTTTCCCGCATCTTATACGATGAATTTCATATTGAACACGTGACCTTGCAGATGGAAACCAGTCCGTGCGCCACAGAAAGCCTGTAAGGCTGCGAAAATCCCGGCAGTCGGCTGCACCCAACAGTAAGCAGTCCCGCTGAAAACTTTTTACTTTTGGCTCCGTTATGTACCGGATTCTGATTATCGCAGCCGGAGGGGCCATTGGTGCTGTGTTGCGCTACGGGATGTCAGGCATGGCCTACCGGGTGTTTTCTCCCGCCTTTCCGTGGGGCACCCTGGTGGTAAATCTGCTGGGCAGCCTGCTCATTGGCATACTCTGGGCCACCACCGAGCGCTTTCCGCTGGGTCCCGACCTGAAATCTTTCCTGCTGATCGGCCTGCTCGGGGCTTTTACGACCTTCTCCACCTGGTCGCTCGAAACCATGCATCTTATCCGCGAAGGGGATTACCTTTTCGCACTGTTGAATGTTGGTTTGAGTATTCTGCTCGGACTGTTACTGGTATTCACCGGTTACCTGGGTACCCGGATCCTGTTTCGTTTACTAAATACCTGGTTATGAAAATCCCTGAAGACGGTGTCCTGTTAAGAATTTTCATTGGTGAATCCGACCGTTATAAGGGGCGTCCCCTGTATGAAGCCATTGTGGAAGAAGCCCGGAGGCTAAACATGGCCGGAGCTACCGTGTTCAAGGGCATAATGGGTTTCGGGGCGCATAGCCGGATGCACAGCGCCAAAATTCTCCGCCTGAGCGAAGACCTGCCTATCCTGGTTGAAATCGTAGACGCCCGTGAAAAGATTGACCTGCTGCTTCCCTTTCTGGACGAACACGTTACCGAAGGGCTGATTACCATGGAAAAAGCCAAGGTGATTAAATACCGTCACCCCGGTTCGAACTAATTTAAGTTATAAAGAATTATTTACGCATGGCCACTTCCCCTGCCAGGCGCATTTTTCCCATCCTTCCGGGTTTGCTTTTGCTGATCGATTTGCCCTCCTTCCTGGGCATGAGGGTTATTTTCAGGCAATATTTCCCAGGCTGGTTTACCGCTTTCCCATACTGGTATTGGGGATTGAGCATTCTTGTAGTGCTTGCCTGGTACCTGGCTATGCGCAACTGGCAAAAGTTAAACACACCGGCTAATTACCGCCTTTCCTTTGGCCTGATGGCTTTTACCATTTTGTGGTTTATCCCCAAACTGGCATTTACCCTGATATTCCTGGTAAGCCTGGCATTACTGGGGCCCGTGCATTGGATAAGCGGAAGCTTCAGCCAATGGGACGGCATGGCAGCATGGGCCGGAATGGCTGCCTGGGGGGTGCTCCTGGTACTTGTGCTGCATGGCATCATTGCCGGCAAGCACCTCTTCAAAACCAGGAAAATAGTACTGGTTTTCCCCGAACTTCCCGAATCATTTGACGGATTCACCATAGCCCAGATATCTGACCTGCACCTGGGCAGTTTCTACGGAAGAATGAATCCGGTGCGAAAAGGGCTGCAACAGCTGCAGTCGACAGGCGCTGACTGCATCGTGTTTACCGGTGACCTGGTCAACAATTTTGCCGCAGAAGCGGAACCCTATCTTCCCCTGCTGCAAAACCTGAAAGCCCCTTACGGTAAATTCAGCATACTCGGCAACCATGATTATGGGGATTACATTGCCTGGCAGGATCCGGAGTCAAAACGGAATAACTTGCAGCGATTGGAAGAAATGCATCGCACAGCCGGTTTCCGCTTGCTGAAGAATGAAGCCATTGCCATAAACAAAGAAGGCAGTTTAATTATAATAGCCGGGGTGGAAAACTGGGGAAGCCTGCCATTCAGGCAATACGGCCGTCTGGATGAAACCATGCGGCAGGTCCCGCCCGGGGCATTTACCGTGCTGCTTTCGCACGACCCCAGCCATTGGCGCACGGAGGTTTTACCCGGTGCAAAGATCAGCCTGACTTTATCCGGCCATACCCACGGTATGCAATTTGGCTGGGAACTGGGGAAATGGAAATGGAGTCCTGTCCGTTGGCTGTATAGGGAATGGGCTGGCCTGTATCGGCAGGATGCGCAATATCTCTATGTAAACCGGGGCTTCGGCTACATTGGTTTTCCGGGCAGAGTGGGCATCTGGCCTGAAATTACTTTGATCACCCTTCGGAAACACTGAATTTTCAGAAAATTCTTACAGCCCCTGGCTTATCAGTGTATGATTTACACCGTAAATAAGATAAGTAAAATACCCCATTGTGGCCGCAAGATTGGCATATTGGTATGCTGCAGCAATTATGCTGCTAAATATCCCTATGTATGCCCGGGATGAGGGTACGAGAGAGCTGTTTGCCAATGACTGCAATAATTACGGTTCCATACAGATTTGGGACAATGGGGACACGAACCGGTTGTTTGCCACCTATGGCGCCCCGGAAGAATACAGGTTGTACATTTATATGAATTCCGGGGAAACCTTGTATTTCGGCTATAACAACCCGGATGAAGATGTCTGGTACCGCCTGCGCGACCCGGACGGGGTCATTGTCAAAGGCCCGGAACTGATCACTTCTGCCAGTTCAAAAGGCTGGATCAGTAGTTGTTCAGAGGCTATCACGGGGCCGGAAGAATTGTATTCAGGAGGTTATGACGCCCTGAGTTATACCGCTACCAAAACCGGCAATTACTATATTGAATTTGCCGAAGATAACGACCCCACCAAACACAACAAACGAATCATTGAATATTTTGACGCAACAGTTGTCAGTGGCAGCAAGGAAAAACCAGGAAGGCTCTGGAGCAAAGCCTGGGATATTAATTGCCAGGGGAGCAATAATGCCTTCATGGCCAGTATGTATGTGTATTCCACCGATTCTGTAGTCACAAAAATCGATTTTAACGGTATCAGGCCATGGGGGTTCGTTATCAGTTGCAACAGCCAGGGGGCCAGCAATGTGGGCGATCCGGTAAATCGCAGAAAATCGGATTACCGGGCTAATATCCTGAATGCCGGAGGCTCTCCGGGCGTCCCGGAATATCCCATTTTCCTGAATGAACCGGATTCATTGATTTACCCTTCGGGCGTGGTCGGGAAAATCGACTCATTCAACATTACCGGATGCGACTCCTCTTCATTATGCATTTATGTAGATGCTACGGCTTCCCGGCAGGTGGAAATACAACTTGATTTCCAGAATTATGTAACGCGAACCATTGTAACCACGGTAAACAAAGGAAGCAATTGTATATCATGGGATGGTTATGACGGTAACAATACCTATGTTTCCGGGATCGATACGGTTTCCGTAACCCTGAAGTACACCACCGGGATGACACACCTCCCCATGACAGATGTTGAAAATCATTTGAACGGTTTTTCGGTAAGCCTGATCAGGCCATCGAAACAGGCAGACGGATCGCCCCTGCCCCCCGTGATGATGTTCTGGAACGATTCCCTGCTGACCGATTATTCGAATTCTCTGGACGGTGTTGCCAATCTTACCGGAACCACCGGTCCGGCTCATAAATGGCAAAACCGGGGTACCAATAATTCGAATCCCGAGGTCATCAACACCTGGTGGTACACCAGCTTGTCCATGAACAACAGTTTCGTTACATGTCCCCTGCTGCTTGATTTACAAATAGATTACTTTACCGGTAAAACCGAGGGCCGCGTGAATGTGCTGGAATGGACCAGCTATGAAGAAAATGCCCTGGCCGGATATCGTGTGCAGCGAAGTACCAACGGAATGAACTGGAAAAGCCTCGGGTTTGTGAAAGCTGCCGGGGAACCGGCTTCCTATGCCTGGACAGACTCACTGGTTAAGCAAAACACCGTCTATTATTACCGGCTCGAATTTCTCGGACCCAACGGACACAGCCGGTACAGTGATGTGATTATACTCCAGACCGGTAATTTTGAACAGGATATTCAGGCGATATTCTATGACAATACCCTGGTTTTCTCAAGTGGTACCAAAAAATCAATCCGGTATGCTTTGTACAGCATCAGCGGCCAAAAGCTGACAGAAGGGAATGCTGTCACCAACCAACCGATTACTCTTTACATCCGGGATCCGGGGATTTACATCCTTCAATTTATGAATAAAGAAACCGGAACAGTATGCAGTCAAAAGATTCGCATCCTTTGATCAGGGGCATGTGCGGGCAGCTTTTTTGATATCTTTCAGACTGCAGGCAGGAAAATCATTGCCCCAGGAACGGCCTATGTAATTTACCAGGTTCTTTACCTGGATATCGGACAGGTCTTCTACGGGGTCCATCTTCTTGTTGTATTCGAGCCCGTTCACCACTATGCTCCCTTCCATGCCATTCCGGATAATGCAAACAATTTCGTCCCAGTGGGATTCCATGTAATCCGAACCGGCCAGCGGAGGATACAGCCTGCCCAGCCCCTGCCCGTTTTTCATATGGCAGTTGGCGCAATATTCTTTGTACAATAAGCTGCCGGGAGCCGGAAGCCTTCCGTTCCGGATCCAGTTCACGATAAACAAACCGAGCAAAAAGACAAAAGGCAATATGGCCAGCAGGGACTTTTTATTCACCATACATCTCCCTGATCAACAGGTTAATGCCGTCTATCAAATGATCCACTTCTTCAGGTTTTGTCCCGTCATAAATCCCACGAAGGTGAAAAGCGGTATCCACCAGAATGAAAGCGCCACTGTGCGAAAACCCGCCCGGTGCCGCGGGATCTTCGACCGCGCTCACCAGGTAAAATTTTGACATGTTGTAAATATCCTCTTTCCTGCCCGTAACAAAATGCCATTTATTATCCTTAACCCCGAGGCGAAGGGCATAATCTTTCAGTACCGGGATGGTATCAAATTCCGGGTCAATGCTGTGCGATACGATTTCCAGCCTCGGGTCTTCCCGGAAACGGTTGTACACCCGCAGCATTTGTTCACTCATTTTGGGGCAAATGGTCGGGCAGGTGGTAAAGAAGAAATCAGCCACGTAAATCTTGCCGCGCAGGGTGGCTTTGTTCACCACCTGGCTGTCCTGGTCGATAAACTGAAAATCCGGTAACGTATAATAGACGGTGTCTTCTGTCAATTTCCCTCCTTCCCGGACCAGGCGGGTTTGCGTATTCCCCAGGTAAGGAAGCCCGTGGGGCTTCTTTTCAGCGCGCTGGCAGCCCACCCCGGCCAGGAATATCAATACGGGCAAAAGCCCTCCCATAAAACGAACTGTTTTCATCATTTTGAGCGCTCCTTTTGATTCAGGAAGCTTTTCGCGCTGTCCAGCGCGTTCAGCATTTCATGGTAAACTGATTCAATGTGCACCTGCTGATCGTGGTAGTAGCCAATAACCGTATCGTGCGGAGTGCCGGGCGTTGGGTCCCGGAACTGGTGCATCCAGTCCCACATGATTTGCCCTGCCCGTTCCAGCAATTGGCTGACACGGGCGGCCCGCACCGGATTATACTGGCCGGTAGTGTCGCCCAACAGGGAATCCATTATTTCGCTATAGGCGTTGACCGGACTCATCAGCGCCATGGCGCTGTCATGCAAGGCCATCACTTTTTCCCGGGCCTGCTCTTCCTGCTGCTTATCGCTGGGTTGGCAGGCTGTCATCAACAAAAGCAGCATTCCTGTCACCAGGGATCTCGCAACCGTTTGGGTTATTTTAAACATTTCACAAAGATCGGAACTTGAACCCAATGTCCTTAACAGAAATTAAAAGTTTTTAACGTTCCGATTCAGAATCATGTTGTAACTTGGGTTGGGCTTTGGGTAAGGTGTACTAAAAAAATATATTCAGCCATGAAGCGATTTCTCCTTGCTTTTTGCCTGCCGGTTTTCATGGTTTCGGCTGTAGGCACATTGCGGGCTCAGGACAACAACCGGCAAGCCCGTATCAAAATCATTGAACATAACGGGAACCACATCACCATAATCGACACCATCCTGGCTTCCGGACAGGACCTGGATATCAGGAATATTGCCGCGAAATATGCCGGCAAAAACAAAGGCAATGTTGAAATTACCATCCGCAAGTTCAACGATAAGGGGAAAACGGTGGATATTGAAAGGTATTATTTCCGGAACGGAAACTTCAGCCACCTGCCTGGGGATTCTTCCTTTGATACCGACACCGCAAGTAGTCAACCTTACTTGGGTGTATTCCTCGAAAGTAGCGAATCTGGTGAGGGCGTTTTGATCAGCGCGGTGGAACCCGGAAGCCCGGCAGAACAGGCGGGTCTCCGGGAGGGCGATGTGATTCTCGAAGTGAATGGACGGCCTGTGGATGATGCGGCTACCCTGGTGCACCTGATCCGGGAGCTGCGACCGGGCGACCAGGTGCCAGTTGTTTACCAACGCAGCGGAGAGCAATACACCACCACTGCCATCCTCGCGGAGAACCCCGGGGATTTTGGCTGGATGGACATGCCGTTCGAACCCTTCCACTGGAACTTCCCGGAAAATGACTTTGATTTTGACTTCGATTTCGGTTTCGCGGATGACCAGCCGGCTCTCGGGGTGATACTCCGGGAATCCAATAGAGAGGTCATTGTGGAAGAAATCCAGGAAGGCTCTGCCGCGGAGGAAATGGGCCTGCAACCCGGTGATATCCTGCTGGAAGTGGACGGTATCGAAGTACACCGGGCCGCATTGGTACGCGAACTGGTCCGCAACAAGAAACCGGGCGATGCCATCGAACTGCTCGTTGAACGGGAGGGTCATACCATACAACTGAAAGGCACCCTAAAGGAAAAACGTTTCGGCTGGTATTATAACATGCCCCGGCCCGGACAGGAGCAAACCGAATCCATCGACCGCATCATGAACGATCTGAAGGAACACCTCCGGGAACTGCAGGGCGAGTTGGAAGAACACCGCCAGGAAATAGAGGATGCCATTGACGAAGCCACCCGTCAGCTCAGGGAACTGAAAATCGAAGAAGAATTTGAAATCCACCATCACGGCAATTGCCGCAAACCCGGCACGGACAAAGCGGACACCCGCATCTACATCGAAATCGTGCAGCCGGAGCCGGATGAGCGCAACATGCTCCATTCCACCCTTGGCCTCAGCCTGGACGAGTCCCTGGCCGTGGATCAATGCAGCATCTGGCCGAACCCTGGCAACGGCTTGTTCAGGCTGCAATTCACGCTGAACACCACCGGCAATACGGATATCTACCTGCTGAACATGAACGGTGAAGAAATTTATCACCGGATACTACCCGGTTTTTCGGGAAGCTTCAGTGAAGAAATTGATCTGAGTGACGAATCAGGCGGGATATATTTCCTGGTCTTGGTTCAGAACGGTAAAACATACTCAAGAAAAGTGGTAATTCAATAAAGTGAGGTTTCATGGCACCACTTGGAAGCCCCGCCTGTGGCGGGGCTTTTTTAAGGCTCTGGCTTTTAGTTATTGGGAGTGGGCTTTTGGCTATTTTCGTCCGCGGACATTCATCATTCGTCATTCGTCATTCGACATTTCCCAAAAGACACCCCGGTTAATTCAGTCTGTTGCCATTGGTTGGAAGTTGCAAACTTCAGATCATAGGTAGGTTTAAGTTACGCTTCGCTAAACTTAAACCAGTAATTTGGACAGGAGAGGCCGTCTCATAACCAATATATGAGATGGCTTCCCTATTTATGCCTGTACC
>CAYRDC010000032.1:0-18643 GCA_964422925.1 uncultured Chitinophagales bacterium | reverse complement strand
CAGGCTTTCGCCCATTGTCCAATATTCCTTACTGCTGCCTCCCGTAGGAGTCGGGCCCGTGTCTCAGTGCCCGTGTGGGGGGCCACGCTCTCACGCCCCCTACCCATCATCGCCTTGGTGAGCCGTTACCTCACCAACTAGCTAATGGGACGCACGCCTATCTCTAACCGCCTGAGCTTTAATCATTCCGCGATGCCGCGGAATGATATTATGGGGAATTAATTCCCGTTTCCGAGAGCTATGCCCCAGTTAGAGGTAAGTTACGTACGCGTTACGCACCCGTTCGCCACTCGTGTATCCCCGAAGGGACCTTACCGTTCGACTTGCATGTATTAAGCCTCCCGCTAGCGTTCATCCTGAGCCAGGATCAAACTCTCCGTTGTAATAAAGAGTTCTAAATAAAACTATGACTTGAGTCCTTTCTTCCTACCCAAGACCGCTGCTGGCTACCATAACTTCAAAGAACTTCTTACTCTCCAAAAAAACGGACACAAAAATACAGATTCCTTTCTGAATTCTGCAACATTGCAACCACTTTTTTTGTCTCTATTTGCCTGAATTCCCCCAGGCTTCTTAAATGAACTTTTTCCCGTCTTTTAAAACGGGCTGACAAAGTTAGGGACTTTATCCGGCTTTTGCAGCATCACTCTTTACTTTTTTCATACTTTTTTTCATCTTTTTTCATTACAGACAGCTGATACCAATCATTGATGGATGGGCAAAATAGTATTAGTTTTACAACCCTTTATATTAATAGGTGAGAAAACTGTTAAAAAGCGATGAAAAAACACAACTTTTTTGCGGGCCCGGCTATATTGCCACCTGAGGTTATTGAGGAGGCTGCCAATGGTATTCGTGAAATTTCGGGCAGCGGGTTATCCCTGATTGAAATTTCGCATCGCAGCAAAATATTTGCAGACATTATCGAAGAAGCCCAGTCCCTGGTAAAAGAGCTATACCAACTGGATAAAGATTACGAGGTATTGTTCCTGCAGGGTGGCGCCAGCCTGCAGTTTTTAATGGTGCCTTACAATTTATTCAAAGAAGACACCGTAGCGGCTTACCTAGAAACCGGGGCATGGGCCAAAAAAGCCATAAAGGAAGCCAGGTGGTTCGGGGAAGCAGTGGTGGTAGCCAGTTCGGCTGATAAAAACTTCAGTTATATTCCTAAAGACTGGGAACTGCCAGAAAATGCTTCCTATTTTCATTTCACAACCAATAACACCATTTACGGTACGGAAGCACCTGATATCGACCTCTTCAAGGCCGATTTAAAGGCTGCCGGGATAACCGTGGTGGCTGATATGTCTTCCAATATTTTCAGCCGCGCAATCAATGCGCGGAACTTTGACCTGATTTACGCGGGAGCCCAGAAAAACATGGGCCCGGCCGGTACCACATTGGTTATTGTCCGGAAATCCATCCTGGGCAAGGTCAACCGCGATATTCCAACTATGCTGGACTATCGTATTCATATTGACAAAGGGTCTGTGTTCAATACGGCCCCTGTTTTCGCGATTTACACCAGCATGCTGACCCTTCGCTGGATTAAAAAGATGGGCGGCCTGCAGGCAATTGAAAAGAGAAACCGGGAAAAAGCCGACCTGCTTTACAGTGAGATTGACCGCAACCTGTTGTTTTACGGCACAGCAGCCCGGGAAGACCGTTCAAGGATGAACGTTACCTTCCTGCTGCATGACGAATCGAAATCCGAGGCCTTCTTGCAAATGGCCGATGAAGCCGGCATTGTGGGTATCAAGGGACACCGCTCGGTGGGCGGGTTCAGAGCCTCGATCTACAATGCCCTCCCGCTGGAAAGTGTGCAGGTACTGGTGGACGTAATGCAGGAATTTGAAAGGAAATTCGGATAGATAAACTCAGAAAACAAGTTTCATTATATGGCAAAAATACTGGCAAATGACGGAATAGCCGCTAAAGGCCGGTCTTTACTGGAGCAGGCCGGGCACGAAGTGACGGACCGGAAATACTCCCAGGAAGAGTTGTTTTCGGTATTGCCGGGTTTTGACGCGGTTCTTGTAAGGAGCGCCACCAAAATTCGCAAGGAACTGATAGATGCCTGCCCAAACCTGCGGCTTATCGGACGAGGGGGCGTAGGGTTGGACAATATTGACATGGACTACGCCCGCGGCAAAGGCATTGAAGTGGTAAACACCCCGGCCGCCTCTTCGCGGTCTGTGGCGGAACTGGTCCTGGCCCATTTGCTTACCGGGCTGCGGTTCCTGCACCAGACCAACCGGAAAATGCCGCTGGAAGGCAACACCAATTTCAAGGGTTTGAAGAAAGCCTGCTCCAAAGGTCATGAGGCCCTGAGCAAAACCATCGGCATCATCGGGTTCGGCCGGATCGGGCAATCACTGGCGTCCATGTCGCTGGGATTGGGAATGAAAGTGCTGGCTTATGATCCTTTTGTCAGGGAAGCGGAAATAGCGTTACCGGTTTCCGGGTTGAATGACAAGGTAATGGTTACGGTTCAAACCGTTTCCATGGACCAGTTGTTGGCTGAAAGTGATTTCATAAGTTTGCATGTACCGGCCACAGACAAGCCTGTCGTAGACGCAGCGGCTTTTGCCAAAATGAAAGATGGCGTGGCTTTGATTAATGCAGCCCGGGGCGGTGTAGTGGATGAAATAGCGTTGCTGGACGCACTGAACAGCGGGAAAGTGGCTTTCGCGGGCATTGATGTTTTTGAAAATGAACCAGAACCACGCAAGGAATTGCTTGAACATCCCAATGTTTCATTGAGCCCCCATATCGGGGCCAGCACCGTTGAAGCCCAGGATAATGTATGGACCGAAATGGCCGAAAAAGTTATTGCTTTTTTTAACCAGTAAGCAAAATCTATGGCAGTAATCAGACCTTTCAAAGGCTACCGCCCGGCCGTGGAATATGCCCGGGAAGTAGCTTCGCCTCCGTACGATGTGTTAAGCACGGAGGAAGCCCGGGAAATTCTGGACCGGAATCCAATGTCATTTCTTCAGGTAATAAAATCGGAGGCTACCCTGCCGGAAGATACCGATCCATACAGCAAGGCAGTATATGAACAAGCCCGGAGGAATTTTGAGAAAATGGTGGAAGACGGGATTCTTATTCAGGACCAGCGCCCTTGCCTTTACATTTACCGGCAACGGATGGGCACCCACATACAGACTGGCCTGGTCGCTGCCTCGAGTGTGAAGGACTATTTCGATGATGTCATCAAGAAGCACGAGCATACCCGCCCGGAAAAGGAACTGGACAGGACCACCCATATGAAGGTAACCGGCATTCATTCCGGCCCGGTTTTCCTGACCTACCCGGAAATCCAGGCTGTGGATGCCATCATTCACAATATCTGCTCGGAAACCCCGGTGTATGATTTTGTAGCCGAGGATGGTGTTCAGCACAGTGTATGGGTAATCCGTGATGAAGCCATCATTGAAGAACTGCAGTACCAGTTTCAGGAAAACGTGCCTTACACATACATAGCGGACGGTCATCACCGGGCCGCATCCTCCGCGAAAGTCGGTCTTGAGCTGGCCGGGGGAGAACCGGCTTACAATGACGCCCCTTACAATTATTTCCTGACGGTATTGTTTCCGGCTAACCAACTGCAAATCATTGATTACAATCGCGTGGTAGCCGACCTCAACGGCCTTTCATTGAATGGGTTTCTCAAAAAATTGGAAAAAACCTTTACCGTTGAAAGCTCTGCGGGCCCTGTAAAACCCGGCCGCCTGCATGAATTCGGAATGTACGCGGAAGGGCAATGGTTCCGGTTGAAAGCCAAATCGGGAACTTTCAACGAAGAAGATCCGGTAGAAAAACTGGACGCCAGCATTCTGCAAAAAAACCTGTTTGACAGGGTACTTGGCATCAAAGATCCGCGGACAGATAAGCGCATCGACTTTATTGGCGGTATCAGGGGGTTAACCGAACTTGAAAAAAGGGTGGACAGCGGAGAAATGGCCGCAGCATTCGCCCTTTACCCGGTAAGCATCCGGCAGCTGATTGACATTGCCGATTCCGGCCGTGTAATGCCACCCAAAAGTACCTGGTTTGAGCCCAAGCTGCGCAGCGGGCTGGTTATTCATAAATTCAAATAACCCTGCTGAATGAAATTCGGAACCAAAGCCATCCATGCCGGGCAGCATGCCGACCCGGCCACCGGGGCCATTATGACCCCGATTTACCAGACTTCCACCTACGTACAGGCCGCACCGGGCGATCACAAGGGTTACGAGTATTCGCGCACGGGGAACCCGACCCGGGCCGCCCTGGAACGCAACCTGGCCGCCCTGGAAAACGGGAAATTCGGAGCCTGCTTTGCCAGCGGCATGGCCGCCACCGATGCCATCATGAAACTGCTGCAGCCGGGCGATGAGGTGGTTTCGACCAATGACCTCTACGGAGGAACCTACCGCCTGTTCACGAAAATATTCGAGCCCATGGGCATCCGGTTTCGCTTCACGGGTATGCAGGACCCCGCAGCCGTGGAAGCCCGCATCAACGACCGCACGCGGATGATCTGGGTGGAAACGCCCACCAATCCCATGCTGAACATCATCGACATCCGGCAGATGGCTCAGCTGGCCAGGCAGCACAATTGCCTGCTGGTGGTTGACAATACTTTTGCCACACCCTTCCTGCAAAGCCCGCTCGACCTGGGAGCCGACCTGGTGGTGCACTCAGCCACCAAATACCTGGGCGGACACAGCGATGTGGTGATGGGCGCCACCATTTGCCGCGATGAGGAGCTGGCCGAACGCCTGTATTTCATCCAGAACAGCAGCGGGGCCGTTCCCGGCCCGCAGGACTGTTTCCTGGTGCTGCGGGGCATCAAAACCCTGCACCTGCGCATGGAGCGGCACTGCAGCAACGCCCGCCAGGTGGCTGAATTCCTGTCTTCGCACCCGAAAGTGGACAAAGTGTACTGGCCCGGCCTGCCCGGCCATCCCAACCATGAAGTGGCCGCCTCCCAGATGCGCGGCTTCGGGGGCATGGTTTCTTTCACGCTGAAAGGAAACCGCATGGAAGAAGCCCTGAAAGTGCTTTCGGGAACCCGCCTGTTTTCACTGGCCGAATCACTGGGCGGGGTCGAATCGCTCATCGGGCACCCGACCACGATGACCCACGCCTCCATACCCAAAGAAGAGCGCGAAAAAAGCGGAGTGGTCGACTCGCTCATACGCCTGAGTGTGGGCGTGGAAGACGCGGACGACCTGCTCCGGGACCTGGAAAATGCCTTAAATTTATAAGGTGGACCTGCGCACCATTCACCTGATTGCCATGGCTGTTGGGCCGGCCGTGCTCATCATTGCCTACGTTTACCTGCGCGACAAATACGACCGCGAGCCCCTCGGGCTGCTGGCGGGCTCCTTCCTGCTCGGTTGCCTGTCGGTGCTGCCGGCCATCCTGCTCGAATCCATACTGCCGCTGCTGGGTTTCCGGCCCGGGCCGGGTGTCTTCGCCCTGGCTCTTTATTCGGTGGTGGTTATCGGTTTCAGCGAGGAATATTCCAAGTACCTCTTTTTCTGCTGGGTTCCCTACCGCAGCAAGGCATTCAACGAGCCCTTTGACGGCATCATGTACGCCCTGATGGTAAGCATGGGCTTTGCCACGGTGGAAAACCTGATGTACGTTTTCAGCCAGGACACCTTTGAAGCCGGCCTGCAGCTGGCCCGCCTGAGGGCCATCACGGCCGTGCCGGCCCATGCCGCCTTTGCCGTTATCATGGGCTATTACGCAGGCAAGGCAAAGTTCAGCCCACAATACGAAAAATCACTGCTGGCCGGGGCGGTGGTGGTTCCGGCCCTCTTCCACGGGGCATATGATTTTTTCCTGCTGATGGGTTCGGAAACCGGCCTGGCCATTGGTGCCTTTGTGGCCCTTTACATGGCGGTGCGCTTTTCGTTGAATGCCATGCAAAAAAGTAAAACCGACTCACACTTTTTAATTCTAAAAGAAAAGCAAACTAAAAATAAAAGAAGGTAATAATTTCTAAAAAAGAAAATCAATATTTGAAAATAGCATACTTAATAAAATAGTCATCAAATTTTAAAGCAATGAGTTCATTGGAAGTAAGGAAAAATCTTGAATTTGTTGAGAAATATGAAGGTAATATTATTCTTTTCTCAATTTCTCCATACAGTTTTTTATAGACCGTCAGAATATATGAATCATCCTTATGCACTAATACAGCAACTTTCCCTTGAGATGTTTCAGTTATGTGTTCAATTTCTGCACTATTATTTTCATTATTGATGAAAGATGTTTGAACAATCCTTGTAGTAAATCCAGAACTATCTTTAACAACAGCATAACAATCACCTGTTCCTTTTATATAAAAGTATAGATTCTTTTTGTATTTAAACCCTTTAGCAAGAATATAGGTATATCCATTGCCATTTTTAATAGCAGTATCTGGTAAAGTATTTGGTAAAAATTGAAAAAACCTTAGTGTGTCATTATAACGTTTAAATACGGCAACATAATAAGAAGAATCAGGATCAATATTGTAATTCGAGCTATAAGTTGAAAATAAATAGTATTCATCATCAATATTTCCAATAGTATTTATTAGAAAATTTGAGCCATTTATTCTCCTTGGAAAACCAAAAGCAGGCAATCCAAAATATTTAACCTCTTTACCATTGTATCGCCCAAAAACTTTAACACTATAAATACCATAAACCGAATCAACTTTCTGATATAACATTGGGAATCTATTCTTTTCACGATATCCATATTCATAGAACATCATCAAATACAACACTGAATCTGAATAATTACTATTGTAAATTACATGATGAGGGATTCCATTCCAATATTTTTCACCTTTATCAAAAGTACTTTCATCAATATTAAAATGTTTATATCCTTGATATAGTTCATAAAAAACTTCTTTGTACTTATAATTCCAATAAATTATTGTTGTAGAATCATTTTTTAAATTTATCCGAAGAACTCTATCCGACAATACATCTATTAAATAGAGCATGGAATCATTATAATAAAGTGTGCTGTATGAACCATAACCAGGAGCAAAAACAGTATGCAGAGTATACGATGGCTCAATTAATTTTTCTCTTTGAACAAGTTCTACTAAAAATTTTTCCGCATCTTTCATCAAGTCTATATCCTTAACAATAATAGTATCCATATTTAAGTAACAAACAAAGCTTTTCCCTTCATAGCTCAATAAATTGAATATAGAATCTGAAATTATAATTGGAAATGAGGGCTTATGAATTCCATAGTGTAACGGGAAAATAGAATCAACTTCATGATACCTAATATTTTTAAATAAAATAACTACTTTTGTGTATTGTAGGCTATCTGCATAACCAATTATCTCTCGTAAATTTTGGGCATCTACAATTCGATTAGGTGGAGATAAACAGATTAGTAGTATTGGGATTTTATTATCAAAATTATTCCATGACAGATATTTTATTATTTTTTCACCTGTTTGACCTCTTAAATTAAGGGAGCATAATGTGACTACTATAAGTAATATTTTTTTCATCATTCCAATCAAAGGGCTAAGCCCTAAATTGGACTTAGCCCTCATTAATTTTTACTTTAACTCAACTCCTGTATATTTTACCTTATAAGGATTATCACTTATAACTGTATAACTGCTATAAGTAAATCTAATTGATGAGGGTGATAAAGTAGTACCCCAATCACCTACCAAATCACAATCATAAGCATGAACTGTATTGCCTTCCTGAGTATAGCAAACCATTTCGCCTGACATACATGTTATTACAATTGGGCTACCATCACCAGCACGATAGGCTATACAATGTCCATATTTAGTAATAGTTGTGGGTAAGATATCTTTACCCGGTTTTGCCATAAACTGTAGGCTCGCAGTTAAAATAAAGGAAAAAAGAATTAATTTTTTCATAATAACAGATTTTTTCATGACCCCTACTTTCTTTAGGGCATTTCGGGGATATTTCCCGGATTCCAAAATCCGATTACAAATAAAAAAAAAAAAAAATCGAAAAAACAAAACAGTATTTTGTTTTCTTTTCTATTCTTTAATAGTGCCTATCCAAAGTTATATACTTAACAAAACAGAAACGCGTTTTGATTTATTTCCTTCAAGAGTCAAATTAATAAAATATAAACCAACAAACAGCCTTTCCCTTTGCACCCCGGGCCGGTAATGAGGAAGAAACCGGTTTTACCGATTTTTCTGGCCCGGACATGGATCAGTGACCGGGTGACTTCCGGACAGGAATGCCGTATTTCAGGCCGAAGACATACTGCAGGTAGGGCTGTTTTGCAGAATACTTACCGAGCAGGAAATAAGCCCCGAAGCCGGCATCCATCTGCAGCTGTTTCCACAGGTAAAATGAACCCGTCAGCCCGGCACCGGCATAATTTGCCGCTTCCCTTTCGGGCGGGAAATCCCCGCAAAGGCAGTAATTGCCCCGGTTCAGGCTGGCTTCGGCAAATATCCTTTCACTGCCGGTCTGCAAAAGATCATACTGGACCAGCAGGCCTGAAAGCCAGTAACTGCCCGGGCCGGTATACTGGTTGCGGGCACGGATATAGCGCGCATCCGCACCGGCCCACCAGCGTCCGCCCAGGGGCAGCTCCGCCTTGAAGCGGAAAGTCTGCTCCACCTCTGTTGTAAACAGGGTCTGCCACGGCTCGGTTATCACAGACTCGGACAAGTAGGTATAGGAAAATCCAACGTTCACCAGCGAAAAAGGACCCGGCTGTGCGTGGCCGGGGAAACCGGCAAGCACAGCAAAACAGCAGGCAAGAAAGGGAAAAAACGACCTCATGAATACGGTATCACTAACGGAAAATACGCAATAATATTGAACCTTTCCACCTGATTTCTTCGTTGTATATAATAAATACCTAAACATTTCCCATGAAACACAAAGACCGTTCTCCTTCACCCATCCCCTATGTTGCATCCCGGCTCGCCAGTGCGTTTGAGCTGGGCTGGGACCTTGCTTCTTCAGCTTCAACGCCTGATGCGGAATGGGAGGCCAGGCTGCGCGAGGCCATAGCCGGCCGGATTTCCGACCTGATTACCCAGGATATGCCCCGGCTGAAATGGATTCTGTACCGCATTGACGTATCGGAGGAAAAACTGATGACTGCCCTGGCCGAGAACCCCACCGACAAGGCAGCCGATGTGATAGCCGGTATGATCATTCAGCGCGAAATGGAAAAAGCACGCAGCCGCGAGCGCTCCCGCCAGGAAGGGGAGGAAGGATTCCGGGACCTGTAAACCGCTTACTGCTTCAGGAATCGCCCTGAAGCCGTACCGCTCTTCCCGTACACCCTGAACAAATACATACCGGGTACCAGACCCGATACATTCACCCGGAGCAGCTGCTCACTGCCAGTGGTCTGCCGCAGGCACAGCTTCCCGCTCAGGTCAAACACTTCCACATACCCATTGCCGAACTCATTGCCGGCATCAATAGCCAGCTCTGTGGCAGCCGGGTTGGGATAAACCCGGAACTGCCCCGGCACGGTTGTCAATTCAGGCAGGCCTACGAACACGGTGCCGCCTTCATCGCGGTAGCGCTGGGCCCATTCCTGGAAATACTGGTTGGCAATGTCTGCGTCATGCACGATGACATAGTTCTCGTCATTGCGGTTGCGGGCATTTGACGACCAGTTGTAGGAACCTGTCAGCACCAGGGGATCGCTGGAAGTGTCCTGTGCATCGACAATCAGGTACTTGTGGTGGAGTATACCGGCCTGGTGATAGAGAAAAAGCGTGTTGGTCATGTAGGGATACAATATATTATAAGGTGCCGCTCCCCCGCTGGAGGTGTCGTTGATGATGCCGGCTGCAAAAACTCCTTCCTGGGTGATCTTGTCACGGATATCATAAGCCATATTGTAGCGTGTCCATGCAAACAGGGCAAAATACAGGTCGTGGTCTGCCGTGGTAATGGTGGATTTGATGTGCTCCTCGGGCGCATCGGAAGGGGCAAAGTAAAGCTCCACCTCCCGGCCACCGATACTGAACAGGTGGGGCGTGTTGTCGGTTTTCTCCGGCCCGAATTTACCGGACCACATTTCATCAAATTCCAGCTTGCAGGCCCGGGCCAGTGTCTGGTCCCGGAAAATAATCAGGTTGTTCGGGTCAGTCATCAGCTGGTTGTTCGTAAAGTTGGTTGAACCGGTTATCACCACCGGGTCGTCCGGGTCAGCCGAATTGGCGTCAATGATCATCAGCTTGTTGTGCATTTCCCCGTAATTCCCACCGGACGGTGCCGGGCCCGAGGGGCTTTTTTTCTTGCGTCCGGACCCGATGTTCAGCATATTGTAGGCCGAACCGTTGACCCCGTAATTGGCAATCACCCTTACGGTGACCCCGCGGTTGTAGGCATCATTCAGGGCGGTGACGATGAAATTCAGGTTGTCGAAATTGTAGATGGCCAGGTCGATGGTATGTTTCGCCCGCGAAATGTAGGCTATGAGCGTGTCGTCAAAGGCATGCCAGAGCAGTTTGGCCGGTGTGCCGGTGCTCACCGAGTGATCCACCGAGCGGTTGAAATACACGCGGATGTCCCCGCTCGAAAGCGAGGCGGTGGCCATGCGTTTCACCTCAGAAAAGGAAGTGTCGCCATTGACATCGACCGAGGCGCCCTGCACAAAGTAAATGGTGGCCGGGCTGAGCCCGGTCAGTGTGGTGATGTGGCTGGTGGTCATTGCCGGATCGGCCACTTCCGAACCCAGCGATGCTGTCAGCCCGTAACGGATTATGGTATTGCCGGGGTCCTGGGTGGTAAAAGTAACGGTGAACCCGGAGGTTGTAATGTTGCTTTGCTGAAGGGGGCTGGTAATCTTGGGCCCGCCCATGTGGAAATCGCCCAGGTCGCGCGGCTGCAGCTGGTAGGTTCCGTTGTATTCCCCCATCAGGCCCACCAGGTCAATGTTCCCCGAAGGGATGGCGGTTCCCCCGATATTGGTGTATGACCATATCCTGACTTCCCTTGTTTGCGAACCGTCCGTGATGCTGTAGTTGGCACTGCTGGTCGAAAAAGTGCCCGAGGCGGAAAAATGCACTCCGTTCACGCGCAACAGCTGGCCTTCATTGGCATTCGAAAAACCCGAGGCTAGGGTAATGACCTTCGGAGCA
The DNA here is from genome assembly GCA_964422925.1 of uncultured Chitinophagales bacterium. Lineage (GTDB taxonomy): Bacteria > Bacteroidota > Bacteroidia > Chitinophagales > S012-47 > CAYRDC01. The sequence goes on along the minus strand of CAYRDC010000032.1, from coordinate 7,512 downwards.
GGTACGGGCAGCCCGGTGGCATGCACCGTGTGGGACGTCACATTGCTGATTTCCAGTAGTCCGTTATAATCCACCAGCGTACCGCTGACCGTAATGCTGTCCCCGCGGTTGAGTGAACCCAGCGTATTGTCATACACCGCAATACCCGCTGTATTGTCCTGCATGTACCTGATGGTTCCCAGTTCGGGCCCGTTGGTCACAATGCCGCTGACGGTTACCGAGGTGCCCGGAGCAAGGCTTCGTGCCTGCTGAATGGAGATTTGAGCTGTCAACACCCCGTACAACAATAATCCAAGAAATAGTAAACCAGTCTTTTTCATAGAATATCCTCCCTTCTAGCGGTAAAAATACTACGAAAAAAGGGACCGGAATTTTACCAGCCCCTTTTTGCTACGATCTACCAGTAAATGGGATGATTAGTGTTTAATGAAACGGGTTGACAGTTCTTCTAATTCATTGGCAACTTTCAGAAAATAAACCCCCGGACTCAAAGTTGATACATCCACGCTCAGCTCATTGATACCCATTGATACATTTTGCGTGTACTGGTACACAACCTTCCCGTACATGTTCACCACCGTTACGGTAACGGGTTCATAGTTCCGGCTATTGACAGCCAAATAGATCATGTCGGTGGCAGGGTTCGGGTAGATTTGCTCCAGCGAAATCACTGCGCTGGATACATAAACCTGTGTAATATGGCTATATGAGGTTTCTCCGTTGTAGTCGGTTTGCATAAGGCGGTAGTAGTTGTTACCGCTGGCCGGATTTTCATCCATAAAGCTGTAGGTATTCATCTCGGTCGTAGTTCCACTTCCCTGAATAGTGGCAATGGTTTCAAAATTGATTCCGTCAGCACTGCGCTCCAGGGTAAAGAAGTCATTATTTTCTTCGCTGGCTGTAGTCCAATCAAGCTGCACCTGGTTTCCTTTAAAAGAAGCAGTAAAAGAAACCAGCTCAACCGGTAATACCCCACCTCCGAAATAATTGCAGTTAAGCCCGTTTTCAAAGGTTATGGTTTCACTACCAATTCCATCTAATCCGTCCCTGTAAGCTTTACCATCATCATCTTTATAAATTCCGGAAGGGAAATTATGATCTTCGAATTCATAGGATTTACCCTGCCAGGTAACATGTATCTCATGTTCGGTTGGGCCATTGCTGATATTGACCCACTTGATGTAGGTATTGGAACCATCATTGTAAATCATATAAGGACAGGAAACAGGGTTGGTGTACTGGGCAAGCAATACATCAGTATGCGTGAGGCCCCAAAGAATTAATCCCCATTTAATAGCTTTAAAGATCGTAGACATTCTCATCGCTCGGGTATTTTGTGTAAACAATTGATTCAAATCACTAATCAAAGCGGAAACGCTGTCAACTGGGGGGTTTACACAAAAGCGAAGAGTAAATTCCGGAAAGCGAGAAATCCGGTTGTTTCAGGGGGGGGGTGTAATTTTAACACCATCAAAAATATTCCCGTAGTAAGAGATTGTCAAGGTTTTTTCTAAGAAAATTCCTACTTGCGGTGAAAAAAATTTCTAACTTGTTGTTTTACAGCTCATTGTACGGATAAAAAAATTGATCAAAAATGAAACCTTTTGTAAAAGGCCATTTTCACTCCTATTCCTACAAAATTTATTCAGGGTGCTTTCCGGAAGTTCGGGATCTCCTGGGTTTCTATTGTTTTGTTACCGGTAACACCCATTGATTCTCCCCATCCCTTAATTGTAACAGATACAGCCCGGGTGGATACTGGTCGATAGAAAGGTTGATAGTGTTTATTCCAGTCTCAATGCTTATCGACCGGGAATAAACTATTTTGCCAGAGTAATCGATTAATTCCAGTATAACCGGGACAGCTGATTGACTATTGATCTGCAGGGTAAGCTCGCTACTGGCAGGATTCGGATAAACTCCCTGAACCTGAACTGCGGGACTAGCTATATTGGCAAAAACGATAGGGCTGTAGGTGAAATCCCCGTTAAAATCGTTTTGCCGGAGCCGGTAATAATTCAACCCGGGCAATGGGTTTTCATCCATGAAGGCATAGTCATGCGTTTCCCCCGTTGTACCGTGCCCCGGAACAATGCCAATGGTTTCGAAATACACACCATCGTTGCTGCGCTCCAGCCCGAAGTAGTCGTTTCCGTCTTCCGATGCGGTACGCCATTCCAGCATGATTCCGTCATGACCGTGTTTTGCTGTAAATGAAACCAATTGCACTGGCAAGCCATATTGCGTGATGGTGAAGGATTGTGGCCCATCGGAGGAGGGATCATAACCTGATCTGCTATTACTTCCACTCCAGTTGTTCTTATCAGATATCCAACCGAGTAACTGGGTATGTGAACCTGTAGTTCCTCCACTGTACAATGCGTTGTCCACCTCATCCAGGGCTACAGCGGTGCTGCCATTGGTAAGGCCGGTTGGCAGGGCTGAAGTATGTGAATCATTAGCGGTGGATTGCCAGACTCCGGCATCCTCATTATTCAGGGCATATACAAAAACCGGGTTGCTCGTATCGCCCTGAAAAGCCAGTATCTGATCTCCGTCAATAGACAACAAAAAGCTGCCACTGGAAGTGACGCTACCATAATTTGTGGTGAGTGATGTTCCATCCTTATTGATCCAAATAACGGTGCCTGCTGTGACTGTTGTTGCTGGTGAAGTCCAGGTAATAAAGCCTTCATTATAGCGGAAGTGACCTGAAACTTTCCAGCCGTTATCTGTAAATTTAATAACTGTATTGGCAGATAAATCCACAAAAGTCACAAAACTGAATTCATCCGGGTTAACAGAAGCGTAGCCCACTATGGCAATATCCCCTGGTGAAAGGGAGGTAGCGGCAGAGAGTGTAGCTGCCATCATGAATGGAGCAATTGAAAATAGTAGACGTTTCATGGTATTGGTATTTTCAATTAAACCATTTGGATACAACCCGCAAAGATATAAAACGATATCCTTATTTTTACAATAACATTTAATTATTTTTTCCGGAAAAGCTTAGAAGTTCCGAAATGGCTGTCTTGCAGGCGGAAAGCGTAATAGCCAGTCGGCAAAATTTTTATGGAAAGGTGGGCCGGAGAGCCGGGGATCAGGGTCAAAGCTTTGGTTAATAGCAGTCGGCCCTGCAGATCGTAATTCATGACAAGAGCCGGGATTTCTTCCAGGACCGGCAATGATATCAACAGTTCTTCCCGATTATTTTCCGGAATGACCTGCATTTATTATAAACAATCCGCTGACATTTTGGCCAGGGAAGGCGTCATTCCCGGAATCGGTCCATGGAGCGGACCAGGTCTTCATCCTTTTTGATCAGCCGGAAGGCAATGGCATTGAAAAACATCATCAGGGGCGGCAGGGCGATGCCCCAGGCATACCGGAACACCTCGCCCGGGTCCAGCGATTGGCGCCACAGTTCCATTTTGTATACCGCGTATCCAAGCAGTATCAGGGACAGGAAGCTGACAAAAGCCGCAAACCGCATTTGAATCGGGCGGTTGGCGAACAGGAAAACTGTCAGCAGGCTGAAAGCCGCGCAGCTGCCGCTAAGCACAGCCAGGGTGCGCAGGTCCATGTAGCGCACGGAAGCGGCCACTTCACCATCGACCGAAACTTTTCCAACAGGCACCCAAAGCGCTGCAATTCCCAGCAGCGTAGCCAGCAGCAGAAAAACCGTTTGTTTCCTTTGAATCATAAACCCGGAGATTCGATGGATGAACGAATTGGTTACTTTTGCAAAAGTACTTATTTGGTATAAACCCCTGGATATGGAAAATACATTTGTGATTGATGCGGCTCGCACTCCGATTGGTAAATATGGCGGAGCCCTGAGCAGTGTGAGGCCGGATGACCTTTCCACATTGATCATCAAGACCCTGGTGGAGCGCAACCCGGGCATTGACCCGGCCCGCATCGAGGATGTGGTTTGGGGCGCGGCCAACCAGGCCGGGGAAGACAACCGGAACGTGGCCCGTATGGCTGCCCTGATGGCCGGATTGCCCATTGAAGTGGGCGGTGTCACCGTAAACCGGCTATGCGCATCGAGTCTTAATGCCATTATGGATGCTTCGCGCGCCATTATGCTCGGGGACGGGGAAATTTTCATTGCCGGAGGCGTGGAATCCATGTCGAGGGCGCCTTTTGTCATGGCCAAATCCTACAAGGCCTTCAGCCGGAAACCGGAAATTTTTGACACTACCATCGGCTGGCGGTTCACCAATCCGAAGCTGAAGGAAAAGTATTTCCCCTACTCCATGGGTGAAACGGCCGAAAACATCACGGAGGCTTATAAAATCAGCCGGGAAGAGCAGGACGATTTTGCCTATCATTCCCAGCTTAAATATGACCAGGCCCACAAAGCCGGAAAATTCAAGGACGAAATCGTACCGGTTCAGATCACCCCGCGGAAAGGAGATCCCTTCCTGGTGGAAAAGGATGAACATCCCCGGTTATCGCCACCGGAAATACTGGCAAAACTGAAACCGGCTTTCCGGGAAAACGGAACGGTCACAGCCGGTAATTCTTCCGGGGTGAATGACGGTGCCGCGGGATTGATCCTGGTTTCGGAATCTTATGTAAAGGAAAAAGGGCTGAAGCCCATGGCCCGAGTGGTATCCATGGCCATTGCGGGGGTCAACCCGGATTGCATGGGCCTGGGTCCGGTACCGGCCACCCGAAAGGCGCTGAAAAGAGCCGGTTTAAAACTCAAAGACATCGACCTGGTGGAATTAAATGAAGCCTTTGCCGTACAGTCGATCGCCTGCATACGCGATCTGGGACTGGATCCTGCCATCGTGAATGTAAACGGAGGGGCCATCGCCCTGGGCCACCCGCTGGGTTGTTCCGGAGCGAGGATCGCCACGACCCTGTTGCATGAAATGCGCAAAAGGCCTGATGTCCACTATGGATTGGCCACCATGTGCGTGGGAGTCGGCCAGGGGGCAGCCGTGATTTTTGAACGAGTTTGACACATGCGCTTTTTTCTAGAACTGAGCTATCTCGGCACGCGCTACAAAGGCTGGCAGGTGCAGAAGGATGAACCCACTGTGCAACTGGAAGTGAACCGCGCGTTATCCACTGTGCTGAACGAACCGGTTTCCTGCATGGGAGCCGGACGGACCGATACCGGAGTGCACGCCCGGCAAATGTTTGCCCATTTCGACTCCTCAAACCCGTTACCGGCAGATTTCCGGAAAAGGCTGAACCTTCTGCTGCCCGGAGATATCGCTTGTCTGAACGTTTTCCCCGTGGAGCTCAATGCCCATGCCCGGTTTGACGCCAGGCTGAGGGCTTACGAATACCATATCCATTTTGAAAAAGACCCTTTCCTGGCTGACTTCAGCTACTATTATCCATACGGCCAGCCGGACCTGCACCTGCTGCGGGAAACCGCTGCCTTCCTGGAAACCTGCCGGGATTTCGCGGCATTGAGCAAAAAAGACAAGGATCAGAAAAACACCCTCTGTGAGATCATAGAAATCCGTTGGGAAACCAAAAACAATGGAAAACAATTGGTATTCTATGTCGTGGCAAACCGTTTTCTCCGCGGACTGGTCAGGCGCATGGTGGGTGTGCAGCTGATGGTAGCCCGTGGCAAGCTGATGCCTGAAGAACTGGAAGCGGCCATGCGGGGAGAAAAGAAACTCCGCGTCAACGTGAAAGCGCCTGCGCAAGGGCTTTACCTGGCACGGATAGAATATCCATACCTGAAAAATTAAGCAGTGGCAAAAACATCAGATTGGAATGTATTAAAACGTGTAATCGGGCTGGCGCGACCTTACCGTTTCACGTTTATCCAGGCCATCGTGGTAGCTGTTTTGCTTGCTCTGGTTACCCCGCTGACACCTTACCTGATCCGGCTGACCGTTGACCGGTACATCGCTCCCGGTGACCTGCCCGGTCTTAACCGGATGCTGGTGATCCTGATTGCCCTGATCATGACCCAGGGCCTCCTGCAGTACCTTTTTATTTACCTTTCAAACTGGCTGGGCCAGCACGTAATCCGCAACCTCCGCGAAAAAGTGTTTAATCATGTGCTCCGGCTGCAACTGCGCTATTTTGACCGGACCCCCATCGGAAAAGTGACCACCCGCACCATCAATGATGTGGAAACCATCAACGACATTTTCGCCCAGGGAATCATTACCATCGCGGCAGACATGCTCACCATTGTTTCCGTCATTACCCTGATGATCATTATGGACTGGCGCCTGACCCTGGTGGTCCTGACCACCCTCCCGCTCATGGTCCTGGCCACCTATATTTTCAAGGAGAAGGTGAAGGCCGTATTTCAACGGGTGCGCAACGAATTGTCCCGGATGAATGCCTTCCTGCAGGAACATATCAGCGGGATGAAGATAGTGCAAACCTTCACGGCTGAAAAACGGGAAATGGAGCGTTTCCGGGAGATCAACAACGAGTACAAAAAGGCCAATATCCGGGCCATCTGGTACTATTCCATCTTTTTCCCCGTAGTAGAAATTATCACCGCGCTGGCTCTGGCCCTGATGGTTTGGTATGGCGCCAATGAGGTAGTCAGAACCCAGACAACCCTTGGAGTGCTGATTGCCTTTTTCCTTTACCTGAACCAATTGTTCCGGCCTATCCGGATGCTGGCTGACAAGTTCAATACCATGCAGATGGGCCTGGTGGCCGCGGAACGGGTATTCCGCCTGCTCGACCGTAAGGATTTTATCCGGGATACCGGTACCCACTGCCCTGAAAAAGTAAAAGGCCACATTGAGGTGCAGCATGTCTGGTTTGCCTATGAAGGAGACCAGTATGTGCTCCGGGACATCAGTTTTGAAGTGAAACCGGGGCAAAGCCTAGCCATAGTAGGGGCCACCGGATCCGGCAAAACCTCCATTATCAATATCCTGAACCGGTTTTATGAATTCCAGGAAGGAAAAATTCTGCTGGACAGGCATGACCTGAAGGATTACACCCTGGATTGCCTGCACACCCACATAGGCAATGTGCTGCAGGACGTGTACCTTTTTTCGGGTTCAATCTATGAAAACATTACCCTGAGGAACCCGGAAATCAGCCTGGGCCAGGTACGCGAGGCAGCGGCCGCCTGCGGGGTAGACGAACTGATCGCGCAGTTACCCGGCCAGTATGATTATGACGTGCATGAAAGGGGGGCAACGCTTTCCCTGGGCCAGCGGCAGTTGATTGCCTTTGTGCGTGCCCTGATCTATAACCCCAGCATACTCATCCTGGATGAAGCGACCTCATCCATCGACCGGGAATCGGAAATCCTGATTCAACGCGCCACCGAAAAAGTGGTGGAGAACCGGACCAGCATCATTATTGCCCACCGTCTGTCCACCATTCAGCATGTTGACCATATCCTGGTAATGGAAAAAGGGGAAATTGTGGAACAGGGAACCCATTCAGAATTGCTGGAAAAAAACGGTCACTACCGCAGGCTATACGATATGCAATTCAAAGACCAGCAGAAGGTGGCATAAAAAAAGCCAAGCCACGGCTTGGCTTTTTCCA
>CAYRDC010000031.1:0-19054 GCA_964422925.1 uncultured Chitinophagales bacterium | reverse complement strand
CCCCTATCACTACCGTGCTGCCGTCAAGACATACGCTTGTGTCCGGACCGGCATCTGCAATGGGTTGTGGAATTGGGTTTACATTAACCATATCCTGGTCAGTACAGCCGTTTCCATCAGTCACCGTGACTGTATAAGTTATGGCACTGTACACAGTGGTTGTTGGGTTAGCTACAGTAGTGGAGCTCAAACCTGTAGACGGTGACCATGAATAGGTATAAGGTCCACCTGTACCTCCAGAACCAGTTGGACTCCCGCCTATTTGGGTTGGGTTACCTGCACAAGGAGTAATATCGGGACCAGCATCTGCTACAACCGCAGGATTATTATCCACAATAGAAGTATGGGAGTCATTCCCGGTATTTGAATCGGTTCCGAGAAGAGTAGTAGCGGTTATTGTATAAGTTCCTAAAGTAGATAAATCGGCAGTGGTTGTGAAGGTATAATTCACCGAAGCGCCCGGATTTACCGTGAGGGAACCTACATTTTCGGTAATCGGTCCGGTATTGATAGGCCCGCTGATGGTGTAGCGCACATTAAAGCCGGTCTGCGAGGCCGATCCGAAGTTGTGTATGGTGATAGTCACTGATTCGGAACTGCCCAGCAGACACCCTGAGGTGGGAGCCGTAATGGCTGTCACCCCAATGTCATTAGCCGGCAGGGAATATGTTACACTTAAATAAGGCTTACTAGAATACTGCCAGCCATAATGATAAGCATAATAAGTATACCCTGAATAATATTTTAACCCGAGGGCAATCCATCCCGGTGAACTGGCTCTGGTTTGAATGTCATTGTAAGCGGTGGCCCCTAATGATGAACTGCTACGCCAACCATAAGACCCGAGCCACTCATAATTATTAACATAGGTGGTTCCAGAACCAATTGCATTATACAGAGTACTTGAACTGGCAGTAATCGGGTCTGTATTTCCGATGTTATTTATTGTTACATTTTTATTGTAGGAATACCCACTATACCGATAAGAATGGAATGTGGCGTTGGTTATTGTAGCCCCGGAAGGCAGGGAAGAAATATTGAATTTCGCCCAGTCTCTTTGAGAAGACGATGTCATATACAGATAACCCCCGGATGATTTATACCAAGAATAGCAATATCCCGTGGCATAAGTCACAGAATAAGGATAAAAGGTTATAGTTGGGTCTACCGTTACCGGGAACTGGCGGGCAGGATCCTTCAGCCAGGACACTGGTACACGGATGGCAACCTTCACATTGTTGCCATTTGGTGTAAGCACATAATTTCCTGAGAAAGGTTTTTCGTCCGCTCCTGCATCTATCACATACGGTTCGGGCATGTGAAGAATCCACTGGCCGCTGTTGTCATATATTTTAACTTCCTTGGCAGCGGCTTCATAAGTCCATCCCGAAGGCAGCGTCACTGTTTCCGTGAATTCCAAATACGTTGCATTGGCCGGAATTTGCGACAGGAAGCTTTTATCCAGCACATAATCGAGTTTGCGCTGGTCAGCGCCCTGGGTAAACCGTACAGTCATACCGGGCAAGACATTAGAGAATTCCACGCGGTTGCCAGAGACTGCGGCACCCACCCCATTCAGGGGTAAAGTTGAAATCAACCCGCTGGCATCGCCAAAAACCACTGCGGGTTGTTCAAAGTCCCGGACAGTTCCTTCTTTTAAAACAGACAAAATCCCGGGGCCTGTGCTGGAACCGGGATAATAAATGTGAAACCTGTTGGTGGTATTCGCATAAGCAAATGCCTGGTAAATCGGATCGTTGTTTGGTACAATGGTATTGTCAATATCCAACCATTGTCCGTCTTTCAGGTAATGCAATGACCCACCGGCAGAAAACACCGCCTGGTATTGCCCCGGAGCAATTTCAAAATGTTTTGCTGTCCGGTCCCGTTTTGAAATATCTTCTTTTGCATTCCTGCCTACTATTTTACTGATGGCATCGGCCGGATTATAGGCAGAGACATCTCCTGCCATATCCTGAGCTGGTAAATCAGGCAAAAAAAATAAGCAGGTAAGCGCAAACGAAAAAGCATACTTAAGACTAACAGTAAATTTTGATCTCATGGCCACGAAGTTTTGTTAAAGTCAAAATACCACAAAAAGTGCCCTAAATGTAAAAAATCTGCAAGGAAAATACAATAATGCTTCGTTTTTTTTCTTCGCAAATTGTCAAAATCCACAGTGAAATTGGGTATAAATTGCCTGAGGAATTACTGAAAAGGATGCAATTCAGCTGAATTAGGAAAGGGATACCTGCACTAAATCAAAGGGCTCTGGAAGGATCAAAAGCTTCCAGAATATCCGCTACCCTGCGGACAAAAGCACCTCCCATAGCCCCGTCAACCAGCCGGTGGTCATAACTGTGCGAGAGCATCATCATGTGTCGGATAGCGATCATATCGCCTTCGGGTGTTTCAATTACCACCGGTTTCTTCCGAATGGCGCCTGTGGCCAGGATGGCTACCTGGGGTTGATTAATGATCGGGGTTCCCATTACATTTCCAAATGTACCTACATTGGTCAGGGTAAAAGTACCGCCCTCGGTTTCTCCAGGTTGCAATTTACCGGCCCGGGCACGGGCAGCAAGGTCATTTACGGCTTTGGCCAGTCCAACGATATTCAACTGGTCGGCATTTCTTATCACCGGTACGATCAGGTTACCGGTTGGCAGGGCCGTAGCCATGCCTATGTTGTACACTTTATGTTTAATAATGCGTGTACCGTCAATGCTGGCATTGACATAAGGAAATTCTTTCAGGGCTTTGACAACTGCCTCGATGAATAATGGCGTGAAAGTAAGTTTCTCTCCTTCCCGTCTCAGGAATTCATCTTTCACTTTATTGCGCCAAAGCACCAGGTTGGTTACATCGGCTTCCACAAAGGAAGTAACATGAGCCGATGTATGCTTAGACATGACCATATGCTCCGCGATCAGCTTGCGCATACGGTCCATTTCCTCTATTTCGGTGGGATGGCTAAACGCACGGGCCGGTGTTTCCGGGGCGGTAGATGTAACCGTTGGCTCAGGTGGTGGAGCCGGTTCGGCTTTGATGGTAACCGCTGCATCCTGTTTCCTCCTTTCAACGAAAGCGAGGATATCCTTTTTGGTTACGCGTCCGTTTTTTCCGGTGCCGGGCAGGGCTTCCAGTTCCTGCATAGTGATGCCTTCCTTGCGGGCAATATTGAGTACCAAGGGAGAATAAAAGCGTCCTTCCGCGGGCTTCCGGACAGGTGCCGTTTTTAGGGCATGCTGCTCAGTGGAAGGGGCCACTGCTTCCGGAACCGGTTCCGGTTCCGGTTCAGGTTGGGGTTGAGGAGCAGGTTCTTCAGTAACAGCCGCGGGCGAAATATCCATACCATCGCCTCCGGTTTCTGCTTCGGTTTCTATCAGGGCAACCGCTTGGCCAATGGGTACTACATCCCCCTCTTTGAATAATCTCTTTTTCAGGATCCCGCTCACCGGGGAAGGAACTTCAGAATCAACTTTATCCGTTGCTATTTCCAGAACCGGTTCATCCGCTTCAATTGTATCTCCTTCCTTTTTAAGCCAGTTCAGGATAGTGGCTTCCATAATGCTTTCCCCCATCTTCGGCATAATCAGTTCTGTAGTAGCCATAATCAATGAATTACAATGGTCAACGGATAAAGTACCGGTTCAAAATTACGGTATGAAACCTATCTCTCCAAAGTACCCAGTAAAAACCTCCTGAGGAAATTGAGCGCAATAACGGATGCCCATTCAATTACCTGATGGCGCTGCCCGGGCAGGTTAAATTTCCGGGTATGAATGTTACCGGCTGTGCCGACAGCCATCCAGACAGTGCCTACCGGTTTTTCAGGGGTTCCTCCTCCGGGACCGGCAATTCCTGACACTGCGATCCCTACTTTGCCGCCCAGGGTCCGGCACACGCCCTGAAGCATCTCATGCACCACGGGTTCGCTAACCGCTCCATGGGCCTGTAAAGTTCCCTCCTTTACGCCAAGAATCTTTCTTTTGACCTCATTACTATAAGCCACCACCGTGCCCAGAAAATAATCTGAGCTTCCCGGAACGGAGGTAATTTTATGGGCAATCTTGCCCCCGGTGCAGCTTTCAGCCGTTACCAGGGTCAATCCCTTCGTACGGAGTAAGTCACCGGCCACCTTTTCCAGTGTGTCATCCGGATCAGTGGAAAATGCGATATGGCGCAATACCTCCAGAATTCCGGTCTGGTATTTTTTCAATTCCTGCTCCAGCCTGACCCGGTCGTTTCCCGTTGCGGTAAGCCGCAATTTCACAATGCCCTGTCCGGGCAGGTAAGCCAGTTTGATATTTTCAGGCAGGGTAGATTCAAAACCGGTAAGCAGTTCAGCCACCTTTGACTCGCCCATTCCGGCCGTCAAGACATAAGCATGCGCAATGACGGGCAGATGAAAAAAAGCTTTAAGCCAGGGCAAGACGTCCGCTTCCATCATCCCCTTCATTTCGGTCGGCACGCCAGGCATGGAAACAATGATTTTCCCGTCCCGCTCGAACCACATACCCGGAGCGGTACCTCTTGGGTTCCGGATTACCCGGCAACCATCGGGTACCATGGCCTGCTGCCGGTTGCGCTCCAGCAGGGCAAGGCTGCGCCTGGCAAACAGGTGGCGGATATCTTCATACACCTGTTCGTCAAACCGGAGGTTCATCCCGAAATAATCCGCCAGGGTTTGTTTGGTTTTGTCGTCAGAAGTGGGTCCAAGGCCTCCGGTGAGGGTCACCAGGTCCGCCCGGGATAACGCATAATCCAATGCTTCAACCAGGGCCCAGGGTTCGTCCCGGATGGTGCGGTGTTCCACCACGCTGAAACCCAACTCGCTCAGTCGGCCTGAAATCCAGTGAGCGTTTGTGTCAAGTGTCTGCCCGTAAAGCAGTTCGTCTCCAATGCTGATCAGTATAGCTTTAGTCATGCCTTCAGGTAGCGTAAACTATGGCAAAGATTTTGTAAAATTGGCAAACATTTCCAGAACCCATAATATCCTCTCATGAAAAAATATCCGCTTATCCTGTTGATTTTACTGGGCCTGGCCTCATGCGACCTTGAGCAACTCATTATGGGAACCCCCACGGCCGAAAGCATCAGTGAACAAGAGGCGGCCCAGGGGCTGAAGGATGCCCTTTCCGTTGGGATAAGCCGGGGGGCTGAAACCCTGACCCAGGTGGATGGTTATTTCGGAAACCCGGCTATTCGTATTCCCTGGCCTGAAGATGCCATTAAAATTGCAAATACCCTGCGGAATATGGGACTTGGTTCGGAAGTGGACAAGGTGGAACTAGCCCTGAACCGGGCGGCAGAAGACGCGGCCGCCAAAGCCAAACCCATTTTTATAGATGCCATCAGGCAAATGACCATCCGCGATGCGATGAACATCCTGTTCGGGCCGGAAGACGCGGCCACCCAATATTTGCGGAATACCACCACGGATGCCCTGACTAGGGTTTTCCGGCCGGTCATTGAAAATTCACTCAATAAGGTGAACGCCACGAAATACTGGGATGATGCCATCAGCCTTTATAACCAGATACCGCTGGTGCAGAAAATGAATCCGGACCTAGCAGGATATGTAACCGAAAAAGCCCTGGACGGGCTGTTTTACACGGTAGCTCAGGAAGAAAAGAAAATCCGGGAAGACCCGCTGGCACGGACTACTGACCTGCTGAAAAAAGTATTCGGTTATTACGACCGGAACAAAAACAAGCAATAGTTTTATACCCCGATAAAAGACAAATCCTATGCTCACGAATGCTTCTTCCAGATACCAACACCTCGGGTTGCTGGTTTTACGGTTGGGAATAGGCATATCCTTTATCTACCTGCATGGCTGGGGCAAAATCTCAAGCGGACCGGACAAATGGGAAGGTTTGGGTGAAGTCATGGAAAACATAGGCATCCACTTCTGGCCGGTATTCTGGGGTTTCATGGCCTCGCTGGCAGAATTTGGCGGAGGTATCCTGCTCGTACTGGGACTGTTTACCCGCCCAGCCGCGCTGATGATGGCATTTACCATGTTCGTGGCATCCATGATGCATTTCGCGGACGGAGAAATCAATTCCCATTCCTTGGAAATGCTGGTCGTTTTTATAGCCATTTTTCTGATGGGAGCCGGGAAATACAGCCTGGATGCCCGGATAAAATTCAAGTAGCCATTCAGAAATTCTCCAGCGGATCGCTTTTCTTTTCAATTTTCAGGTCTCTGAGCACATTGGATTTTACATTAATGGTAAAGGTGTAGCTTTTCAATGTACCTATGGGTATCCAGCGGAACCGCATTTCCCAACAATGGAGGTCGCGGTATATATCGACCGTTGTGTAAACCAGTTCTTTTTTTATAAAATCATACCCGGTATTCAGGCTGATTTTCCAGTTGGGGGTCAGTTTCAACTGGCCGCTGAAGCTGATGCTTTGTGTTATCCGGCTGGAATCGACCTGCCCTCCAAGTCCCCGGTTCAGGGTCAGGGAGTAATTGGCATTTACCTGCCAGTCAGTATTGTACTTATAGTCAAATTCCGGGTCATCCGGATACAGGTAAGGCAGCGCCCCCCAACCGGATGGTTTTTTCAGCCCTCTGGAATTGAAGGCAGCCCCGAGGCTTACCTGGGCAAAGGTCAGCCGGGCCAGGCGCCTGTTTTCTACCCACTCAAAACGGTTAAGCCTTTTACCGTCTTCGCTCAATACATAGGGATCCCAGGTAGCGTTGAAATTCAGCCCCAGCTTGCCCAGTAAAGTAGTTCTTCCGTTCATCCGGATCAGGTCCAGGTTCAGGCTGTCTGCAGCCAGGTTATAAAAAGTGAGCAGGTTTACACTTTCGAGTAATTTGATTTTACGCTCTTCGTTTACGGTATCCCGCACATCGCGGACTTTCATTTCCAGGTTGTTGTTGATGCTCAGCCCAATGCCTCCCAGCTTGCCGGTAGGCGGCAGGTTATACAAACCCTGCGGGAAAATACTGTAGGTTTCCGTTGTACCATCCGGTTTTACCTGAACGGTTTTATAATATCCCCAGTACCCACTGCCGAAATCCGGCCGGTAGTTCACACTTATATTAGGCGTAATAACATGACGTATGGCTTTTATGGGGCCTTTGCGAAAATTCAACCGCCCGTAGAGGCGGGTATTCAGGCCGGCCGAGGCATTGAAATATCGGGCAGCCCGGAAACCGCGTACCGTGTCTTCCCGCACATAAATCCATGTGGAATCATTCAGCAAAACCGGTTTATAGGTTTTCTTGAGGGTTTTGACATACCAGGTTTCATGATAGGCTGCTGCAATATTCAGGTTAAAATATTTGAGCACCTTGAAATTACCACTCATGGGCAGATTGTGGTCCACACCGAACCGGAACCGGTCGAGTGTAGAAGGATCAAACAAAACACTGTCCGGCACTGACAACAGATTTCTGGAATCCAAGGTATAGGAAAACCCGATACGTTCGTACCAGCGCTGTAGCCCTACCGGGCTTTTCCGTTTGAACGGGTAAATTCTTGCTACTCCGAAACTGATGCCCGGGAGGGTGAGGTCCACCATGCGCGAAGTCGTACTCTGCGAATGCTGGAGGCTCACATTCAGGTTAAACGGCAGTCCGTCCCAGTGATGGGTATAGGCGATGGAGCTGTGAAATGTATTGTTCAGGTGACCGGCATAATCCAGGGTATTGTAACGGTTATAATCGGCTGAAGTGATATTGATGTTGGCCGAAAAGGTGCTGTTTGGGATTCGCTTAGGATCCACGGAAAATGCCGCCCGGACATTAAAATCGTTCTGAATGTCTAGAGTGCCTTCCAGGTCACTGCCAAACTTCAGGTGCCCGTAGCCTATCGTCAGGTTTCCGCTATAGGCATATCGTTTCCGGAAATTGGTACTGGCATTCAGCCGCCAGCTGCCGCTGGTATAAATATCGCCCCGGAGGGTCAGGTCCAGGTAATCGGAAATACCGAAATAATAACCCCCGTTGGTCAGGGAATAGCCCAGGTTATCGGTGCGCCCTAATTCCGGTAATAATATTCCACTGCGTTGGCCTTTCTGGATGGGGAAAATGGCAAAGGGTAACACCAGGGGCGTCCTCACCCCCTCGATAACGAGGTTGGTAGGACCGCAAACCAGCAATTTATCCGGTACGATTTTCAACGGATTGGCTTCAATATAAAAATGCGGATGTTCCAGGTCGCAAGTGGTGTACAGGGCTTTTTTGGCATACAGGTTATTGGCCGAATCCTTTTTCACCTCCCCGCCATGGATAAAACCCTCTCCTTCCTCGGTGTACAGGTCGTATATTTTGCCTTTCCCGCTTTTGAAATTGTACAGGATTTTCCGGGCCTGGAAATGCTGGTTCCCCTGCCGGAACTCCGGTTTACCGGTAACTTTGCCGGTACTGTCGGTTAATTCGCTGGCAGTCAGAAGATTTTGTTTCCAGGCATAGGCCACACGGGCTGCCTGCAAGTTGAGATCCATATAATTAATAGCCGACTTTCCAAACAGAAGGATTTGTTTATTGGCCAGATCATAGACGATAGAATCTTCCGCGGAGTACTCCACGGGTGCTTCGGGCACATCATCTGAAACCTTTACCGGCAGTGTATCCACGGCCAAAACCGTGTCCTGATGCAAAATAGTGTCCGGCAATGCCGAAAGAAAGGGCAGGTTTTTATTCCATGATTCAACACCGGCACGGCTCATCTGTATCAAAAGGTATACAGAAAAGAAGAGAAAAACCGTTATGTGCCTTTGAAACTGCATTAAGGAAGCTTACCGAATTGTTTTATGCCTTACCGGCACGGATTGAATCCGTTAAATTTGTACAACGCCCGGGCAGGAACAATATTTGCCAAAAATAGGGAAACACTAATTGCAACATGCGCATAGTCACTTCCATTTTATTGTTAGCATTTTTATTTATGGACGCCACAGGGGCCGGCAGGGTTGACCGCCCCTCGAAAAAAGGATACAAAATCCGTACGGTGGTTCTCGATGCCGGTCATGGCGGCCATGACAGTGGATGCCATGGAAAATCGGCTCTTGAGAAAAACGTGGCACTGGCCATTGTCCTGAAACTGGGGCACTACATTGAGCAATATATCCCTGAAGTAAAAGTTATTTATACGCGCAAGACCGATAAATTTGTTGAATTGCGCGAACGGGCAGCTATTGCCAACCGGGCCCATGCCGATTTGTTTATTTCCGTCCATTGCAATGCAGCTGCAAGCCCCAACGCCCATGGCACCGAAAGCTGGGTTATGGGCCTGCATAAATCAGAAGCCAACCTGGAAGTGGCCAAAAGAGAAAATGCTGTAATCCTCATGGAAAACGATTACCAGGAAAATTACCAGTACGATCCGAATTCCCCAGTAGCCCATATTATGTTTTCCCTCTATCAAAATGCTTTTCTGACCCAAAGCACGCGGCTGGCTCAGTTGATTGAAGACCAGTTCAGCCAGCGGGTCGGCCGGAATTCCAGGGGTGTTAAGCAGGCCGGGTTCCTGGTGCTCTACCGCACCAGTATGCCAAGCGTACTGATAGAAAGCGGCTTTTTATCCAATCCGAAGGAAGAAAAATTCCTGAGCAGCGACTACGGGCAGGATTTAATTGCTTCCGCTATTTTCAGGGCTTTCCGCGATTATAAAAAAGAAATGGAATCGTCAGAAGGTACCGGGCCGGTTGAGGATAGCTCGAAAACAGAAGAAAACACCCAGCCGGTAAAAGACACGACATCCATTGCGGCTGTTGACACCGCGGGCAGTCAGCCGCAGGGAACGGCAGTGGAATTCCGGGTGCAGATACTTGCAACTTATAAAAAAATCGACACCGGAAAGACCCCTTATAACCGCTTATCCGGTTTATATGCTGAATCGTATGAAAACGGGTTGCTCAGATATTATTACGGGCATTTTCATACCCGGGAAGAGGCAGAAAAAGACCTGGCCAAAGTCCGGCAATCGGGTTTCCCGGATGCTTTCCTGGTGGGTTTTGTCAACGGACAGCGAACCACTTACCGGGAAGCGCTTGAGCAACTGGAATAAGGTGCATATCGATGACGTGAACATTTGCCCGCGAATACCTATTTTTGAAAGCAAAGGAAAACGATAATTACCTTGAAAATTTCAAACGAAACGAAAGTCGGGGTACTGGCAGCCATTGCCATTACTGTTCTGATTCTCGGCTATAGCTACCTGAAAAGCGGTTCGCTATTCTCCAGCACCAATTCATACTATGCCATTTACAAAAATGCCAGTGGATTGGGTAAATCAGACGATGTGCTGATTAAAGGGTACGAGGTAGGAAAAGTTACCAATATGGAGTTAATCCCGGATTCCGTGGTAACGATCAAGGTAACCATTGCAATAAATAAGGACATAAAAATTCCAAAAGGGTCCGAAATGCGGATTATCAACGCAGATTTGCTCGGGGAAAAAGCCGTTGAAATCGTACTCGGACATTCGGATACCATACTTGAACCGGGCAGTGAATTGAAAAGCTCCATTGAACCTACCCTGACCGAATCTGTGACCATTGAATTGTTGCCGGTAAAAAATAAATTCGAACAACTGATCCGGAATATTGATTCGGTTATCGCTGTTATACAGGTCACTTTTGGCACTCGCTTCCAGGAATCGGTAGATGAGAATCTTGCCTCTATCCGGGAAGCGCTGGATAATTTCAAAAACATCACCCTGCAAGTGGATGAAATCCTGGCCGCTGAGCGCCAGAAACTGGATACCATTATTACAAATATCTCGGCTATTTCAACCAACCTGAAAGAAAACCGGGAAAATATAGACCGTGCTTTCACCAACCTGGCTTCTTTCAGCGACAGCCTCGCGGCTGTAAACCTGGTCCAGACTATGCACAAACTGGATGCTGCCATAAACGATATCACCGCCATGGTGGATACCATCAATTACGGGCAAAGCAGCCTCGGGTCCCTGATCAACGACCGGGAATTTTATGATAAACTGGTTCAGGCCACCGCCAACCTCGACAGCCTGATTATCGATCTCAATAAAAACCCGAGAAGATATATCCCGCCATTGATCCAGCTCAGAAGCCGGGAAAAATAAATGGTTTTGTTTCCTGAACCGCGGAATATGAACCGCTTCCTAAGCCGGTTGACCGGCCCGGGTTTGCTGTCGGCTTTTCTGTTTGCCGGGATTACCGGGGTTTTGCACCCTTTGCAGGCCCAGCAATCCGGAGAAATCATCATTGAACATGCGGATGTGCTTGAATCTTTAGAATCCGATACGGGCAGAATCCGGAAACTGGTCGGAAACGTCAGGCTGCGCCAGAATGAAATGATCTTCCAGTGCGACAGTGCCTATCAATGGCATGATAAAAACTATGTGGATGCCTGGGGTCATGTTCGTATCCTTCAGGGGGACACGGTAGACATCCATGGAGATACCCTTCATTATTTCGGGGATACCCGTAAAGCATATCTTTCAGGAAATGTGCGTTTGCGTGACCGGAAAATGCGGCTCACCACTCCCCGCCTCGATTTTGACCTGAACCACAATGTAGCCAGCTATACGACAGGGGCGACACTTCGTAATGAAGGCACCGTACTGAAAAGCCTCATCGGCATTTATTATACCGATACCAAAAATGCCTTTTTCAAAAAAGAGATTACCCTAACCAACCCGGATTATACCCTGGAAGCCGATACGCTGGGTTATAACATGACCACCAAGGTTGCCCGCTTTTTCGGACCTACGGTAATCACCAGCAAGGAGAATGTGATTCATTGCCGGGGCGGATGGTACGACACCCGCCAGGAAATCGCCCAGTTCACCGGTGGAGCCAGCCTGGAAAACCCGCCCCAGTATATTGAAGCCGATACTTTGTATTACGAACGGACAAGCGGTTTGGGGGTGGCCTGCTCCGCAGTGATTTTCCGCGATACTTCCAGGGAAGTGGAAATACATTGCCAACGGGCCCGCTACCTGGAACTGGAAAAAACGGTAACCGCTACCGGGCATCCCGTAATGTCAAACCGCGTGGATCATGACACCCTGTACTTAACGGCCGATACCCTGCGCTCAGTGGAGGATACCGCTGCCCGGCAATATACCTTGTTTGCCTATCATAACGTGCGGATGTATAAATCCAATCTTCAGGGCGCCTGCGATTCCATGGTATGGAAAGACAGCGACTCGGCCCTGACCTTTTTTCAGCTTCCGGTTCTTTGGTCCGACAGTTCCCAATTTACGGCCGATACCATAGTGGTTTTCCTGCGGGACAAGCATATTCACCGCCTGCAGCTAAAACGCAATGCCATGCTGGCCAGCCTAAGCGATTCATTGGTATATGACCAAATCAGCGGGCGGAATATAATGGGATATTTCCGCGAGGATACCCTGCGCAGGATTTTGGTGGATGGCAACGGGGAGAGCATCTATTTTGCCAAAGATGAAAAAGGCGCTTACCTGGGGGTAAACCGGGCCACCTGCGGCCGCATGATCATTTATCTCAAAAACCAGCGGGTAAACCGCATTGTATTCCTGGAACATCCTGAAGCCAAAATGACGCCCATGGACCAGGTGAACCTGGAAGATTTCCTGTTAAACGGTTTCCGCTGGCGCGGAGCGGAACGCCCGCGCTCCCGGGAGGAATTGCTCATTCCCCCCGAGCCGTAACTTCAGTGCGGAAGCCCAGTTTTTCGAGTTCTTGCCAGTAACCGGGAAAAGATTTTTCCACTACTCCGGCCCCCCTGATTTCAAAAGCACCACAAACCAGGGTGAGCGGAGCCAGCGCCATGGCCAGGCGGTGGTCATCGTGGGCATCCACGAAACCGGGATTCCGTAAAGTGCGGACAGTTTCCATGAAAAATGTGGAGTCCGTGATCGTTGCCTTAATGCCAAATCTTTCCAGTTCCTGCCGCATGCTTAGCAACCGGTTGCTCTCTTTCCAGGCCAGGTGGGCGAGGCCGGTGAAACGGCCCGGGACCCCGGTTCCCGCGCAAAGTGCCGCCAGAGTCGGAAATAAATCCGGCTGGCTGCTTAAATCCTTTTCGAAAAATCCCGGTTTTTCCCCCAGGCACAGAATGGTAAGCCCTTTGGGCCGCGACCTGGTGACCACACCCCACGCTTCGCACCAGCGGGCAATCACCCGGTCGCCTTGGACGCTGTCGCCCCGGAGGCCGCGCAGGAAGATATTCCCCCGGCCGGCCAGGGCGGCTATCTCAAAGAAATACCCGGCAGCCGACCAGTCCTTCTCCACGATAAAATCCCGCGCATTGTAGGACCCCGGAACCACCCGGATGGCCTGTCCCTTGGTTTTGACCTGCGCGCCAAAGAAACGCATCACTTCGATCGTAAGAGCGATATAGGAGGAAGAAACAGGCGATGTGCGGAACCGGATTTCCAGGCCTTTGGGAAGTGACGGCCCTATAAGCAGCAGGGCGGAAACCGCCTGGCTTCCCCGGCTGGGATCTACGTCCACCCTGCCCCCGGCCAGGGGTTTGCCCATAATTCGCAACGGGGGAAAACCCTCTTTTTCAATATAACTGATTTCCGCCCCCAACTGCCGCAGGGCATCGACCAGGGGTTTCACCGGGCGCTGGCGCATCTGCGGGCCCGCCAGTAGTGTACGCTCCCCGGGGCGCAAGCTCAGCAGGGCAGTCAGAAAACGGTAAGTGGTGCCGCCCTCGCCCACCTGTAGGACCCGGCCGCTCTTCTTCAGTGCATGGACCAGCTCCCGGGTGTCAGAAGCCCACGACAGGGGAAAAATCCGGAAATGTTCCGCGCACAATGCACGGATTATCAGGGCACGGTTGGCAATGCTTTTCGAAGCCGGCAGGCGAATAAAGGCCCCTTTCAAATATTCCGGTGGATGGAGGATCAGGTTCATATTCACTCCAGGTTTTTCCACGCTTCGGCCACTTCTTCCAGGCTGCAGCGCTGCCTTGTAAGCGGCCGGCCGATGGCTTCCAGCAGGGTGAACTGCAGCTCGCCCCGGACCGCTTTTTTATCCTGCACCAGCACTTCGATCAGGTCATCGAAAAGGATGTCCGGCACCCGGAAAGCCGGGAAATAATGGCTGAAAATTTCCCGGATATCGCTGATTTCCTGTTCCGGCAGCCTGCATTTCATCCGGGAAAGCTCCAAGGCTGCCTGCATGCCGGCCAATACGGCTTCCCCGTGCCGGATGGACTGCCCGCGGCTTGCTATAACCAATTCCAGGGCATGCCCGATGGTATGGCCGAAGTTCAGTGCCTGCCGCGGCCCCTGGTCGGTGAAATCCTCCGTGACGAAATAAAGCTTCCCGCGGATGGCTGTTTCCACGAGGGCCGGCCAATATTTTTCTTCAGCAAGAGGCTCCTGTTCCCGGAACAACCGGTAGTTATCATCCTTGCGTACCAGGGCCATTTTCAGCACTTCCACCATGCCGTTGTCCAGCTCCGCGCGAGGCAGGGTTTGCAGGAAGGGGATAAACACGAAAACTGCTTCCGGCCGGGTGAATGTGCCCACCACGTTTTTCACCGTGCCAAAGTTCAGGGCTGTTTTCCCGCCAATGGCCGCATCGGTCATAGCGAGCAGCGAAGTCGGCAGGTGGGTCACTGCGATGCCTCTTTTGTAGGTGCCCGCCAGGAAACCGCCCAGGTCAGTGACCATGCCTCCGCCAAGGGTGAGGAGCAGGGTATCGCGGCCGGCTTCCAAGTCCATGAACTCGCCCACCAAATATTCCCAGTAAGCCGGACTTTTGGAATCCTCTCCGGCCGGAACCGAAAGCACCGGGGCTTCCTGCAGCCGTCCGGATAAGCGTTTCAGCAAGGGCAGGCAGGAACGTCCTGTATTGGTATCCTGGAGGATAACGACTTTGTGCCACCGCTCGTCCGCCACCAACCGGATGAATTCTTTCCTGTCATCCCAGCCGGATGACAGGAACACCGGCCAACCGTTTGTTCCGATGGCTTTCATGAAAAAGAAACATTTTCAACCGTCCAGGCAAAAGCCCTGGCGCGAAAAAGGGCCCGGGTTTTTTGCCAGGTAACCCGGAAAAGTTCTGACTGGCGGTATCCTTCCAGGTCAGCCGCGCTGTCCCATGCCGACCAGGTAAAAAATATGGCAGGATCGTTTTGATCGCGCAGCAATTCCAGGGAGCGGCAGCCTTCAAAGGCGAGAATCCGGGGCCGGACCTCCCGGAAAATATCCAGGAAATGGTCTACCATTTCCGGCTGGAATTCCATTTTAACAATGCGCGTAATCATTCGCTGAATTCAATGTTGACAATTTCTTTCAGGCCAAGGCCGAGTAGCGAAGCGGCTTTGCCCCGGTTGATGGCGATTTCCAGGTAGCCCATCGCGTTGAACAGCGCCAGTTTCTCGCCCGGGGGCACTTCATCATAGTTTTGGCTGATCCCGGTAATGCGCTCCCGCCCCCGGAAAGTAATGGTAAAAGAACGCCCGTTGCGCTGCTCTTCAAAAAGCTCCTGCCGGATATTGACAATGACATTGCCATAGTGGTCGATATAAATGACGGAGCCCCGGATGCCCCGTGGTGTCAGGTGGGGCGCCAGGCTTTGCAGCGTACGGATTTCATTCACCGGGCGGGCAAA
The DNA here is from genome assembly GCA_964422925.1 of uncultured Chitinophagales bacterium. Lineage (GTDB taxonomy): Bacteria > Bacteroidota > Bacteroidia > Chitinophagales > S012-47 > CAYRDC01. The sequence continues at coordinate 3,490 of CAYRDC010000031.1, read as the reverse complement.
TTCATCGGGTTCCTTTCCCAACATGAGCTGGCAGGCATACCAGCCGAGGATATCGCGGCCGGGAAAAGTAAGGCGCATATCCGGCAACAAAGGCAATTCCCATATTTTTTCAGGATGCTCGACAAATATCAGGGACATCAGGCCGTTGTCATGGGTCAGGAAATAATGCCCCGCGTGAGACACCAGCAGGTAGCGGTTATTGTCAAAGTTTTCCGCGCTGACATTAATCAGGTGCACGGTTCCTTCGGGAAAAGAAGAAAAACTGTTTTGTACCACAAAAGCGGCATGCAGGATATCCCAGGTACGGATTTGATGGGAAATATCAACGATCCGGGCGTCCGGGCAGTGGGACAGAATGAAACCTTTCAGTGCTCCTGTGTAGTAGTCAGACTCACCCAGGTCAGTGGTCAGGGTGATAATTGGCATAATCCGGACCCCTTTTTATAACTTTACGCAAAAATAAAAAAACAGGCATTTGACAGAAATCACGATCAACCTGCACGGCATTAGCCCGGTTGAATTTTTCGGCCCGAACAACGCCAATCTATCCATAATCCGCAAGGCATTTCCGCGAATGAAGGTAGCCTCCAGAGGCAATAAATTAATGGTGGAAGGTAATGAAGAAGATATTGCCCTGTTGCGGCAACGGGTGGACCAACTGGTAAGCCACCTGGAAAAATACGGGAAGATCACGCCCAAAAACATGGAGTACCTGATTAACGGGATCGACACCGACCAGCTCGATTTGCCCGAATTCCCGGAAGATGTGATCGTATTCGGTCCGCATGGAAACCTGGTAAAAGCCCGCACGCCCAACCAGAAAAAACTGGTGCAGCTGGCGCAGGACCATGACATTGTATTTGCCATCGGGCCGGCCGGAACCGGCAAAACCTATACAGCCGTAGCCCTGGCGGTGAATGCCCTGAAAAACAAGGAAGTAAAAAAAATCGTACTCACACGGCCTGCCGTGGAAGCCGGGGAAAACCTTGGGTTCCTGCCGGGAGACCTGAAAGATAAAATCGACCCGTACCTGCGCCCCCTGTACGATGCCCTGGATGACATGATCCCGCTGGACAAGCTGAATTATTACATGCAAAACCGGATTATCGAAATAGCCCCCCTGGCATACATGCGGGGCCGTACCCTGGACAATGCTTTTATCATCCTGGACGAAGCGCAAAATACCACCATTTCGCAAATAAAAATGTTCCTGACCCGGCTGGGACCAAACGCGAAATGCATCGTTACCGGAGACCTGACCCAGATTGACCTGCCTCCGAAACAGGCTTCCGGTTTGATCCGGGCCGTTGAACTCCTGCAGGATATTGAAGGCATCGGCATCGTGTACCTGGATACCCGGGACGTAATCCGCCACAAACTGGTAAAGCTTATTATCAAAGCTTTTGAACAGAGAAGAGAAGCCGACCGGGAAAAGTAATGGTTCACCGGAATAGTTGTTCAGCTCAGTGGTTCCATACTTTCGCAAAGGTCAACAACTGAAAAGATAAATATTTTGCACAGAGCAGACGCTTACTTTAGCTTTGTGGCTCTGACCACGAACACACGTAACTAATGACAACAGCGATCCGCGAAACAAATTACAAGCTGCCGGGGCAAACGGGATTTTACCGGGGTAAGGTACGGGATGTTTACCGCGTGAGGGAGCGCCTGGTCATGGTGGCCACAGACCGTATTTCGGCTTTCGACTGCATTTTGCCGCGGGCCATACCTTTTAAGGGGCAGGTGCTCAACCAGATTGCCGCCCGGTTCCTGGAAGCTACCGGGGACATTGTGCTCAACTGGGTGGAATCGGTGCCGGACCCGCGCGTGACCATCGGCCGCTTTTGCGAACCGTTCAAGGTGGAGATGGTGATCCGGGCTTACCTGGCAGGCCATGCCTGGCGCGAATACCGGGACGGAAAACGGACACTGAGCGGGGTGCCCATGCCGGAAGGCCTGCGCGAAAGCGACCCCTTCCCCGAACCTATCGTAACGCCCACTATTAAGGCCGAAGAAGGGCATGATGAAGACATTTCCAAAGATGAAATAATTTCCCGGGGGCTGGTCAGCGCGGAAGATTACGAACAGCTGGAAGCTCATACCAAAGCCCTTTTCCAGCGGGGTACTGAAATGGCTGCCCGGCAGGGATTGATCCTGGTAGACACGAAATACGAATTCGGGAAAGCCAACGGGACGATTTACCTTATTGATGAGGTGCACACCCCCGACTCTTCGCGCTATTACTACGCGGAAGGCTACGAAGAGCACCAGGCCCGGGGCGAACGCCAACGGCAGTTGAGCAAGGAGTTTGTCCGCGAATGGCTGATGGCTCACGGATTCCAGGGGCAGCAAGGGCAGGCAATGCCCGACATGCCGGATGAATTCGTGGAAGAAGTAAGCCAGCGGTACATTGAATTGTTTGAAAAAATAACAGGTGAAACCTTTACCCCCACCCCCTATACATCTGAAGAAACCTATCGCCACATTTGCGAAGCATTGGAGCAATGAAAGCTAAAAAGTGTTAATGTTATCTGAAAATTTTACATTTTTTTATTGTCAAATCGATATTTTACATTAGTTTCATACCCGAAATATTCAATACATGATTCAACATCCCAATCAGCGAATAGCCATCTACACCGATGTTCAGAATTTGTATTATGCCGCCCGGAATTTGTACAATGACCGGGTGAATTACACACAACTGTTGGAACTTGCGGTGGCCGGAAGGCAACTGGTCCGGGCTTTTGCCTATGTGATCCGGGCTGAAAACGCGGAGGAAAACCGGTTTTTTGACGCCTTGTTTAACATAGGATTTGAGGTGCGGGAAAAAGATTTGCAGGTATACGCGGGCCGCAGCAAGGGCGACTGGGGCGTAGGCATGAGCATTGATGCCGTCCAGATGGCGGATAAAACCGATGTAGCAGTGCTGATCACCGGTGACGGTGATTTTGTGCCGCTGGTGGAATACCTTCGTTTCAAAGGGGTGATGGTGGAAATTATTTGTTTTGGCCGGACTACCTCCAATAAGCTCATTGAGTCAGCAGACCAGTTCATTGACCTCGATTATCATTACGAGGAAATCCTGCTGGGGACCCAGCAGGAGCAGGAACATGAGCCGGAGGTATGACCCTACCCAATCTTAAGCGTGAAAAAGGGCTGTCCGTTTGGGAGCCCTTTTCTTTTGTATGATCATATCTGAATTACCAATTTAAACAGGGAATTTGTAACCCGGTTCACTCCCAACAGCCAAAAGCCAAAAGCTAATAATCTGCCTGAAGGCAACGGCAATGATCCTGAATAAGGCCTTCGGTTTACACAGCAGACGGGTTAACCCGCCTGCTGAGTATGAACCATAACCGCCCGCCCCCGATGCCGAATGCATCGAACATTTCCGGGCTTAAGTTGCAAAACTTAAGCCAGAGAGATTTTTGCAGAGGCCGTCTCATAACCAATATATGAGATGGCTTCCCTATTTATGCCTGTACCT
>CAYRDC010000030.1:0-21566 GCA_964422925.1 uncultured Chitinophagales bacterium | reverse complement strand
GCGGTTTCTTTTTGTTATCCGGGCTATACATGTTCGATGCCTCCGGCATCGGGGGCATCCGGTTAAGGTTTGTAATCAGCAGCCGGATTAACCCGGTTGCTTGAAAACCGGAAGGATCATTCCGGACTGCCTGCTGTTGGCTAGCCAACAGGTAAAGGCAAAAATATTTTTGGCTTTAGCCACATTAATGATTCTTCAAACCAAACCGATATTTGTCAACCAGCAAAAAACCGGACAAAAAACTGGAATTTTCCGTTACTGACCGGTTTTTCCGGACAGCTTAATTCACAGCCTGCTTTGCGTTAGGAAAACAAATATGTGTTCTCGGGGCTTTGCCTGGCCCAGTTTTCGTGAAACATTTTCCCGGAAATAACGAATATAATTTTCGTGAATGAATCAAACGTTTAACCCCAAAAACCCCATTGACGTGTTACTGAGATCGATTACTGTGAGTGAGCTGTATGAAAAGCTCTGTGCGGGAGAAGCTATTGAACTGATTGATGTGCGGGAACCCTCTGAATTCAACCTGGGCCATATTCCCGGCAGCAAACTTATCCCTTTATACCAAATTCCCATCAAACACAAGGAGATTGACACCTCAGGCGATGTGGTGGTCATTTGCCAGAACGGCATCCGGAGCGCTATTGCCATCAAATGCCTGGAGATGGTAAATCCCCGCGGCCGGTTTTTCGTTTTATCGGGCGGGCTGCACATGTGGGCCATGATGATTGATGGGACAGTGCCCCTGTACTGATTCCGGTTTACAGGGCGATCAGGCCTTCGATCTGCAGGGCTTCGCGGTATTTTTCAATAACTTTTTCGCTGTTGTACATCAGCGGGCGGGCCGTCAGGCTGATGTAGTTTCCGTTGCGCGATACCCTGGTCTGCACTTCCGATTTGCTGAACAGCGCCATCACTGCCTGCACCTGTTCGATGGGCACAATGAACTTGAACGGGTACACCGCGGGCCAGTCGAGCCGGTCGAGCTGCTGTTTCAGGCCGGTGAGATCTGCATGATTTGCTGACATCCCCGCAAAAATACACAACATACCTAATCAGTGAGGTATTACCCATACATTCCTAAATAATCAAGGGGAATTGCCAACTTTGTTATTAAATCCATGCTATATGCACTTTGAACGCAAGGAGAGATCGTATTTTTATTATCTAATCGCATTATTTTTTTATTGCCCCCTCATTTTCTCTGTTCAAAGTTGCGTTGTCAATCAGACCTATGACCGGATGTCACAAGCAGATAAGATACTGAATACCCCGTTGAAAATACCTGATAATTTCGTTTTCGAGACGGATACCGAGATTTCAAATGAAAATGATGTTCGTATTTATTCATTGGACAGTTCTAACTTGGATATAATTATACGGAACAGTCAGGGTAAATTATCCTGGATTATAGTCTATGCCTATTGGTGCAAGCCTTGTGCTGAGGCGCTGCCAGCAGAACTTGCTTTAGCAAAGAAACACTATGATAATGTTCAGTTGGTGTTAGTTACTGCTGATAATTGGTCCGAGTTGCAGCATATAAAATCTTTTCTTTTTAAAAATAACTATCCTAATCCTTCCTTTATTCTCGATATGAATGAATATGGAAATAAATATTTTGGTAACGAGCGGCTAAACTTGTTCCTTAAGGAATTCAAAATAGAAGAAAAAATAAGCGGTTATCCAATCAATTTATTGGTTGACAGCCATAGAAATGTATTAGACTATAAGCATCATGTTATTTCTGAATCGGTACTGGATTCACTATTGGAAATGAAATCCCTTCCGCTGGAAAATGATTGATCCGCTCTTACAATCTGGTTCTTCTTCAGACTGCTGAAATCCGGATTTTTTACAGGCATAGGGCAAAGTTAACAGTGGTTGGCGGGTGCGGTTCCCAACGGGTCCGGAACAAGTCACATATTCCTCCGGTATTGACCACCTACGCTGAAAAGGGCATCGGTGATCTGGCCCAGGGAACAGAATTTGCTGACCTCCATCAGCGCTTCAAACAGGTTTTCATTGTGGATGGCCGTTTTTTTCAGGTAGTCCAGCTTCTCAGCGGCTACTCCTTCGAAGCGCTTGTGCAGGTTTTGCAGGGTTTTCACCTGGCGTTCCTTTTCCTGGCGGGTGGAGCGTATCACTTCCCCGGGGATGACCGTGGGCGAGCCCTTTTTGTTCAGGAAGGTATTCACCCCGATAATGGGCAGTTCCCCGTTCAGCTTCAGGGTTTCGTAGTACATACTTTCTTCCTGGATTTTGCCGCGCTGGTACATGGTTTCCATGGCACCGAGCACACCGCCCCGTTCGGTGATGCGGTCAAATTCCATGAGCACGGCCTCTTCCACCAGGTCGGTGAGTTCTTCAATGATGAAGGAACCCTGCAGCGGGTTCTGGTTTTTGTTCAGCCCCAGCTCCTTGTTGATAATGAGCTGAATGGCCACGGCCCTGCGCACGCTTTCCTCGGTGGGTGTGGTGATGGCTTCGTCATAGGCGTTGGTATGGAGCGAATTGCAGTTGTCGTATATGGCGTAGAGGGCCTGCAGGGTGGTGCGGATGTCGTTGAAGTCGATTTCCTGGGCGTGGAGCGAGCGGCCTGAGGTCTGGATATGGTATTTCAGCTTTTGCGAGCGCTCGTTGCCCCCGTACTTGTACTTCATGGCCTTGGCCCAAATCCTGCGCGCCACCCTTCCGATCACCGCGTATTCGGGGTCGAGCCCGTTGCTGAAAAAGAAGCTCAGGTTGGGCGCGAAGTCGTCAATGTGCATGCCCCGGCTCAGGTAATATTCCACGTAGGTAAAGCCGTTGGCGAGGGTGAACGCCAGCTGGGTGATGGGGTTGGCCCCGGCTTCCGCGATGTGGTAGCCCGAGATGGACACCGAATAAAAATTCCGCACCTTGTTTTTTATGAAATATTCCTGCACATCGCCCATGATGCGCAGCGAAAACTCGGTGGAGAAGATGCAGGTGTTCTGTGCCTGGTCTTCCTTGAGGATATCGGCCTGCACAGTGCCGCGGACGGTGCGCAGGGTGTCGGCTTTGATTTTTTCGTACACCTCGCGCGGCAGCACTTGGTCACCGGTCACGCCCAGCAGCATGAGCCCGAGGCCGTCATTGCCTTCCGTCAGGGGGCCGTGGTATTTGGGCCACAGGGCGGCCTGCCCGCGTTTGAGGCGGGCAATTTTTTTCTTCACCTCTTCCTCCAGGCCGTTCTGACGGATGTACAGCTCGCACTGCTGGTCGATGGCCGCGTTCATGAAGTAAGCCGTCATGATAGCAGCCGGGCCGTTGATGGTCATGGACACCGAGGTGGCCGGGTCGCACAGGTTGAAGCCCGAGTAGAGTTTTTTGGCATCGTCCAGGCAGCAGACCGAAACCCCGGAGTTGCCTATTTTCCCGTAAATGTCGGGCCGGTAGTCGGGGTCGCGCCCGTACAGGGTGACGGAATCGAATGCCGTGGACAGGCGCCTGGCCGGCATGCCGAGGCTCAGGTAGTGAAAACGCTTGTTGGTGCGTTCCGGGGGGCCTTCGCCCGCGAACATCCGGATGGGGTCTTCGTTTTCGCGCCTGAACGGGAACCCACCGCCCGTGAACGGGAATTTGCCCGGTACGTTTTCCTGCAGCAGCCATTCCAGCAGGTCGCCCCAGCTGCGGTAACGGGGCAGCGAAATCTTGGGAATGCGCGAATGCGCCAGGCTGGTGGTGTAGGTTTTGACTTTCACTTCCCGGTCGCGCACCTTGTACACGTATTCATCGGCCGCATAGCGTGCCACGGTCTTTTCCCATTCCTGCAGGAGCTCCAGGTTCCGGGGATCCAGATCCCTGACTGTTTTATCCCAGGCTTCCTGCAGGCTTTTTTTCAGCGCGTCCCGGTTTTTCATATCCTGAGGTAGGGATTCCATTGCCTTTTTCAGGGCATACAGTCGGTCGGCACAGGCTGCCTGTTCCTTTACCCATTTATCGTAATTACGGTTATTTTCAGCAATTTCTGACAGGTAACGTACCCGGTTAGGCGGAATGATGTGTATGTTTTCCTGCCGGATGGCCCGGTCCGATATGTGGGTGTTGATCTTCAGGTGTGTCTTTTGGTTTATCAACCCCGCCAGCGCTGTGTATAAGCGGTTGGTGCCATGGTCATTGAACTGGGAGGCAATGGTGCCGAAAACCGGCAGGTCTTCATCGGGCGTATCGAACAAGTTGTGGTTGCGCTTGTATTGCTTGCGCACATCGCGCAGGGCGTCATGCCCGCCCCGTTTGTCGAACTTGTTAAGTACCACGATGTCGGCAAAGTCGAGCATGTCGATTTTTTCGAGCTGGGTGGCAGCCCCGTATTCCGGGGTCATGACATATATGCTCAAATCGCTGTGGTCGATGATTTCGGTATCGGCCTGACCGATGCCTGAAGTTTCCAGTATGATCAGGTCGTAACCGGCTGTTTTCAGGATAGCGATTGCGTCACGCACATAGGCTGAAAGGGCCAGGTTAGACTGCCGGGTGGCCAGCGAGCGCATGTATACTCCCGGGTGGTGGATGGAATTCATACGAATACGGTCGCCCAGCAGTGCGCCTCCGGTTTTTCGTTTGGAGGGGTCTACGGATATAAGCCCTATTTGCAGGTTGGGCTCATCGTTTAAAAACCGCCTGACCAGTTCATCCACGAGGGAGGATTTGCCGGCTCCTCCCGTTCCTGTAATCCCGATAACCGGGGTTTCCGAATGACCAGCTTCTCTCCGGATCGAATCCAGCAGGGTCTTGTGCCGGTAGGGATAATTTTCCGCGGCTGAGATAAGGCGGGCAATAGCTCCTTTGTGGCCTTTTTTATAAAGCTTTTCGGCTCCGTTCAGGGATTTTCCTATGGGGAAATCTGATTTTTCCATCAGGTCGTTGATCATGCCCTGCAGGCCCATCTGCCGCCCGTCATCGGGCGAATAGATGCGTGTGATGCCGTATGCGTGGAGTTCGGCAATCTCGTCAGGCAGGATGACACCACCGCCACCGCCAAAAATGCGTATGTGCGAAGCACCCTGTCCGGCCAGCAGGTCTTTCAGATATTTGAAATATTCCATGTGGCCGCCCTGGTAAGAAGTAATGGCTACCGACTGCACATCCTCCTGAATGGCTGTTTCGACAATTTCCTGCACTGACCTGTCATGTCCGAGGTGAATAACCTCGGCTCCCGAGGCTTGAATAATCCTACGCATGATGTTGATGGCGGCATCATGCCCGTCAAACAGGGAAGCAGCCGTAACAATACGTATATTATTTTTTGGACGGTAGGGCATTATGCGGTCCATAGTGTTGATTAAACATTGGGAGTTCGCTACCTGTTACACCCGGTGAATCAGATATGAAAGGCCCGGTTTTCAGGTAGGGCAAATTTACAAAAATGGTACTACCTTCCTTTTTCAACAGGAGAGGCACTCCATTTGCCGGGGGCAAACAAAAAGAAACATCTATTTTTGAGGAGAATAATTTATTCAAATGGTTGAAACAGAAAAGCTTGAGGCATTGGTCCCCCAGGTGAAGCGCGACATACTGCGCATGGTGCACGGGGCCTCCTCGGGGCATCCGGGGGGAAGCCTGGGGTGCACGGAGTTTATGGTGGCGTTGTATTTTGAAATAATGGACCTGCGGTTGCCGTTCAGCATGGACGGGACGGGCGAAGACCTGTTCTTTTTATCGAACGGCCATGTGTCGCCCCTGTGGTACAGTGTGCTGGCCCGCAGGGGGTTTTTCCCGGTGGAGGAGCTGGCCACTTTCCGGAAACTGGGCAGCCGCCTGCAGGGACACCCGGCCACCCAGGAAGGGCTTCCCGGTGTGCGGGTGGCTTCCGGTTCGCTGGGGCAGGGTTTGTCCGTGGCGCTCGGTGCCGCCCTGGCCAAACGGCTCAACGGGGACGAACATTTCGTGTTCAGCCTGCACGGTGACGGGGAATGCGAGGAAGGGCAAATATGGGAAGCCGCCATGGCAGCGGCCCATTACAAGGCCGACCGCCTCATTGCCACCATCGACCGCAATGGGCAGCAGATTGACGGCCCAACGGAAAAAGTCATGTCACTGGGCGACCTGGCAGGCAAGTTCCGGGCATTCGGCTGGGAAGTGATCGAAACCCGGAATGGAAATAATGTCCATGAGATGGTTTCCGTTTTGCGGGAAGCTAAATCAAAAGCGGGTTCAGGCAAACCCGTGGCAGTGATTATGCATACCCATATGGGCGCGGGAGTCGATTTTATGGAGGATGACCATAAATGGCATGGCGTACCACCCAGCGAAGAACAACTTCAGCAGGCGCTGGCACAGCTTCCTGAAACACTTGGGGATTTTCCCATGTAAAGCCGTTATATGATCCATCGTTGGTTTCATACTGTTTTTCCGGTCCAGCACATATTGGCGGCAGCTGTCCTGACCTGCCTGTTGCCCTGGAAAATTTCTGCGCAGGCCGATTTTTCCGTGACACGCATTCTGTTTGTCCTGGATGCCTCAGGCAGCATGGAAGGCAATTGGGACGGAAAGTCAAAATTTGATGTCGCCAAGGAAATCCTGTTTCAAACACTGGACAGCCTGGAGCAAAACAATGGGCATTTGGAATTTGCCCTGCGGATTTTTGGATTTCAAACCCCCAAGCAACTGAAAAACTGTGAAGACTCCAAGCTGGTTTGTGATTTTGCTCCAAACAATGCTACTGCATTCAGGAAAGTATTGCGGAATATTAAAAACCAGGGGCAAACACCCATTGCTTACAGCCTGTACCAGGCGGTAAATGATTTTCCGCCTGACCCGCAAGCCAAGAACGTAATTGTCCTTATCACCGATGGCATAGAAACCTGCGAGGGCGATCCCTGTTCCGTAAGTTCGGTGCTTGCCAGCAGGCACATCGCGCTGCGCCCTTTCATTATCGGACTGGGCATGGGGGAAAATGGATCGGAATATTTTGACTGCCTGGGAACCTATTATGATGCTTCGGACGAGCATAGCTTTGAAAACGCTCTGAATGTGGTCATTTCCCAGGCGATGAATAACACCACAACCCAGGTAAACCTGCTGGATATCTATGGGAACCCTACGGAAACCAATGTGGAGATCACTTTTTACGATCATTTCACCCATCGCAATGTCTATAGTTTCGTCCACAGCCTGGATTTTTACGGCCAGTCCGATACGCTTGACATCAGTCCGGTGGGGGTGTATGACCTGACAGTGCATACTACGCCACCGGTCGTTAAGCGCAATATCAAGCTGATACCAGGAAAGCACAATATCATTTCCGTGCCTGCTCCCCAGGGGCAACTGGTGTTGAAAATTTCCGGTTCCACGGGGTTTGCCACCGTTCCGTGCGTGATCCGGAAAGCGGGCAGTGATGAAATCCTGGATGTGCAACAATTCAACACGATCAAAAAACTGCTGGTAGGTTATTACGACCTGGAAGTGCTCACTTTGCCAAGGCTGGAATTTAAAAATGTAAAGATCGATCAAAGCAAAAATACCGAGATTACCATACCGGCCACCGGCAACCTGAACCTGACCGCGGTGCGCCCTGGCATTGTCAGTGTTTATATAGAGCGAAACCAAACCCTGGAGCGGGTTATTGAGATAAAGAATCTGAATCAGCCTTATGGAGTGCGATTACAGCCGGGCGCTTACCAGGTGGTTTACCGTCCGTATGGATTGCGGAGTTCCGCGTTAACCCAGACAAAATCCGTAGTGGTTTATTCAAAAAGCACGACCACGGTTCGATTCTGAAATGACCGCAAGGACGACATATCGATTGATGACCAAATCCCTTTTCCGGGTTTTAATCCTTGTGCTTTTAAGCATAGTGCCGGGTTTGCTGCAGGCTCAGAATAATAAAAAACCCTTGACGCGCATATTGTTCATGCTGGACGCGTCCCAGAGCATGAGCAACAACTGGGTTCACGGGAGCAAAATACAGGCTGCCAAGCAAATACTGAGCGACCTGGTTGATTCCCTGAAAAATATTGAAAACCTGCAAATGGCGCTCAGGATTTACGGCCATCAATCATATTACAGCCTGCACGACTGCCAGGATACCAAACTGGAAGTTGGATTCCGGCCGGGGAACCATATTTACATAAAAAGCAAGCTCCGGACTATACAGCCAAAAGGCATCACGCCAATCGCTTATGCCCTGGAAAGGGCTGAAAAGGATTTTCCCTCTTACCGCAATGTCCGGAATATCATTATACTTATTACTGACGGGGAGGAATCCTGTGAAGGGGATCCATGTGCTGTTTCCAGGGCTTTGCAGGAAAAGCAAGTAATTCTTCGGCCATTCGTTATAGGTCTGTCTGTGAGCAGCAGCCTGCAAACCCGGCTCGACTGTATCGGTAGCTATTATAACGCCTCCTCTCCGGAAGGTTTCAAAGGTATTTTGCATGCGATTATTAAAAGTGTGCTGAGCCAGACAACCACCCAGGTAGACCTGCTGGACGAGGAAGACCGGCCAACCGAAACAGATGTGAATATGACATTTATGAACGAGGTAAGCCATAAGGTGGAATATAATTACTATCATACCTTCAATACAGCCGGCTATTCAGATACCTTATTGATTGATCCGTTAAACCGGTATGACCTGATCATTCATACGCTGCCACCGGTCCGGCTGAACGATATTGAAATTGTTCCCAATATGCACAACAAGATCGAAGTGCCGACTCCCCAGGGAGATTTACAATTGTTGATGCAAGGAGATGCGTTGAGCAGCTATCAGCAGGATATAAAGTGCCTGGTAACAGTTCATGGAGAGGATAAAACGGTGAATGTTCAAAACATCAATTCCACAGAGCGGTACCTGACTGGTTATTACGACCTGGAGATTTTGACACTGCCCCGGATAAGGCTGGAAAATATTCAAATTTCGGAACGCTCCACAACCAGCATCCGCATTCCGAATCCCGGTCTTGTCACTTTTTACAGCAGCATTGAAATATACGGTGGCATTTTCACGGTGCAGGATAACCAGATGGTTAAGATTTACCAGTTGAATAATCGGATTTTAAAAGAAACCGTTGCCCTGCAGCCCGGGACCTATTATGTGATTTACCGGAGCAAACTGGCCCGGGATATGAACAGTACGATTACCAAGAAATTTGTGATTGAATCCGGAGAATCAAAAACTATTAAACTGTGAGCTTGTATAGTTCTTTTTCCGCTATTGATTTATCGGAGATGAAGGAAACCAGGCGGGGATTTGGAGACGGGGCCTATGAATTGGCCAGTTTCAATCAGGATGTTGTGGTATTGACTGCAGACCTAGCCGGGTCCCTCCGGTTGGGAAAATTTATGGAAGCATTTCCGGACCGTTTCTTCCAGGTAGGGATTGCGGAAGCCAATATGATAGGCATGGCAGCCGGGTTGACCATTGGCGGGAAAATACCCCTGGCAACCACGTTTGCTAATTTTGCCACCGGGCGGGTGTTCGACCAGATACGTCAAAGTGTGGCATACAGCCGCAAACCGGTGAAGATTTGTGCTTCACATGCCGGCCTGACCCTTGGGGAAGACGGGGCGACTCACCAGATCCTGGAAGATATCGCCCTGATGCGCGCCCTGCCCAATATGACCGTCATAAGCCCCTGCGATTATAACCAGACCCGGATGGCCACCCTCGCGCTTCCCGGTATTGACGGGCCGGTATATCTCCGCTTCGGGAGGCCGAAATTTCCAAACTTCACCCCGGCTGATGAACCGTTCGAAACGGGAAAAGCTCAAACCATTGTTGCGGGAAGCGATATCAGCATTTTTGCCACGGGCCATATGGTGGCCAAAGCCATTGAAGCCGGTAAAATACTCGAGCAGGAAGGAATATCCGCAGAGCTGATCAATATCCACACCATTAAACCCTTGGACAAAAAGGCAGTCATTAACTCTGTTGCCAGGACCGGATGTGCCGTTACAGCGGAAGAACACCAGCGTAACGGGGGCCTGGGCGATGCCATCAGTCAGGTGCTCGTGGAAAATCATCCAGTTCCTTTGGAAATGGTGGCCGTACAGGATGTTTTTGGCGAAAGCGGGAAGCCCTCGGAATTACTGGCAAAATACGGACTGGATGTACCGGACATCGTAAACGCGGTCAAAACCGCATTGCAAAGAAAAAATCACTGAAAAATTTATGAACCAGCCGGCAGCTTCGGGAAATGTGGATCACAAAATTATCAGCCTGTTCAGCGATCCGGCTCATAAGCAACAGGCCTTCCGGCTGCTGGTGGAAACTTACCAGGAACGGCTCTACTGGCATATCCGAAGGATGGTGCTTAACCATGACGATGCCAACGATGTGATCCAAAATGTGTTTATGAAAGTATGGAAAGGACTGGATGCTTTCCGTTCCGATTCCAAGCTGTATACCTGGCTTTACCGGATCGCTACCAATGAATGCCTGAGCTTTTTGCGGAAAAAGCAAAGAAGGCATGCCGTTTCCATGGACAGCGGGGAAAATACACTGGCCGATAAATTACGGGCCGATGCTTATTTTGACGGGGATGAGCTGGCAATCAGGTTGCAGGAAGCCATAGAGCAGTTGCCGGAAAAACAAAAAATTGTATTCAAACTTCGCTATTTTGAAGAGATGAAATACGAGGACATGGCAGAAGTGCTGGATACTTCGGTAGGCGCCTTGAAAGCGTCATATCATCACGCGGCCAAAAAGATTGAAAAATATATTACAAACCGTTAAACCGGTGACCGGCAATCGAGTCGAAACAAGCGCATGAAAAGAATTTCGGACCATAGGGAAAATCAAAAGCAAATTGAAGAGGAACTCCGAAGGATTGCTCCTGAACTGGCAAAAATACCCAGGAAGAATCCGTTCAGCGTCCCCGAAAACTATTTTGCTGAGAACAAAAATCGTTTGCTCGGTTTGTTTTCGGCCCTGGCGGAAGATTCTTCATCCGGCCCCAAAAAAGAAGGATTTACCGTACCGGAAGGATATTTCGAACAACTGCCCGGCCTGATTATGGCCCGCATCGAAGCAGAAGAAAACCCGAAAGAAGAAATCCGGTCTGTTGCACCCGTTCTGGCCGGTTTGCAGGGGCAAAACCCATTCCGGGTGCCGGATAATTATTTCGCGGAACTGAAGAGGAAGCTGTACGGCAGGACACGCTCCGTCCGCCCCTTGTTCAACAAGGTGGCCGGCATGGTGAGCCTGGCTGCCGCTTTGCTGGTGGTGGCTGTGGTTACTTTCCAGTTGTTAACCAACCATCCGGTTTCCGAAGAAAACCTGAACGCGGACGCCATAGCAGAGTTTATGGAGAACAACATCAATGATTTTGATGAAACCGTGCTGGTCAATGCGCTGGATGAGGAAACCATTGACCGGCTGTATAAGCAGGAAAGCGCTTCGGGGCTGGAGGAAGACGAATTGAATGATTGGCTTGAACAAAACCTGGATCTGGAAATCCTTGAGGAGGAATTGTTATGAAACAGAGAATATTCTTGCTGACTGCCATCATGACTTTGTGGCTGATCCCGGAGCTGAAAGCCCAGCCCAATGACCGGGAAGAAAAGGTGGAAGCCATTAAAGTAGGCTACCTCACAAACCACATGAACCTGACCCCTACTGAAGCACAGGTTTTCTGGCCGGTTTACAATGCTTTCCAGGCAGAGCTCAAAGCTGTCCGGGAAGCCCGCAGGGAATATAACTTCGGCAAATGGCGCAAGCTGGATACCATGAGCGATTCTGAGATTAAAGAATTGCTGGACAAACAATTTGAATTCGAGCAGCAGGAACTCGATGTGAAAAAGAAATACTATTACGAGTTTCTCAAGGTGTTAACTCCGCTGAAAGTAGCCCAATACTTTAAAGCGGAAGAAGAATTCAAACTCTGGTTATTGAAAAAAGCCCGTGAACAAAAACAAAACAACCGGGGTCCCGGGCCAGGCAGGCGGTAAAACACCTGTTTACGGCCATGAAAAATATTCCTCCAAAGGATATTCCCGGTGTATGAGTTCTATCTGAAATCCCAGTTTTTCAGCAGCGATCAGATTTTCTTCCGTATCATCCAGGTAAAGCACCTGCTGCGGTTCCAAATCTAATAAATCCGCTACCATGCGGAAAATCTCCGGGTCCGGTTTACGGAGCCCGCATTCATAGGAATAAAAACACCGGTCAAACAGATGTTCCAGCCCGGGGATCTGATAGGCCGATTCCAGGTATTGGTTAATCCGCTGCACATGCCGGGTATTGGTATTGCTCAACAGGTAAAGTGGAAATTGTTGCCGTAGTTGTTCCAATAGTTCGATGCGCTGGGGCGGAATCCCAATTAACATGGCATCCCATGCTTCATCAAACCATTTGTTTTCAATGGGCTCTTCCAGCCTTGCCTGAAAAAGATCCCTGAAAGTTTCATAGCTCATCTTGCCGGTTTCCAGGTTTTCCAAAATTCCCTGCTCAATGAATTCCTGGAAAAGCGGATCAATGTGGTCCACTCCCAGTATGCGAAAAGTTTCGAGTGTTTTGGCGGGTTCGGTTTCAATAACTACTCCGCCCAGGTCCAGGATAATGGAAGAATATGCCGATGCCATCTGGATTTTAAAATTGTAATTTGAAATGCAATATGCGGTGTAAATATGCTAATTTTGCAGTGTCCGGGCCCATAGCTCAGTTGGTTAGAGCAGCGGACTCATAATCCGTTGGTCGTAGGTTCAAGTCCTACTGGGCCCACAAGTATGTGCCTTCCGGAAATATCAACCGGGAGGTTTTTTTATTTCTGGAGGTAACAGGGTACGGTGTTGGATATGTTTTGGGTTTTGCCAAATCCGTTGGTCGGAGGTCCCGAATCCCGCTGTTTGCGGGATTCGAGGATGCTCGCGCCTGAGGCGCGGCATTCAAGTCCTACTGGGCCCACCGGCTTATCTTCCGGGAATTATATTTGGAAGAGTTTTATTTTATTCAGAGTAATTAACAGGTTCGTTGCTAATAAAAATGTCTGTAAAAATCTGGGTGGCATAACTTTTCTTGCCTGCCTGTCCGGCATTTGTCATATTTGTAATTCCTTGCGTTTTTCCTGTAAGAAAAAATCGGTATCTGATGATTGCATGGTTTAAAGACCTGAATCCAGTGGTACAGGCTTTATTGGCTACTTTGTTTACCTGGGGAGTTACAGCCCTGGGTGCAAGCCTGGTTTTTTTCCTTCGGGAAATTAACCGCAAAGTAATGGACGGACTGCTGGGATTTGCAGCGGGAGTGATGATAGCGGCCAGTTTTTGGTCATTGCTGGCTCCGGCCATAGAAATGGCCGAGCAAAACGGCCAACCCGGTTGGGTTCCGGCTGTAATCGGATTTTTGACGGGTGGAGTGTTGTTGGCCATTTTCGATAAATTAATTCCCCACCTTCACCTTGGATTCCCGATTGAGGAAGCCGAGGGGCCGCATACGAGCTGGCACCGCAGCATATTGCTGGTGTCAGCCATTACCATACATAATCTGCCGGAAGGCCTGGCTGTTGGAGTGGCTTTTGGCGCAGCTGCATCGGGCCTGCATGGAATGAGCCTGGGAGCCGCCCTTGCCCTGGCTCTCGGTATCGGTATTCAGAATTTTCCGGAAGGATTATCGGTTTCCGCTCCCCTGCGCAGGGAAGGATTTTCCCGCGGGCGGGCCTTTTGGTACGGGCAGTTATCCGGAGTGGTGGAGCCCATTGGAGGGGTTATAGGAGCCGCAGCGGTAATGTACGTGCAGCCGATTCTTCCCTATGCCCTGGCTTTTGCGGCTGGCGCCATGATTTTCGTAGTGGTAGAAGAGCTAATCCCTGAATCCCAATTGAGCAAAAATACGGATATAGCTACCGGAGGTGCTATGATCGGATTCAGCATTATGATGTTACTGGATGTTGCCTTGGGTTAAAACAGTCCCGGAAATCCCGGAAACAATCCTCGGGCTGTTTCTTTCATTTTCTCTTCCGCTATGCGCGATACCTCTTCCTGCGCCCGGTTTATAGCTGTAATAAGGAGGTCTTCAAGCTGCTCTTTGTCGTCCATTAACCCCGGATCAATGGTCAATTCCGTAATCCGGTGCCGACCGTTTACTGTAACCGAGATTTTGCCATTGGCAGCTTCCCCTGTAACGCAAATATTTTCCAACTCGTTTTTACGGCTTCCAGTTCTTTCTTTATTTCTTTGATCTTACCAAACATAAAATGTTCTTTTGCGGTGTGAAATTATGATTTACTCAAAGCGCTGGAAAGACTTGCCATAAAAAAATATGACCTATGAACCATGAAGTAGAAACACGCTGGATCGGAGGAATGGCTTTTGCCTCCGAAGTCAATGGGCACCGGATTATTCTGGACGCCACGGAAGAGGTTGGCGGCAAGGACCAGGGCCCGAGACCCAAACCCCTGCTGCTTGCCAGCCTGGCCGGATGTACCGGGATGGACGTAGCTTCCCTGTTGAAAAAAATGCGGGCCGAAGTGGCCGGTTTCAGCATGCTGATTACAGCAGAAGTGAATGAGGAGCACCCCAAGTATTACCGGAAAATTCACCTGACTTACCGGTTTTATGATGACAATCCGGACAAAGCCAAAATTGAAAAGGCAGTGAAACTGTCACAGGATAGGTATTGCGGAGTATCTTACATGCTTCGTCAGGCAGCCGAACTGGTTTGGCGTATCGAATATTATCCGTCATCAGAAGCACCTGAATAAGAGGGTCAAATACCAAAGACCCAACGTCCATAAAAAAACATCGCGGCCGTTATCAGGATCACACCGGCCAGGTTAAGGATCAGGCCGGTTCGTGCCATTTCCCGGATGGTGACCCGCTGGGTACCAAAGATGATGGCATTGGGTGGTGTAGCCACCGGAAGCATAAACGCACAGGAGGCAGACAGGGTGGCTGGAATCATCAGCAGGAGACCATTAACGCCAATACCCACGCTCAGGGCAGCCAACACGGGAAGAATCATTTGCGTAGTGGCTGTATTGGAGGTCATTTCCGTCAGGAAGGTCATAATGAAACAAACAATGGCGATGATGAGCCATGCCGGCAGGCTTCCCAGGTTATGAAGCTGGTTCCCCAGCCATAAGGAAAGCCCGGTATCCGTGAACCCACGGGCCAGGGCAAACCCGCCCCCAAACAGTAAAATAATATTGAAAGGCGTGCGGGAGGCATCTTTCCAACTCAACATAAATGGCTGCTCTTTACTACGGGATGGAACCAGGAACAGCAGCAGGGCAATCGCAATGGCTACCGTGCTGTCCTTAAAGAATTCCGGGTGAGGGAACAGGCGGCTCCACCCCGGGATAACAAAAGATCCAATCCGTATATCTGCCCTGAAAATGAACAGAAGGGCCATCAGGATAAAAGCCCTCAGCATGACTTTTTGTTGATAGGTAACGGGCCCGGGCGACAGCGACCCGGAAACGTCTGCCACGGATTGTTCCCGCATGGCTGCTGCCTGCAAGTAACGTTTTTTCAGAATAAAATACACGATAACCAGGAACACCAAAGCCACCGGCAAGGCAAACTGCATCCAGGTGGAAAAGCTGATTTCCGATGCATCGGGGAAGGCGATTTCATATTGTTTCAGGAAGATCATATTCGGAGGCGTGCCGATAATAGTTGCCATCCCTCCCAGTGAAGCGCTGTAAGCAATGCCCAGCAAAAGAGCCAGTGCAAAATTGGATTTGATTTCCGGAGACGACTGGCCATCCAGACTGGAAATGACCGCTATGGCAGGGGCCATCATCATAATGGCGGTGGCAGTATTGGATATCCACATGCTCAGGAAAAAAGTGGCCAGCATACTGCCCCAAACGATAGCCCGCAGGTTTTGTCCCATCAGCCGGATGATGGCCAGCGCAATGCGCTGATGCAGTGCCCATCTTTCCATGGCAAAAGCAACCATAAAACCCCCGATAAACAGGAAAATGATATCATTCATGTATTCCGGGGCAATGGCTTTGGTGCTCATGATACCGCAGAGCGGGTAGAGAGCAAGAGGCATAAAAGCCGTTACGGCCAGGGGCAAAGCTTCGGTAATCCACCAGGCGGCCATCCATATGGCAATGCCTGCCATGCGGGCAATCACCGGTTCCGGGACCACGGATATCAGGCTTAACCACGTAGCCAAACCCAAAACCGGACCGGCAAGTAATTTCAGCATCTTCATAGTTTCCGTATCTGTTTTGTCCGGGCTTGCCCTGAAAATGAACCAATTTGTATGACTGATATGGTCATGTGCTTAATTGGCGGATAAGTTTCCAGGCGTTAATCAACAAAAGACGCAATAATAAAAGCCATGGAAAACCATGCAAAAACAGATCAAACCAATTAAGAGCGGTCATTCCTTTGGCTCCCCCAAGTACCCAGCGGATGTCAGCCATAATGTGCGGTTCCGGGCTGAAGGGAGCCAGTCCAAGGGTCAGGCACAATATGATGATGAAAAACCAGTTATTCATGCGCTCAATTTGATCTTAAAACTAAAAAAAACACTTCAGCTCAAATCCGTAAATTTACAGGCATGAAAAGAAGTTTTGCACTCATTGTTTTATTGATTTTATTACCCGCTTTTTCTGCGCTTTATGCCCAGAATTATTTTAACGGGAAATTACAGTATAGCCTGACTTATGAGGGAAACGGGGCGGAGGATATGGCCATTATTTTACCGCACAGCATTGACGTGTGGGCCCTTGGCCATGATATCCGCATCAAGATCAATGGCGGAATGACCGATATCAATTACGGCTATTTCCTCGTGAAAAATAATGAAAATCAGCTTTATATCATTAACGACACGCAAAAAGTTGTTTACCGCATACTGAAGCGCAACCCGTACAGCACCTTCAACAAGCCCGTCATCACCGACCTCGGGGTTACCGAAGTGGTGCAGGGCTACACCTGCCGCAAATACCGGATCGACATCTACACCGAAGACGGGGTGCAGAACCAGTTTGTATGGTTGACCGATGACCTTATACTGCCGCCCATCACACCCGAGGTGCAGGCCCTGACGGGCAACCTGACCACCGTGGAGGGCATCCGGGGTACCATCATCAAGCAGATCATCATGGCGGGCGGAGCCAGTACCGAAATGACCCTGGCCGAAATCTCGGAAGAGCTGCCAAAGGCTGCGGATATGTCGCTTCCGCAGGGCTACCAGGTGATTGAAAAAGATTTTGACGCCTACCTGAACGGCTACTGAGCCTCCAGGTGTTCAAACCAGTTTTCCAGCACTTTTTCTGCCTGTTTGTTCAGGGGTGAGAACCCTGTCTGGTCGTTCATGCGGTAAGGCATGTAAGCCGGCCATTTCCACCAGAAGATGCCCGCGCACCAGTCGGCCGCTGCCAAGTTTTGCATGGCAAGGTCGTAGCACAGGGCCTGGTCCTGCTGGTTGCCGGTGGCGTTCCGGTCGTAATCGTGGGGGAGAACCCAGGGGTGCGGGATGCTGCGGTAGCCGATCTCGGCCAGCAGCACCTTCCGGCCCGACTCCCGGCTGACCGATGCCAGGGTGCCGGCAATAGCGCGCATGCCCTCCTCGAGCTCGGTGCGGGAGGCCTGTTCGCTGGCGCTCAGGGGGTAGTAGCAGCTGATGCCCGCGTAATCCAGCTCTTTCCAAAAACTGACCGATTCAAATTCGCGGTACCAGTTGGCGCAGTAGGTAAGCGCCCCGCTGTACAGGCCGCGTATCTTCCCGATAAGCCATTTCCACTGTTCCGGGCGCAGGCGGGTGGTTTCGCTCATCTCGGTTCCGATGCAAAACACTTCAGCGCCCCGGATTTCCGATAAGAAGGCATAGTGGAGTATCCATTGGTAGTAATGTTCGAAAAACAGCTCCCAGTCTTCCGGGGTTTTCATGCGGATGTCGCCCGGCCAGTTGCCATGCAGCCAAATCTGGGGCTTTACCATCACCCGCAGGCCCAGGCGCTGGGCATGGTCCATCACGTGCACCAGGCTTTCATCGTTTTCCGAACCGGCTCCCGAGGCAAAAGGAAACGCGAAGGGCTGTGTGGGTTCCGGCATGAAGGTGTAGGGAATGACAGTGACGGCATTGGCCCCGGTTTCTTTCAATTGCTGCAGGGAGTTTGCCGCGGCTTCCGAAATATAACCGTTGAAAATCCGATAACCTTCGTGAGCAAAGTTGAACCCCAATAATTTTTCAGGCAGTTTTGAGGTAGATGTTTTGACTGAGCCATATAATTTTGACAGGCTTTCGAGCCAAAGCGCCCAACTTTTTTCAAACAACCGCGTATTGAAGGCTTCAAACCCGCCTTGCTTGTACAGTTTTTCAACCGTTTCGATGCCCGCCTGGCTCACCATCCATTCGGTCAATGCCCCGAGCAGGCATTCCCGGACCAGTGGCGACTGGAATGGGGCCCTGGAGGTATCAAGCAGCTGGTTCAGTGTCAGGTAATTGCCGCTGGCGTACAGCCGGCCTGCCCAATAGCGGTATCCCATCCGCTGCCAATGTTCCGTAAAAAACACTGCGAGGCCTTGTGCAAGTTCTTCCCGGGCCGGAGGGCCCCACAGTTTTTCCAGCATTAAACGGTAAGGCAGGGCCAGCTCATACCCATCGTAGGTTTCGTTCAGGACCAGATACAACTGGCCCTGGTTGTCAGCTGAGGCCGGGCGGGTGTCTCCGGTTAGCATACCTTTGGATTCCCCGGAACTGTAAACATGTATGGTAATCCGCTCCACGGGGATGGAAATCCCCGTAAACTTGCCGATTGACCTGTATCGCTTTTCCAGCAGGCCAGTCAGTTGCGCGACACGGGTTTCATCAGGCATGGGGTTATGGCCAATTACAGAGAAATGCGGTGTATTTGCCAATGTAAGTCCGGTTAGCGGGCTGGCCGGCAAATAGCCGCCTGCCGGAATGACCAGCATCAACGAAAGGAAGCGTTTCCAGTACCGGGAGAGAAATAAAAAGTTGCAGGTCATCGGTAAGCTTTGGAAATTTGGGCTGTTAATGGATTTGAATAACCGGCTGCCACGAATATAGGAAATCAGCGCTTTGATTGAAGCGTTTGAATGGTCAGTTAAGCGTTAATGATTGCAAAGAATTGAGCCAATACGTTGATATAAAGCAGTTTCTGGAGCTTCGCAAAAAGGTGCCTGTCCTGGATGTCCGCTCACCGGCCGAGTATGCCCGGGGGCACATCCCCGGGGTACATTCTCTACCCTTGTTTACGGAGGAAGAACGGGCAGAAGTGGGAACGAAGTATTCCAGGATGGGCCGGGATGAAGCTGTTCAGGCCGGTTTGCGTCTGGTAGGGCCAAAGCTGGCCGGTTTTGTATCCCGGGCCAGGGAACTGGCAAAGGGCAGGGAAGTACTGCTGCATTGCTGGCGGGGCGGTATGCGCAGTAGCAGTATGGCCTGGCTGCTGGAAACAGCCGGGTTCACTGTGTACCTGCTCGAAGGCGGGTACAAAAGGTACCGCCAGGCTTTTCATGAGCTGCTGGGTGAAAACCCGTGGACTTTCCGGGTGATTGGCGGAAAAACCGGCAGCGGGAAAACCCTGATCCTGAAAGCACTGGAGCGGCAGGGCAAGCAAATCATTGACCTGGAAGAGCTTGCCTGCCATAAGGGTTCGGCTTTCGGTTCCCTCGGACAGCCTCCCCAGCCCTCTACCGAACAGTTTCAGAACGATTTGTTTGACGTATTGCTCGAGTTGGACCCGGCCAGGCCGGTTTGGCTGGAAGACGAAAGCCTGAATATCGGGAAGGTCATCTTGCCTGAAGATTTCTGGAAATTGATGCGGACTGCCCCCTTGTTCGTAATCGAAGTCCCTGAAAAAGACCGCCTGGATCTTTTGGTTAAAGAATATGGGGCCTTTTCGCGTGAGGATCTGGCGGCTTCCCTGCGAAAGATTGAGCGCAAGCTGGGCGGGCAGGTATTGAAAGAGGCCCTGAAAGCCCTTGAGGCGGGCAATTTGAGAGATGTGGCCAGGCTGGCGCTGCGGTATTACGACAAAGCCTATGCCTTCGGCCTGAAACATAAAGACACCGACCGGATTTTCCGGTTAACATTTTCTGAACTGAATCCGGAAAGGAATTCCCGCGAATTGCGGGCTTTTGCCGGCCGAAAACTGACTGCTGTCCATGAATGAACCTATCCGGTTGACCCAGTACAGCCACGGAGCTGGCTGCGGATGCAAAATTGCCCCCGATGTGCTTGAAAAAATCCTAAAATCAGGGTCAGACAAGGGTGCTTATCCCAGGCTCCTTGTCGGTAATACCCACAAAGACGATGCGGCTGTTTTGGATATGGGTAACGGAACGGCACTGATCAGCACCACAGATTTTTTCATGCCGATTGTGGATGATGCATTTGATTTCGGACGCATTGCATCGGTCAATGCCTTAAGCGATGTGTATGCCATGGGCGGCAATCCCTTATTGGCCATCGCATTGCTTGGTTGGCCTCTAGACAAACTGCCACCTGAAGAGGCTGCCAGGGTGCTGGAGGGAGCCCGGTCCATTTGCCGGGAAGCAGGCATCCCGCTGGCTGGCGGCCATAGCATCGATAGCCCTGAACCGATTTTCGGGCTAGCCGTGACCGGATCGGTTTCCACCGGAAACCTGAAAACCAATGCCGGAGCCCGGTCGGGCGACCTGCTGTACCTGACAAAGCCACTTGGAGTGGGCATTCTGACTACCGCGCAAAAA
This sequence comes from uncultured Chitinophagales bacterium, assembly GCA_964422925.1. Taxonomy (GTDB): domain Bacteria; phylum Bacteroidota; class Bacteroidia; order Chitinophagales; family S012-47; genus CAYRDC01. The sequence continues at coordinate 944 of CAYRDC010000030.1, read as the reverse complement.
CAGAGCAAACTGAAAGAAGAGCATCTCAACCTGGCGAGGGATATTATGATTCACCTGAACCGGATCGGTGCTTTGTTTGGCAGCTTACCCGCAGTGCATGCCCTGACGGATGTAACCGGTTTTGGTCTGCTGGGCCACCTGCGGGAAATCTGCGAAGCCAGTGGCGTGTCAGCCCGGATCCGGGCTGAGGCCGTACCTGTAATCCCGGAAAGCCGGATGTACCTGGAAATGGGTTGCGTACCCGGTGGCACCGGGCGCAACTGGAACAGTTACCAGCACCTGATCGAAGAACTCACGGAGGAGCAGCAAAAATTGTTTTGTGATCCGCAAACCAGCGGAGGCCTGCTGGTGGCGGTTGATCCGGGATTCAGAAAGGAATTCGAACAAATCCTGCATGACCACGGTTGCCCGGCAGAGCCTGTTGGAGCACTGGCTCCGCCTGACGATCCAATGATACGTATTGTTTGACCGGCTTCTTACCGGAGAATTTCCAGAAGCTCCACTTCGAAAATCAGGGTGGACCCACCGGCAATGTAAGGAGGCGCCCCCTGGTCGCCATAGGCCAGGTCAGCCGGAATAAACAATTTCCATTTCGATCCCACCGGCATCATCTGCAAGGCTTCCTGCCATCCTTTTATTACCCCGTTTACCGGAAAAACAGCCGGTTCGCCTCTTTCGTAACTGCTGTCGAATACGGTTCCGTCAATCAGGGTGCCGTGATAGTTGACCTTAACCGTGTCCGTCAGGCTGGGTTTCGGGCCTTCCCCTTCCCTCAAAACCTTATACTGCAAGCCATCGGGCAGGACTATCACTCCGGGCTTTTGCGCATTTTCCGCCAAAAAATCTTCCCCTCTTTTTTCATTGGCGGCAATGGTTTGCTGTTGCTGCCGCTGCATAAAGGCATTTATGAATTCATTGGCCGCGTCCCGTTTGATCAATACCGG
>CAYRDC010000029.1:0-27973 GCA_964422925.1 uncultured Chitinophagales bacterium | reverse complement strand
TTATGGGCAGGTTTATGTTACGCTTGGCTAAACTTAAACCAGTAAAAAATATGTGGGAGATAAAGTTGAAGAGTAAAGTTTAATGCCAAATACAAGCTTAATCCTTATAATGCTTTGCCCATGAGGACTTATTCAATGATTCCTTTAATTATTTCGTCAATTAATGATTTTATCTCTTCAATGGGTTTGTCACTGTAACCCGCAAACTTTTGTAGTAAAAGTCCCGGCTGACCAGCGGTAGCAGTTTGTTCTTCTAATATCTTTAGTATCTGTTCTTTTAAAACTTTTGATTTGTTTAATGTTTTTTTAAGATGTCGCCCGAGAATTCTCGCAGCAGCTTTACTTATTTCGAAATTATCATCAAAGAGGTCACTATGTTTTTCATAGGCTTCATTTTCTGCAAATTCCCAAAAGTTATTAAGAATTTGAAAGAGATCGCTCAAGTCTTTATCACGTGCATATTTGCTATTGTCCCATGAGATTAATTTCAATATAAATAACCCATGAATTGGCAGGACGGGAATTGAGACAGAATTATATTCATCGAGATAAAATTCTTCTAACTCTTCATTCAATTCTTTGTATCCCAGTACAAATAATTCAATTTCCCGTTCGTTAAAACTCACGGTATAGTTTTCTTCAATTTGCCCGAATGGAAGTAAGTCAATAACGGTTTCACCTTTTTTCCAATTCAATCGAAACGGGTCTTTGGTTTCTTCAAACCCTTTTGCCTTTAAAGCATTTATTAATGCATTGTATTGGTCTATTGAATCGACCATAACTGCAAAATCAATATCCCTTGTCCCGCGGGAAGGTTCAATCCCTTTTGAAAGGAAATGAATATCGCGTGCTTGCGCACCAATGAGAAAGTAATTCAGCTGGAATGCATTAAACACATCCAAAAGCAGAGTGAATGCCTCTTTGTGCTTTTCAAATAAGTAATGATTAATATTTCCGCAGGTATTGCTCATAAATCATTGTTGCGGTTTCAATACATCTGCTATTTTCTGTTTCCATAAGGTCCGCATAAACCAGGGGGACAGGTGCATGGTTTGTGAGCGTTTTTTTATTGTTTACTACCCAGAATTGCTTATACACATATATATTGCCTTCCGGGTCGGGTAGCCATTTGTACTTTTTCATTATTTCTTGCTGAGTTTGATTGGTGTATATCGTAAATATTTCAGGCCTTAAATTATTCGTTAGAAGATCCCCGGCAGGTTCACCGCCCCATTGTGCATACCCTGTTAAATCCACTTTTTTCCATTTGGTGTAGAAATCAGGATTGACAGGACGGTATCTCTTAACAAAAAGGGTGGGTTTCAACTTCTTGATATATTCATTTTGCCAACGGTCAAGCAATTTATCATAATTGGTTACGATCCATTCATTTTGGGTTTTTCTTAACAAAATTCCTTCTTCTTTCAGCCCGGTAATTACTTTAGGAACGGTCCCCAGCGCAACCCCGGTGATTTGAGCAATTTTACGATAGGTTGCATTGATCAACTCCGGATTATTAAGTAGTTGAAAGACTACCTTAATTCCTGTACGGGTAAATGCCCGGTTCTTTCGATCTTCAGTAGGAGGCCTGTTATGTAATCCGTCTATGTAGATAAAAACCGGCTCTAACCGGAACCAGGTATTCCCAACCCGGTCTATATAGTTAAGTCCTCTCTCTTTAAGCATTTTTTTAGCATTGGGCGTAATATAATTTGCCGCAATAATGAAATTACCGTAACGTTCCTTCAAATGTTGAATATGCTCCACATGGGCAGGGCGCACTTCATCCTTCGCTATTACATAGATTATTTTATTTCCCAGGGTAAATATGGCATCATGCCTGTTTTCCGGATCTTGTATATGAGGCCGTTTCCATTTGAGTTTCTTGCCCAGTTCACCTTGTAAATGAATAAAGGCCTGTTCAATAATGTCCTGCTTTTTCATGTTCACGTTATTGAAATGTTCATGAAACATGAACATCTGTTAATAATGAACAAACATAACAAAAAACAGTTTCTGAAACCCGGAAAAATAAGCGTTGAAAATTTCCTGTGGCCTTATTTAAGTTATGCTTCGTTGAATTTAAACCAATTTTGAAGAAGCCAGGCAAGGATGTAAGGTATGGGCCATTGTCATTCTAAACAAACATATCCTGTATAAGTTACTAATTTATTCATACCGGGCAGGTCCGGGTTTTGAATAAACAGGGAGGGGGATTTTTTATTCCACCTTCCTGCCTTCCAGCCAGGTTTCCTGCAGGAGGGTGTCGCCCCCGGGGCCGTACCAGGTCATGATGCCGGCCCGGGTGTCTTCGGTCCAGTATTGTTCGAAGCCGCGATAGTCCACCGTTTTTTCCAGTGAGCCGTCCGGGCGGTAATATTTCCAGAGGCCGGTTTTGAGGCCATCGCGGTAGATGCGCACTTCTTTCAGGGTGCCGTCCGGGTACCAGTAGCGGAACAGCGAATCGGGGGTGCCGTCCCTGTACCAGCCTTCCATCACCAGCTGCCCGTATTCGCTGTACTGGCGGGTGACGCTGTCGAGCCAGGAGGCGGTGCTGTCGCTGTCCCAGTAGGTTTCGAGGCTCAGGTTACCGTTGGGGTAAAACTGGAACTGGGGCCCGTCTTTCCGCCCGTCACGGTAGGTGATGATTTCGCGCAGTTCCCCGCTGTCGTAGTAGAAGCGCCATTCCCCGTCCCGTTCACCGGCTTCGTTCACCCGGTTGTATTGTTCGCCTCCCCGGTGGCACGAGGCGGCTGCCAGCAGGGTAAGGGTCAGCATGAGGAAGGCAGTGAGCATAATGTCACGAATTTACAAAGGAGAAAATTGATGGGCACCCCCGGCTCAGACCCCGTTGAGCTGTTTCAGGCTCTCGCGCAGCGAGGCCAGGCGCGATTTGCCGTCTTCCAGCTTTTTGCGCTCGCGGGCCACCACGGCTTCCGGGGCGTTTTGCACAAAGCGTTCGTTGCCCAGTTTCTTTTCCACCGAGGCGATGAACCCTTCGAGGTAGCGGATTTCCTTCTCGAGGCGTTCGGCTTCCTGTTCCTTGTTCAGGGGGGTGTCGGCCTTCAGGTAAAAGCTGTACTGACCCAGCACGAAGGCATAGCTTCCATCGGGCACTGTTTCGGTGGATTCAATGGCGGCCAAATCGCCCAGTTTCCGGATTAGCTCTTCAAACCCTCCCAGCTTCAGATTCTGGCCGGAACCGGTGTAGAGTATGGTTTTTTCTTTCCGGCTAATGCCGTGGCGGTTGCGCAGGTCGCGGATCCGGGAAATGATATCGCGGGCCAGGTCGCCCAGGCGGGCTGCCCCTGCATCGGTTTCCCTGGGGTCGGGCCAGTGGTTCACGATGAGGTCATCGCCTTCGGCACGCTGGCGCAGGTGGTGCCAGATCTCTTCGGTGATGAAGGGCATGAACGGGTGCAGCATGCGCAGGATGTCTTCAAAGAAGCCCAGGGTCAGCTCGTAGGTTTCGCTGCTGATGGCTTCCCCGTAGGCGGGCTTGATCATTTCCAGGTACCAGGAGCAGAAATCGTCCCAGATGAAGGAGTAGAGCTTTTTAAGGGCTTCGCTGATGCGGTATTCCTGCATCTGCGATTCCAGCTCTTCGAGCATGAGCGACAGCCTGGCCCCGAACCAGCCGATGGCTGCCCGGTCGGTGACGGAGGCACCGGTTTCGGCCGTGTTCCAGCTTTTGACCAGGCGCAGGGCGTTCCAGATTTTGTTGCAGAAATTGCGGCCCTGTTCGCAGAGTTTTTCGTCAAAAAGCAGGTCGTTGCCGGCCGGTGAGCTGAACAGCATGCCCACGCGCACCCCGTCAGCCCCGTAGCGGCTGATGAGCAGCAGGGGATCGGGTGAATTGCCCAGCGATTTCGACATCTTGCGGCCTTTCTTGTCGCGCACAATACCGGTCAGATACACGTTGCGGAAAGGCTTCTCCCCGCGGTATTCATACCCGGCCATGATCATGCGGGCCACCCAGAAAAACAGGATTTCCGGGGCCGTGACCAGGTCGTTGGTCGGGTAGTAATAGCGGATGTCCGGGTTGTCAGGGTCTTTGAAGCCGTCAAACACCGAGATGGGCCAGAGCCAGGAGGAGAACCAGGTGTCGACCACATCCTCATCCTGCCGGATTTCCTTATTAGCCTTATCCGGGTATTTTTCGGCAAGCAGTCTGCGGGCTTCTTCCTCGGTTTTGCACACCACTATGTCCCCGTCCTCGTTGTACCAGGCCGGGATGCGCTGTCCCCACCACAGCTGCCGGCTGATGCACCAGTCGCGCACGTTTTCCATCCAGTGGCGGTAGGTGTTTACGAACTTGGCAGGGAAGAAGCGGATGTTCCCGTTCAGCACGTTTTCCAGGGCCGGTTTGGTCAGTTCCTTCATGGAGAGGAACCATTGTTCGGACAGACGGGGCTCAATCACCTCGTTGGTCCGCTCGCTGAACCCGACCTTGTTCACATAGTCTTCTTCCTTCACCAGGTGGCCTCGCTTCCTGAGTTCTTCCACGATCTTTTCGCGCACCACAAAGCGGTCTTCGCCCACAAAGAACTGTGCCTTCTCGTTGAGGGTGCCGTCCGGGTTCAGGGTGTCGATGATGTCGAGCTTGTGTTTCAGGCCCAGCTCGTAGTCATTGGGGTCGTGGGCGGGGGTCACCTTCAGGCAGCCCGTTCCAAATTCCATATCTACGTACTCATCGAAGATGACCGGCACGGGGCGTTCCACCAGGGGAACGATGGCGCGTTTTCCTTTCAGGTGGCCGAAGCGCGGGTCTTCCGGGTGCACGCAGATGGCCGTGTCGCCCAGGATGGTTTCGGGCCGGGTGGTGGCGATGGTCAGCCACTCGTCTTCGGTGCCCTCGATGCGGTAGCGTACGTACCAGAGCTTCGACTGCACTTCGCGGTAAATGACCTCCTCGTCCGACACGGCCGTGAGCGCCTTCGGGTCCCAGTTCACGATGCGGTATCCTTTGTATATCAGGCCTTTGTTGTACAGGTCGATGAACACGTCAATGACGGCTTCCGACAGGGCCGGCTCCATGGTGAACCGGGTGCGGTCCCAGTCGCACGAGGCGCCCAATTTCTTGAGCTGTTGCAGGATGATGCCCCCGTGCTTTTCTTTCCATTCCCAGGCATGTTTCAGGAATTCCTCCCGGGTGAGGTCGGATTTTGAAATGCCTTCTTCGGCCAGCTTTTTCACCACTTTGGCTTCTGTGGCGATGGAGGCATGGTCGGTGCCGGGCACCCAGCAGGCATTGTAGCCCTTCAGCCGCGCCCTCCGGATGAGGATGTCCTGGATGGTGTTGTTCAGGATGTGCCCCATGTGCAGCACGCCCGTCACATTGGGCGGTGGAATGACAATGGTGTAGGGTTCGCGCTCGTCCGGCTCGGAATGGAAATACCGTTTTTCCATCCAATGGCTGTACCATTTGTCTTCCACCCGGGAAGGGTCGTACTGCTTTTGTATGCTCATTGCGGGGTAAATTATCCGAGGCGCAAAATTACCAATTTATTCACGAGGGGCGGGCAGGAAGATATTGCCTTCCGGCAGGGTGGGGATGATACCCTGGCGGCTGGCGGTTCCGAGCAGCATGCGCACTGCCTCACGGCCTTCGGTGTCGAGGTCCAGCGTGTAGTCATTCACGTACAGGCCGATGTGCTGCCGCATCACCTCCTCGTCCATTTCCTGGGCCAGGCTGCGCACGTAGGGCATGGTTTCTTCCGGATGTTCAAAGGCCCAGGCTACGCTGTCGCGCAATACTGCGTTGACTGTTTGCTGAACATCCCGGGGAAGAGCCCGGGACACCACGATGCCCCCCAGGGGGATGGGCAGGCCGGTCAGGTTTTCCCAGTATTCGCCCAGGTCTATAATTTTTTTCAGGCCCTTCGCTTCGTAGGTGAACCGGTTTTCGTGGATAATCAGCCCGGCATCCACTTTCTGCTTCAGCACGGCCTCCTCGATTTCTGAAAAGACCATTTCGGTTTTGTTCGCGGCTTCCGGGAAGGCAATGCCCAGCAACAGGTTGGCCGTGGTGAGCCGGCCCGGGATGGCGATTCGCATGGGATTGATGAATGCGGCCTCCGGGGGAATTTCTTTCCTAGCAATGAGCAGCGGCCCGCAGCCCCTTCCCAGCGCGCTGCCCGCATTCAGCAGGCGGTAAGCCTCCGCTACGTGTGCCAATGCATGGTAACTCAACTTTGTGACTTCAAGCTCATGGTTACGGGCCATCCGGTTCAGGGTCTCCACATCCGCTATGTAGGGTTCCGGTTCCAGTCCCCGGCAGTTGATCTTGCCATGCACCATGGCATAAAAAATAAAGGTGTCGTTGGGACAGGAAGAATAGCCGATGCGCAGTTTCATGTCCGGTATTTTTTCAGATTCAAAGTTCCGGACGCCAGTTCCGAGTTGAAATCCTCGATTATCCGGTTCAGGTTTTCGACAGCCTTTTTCAGTTGCCAGCGGGTTTTGTCGCGGGGTTCCACATAGTTGGATACGGCCCGTATTTCTTCAAAAGGTGTGTTGGATTCAAGTCCGGCCAGGAAAAAGGCAGCTCCTTCCATGTTTTCGATATCCGGACTGAACCGTTTGCGCACGGCCGCGATGGAAGTTTTCCGTCCGTGCACCGTATTTACCGTAAGGCTCCGGGCAGCGGGTAGCTTGCCTAACAGGGAATTACGGCCCGTAGCGGTGGATTCCAGTACCCGTCCTGTAAAAGGGAATTCCCCTTCGGAAAGCAGTTGTAGGTCAAACATATCCAGAAAATCCTCGTGGTTTTCTGCGCCAAGATCTGCCAGGATTTCGCTGTCGACTCGTACCACCGAGCCGGGGGGCATATCCTGTGTGTAACTGCCGGCCATCCCGGCCTGGAGCATAAAGGGATAATACCTGCGAGTCAACAGCAACCCCAGTTCCCACGCGGTAAACAACATACCCGGGCGGGTGATCAACACGTCAGGGCCACCCGGTGCCGGATTGGGGATCCATCCGTGGCCGCTGGCGGGCGGCCTGAGTCCGTACTTCCCGGCAAAAGGGGCTATTTCTTCCCAGGTGGCACTTACTAACAACCATTTCATAAGACACAAAGTTACAAAAGAGGTGCAGGGCGGAATATTCTTATTTTTGCCGGAAACCGCAAGGTATGGTTTACCTGACCCGAAAGGAACATTTTAACGCGGCCCACCGATTGTACAATCCGGCCTGGGATGATGAGCGGAATGCCTCCTATTACGGGAAATGCAGCAACCCGAACTGGCACGGGCACAACTACAACCTGTTTGTGACCGTGAAAGGCGAGCCCGACCCCGAAACCGGGTATGTGATAAACCTCACGGACCTGAAGCGGATCATCCGCGAGCGGATCACCGACCGGGTGGACCACAAAAACCTGAACCTGGAAGTGGATTTCATGCAGGGGATTATACCGACTACGGAAAACATGGTGAAAGCCTTTTGGGAAGTCCTGGCCGAGCCCATAGCGCGGGCCGGGGCCACTTTGCACCGGATCAGGCTGTACGAAACGGAAAATAACTTTGCGGATTATTACGGTAATTAAAATTCCGGCTATGTCTCAACAATATCTTGATGACCTCGACCTGCATTATGAACGAAAAGATTTGTACAATCCTAAATTAACCGAAAAACTTGCCGGGCAGTACGAAAACATCCTCCGGGCGATCGGTGAAGATCCGGACCGGGAAGGATTGCAAAATACCCCGGAACGGGTAGCCAAAGCCTTGCAGTTCCTGACGCAGGGATACCAGATGGACCCAAAAAAGATCCTGCATTCCGCCTTGTTCGATACCGAACACAGTGAAATGGTTTTTGTCAAGGATATCGAACTGTATTCCATGTGCGAACATCACATGCTGCCGTTTTTCGGACGGGCACATGTAGCTTATATCCCCAAAAAGAAAATCGTTGGATTGAGCAAAATTGCCCGCGTGGTGGACGTTTATGCCCGCAGGTTGCAGGTACAGGAAAGGTTAACCTGCCAGATCATAGACTGCCTGCATGAAGCACTCGATCCTTACGGGGTGGCCGTGGTCATTGAAGCCAAGCACCTGTGCATGATGATGCGCGGTGTGCAAAAACAGAATTCCGTAACTACCACCTCGGCATTCGTGGGTGAATTTGAAAAAACAGCTACGCGGAACGAATTCATTAATCTGATCCAGGCAAAACTGATGTAAACTATGAGAGCGTATGTTTTTCCCGGGCAGGGCGCCCAGTTTCCCAGGATGGGGAAGGAGTTGTATGAAAACTATAACCAGGCCAGGGAACTTTTTGAACAGGCCAACGAAATTCTTGGTTTCCGAATTACGGATATCATGTTCGAGGGCAATGAGGAAGACTTGCGTCAGACTAAAGTAACCCAGCCGGCCATATTTCTGCACAGTGTAATACTGGCAAGAGTAATGGGCGATCGTTTCGCACCGGATATGGCAGCCGGCCATTCCCTGGGTGAGTTTTCCGCCCTGGTGGCCACGGGTGCCATGGATTTCGAATCGGGCCTGAAACTGGTAGCCGAACGCGCAAGGGCCATGCAGGAAGCCTGTGAGGCAGTACCTTCCACGATGGCCGCCATTCTCGGGCTTGATGATGCCGTAGTGGAAGAAGTTTGCGATTCCATTACGGATGAGGTGGTGGTTCCGGCCAATTATAATTGCCCCGGGCAGTTGGTGATCAGCGGTAGTCACCCGGGCATTGACAAAGCTTGCGCGCTGCTCACTGAACGGGGTGCGCGAAGGGCGCTGAAACTCAATGTAGGCGGTGCCTTTCATTCCCCGCTGATGGAACCGGCCCGCGAAGCACTTGAACGCAAGATTCGTGAAACAGAAATAAAAAAACCTGTTTGCCCGATTTACCAGAATGTAAACGCCCGGCCGGAAACGGATCCGGAGCGGATCAAAGAAAACCTGATGGCGCAGTTAACATCTCCCGTGCGCTGGACCCAGACCATGCAGAACATGATTGCTGACGGAGCGGCACAATTTATTGAAGTCGGACCGGGCAAGGTGCTGCAAGGCCTGGTCAAAAAGATCGACCGGCAAATGCCTGTTTCATCGGCTGCTATTGCGTAGAGTTATAAACCTTTCATAGCCTGTTCCAGGTCGTTCAGGATATCTTGCACGTCTTCAATACCCACACTCACGCGTATGAGTCCGTCCGTAATGCCACCGGCCAGGCGTTGCTCGCGCGGCACCTGAACATGCGTCATGGATGCCGGGTGGGCAATCAGGGTATCCGGGGTGCCCAGGGTGGAAGTGAGGGTGCAGAAGCGGATGTTTCGCATGAGGGCTTTGCCGGCTTCCAGACCATCTTTCAGCTCGAAGCTCAGCACGCCCCCGAATCCTGTCATCTGGCGCTTTGCCAGTTCGTGGTCCGGATGGGAGGGAAGCCCCGGATAGTTCACTTTCGACACGGCCGGATGAGATGCAAGGTATTTTGCCAGGGCCAGCGCATTTTGCTGGTGCTTTTCCATCCGGAGAGGGAGGGTTTTCAGGCCGTTGTTCAGCAGCCAGGAGTCCCAGGCGTTGCTGTTTCCGCCAACGGTCTTCCGGATTTTCCAGACTTTCTTACGCATGAAATCACGGTCGGTTCCCACCACAATACCTCCCAGCGCGGTGCCATGCCCGTTTAGGTATTTTGTGGTGGAATGGACTACCAGGTCAACGCCAAACGCAAAAGGTTTTTGGAAATAAGGAGAGGCAAAGGTATTGTCCACCGCACAAAGCGCTTCTGCCTGATGTGCCAGGCGGGATAGCTGTTCCAGATTATAGCAGCTTAAAGTTGGGTTATTGGGGGTTTCGATATAAACCAGCCGAATTTCCGGGTGGGCGGCCAGCGCCTGCCGCACTTCATCCGGGTTCCTGAAATCGGCATATACGGCTTCTATCCCAAGGCCGGAAAGTACGTTTTGGATTAGTTCGGTGCTGGTGCCATAAATATTTTTATGGGTCAGAATCTTGTCACCCTGTTTCAGGCAGGCCAGGAAAAGCGCGCTGATTGCGGCCATGCCGGAGCTGAACAACAGGGCATCAGCCACCAGGGGCGCACCGTCAGCTCCCTGCAAGCCGAAACACTCCAGCGCAGCGATTTTCTGCTCTACGATTTCCGTGGTCGGATTTTTCCAGCGCGAATAGATATAGGCATCAGATTCCCCGCTGATCACTTTTTGAATCGAATCGGGGCTTTCGTACACGAAAGTGCTGGTGCTGAACAGGGGTAATACATGCGCTCTTTGTGCACCGGGCAAAACAGGATCGTGAGCGCAGATAGACGCAAAACCGGTTGTTGAAGACATAATACTGGTTTTGCGGCTAAATATAGAAAATCCCCTTGTTCACGGTATTCGGGCCGGCAGATTTACCGCAATCTGATCAGCTTCCGGCTCCTTTGGCCAGGAATACCCTTACCGGACAGGAGCAAAAAACGGATTCCCCGAAAAAAGTACTGAATTCACACAGGTAGCCGCGTTTTTCAAGGCAGATCACAAAATCCTCTATACCGATATCCTCAGTCTGGCATTGGCGGGGATTTTCTTTCGAAAGGCAAATAAAATCGTAGGAGCAAGTGATCTCATCTTTTAATTCCTCAACCCGGTTTTTTTGTTTGGCAGTTAATTTCATGGTACACTTTTTTGTTTTAAAAGTGTAACTGGGGGGAGTCTTGCGGCAAAGGTAATGACAACAGCCTTTCCAGTCAACCAATCATTTGATCAGTGTATTGTGGATAGTAAAAATCTGTTCTATAAGCATTGCATTGCCGCTGTTATCGATGATATAGTCAGCGTATTCCAGCAGCTTTTCTTCCGGTAATTGTTTGCGTATCCGGCTCAGGACGGCTTCCCGTGTCGTCAGGTCGCGGGTAATGACGCGCTGTATTCTTAATTCTTCCGGAGCTGTGACCACAATTAACTTGTCCAGTTGGTGAACGGCTCCTGACTCCACCAGTAGGGCGGCTTCTTCCAGAACATAAGGCGCGTTGGACTGACGGGATGCCCATTGTTCAAAATCATCCCTGACGTAGGGATGCACTAATTGATTCAGTTCCTGCAAAGCCCGGTCGTCCCCGAATACAATCCCTGCCAGCCGGGTACGGTCCAGTTGGCCGTTGGCCAGGTAAATTTCCTGTCCGAATGCGCGGATTAACTGATCTTTCAGCGGTGGCAGGGTTTCCATAAGCCTCCGGGCTTCCGTATCAGCATAATAGACAGGAATCCGGAGGGTTTCAAAAATACTGGCAACGGTGCTTTTCCCGCTGCCTATGCCGCCTGTAAGTCCTGCCCTCAGCATGTCAATGGGTAAAATAAAAAGTGACAAATTCAGGCTGCAGCCGGATATCTTCCGCCCAGGAAGGGTTCCGGGTGATTTTCACCGGGATCATATTACCGCCCGGGTTTTGCTCCGGTATCGTAACCTGCAGCTCGAATAATTTGCCGGCAGCGCCTGATTTAACCAGATTGTACCGGCTCACCGGAAGACGGAATATCACCCGTACATTTTCCGGAATCAGGGTAACCGGGTGATTGCCCGGGTTCAAAATAGTGACCGGAATATCCAGGCTGCTTTCAGTAAATTGTTCAACTGGCAGGATATAATGCACTTCATTTATATCGATCGAGAGACTGTAATCACCAGGCAGCCGTAACGCGACCGTACCGGACAAGGTATCCGTGACTTTATCGGCTGTTACCGGGGCCGTAAGAACGGCATTCAGCGTATCCACTATGCGTCCCGGGCCGGATACCACGACACTGTCCGGTTCCAAAACCGGTTTTCCCGAAAGTTCATAATGCGGCCGGAACCGGATCTTTTTTACCAGCTGAACCGGTACCTTGCGCGAGACGATTTCATCAAATTCGAAATACAGTACACCCGGCTTCACGTATTTCACTTTATATCCTTCCGGCAATTGCTTGGTAAAATAATCCGGATCGGCATTGGTGGAGTACATGTTGTTGGCCGCCCTCCGGTTTACGTCAATTTCAACATGCCAGTCGGTCCGGACATGGGCATTCAAAAGTTTCCAGCCCGTAGCGGAAATACCAAGGGTTAATTTTTTGGGAAGCTTATTGACCACCAGTTTGCCGGCCGGCAAATTCCTGTAAACCACCGGAACCCGGACCTCATCATCGTGGATAAGGGTAAAATCATTGATTATCCAAAACACAGTAGCCAGGGCAAAGCAGGCGATAAATACCAGTCCGTTTTTTTTGCGAAACTGCCTGGAATGTTCGGCATGCCTGTCCGGTACATTATGTTCCAGATTTTCGGTCAAAGCCTATTTTTTTGTGTTCTTGCCTTTCCCCGTACGTTCATACAGTGCTTTGGTAAAATCCAGGCTGATGACGGATTTCTCGATCCGGATTTTGGTGTTTTGGTCAATCTCCACTAAAAAGGTGTCTTCATCATCCTGGAGTATCTTCCCGTGAATGCCGCCAATGGTTACAATGCGATCGCCTTTTTTCAGGTTGCTTAAAAAGTTGCGCTGGTCCCGCGATTTTTTGGTTTGCGGGCGAATCATGAAAAAGTACAGGATCAGGAAAAACAAACCGATAAAAATCAGGAATTCAAATCCGCCTCCTTGCTGGCCGCCCTGTGCGGCTAAAATCATTATTTGCATGCTAATTGGTTTTCGGTTACTGAATTTTTTTTATTGAGCCGGAACCACAAACGCAGTGATATTCAGATAGTTCGTGCTTGGGTTCGTATTGGCTATGATCTTGATTTCTTTACTTACGTTATTGCGTTTGCCGCGGGAGTTGAAGACCACCGGGATAACTCCATGTCCTCCTGGCGGAATGGGCTCCCTGGGGTAGGAAGGAATGGTACACCCGCAGGTCGATTGCGCATCGGTGATGATAAGGTCTGCATTGCCCGTATTGGTAAATTTAAAGGCATATTCCACTTTAGCCCCTTCATCAATGGTCCCGAAATCATGGGTAGTGGTTTCAAAAGTCATGACCGGGAATCCCGTGGTGTCCTGCCCGCTTAATGAATTCGGGTTTTTAATCTGATCAGGGTTTACACCATTGCCGGATGTCTGAGTACTGTTCTGACAGGCCGTAAAACTCAAAACCAGCGCCAGTAAAAACATAGTGTTTTTCATAGGCATTTCGTTTTCAGAATGTTCAACAAATTTATCAGTTATTGAGCAAACCCCGCCCTGTTTTTACAATCCGCCCGTTGGCTTTCAGCTCTTTCATCATTTTGTCCAGCACCCCATTGATGAATTCCCGGCTTTTCGGGGTAGAGTACAACTTGGAAATATCAATGTATTCGTTTATGGTAACTTTCACCGGGATAGTCGGAAAATCCAGTATCTCCGTCAGGGCCATTACCATCAGTACCAGGTCGATTTTGGCGATGCGGTCGAGTTCCCAATTCCGGATTTTCGGAGCAAGCAGTTGCGTGTATTCATCGAAATGGTCCAGCGATTTTTCCAACAGTTCACCGGCAAATTCATTCATTTCCCGGTTCTTTTCCCAAAAGATTCTGACCCGGCTCAATCCCTGTCCGTTCATTATATCATTCAGCACAGCCAGCAGGCTGAACCCAATGCCTTCCGAGTCGTCAATCCAGCCGTTGAATTCTTCCAGTAAATAACTGTCCAGGTCTTCAGAAGAAAGCATGATTTCTTTTACCAGGAAATCGAGAATTTTTTTCTGTTGGTCGGCACTGGGTTCCTGGTTGGCCTTGTATTCCCGGAAGAGGGTTGATTTATTAAAATCGTTGAAAAGGGCTCGTACCTGGTCATGGTCAATCCGTGGTTGCAGCTTGTATTGCTTCAGTAATTTTTCGAAATCCTCATTTTGGTTAAGCCAGGAAATGACAGGATGCTTCAGGATGCAGGTACTGGGGAGCCGGTCTTCTTCGGTAGGCAGGAATTTGGAAGACCTGATCGCCATGTCTTCTTCCGAGTAGTTGGCAATTTCACGGATCAACAGCAGCAGGTAACAGAGGATTTCCAGGGGTTGCCCGATGTTTTTTTCGAGGTTGGATTTCAAAACAGGCAGGGTTTGAATATTCGCGCATTTGTACGCGTACAAAGCCTGCATAACCTTTACCCTGGCGCTGCGCCTGCTTAACATGTCAATTCAACGGTTGTGTGTGCGTCCTGAATTTTAACAATCCTATCAGAACCTTGCCTGTAATTTTGCTGCGGCAGCAATTCTTTCCTCTGCCATGCGGATAGCCGCTTCGTGCGGTGTCAGATTATGCTTCCCGGCATAGTCAAACAAATCAAGGGTGCGCTGATAAATTTTTTCCGTGTATCCATAAGCCCTGTTGCGGTTATATCCTTCCAGCTCGGCATAGCAGTTAATGAGCCCACCGGCATTGATCAGGAAATCCGGGGCATACAGGATGCCTTTGTCAGCCAGCATGTGTCCGTGCACTTTCTCGTCTTTCAACTGGTTATTGGCGGAACCTGCCACAATCTGGCATTTCAGCCTCGGAATGGTATCGTCATTCAGTGTAGCGCCCAATGCACAAGGCGCGTAAATGTCCATATCCAGGTCATATTCCCCATCGACATCCACCACTTTGGCTCCGAATTCCTTTGCCGTTTTTTTCAACCGGTCTTCCTTAATGTCGGCAATGAATATTTCAGCGCCTTCCTTGGCCAGGTGGCTGACTAAGTAATTGCCTACGTGTCCTACTCCCTGGACCAGCACTTTTTTCCCCCGGAGGCTGTCGTTGCCCCAGGCCACTTTGGCAGCAGCTTTCATTCCAAGGTAAACGCCATAAGCCGTTACCGGGGAAGGGTCACCGCCTCCGCCCAAATATTCCGGAACGCCCGTTACAAAATCGGTTTCCATGTGGATGTATTCCATATCTTCCGTGGAGGTTCCCACATCTTCCGCGGTAATATACCGGCCGGCCAGGCCATCTACAAAACGGCCGTAACGTCTGAATAAATGTTCGGATTTATCGCGGTAAGGATCGGCTATGATAACGGCTTTGCCACCGCCCAGGTTTATCCCGCTGATCGCGGCTTTATAGGTCATTCCACGGGAAAGTCTCAGCACATCGTATAAGGCGTCTGCCTCAGTGGCATAATTCCACATACGGGTTCCGCCCAGGGCCGGGCCCAATACGGTATTGTGAATGGCAATTATTGATTTCAATCCTGTGGCTTCATCATAGCAGAAGGCCACCTGTTCGTGCTCATGTTCGGCCAGCTGGCCAAATACGGACAGTGATGTTTTTTCAGCTGTCCTTACATCACCTGTAGTAAGCATATTCTCAAGATTTAAAGGAACGGTCGGTATTTTTTATATACCGCTGCAAAGCTACTGTATAAATCCCGGCCTGACAACCTCAGGGATTAATATTCCGGAGCAATTGGCTTCCTGAATCTTTATCTCGTATGGATTATGATTAATATTGCAACCGGCATGAAACACCTGAAATATCTCAATAAATTTTTCTGGAAATACCGCTGGCGTTTTATACTGGGGATTTTGTTTGTAGTGATTGCCAATGTTTTCGGGGTATTGCCCCCGGTGGTAGTCCGCCACGCGTTTAACCTGATCCGGGAAAATATTGGCTGGTATCAGGCAATGGCCGGAACCGGGCTGGAAACACCGTTTCATGCATTTTTTTTTCGCAGCATTTTGTTCTTTGCCGCCATTGTGGTCGGGCTGGCTCTGACCCGTGGCATTTTTATGTTTTTCATGCGGCAAACGCTCATTGTTATGTCGCGGCTCATTGAGTTCGACCTGCGTAATGAAATGTACGCGCATTACCAGAAACTGGATCAGGGTTTCTACCGGGCCAACAATACGGGCGACCTTATGTCGCGGGTGGCGGAGGATGTGAGCCGGGTGAGGATGTACCTGGGGCCGGTGGTCATGTATGCCATCAATACCCTTGTGCTGTTCGTGATTGTAATCAGCGTTATGCTGCGGGTCAACGCTGAGCTTACCGTGTATGTGTTGCTGCCGTTGCCGGTACTTTCCTTGTCGATTTACTACCTGACCCAGGTAATTCATAAAAAGAGTGAAAAAATTCAACAGCAGCTTTCCTTCCTGACCACGATTGCTCAGGA
This sequence comes from uncultured Chitinophagales bacterium, assembly GCA_964422925.1. GTDB lineage: Bacteria > Bacteroidota > Bacteroidia > Chitinophagales > S012-47 > CAYRDC01. The sequence goes on along the minus strand of CAYRDC010000029.1, from coordinate 11,923 downwards.
AGTATACAGCGGCATTCGCATTGTAAAAAGTTATGTCCGGGAGAAAGCTTACGGGCGGTTTTTTGCCCGGGAAAGCGAAGCCTACAGGCGCGAAGCGCTTGGCCTGAAAAGAGTAGAAGCCATGTTTTTCCCTTTGATGTTGCTACTGATCGGCCTGAGCACCATTTTAACCATTTACGTGGGTGGGCGGCAGGTGATGGCCGGTAAAATCACTACCGGAAATATTGCGGAATTTGTGATGTACGTAACCATGCTGACCTGGCCGGTGACCTCACTGGGTTGGATTGCCAGCCTGGTGCAAAGGGCCGCGGCCAGCCAAAAACGCATCAATGAGTTTTTGCAATCGCAGCCGGCCATTCAGAACACCGGGAAAGTAAGGCAAAAAATTCGTGGGGACATAGAATTCCGGGATGTCTGGTTCACCTATCCGGAGACCGGTGTGCAGGCCCTGAAAGGCGTCAGCTTTGCGATGAAGGCCGGGCAGCGGATTGCCATTGTGGGCCGCACCGGTTCCGGCAAAACCACTATAGCCGATCTTTTGATGCGGGTGTATGATCCCCAAAAAGGCGAAGTGCTGGTTGACGGCATCCCGGTCAGGGAATATGACCTGGGGGCGCTTCGCGAAAGTATCGGGTATGTTCCACAGGATGTGTTTCTTTTTTCCGATACGGTAGCGGCCAATATTGCTTTCGGGCAAAACAATGCCACCCGGGAAGCCATAATGGAAGTAGCCAGGTTGGCTTCGGTGCATGATGAAATCATGAGTTTGCCCAAAGGGTACGATACCTTGGTAGGAGAAAGGGGTATTACCTTGTCAGGCGGGCAAAAACAACGGATTTCCATAGCCCGCGCTTTCCTGAACCCCTCCGATATCCTGGTACTGGACGATTGCCTTTCGGCAGTGGACGCGGCTACCGAGGAGGCGATCCTCAATCATTTGAATACTATTCTCGCCAATAAAACAGCTATCGTAATCACCCATCGAATTTTCTCTCTGCTTACCTTTGATAAAATACTGGTGCTTGACAAGGGGAGAATCGTAGAAGAAGGCACTCATTATGAGCTATTGCAAATGAATGGTTTGTATAAAAGTCTATATGAAAAACAGAAAATAGGAGAAAATTCAATCTGAAAGACAAAAATTTTTATTTTTACAAAAGCCGACAAAAACCTGAATAACGAAAAAACCAGTAGCTGTGGAGCAAGACAACAAACGACAGGAGCCGGTATTTTCAAAAAGAGTACGGGCTGGCAGAAGAAGGACCTATTTTTTTGATGTGCGCACTACCCGGTCTAATGATTACTATCTGACCATCACGGAAAGCAAGAAAAAAAGGACTGATGACGGCACCTATGAGCGGCATAAGATATTTCTGTACAAGGAGGATTTCAACAAGTTCCTCGAAGCGCTTCAGGAAACTATTGACAAGGTGAAAACCGATTTATTGCCGGAATATAATTTTGATGAATTTACGCACCGGGAATTCGAAAATGACAGGCCCCCTGTTGAAAAAAACAACGAAGGAGAATCCACCGTGCCCGATGATTCCGGACCGGAAGAGGATGATGAAATTAACAGCGAGCCGGAAGACGAACCGATGAAACTTTGACGAACTGCTGAACTTGTAAAAGCCACGCCCGGACGTGGCTTTTTTAATGCCTATCTTTGCAGGCTGAAATTTTTTTCTATGCCTTTAAGAGCCGGAATTGTGGGTTTGCCGAATGTCGGTAAAAGCACTCTTTTCAATGCGCTGACCAATGCCAAAGCGCAGGCAGACAATTTTCCGTTTTGTACCATTGAACCTAATATAGGGGTCATCCCGGTGCCTGACCCGCGGCTTCAAACCCTGGCCCGGCTGGTCCGCCCGGCAAAAATTACACCCACTGCGGTCGAAATAGTGGATATTGCCGGTTTGGTGCGAGGCGCGCACAAAGGGGAAGGGCTTGGGAACCAGTTCCTGGCCAATATCCGCAACGTGGACGCGATTTTACATGTCATTCGCTGTTTTGAAGACCCCAATGTCGCCCACGTGGACGGGAGCGTGGATGCCCTTCGCGACAAGGAGGTGATTGACACTGAATTACAACTCCGCGACCTGGAATCGGTTTTAAAAAAGAAAACCGCCATAGAGCGGGCGGCCAAGTCGGGTGATAAAGCCCTGAAAAAACAGGTCGAAATCCTGGATAAAATTATCGGGCACCTCGAGCAGGGCCGTTCCGTGCGGTCATTACACCTGGAAGAAGCATCTGACCTGATACGTGAAATGCAACTGCTTACGGCCAAACCGGTCCTATATGTGTGCAATGTGGATGAAACAGGCATACGGGGTGATAATGAGCATGTAAAGGCCATACAATCCGTGGCCCGGCAGGAAGGAGCGGAGGTGGTTGTGATCTGCGGAGCCATTGAAGCCGAGATTGCCGCGCTCGAAAGCGCGGAAGACAAGGCCCTGTTCCTGGAAGAATTAGGTTTGAAAGAAGCGGGGCTGAACCGTCTTATCCGGGCCGCCTATAAATTGCTGCGGCTGATTACCTTTTTCACGGCCGGGCCAAAAGAAGTCAGGGCCTGGACAGTAAAGGAAGGCACCAAAGCGCCCCAGGCCGCGGGGACCATTCATTCTGACTTTGAAAAGGGTTTTATCAGGGCCGAGGTGATCCGGTTTGAAGATTATGCGGCCCTGGGTTCGGAAACTGCTGTAAAGGAAGCCGGGAAAATGAAAGTGGAAGGAAAAGATTATGTGATTCAGGACGGGGATGTGATTTATTTCCGCTTTAATGTGTAGCTTATTTGTTATCCTCCCCTGAGCTTATCACCTGGCCTACCAGCCATCCAAATAAAATACCGGTAATGCCCCCTGCCAGCAGCCCCTGGGGCAGGGATAACGAAAAAACAGACTGAATGATGACAACCGTTATGCCGGTTAGAAATCCTGTTAGCAGAAAAATTAATAGTTGTTTCATGGTAAAATTCAAATGTAGGAAATGCCCTTTGTTTTCTCAAATTGAAAAAGGGGAAATCCCTGTTATGCCAGGCATTGGCTCCGAATAGCTAATTTTGAAAATCTTATGCGGCATTTTCTTCAAATACTTGCTTTTCTGAAAGGATATAAGCGCCAAGCAGCATTAAATATTATTTTCAACTTGCTGACCATAGTCTTTTCCGTGGCGTCCCTGGTTATGGTCATTCCTTTCCTGGAATTGCTTTTCGGCATGCAGGAACCTGTATATCAGACGCCCGAATTCTCTTTGAGCTGGCATTATGTGCGCGAATGGTTTTATTACCTGATGACCCTCTATATCGACCAGCATGGTAAGGTAGCGGGGCTTGCCTTCCTGGTAATAGTCGTGATCGGGGTGTTTTTTATGAAAAATTTTTTCCGCTACGGAGCCATTTACATGCTGGCACCTATCCGCAATGGAATTGTGCGCGATCTCCAGCGGCAGCTGTATGCCAAAACCCTGACCCTCCCCATGGCATACTTCAGTAATGAGCGCAGAGGTGATCTCATCGTGAGGTTAAGCAATGATGTCCGGGAGATTGAGCAAAGCATAATTGGCATGATCGAGGCCCTGGTGAAATCCCCGGTGACCATTTTGTTTTACATCGGGGTTATGCTGGCCACACATGTTCAGCTCACCTTGATGGTGCTGGGCATGTTGCTGGTTACCGGTTTACTGGTGGCGAGGGTCGGCCAGCGCCTGAAACGGCAATCACTGGAAGGCCAGAACCTGCTTGGGCGCCTGGTGAGCCTCATTGATGAAACACTGGGCGGCATGCGCATTATCAAAGCCTTCAATGCCGAACACCAACAGGAGGAGCGGTTTTACCGCGAAACAGAGTACTATTTCAGGACCATGAACCGGATTATCCGCAGGAGAGATCTGAGCTCTCCGCTTACCGAGTTCCTGGCTATTGTCATTTTAGGCGCATTGCTCTGGCTGGGCGGGCGCATTGTTTTGAATGGAGGGGTTCCGGCTCCCCAGTTCATTTTTATCATGGTTACTTTTTCACAGCTGATTCCTCCGGTGAAAGAATTTTTCGCTTCTTTCTATAATGTTCAAAAAGGTATAGCTTCTGTAGAACGCATTAACCATGTACTTCATGAGGATCAAAAGATTCGCGAACCGGCAAACCCGAAGCCGTTAAGACAATTCCGTCAAGAAATCCGATTCGAGCACGTGTATTTTGCCTATCACCGCAGAGACGACCAATGGATACTTCAGGATATCAACCTGGTCATTCCCAGGGGCAAGACCGTAGCGCTGGTAGGACCTTCCGGGGCCGGAAAAACCACCCTGGCCGACCTTGTACCCAGGTTTTACGATGTGGAAAAGGGATGTATCCTGCTGGACGGGCATGACATACGGGAATATTCTCTGAAAGACCTGCGCGGTTTAATGGGAATTGTAAGCCAGCATCCGGTTTTGTTCAATGAGACGATAGCTGCCAACATTGCTTTTGGAAAGCCCGGGGCAAGCCGGGAAGAGATAATACAAGCTGCCCGGGTAGCCAATGCGCACGATTTTATTATCAGGCTGGAGAAAGGGTATGATACCTCCATTGGCGACCAGGGGCAGAAACTCAGCGGAGGGGAGCGCCAGCGGCTGACCCTGGCGAGAGCTGTTTTGCGGGACCCGGAAATATTAATCCTGGATGAAGCGACTTCTTCACTGGACAGTGAATCGGAAAAACTGGTTCAGGAAGCCTTGTTCAAGCTTATGAAAAACCGCACCTCCCTGGTAATTGCCCACCGGCTTTCTACGATCCAACATGCTGATGTGATAGTGGTAATGCAGGAAGGCCGCATTGTGGAGCAGGGCAATCATCAATCCCTGATGAAGGCAAAAGGAGCCTACCATCGTCTGGTAAGCCTTCAGAATTTCTGAGTTTTACCCGAAGATAGCCTGCAGGGTGTAGAAAAAGAGAATGGCTAGGCCTGCTCCGGCCGGAATGGTTACCACCCAGCTGATGACAATATCCCGCACAGTCCGCAGGTTTAAAGCGCCAATTCCCCTGGCCAGGCCGACACCGATCACAGCGCCTACGAGCGTATGCGTGGTAGAAATGGGAATGCCCAGCTTGGAAGCTAAAACAATGGTAATAGCCGCGGCAAATTCAGCCGAAAATCCACGTGTGGGGCTCAGCTCCGTAATTTTCTTCCCTACGGTCTCAATCACCCGCCATCCCCAGGTGGCTAAACCCAGCACAATACCAAACCCTCCCAAACCCAGGACCCATAAGGGAACCACGGTTTTCATGGTAACGACCCCGGATTTCAGAATCTCAATAACGGCTGATAAGGGTCCGATGGAATTGGCTACATCATTGGCCCCGTGGGCAAAAGCCACAAAGGATGCGCTTAAGATCTGCAGGTAAACAAAAATCCGCTCCACCTTTCGGAAACTGCTGACCTCTTTGTTCTTGTGATTGTTTTTCTCAATTTCCTTCAACTGGGAGGTGACGGTTTTAACTTCTTCGAGCAGTTCCGATAATTTTTCCCGGAACTCCGGCTGCGCGGAAAGCAAAGCTTTTTTCAGGTTTTTTTCCGCCTTGTACATGCCAATGGAAAATTGCGTGGAAGGCAGTTCTTTGAGTTCTTCTTTGGTGTATTCTTCCTTTATGCGCCTGACCAGCAGGAAACTGATCAGCGAAGTCAGCAACCCGATTCCGATAGCCAGCAATATAGCCTGGCCCAATGGCAGGTTCAGGTGAAGGTTCTTCAACCCTTTGAATACCAGCACCAGGGTCAGGATACTGAATACAAAAAACACGAGCACAGGTGTAATATGCTTTGCTCTCCGTACCGGATAGCGGGAAAGGAAAATGTATTTTCTTAAAATAGTGAACAACAGGAAGGCTACCAGGCCGGCCAGCAGGGGAGAGGTTATCCAACTTAAGGTAATGGTTCCGACTTTCTCCCAATGAACGGCAGAAAATCCTCCGACCACCGCGCCAAAACCTACAATGGCACCAACAATGCTGTGCGTGGTAGAAACCGGCAGGCCGAAAAAAGTGGCAAACTGAAGCCAAACGGCCGCAGACAGCAAGGCCGCCATCATACCATATACAAGGAGCATTGGCTCCCCTTCAAAAATGGTTACGTCTATAATACCTTTTCGTACGGTTTCTGAAACATGGGAACCTACAAAAAATGCTCCCGCGAATTCGAGGACGGCTGCCAGGATAACGGCCCGTTTCAGGGTAAGCGCCCCGCTTCCTACCGAGGTTCCCATGGCATTGGCTACATCATTCGCTCCAATGCTCCAGGCCATATACAAACCGAATATCAGTGCCAGAATCAATATAACCGTTTCCACTCTGCAAGCTTATTTTATATCCAACATTAATCTTACCCTATAGGCCAGCTTCTCTGATAAATTCGACAAATTGCTGATCTCTGTAATTACCTGCTTGATCAGGATGAAATCCCTGAAATCAATCGCTGCTTCACTGTTAAATAAATTGCGAAGCAGGGTTAGCTGTAATTTGTCGGCTTCATGCTCTTTGTAGGCGACCTCATCAACCATCTGATTCACTTTGATCGCTTCCCGGCCTCCAAACGTATATTCCATCAATTCATCCAACTGATCAATAATCAGGAAAGCCATTTGGAAACATTCCAGGTTTTTAGCCAGGAAGGCCCTGAAATCTTCGACCAATCCCGGAGGAATTTGAGCCGCCCGGACAGTAAGCAGGTGGCCAATGTCTTCGGCTTTATCGGCCAGGTTATCCTGTATGGTGAGGATTTCCAGCAACCTTCCCCGGTCAACCGGCAGGAACATGCCTTTTTCCAGGTTCTTTCGCATATCATTTTTAGTCATATCAGCTACATGTTCCAGCTTGGAGATTTCCCGGGCTGTTTGGTTAATAGCTTCCTGATCGCCTTTTTCCAGTTGCTTGAATAAATCGGGCACTTTGTCAACACAATCTTTTACCGTTTTCATGTGGGTTTGAAGCAACCCGAAGGGTGAGCGTCCAAATAATTTGGTTAATGATCTCATAACCGTATGCTTTTAAATATGCAGTGCGAAAGTTAAATAATCTTTCAGGGAGTAATAGTGTGGATTATCAATAACCACCCGGGAACAGAACGGTGCCGATCGGGCGGGAATAGAATAAAGCCTGCTATCTTCGCATAAAAAGAATGCTTGTATGGACTACAACAATTTGGGGAAATCGGGTATAAAAGTCAGCGAGTTTTCCCTGGGTTCCTGGCTCACCTTTGGAAAGCAAATCAGTGACCAGACCGCTGAAAAGCTGATGCACATAGCGTATGAGGCCGGGGTAAATTTTTTCGACAATGCGGAAATCTATGCCCACGGGGAAAGCGAGCGGGTGATGGGGCGCATCCTGAAAAAAGCCGGATGGCCAAGAGATACCTGGATGGTAAGCAGTAAAGTGTTTTTCGGGGCAGGGGGCAAGCTGCCCACCCAAAAGGGTTTGCACCGGAAACACATCGTGGAAGCCTGTAACGCTGCCCTCCAGCGCCTGCAGGTCGATTATATTGACCTCTATTTCTGCCACAGGCCGGACAAGGAAACACCCATAGAAGAAACCGTATGGACCATGCACAACCTGATCCTGCAGGGAAAGATTCTTTACTGGGGAACATCGGAATGGAGCGCGCAGGAGATTATGGAAGCTCACATGGTTGCCCGGGAAAACCACCTGATCGGGCCGGTTATGGAGCAACCGCAATATAATATGTTCGTCCGGGAAAAAGTGGAAGTGGAGTTTGCGCAAATCTATAAAACAGTTGGGCTGGGAACTACCGTCTGGTCTCCATTGAGCTCCGGTGTTTTGACCGGCAAATACAATAAAGGCTTTCCTAAAGGAACCCGTCTGGGTATGGAAGGGCTGGACTGGCTCCGCGACCGTTCCTTATCAGAAGAACGGCTGGAAAAAGTGCGCAAGCTGACCAAAATGGCCGAAGGCCTGGGCATTACCATGCCCCGCCTGGCCCTGGCCTGGTGCCTGAAGAATCCGAATGTCTCTACGGTAATCCTGGGAGCCAGCAAGGCAAAACATCTCAGGGAAAATTTAAAAGCTGCCGAGGACAAACACCTGCTGACCCCTGAGGTAATGGATGCCATTGAAGACATCCTTGGCAACAGGCCGGAGCCGCCAATGTTCTAAAAATTGCCTAAAGGGAAGCTGTAAGCAAAACAGTATAAATGGCTGATAAATAGCAGAGGTAGGAAAAATCAAAACCGGCCTGCTAAATATTTTAGCAAGCCGGCCTTTCTATATCCACTGGAAAAAGGATAATCAGTTCAGTACCGGGTTCTCCGGGAAGTTGGACATAATGGAATAACGTCCACCGGCATCGCGCATGATTTTTTGCCATAGCGCGTTGTCAGTCTGGTGTAAACGCAACAGATCATCGGCCAGTCCGTCAACCATGATCCAGGAATTTTCTTCCACTTCTTTTTCGAGCTGCCCGGGGCCCCAGCCGGAATATCCGATGAAAAAGCGGAAATTATCCGGTGAAACCATTTTGTTCTGGATAAGCATTTGCACCATTTCAAAGTTGCCGCCCCAGTATAGCCGGTTGCTGATTTTTATAGAGCCTTCGATGAGGTCCCCCAGGTTATGAATAAAATGCAGGGTATCTACCTGCACCGGGCCACCCAGATAAATGGGCGCATCAAATTCCGGAAAGTCTTCAATGGCCTCCTGCAGGGAAATATCCAGTTTTTTGTTTACTACGAAACCAATGGCACCATCTACACGGGTTTCACAAAGGAGGATTACAGAACGCTTGAAATTTTCATCAAGCATGAAAGGTTCAGACAACAGAAGTGTGCCAGCCCGGGGTATTTTTGTTAAAATTGGTTGCACGACAAAAGGGTTTTTGGGGGTTTACAAAATTCAAACTTATAATCAATCATCAGTAACATGGAGTGAATTTACAGTATTGATCCCAATCAGCTGGTCATAGACACTTCCAAACGGCCGGTAATAGACTAAGATCGTATAGCTGTTCTCTGTTTCGAAATAGTTGCCTTCAATCAATTCCATGTCTGCATCGCGAATGTCCTTATCAGGACTGAATACATATACGTAGTTGTAATAGCCTTGTTTCAAGTATATTTTCCCTTCGTAAGCCTGTCGGTCGAAATTATATTTCAGCGCATAATCCGGAATGAGTTGCCAGTCCGTGAAGGCGCCAAACAGGTATAATTCCCCATCCCGGAGGGGTGTTTTGAATGGCAGGGTAAATATAACCATGGCATAATCCGCTTCCAGGCTGGAGTCATTGGTAAAATCCGCGTCAATGATATAGGCTCCGTTCAGATCCTTCTCATAGAGGTATTTGGTAAAAGACCTGGGCCGGTCTTCCGTGATGAAAACATAGGTTGTATCATTATGTGTCCGGATAGCTTTTACCCGTGAAGATTGCAGGCGAAGGTTGCGTAAATCGAACCAGCGGAATTCTTTACCGGCCGGGAACAATATTTCGGAATTATAATCATACACCAGGGCATTGTCTCTCACGAACCGGGGTTTCAGGTTTCCGGTGGCATTGTCCCAACGGTTATTTTGCATAACCCGCACCTTTATTTCTTCAAAAGGATTTGGAAGTTCGAATCCATTCTGTACAATGGTGAAAACCACTTCCTGGTGTGAGTACATATAATTGGTATTGGTGGGTTGCAACACCCTGGCATTGATTCGGACTTTTGGGTCGGCCACCATGAAACGCCAGGTAACAGCCGGAGTATCGGGTTTAGATTCGGAATAGACCGATAAAATATAATTCCCGGATATTTTGAATTGCAGATCCTCATTGGGCAACCGCACGGTATAATGCGTATAAGGCTGCCGGGTGTTAAATGAATTATGATAGTCGGTTATTTCATATTCATCAAAACCCTCCAGATAGTCATAAATATTCAGGGGAGAGACGGTCCAGTCATACTGGCAATGACGGATGCGGAAATAATATCGCTCCGGGTTGTTCCCTAATTTGTCGAATGAAAATACCAGCGGGTTTCCTGACCCCATAAAATAGACAGGGAGGTTCAGCGGCAGCCCTTCCGGGTAGAACAATACCGTGTGTATCTCCGGGTCGTTTATATGGTTTTCAAAAACATACTGGCTGAAAGCATTCAGGGGTAAAATGCCCAATAGCAGCAGCCAGGCAAAAATTCTGTTTACGTGCAAGTGCATATAATTCATAGGATTTACAGGCAGGCCTTTTCAGGGCCAGTTTATCATTGGCAATTATTACACCGAAACGCAGTAAAGCTGAGGGGACGTATGGCTGCTTTCCGGCAGGGGTGTAAAATTACCAATTCAGGAGCCTTTTTTTAAGAATCACTTTTTTACCTTTGCTCGCACATTTTCTTAAGGGTTTTGAAAAATGGCAGAGGAATGACCAATTCGAGCGATTCCAAACAACCCGGACCCGGCTACCTGCCTGGTGTGTCAAAGAATGTTCTCCTGTTTATCCTGCTTAATGTATTGCCAGTTCTCTTCCTGCATGCCCAGGATGCCTCAGGGCAGGCAAGTTCTTCCGGATCGTCATCCGTATTGACAGCCTTACTGATCCTTGTGGTATCGCTGGCAGTGCTGGTGGTGCTGATATTGACAGATCAACTGGCTAAAAAAGTATCCCGGCTGGCGCCTGCAGACAAGCTGGCAGCTGCCAGCGCGGGAAAGCAAAAACCGGAAAAGCGGGTAATCAGGATAAAACGTGGGATGAATATTCACATCAAAGGGAAAGCCATTCCGAAAGTAGATGGACCATTCAGGGCGGAAACCTGTGCCTTGAAACCGGGTGATTTTGTAGGGATGTCGCCAATACCAAAAGTGGAATTGTCCCCGGGCGATGAAGTAAAAGCCGGGGATATATTGTTTTATGACAAAAAGCGCCCGGAGATTTTGTATGCTTCTCCCGTAAGCGGAGAGATTGCCGAAATCAGGCGGGGTGAAAAAAGGCGCATAAACGAAATAGTTATCCTGGCGGACAAGGAAAACCGGTACCGGGAATTTGAGAAAGCCGATCCGGCATCATTAAGCCGGGGCGAATTGGTAAAACGCCTTGTCCAGGCAGGCGCCTGGCCTTTTCTAAGGCAAAGGCCGTTTGATATCGTACCTGACCCGAATTCCGAGCCGGATTTTATCTGGGTTTCCACTTTTGATACCTCCCCGCTGGCCCCGGATTATCATTTTGTGCTGCAGGGACAGGAAAAGGATTTCCGGACCGGGGTGGAAGTGCTGAAAAAACTGGCTGATGGTAATGTGCACTTTGGCGTAAATGACGCAGAAAAACCGTTGGATTTCCTAACCAATATCGAAGGCATCAAATACCATTGGTTCAAAGGACCGCATCCTGCCGGTAATGTGGGAATCCAGGTACATCATGTGAGGCCACTGAACAAAAACACAACCATGTGGTATATTCAACCACAGGATATCCTGGTGCTGGGCCGCTTGTTTAATGAAGGCCGTTTTGATACTACACGACTGGTTGCAGTGGCCGGCTCTGAAATCAAGGATCCCCATTATGTACGTACCTTCCAGGGAGCCAATATTGAAAAAATGGTGCGGGGCAACCTGCTAAACGACCATGTCCGGTACATTTCAGGAAATGTACTGACCGGAACAAAAATAGCATCCAATGGCTTTCTCGGCTTTTATGACAACCTGGTTACTGTTATTGAAGAAGGGGATACCTATGAAATGTTCGGTTGGTTATTCCCGTCTTACCCGAAACCAACTGCATCACCGACTTTTTTCAGCTATCTCCACCAGGGTGAAGAACTGCCGGTCAATACAAATATGCATGGCGGGGAAAGGGCTTTTGTGGTGACCGGGTTGTATGAGCGGGTCCTGCCCATGGATGTTTATCCCATGCAATTGCTGAAGGCTATTTTGACCCAGGATTTTGAAAAAATGGAAGGATTGGGCATTTAC
>CAYRDC010000028.1:0-28260 GCA_964422925.1 uncultured Chitinophagales bacterium | reverse complement strand
ATCCAGGCATCGCGCAGCGTGAGTTCATTCATCCCTGAAATGTACAGGGAACCAAAGCCCATTTCGGTGCCCAGGCTTTTTTCCAGGCGGTCCATAACTTTGCGGGCAACAAATTCCTGGACCGGCTGGAGTTGAAACAGCAGCGTGGTAACCACGATCGCCCCAAACAGGGAAATGAAAGAGTACCGGACAAACAAGGCTATCCGTCTATACCAGCGCGCTATGATAAACAACCGTTTCAACAAGCGGGAGCAATAAAAGCGTAAATTTACATAAATTCAGTATGGTGTATGATTGACAACCCCATAATTCTTGGCATTGAATCTTCCTGCGATGATACCTCAGCGGCCATATACTTTGACGGCAAGGTCCTTTCGAACGTTACCTCATCGCAAACCATCCATAAAAAATTTGGCGGGGTAGTGCCAGAAATGGCTTCCCGGCTTCACCAGCAATACATTATTCCCGTAGTAAACGAAGCCATTGCCGCGGCAGGTATCCGCAAGAAGAATATTCATGCGGTGGCTTTCACCCGGGGGCCGGGTTTAATGGGGTCGCTGCTGGTGGGGGTAAGTTTTGCCAAAGCGTTTGCCCTAGCCATGGAGATACCTTTGATTGAGGTGAACCATATGCAGGCCCATGTGCTGGCTCATTTTATTGAGGCCCCGAAGCCAAAGTTTCCGTTCCTGTGCCTGACAGTTTCAGGCGGGCATACGCAGATTGTCCTGGTGCGCGATTACCTCGATATGGCAATTATTGGAAAAACTACAGATGACGCAGCCGGTGAAGCGTTTGACAAAGCTGCCAAAATGCTTGGATTGCCTTATCCCGGGGGGCCGGAAATTGACCGGCTGGCTGCCCGGGGCAATCCGGAAGCCTTTTCCTTTGCCTGTCCCGATATGCCCGGTCTCGACTTCAGCTATTCGGGGTTTAAAACTTCCGTGTTGTATTTTTTGCAAAAGGCACAGGCAAAGGATCCCGGTTTTATCCAAAAAAACCTGCCGGACCTCTGTGCTTCCATTCAGCAGAGCATTATCGGGCAATTGATGAACAAACTGGAACAAGCCAGCCGGGAGACCGGTATTACGGAAATAGCCATTGCCGGTGGCGTTTCGGCAAACAGCGGATTGCGGCAGGCTGTGGAGGAACACGGAAAGACCCTGGACTGGAAGACATTTATCCCCAAATTTGAATATTGCACTGATAATGCCGCCATGATCGCCATTACCGGTTATTTCAAATACCGGAAAGCTATGTTTGTGGGGCAGGATGTGAGCCCTATGGCCCGGTGGCCGGTTCAATAGATTATAAGTGGCCGGATAGTTATTTTCTTCTTTGATCTTTTAGTGGCCTTCTTATGATGTTTGTCATAAATTTTCATACAAAGGCTCTGTTAGTTTCGTACGCGAGAAAAACCAAATTCTAAATACTATGAAAAGATCAATTTTAGCCTTATTGAGTGTAGCGGTAATTTTTGCTTTTACATCCTGCTCGCAAAATGGAAGTGAGCAGGGAGAAAGCAGCGAAGACAACGGTTCTTACAGCTTTTCTGGCGGTATGTCAAAAATATCAGATGACGTATCGCAAAAGACCATCCTTCAGATTGCCGCTGAGAATGAAGATTTCAGCACCCTGGTGGCAGCTGTTCATGCCGCGGAAATTGAAGATGTATTATCCAACCCCGGGCCGATTACCTTGTTTGCCCCCAACAATGAGGCATTTGACAAATTGCCGGAAGGGACACTGGACGATTTGTTAAAACCCGAAAACAAGGACAAGTTGCGCGACATTCTTTACTACCACGCAGCTCCCGGTGTTTTCAAGGATGAAGTGCTGAAAAAGGATCAGAATCTTTTTGTTGTCAGCGGGCATTACATCCCGATTAAGGTGGATGATAACGGGAATGTCACCGTTCAGGGCGCCAACATTCTGGCTACAGTGAATGCCAGTAACGGGGTCATACATGTGATTGATCAGGTATTGCTGCCCCCTGAAGAATAATCAGGAAGATTCCGGCAATTTTTCAACCAGCAGATTGGTGCCTTTTGCCTTTCTGACGATGATAGGGGAACCTTTGGAGATATACTCTCCGGATGTAAAGGCATCATAACGCTCATCTTCAATTTCTACTTTACCGGCCGGCCGCAGGTCTGTTACTGCCCGGCCGGTTTTTCCTTCAAGGGGTATTCCTTTAAACTGATCTACATCGTAACCTTCCCGGCTTTGGTGGGTGTCTTTAAAAACCAGGGCGCCTAAGATTGGGCTGGTAAATACCTTTCGGCTCAGGTAATATACCCCGAGAGCTGTAAACAGCAGCGCCCCGATGACTACCATCAGGGCCCTGCTCAACTCTTCGATTCCGGTAAAAGTGAAATCAAAACGAATGTTATTCAGCAGGCTCAGGACCAAACCGGCAAAGACGAGAAAAATACCGGAAATGCCGGTAATCCCGAAACCAGGGATGACAAATAGTTCCAACACAATGAACACCAGCCCTATGATAAACAGGAGGATTTCCCAGTTTTCGGCCAGCCCGTCAAGCCATAGCGGGACAAAATACAAAGCAGCTGCTATGGAAGCTGCTATCAACGGGAAACCGACCCCGGGTGTTTGCAATTCAAAAAAGATCCCGAAAAAAATAACTGTAAGCAATATGCCGCTTACCATCGGGTGCGTAAAAAAACCGATAATACGGTCGAGCGTACTGGGCCGGTACTCGACCAGCTCATAATCCTCATAGCCGGCCATCCGCAGGGCTTCTTCCTCGTTGTTTACAATTCCGTCACAGAAGTCATATTGCAGGGCTTCCTGTGCTGTAAAAGTCAGGATCTTGCCGCTGTCGATTACCCCAGGGATGGATATGTCTTCATCCACCATGGCTTCGGCAATGTTGGGGTCGCGGCCTTTTTTTTCGGCTGTGGCCCGAAATTTTCCGCGGAAATAGCTTTGGTACTTGTCAGGGGCTTTTTCCCCGCTTTGTGTGACCACAGTAGCCGCCCCGATGGTGGCTTCCGGTTTCATATAAATACTGTCGCAGGCAATGGAGATCAATGCCCCGGCCGAAGCCGCATTATTAATAATGTACACGATGGTCTTCCGGTCGGTTTCCAGCAGACGGGTTCTCATTTCATCGGCCACATCCACCGCCCCACCGTAGGTATCGAGGCGCATCAACACCACATCGGCTCCCAGGCTGTCGGCTTCATCCATAGCCTGGTTAAAAATGCGCAGGGCAGGGGGAAAGATTTCCTGTTCAATGGAAAATTCATACACCAGCGGCTTGCTGCGTTCCGGGCTCTGGGCTTGTATATTAAATGGGACGAAGCCCACTATGACCGTGAACAATAAGCCGGCTGTCCGGTGGAACCGCCAGTACAATTTGTGTAGCTTTGAATCAGTTAACAGGCTGCGCATATAATAACCTCCGGTATGACGAAATTAAGAAACTCTTTGCCGATCACACTGATCTTTATCCTGCTGATTACTGGCCTGAATAGTTCAGGAAGCCCGGCCGTTACGGCTATTAACCAAAAAGATTCCCTCGGGCTTCATGAAGTGAACGGCAAAACCTATATCCTGCATGAAGTGGATCCCGGTGAGACCCTGTATTCCATCAGCAGGCGTTACGGGGTCACCGTGGAAGAAATAGTAGCAGCCAATGTGATTGCCCAGGCCGATGCCATCCGGGTAGGGCAGGTGCTGAAGATTCCGCTGCCGGAGCCTGAACCGGCCGAAACCGCGGAGGAAAACGGGAGTGAATCCAATGGTTCGGAAACCGAAGAAACCAACGAGACCCGGATCATCCAATATGAAGTGCAGCCGGGTGAAACGCTCTATTCCATCTGCCAGCAGTTCGGAGCCGATATTGAAGAAGTGGCCCGGGTGAACCATTTAACCGATTACCAGATCCAGGCCGGGCAAATCCTGCTGATAAAAACCACCGATAAAAAAGCTGAAGCGGCAGACACCATGGTCTTTGAAGAGCCCCTGGAAACGGTAACTGAAGAAGCAGTTGAAGCGGAGCCTTCCCGGGAGAATGAATTCTCCCTGAAATACAAGGAAGAATTCAGCAGCGGCCTGTATTTCGAACTGGAAGAAACAGGGGTGGTTACCTGGATTGACGATGCCGCCAGCTTTACCAGGGGGTATTATGCCCTGCATAAAAGCTTGCCGGTAGGCACTGTCATCAAGGTGACGAACCTGATCAATAACCGGTATATCTACGCGAAAGTGATCGGAAACCTGCCGGAAACCGAGGACAATATCCTGCTGAAGCTGCCGCTTGATGCCCGGGATGAGCTGGGGATTTTTGACCAGAAACTCCTGGTGCAGGTAAACTGGCTTCAAAAGAAAAAGCAATAGCCTGTTGTACTGAATACTCTTTCAGCCTTTTGGCTATCCTTAACGAAATTTAACAGGAGAGTCACGCCCGGAAAGTCCTAATTTTAGCCGGATAAGTAATTCCGGCATTATGAAAAGAATATTGTTACTGACCATTCTGGGGGTGATGTTTTTCACTACCGGCCTGCAGGCCCAGCGCAGGCAAAAAGTTTCCGCGCTTACCTACGACACGGTTTATTTCAATACGCTGCAATACCGATGCATTGGTCCTTTCCGGGGCGGGCGTTCTGCCGCGGTGACCGGTGTACCCGGCAAACCCAATCTGTTTTACATGGGCTCAACCGGGGGCGGTGTCTGGCGCACCCGTGATGGCGGAAACACCTGGGAGAATATATCTGACGGTTATTTTGGTGGATCCATTGGATCCATAGCCGTGGCTCCGTCTGACCCCAATGTAATTTACGTGGGCGGGGGTGAAGTCACTGTACGGGGCAATGTATCCTACGGCTACGGCATCTGGAAATCAACCGATGCGGGAGAGACCTGGCAGTTCAGTGGCTTGCCGGAATCCCGGCACATCCCGCGCATTCGCGTGCATCCCAATAACCCGGACCTCGTGTATGCTGCCGTTTTGGGCGACCTGTATAAACCCACACAGGAACGCGGTGTGTACCGTTCCAAAGACGGGGGCAAAACCTGGGAGCGCATTCTTTTTGCCAATGAAAATGCCGGGGCCGTTGACCTGGTGATTGACCCGGTGAATCCGCGCATCCTGTACGCGAGTACCTGGAATGTCAGGCGGACACCTTACAGCCTTTCCAGTGGCGGGCCGGGTTCCGCTTTATGGAAAAGCACCGATGGGGGCGACACCTGGAAAAAGCTGAATAAGCGGCCAGGGTTTCCTAAAGGGCCTATCGGCATTATCGGGGTTTCGGTTTCAGCTGTGGACAACCACCGGGTGTATGCCATCATTGAAGCGCCCGAGGGAGGGGTATTCCGCTCGGATGACGGAGGAAAAACCTGGCAGCGGACCAACAGCGACCGGGCCCTGCGGCAACGGGCCTGGTACTATTCACGCATTTATGCCGATCCGCAGGTGCTCGACCGGGTGTATGTAATGAACGTTTCCTACCACGTTTCAAATGATGGCGGACACACCTTCAAAGCCCGCAATGCCCCACATGGCGATCACCATGACCTTTGGATCGCCCCGGAAGATAACCAGCGCATGATCATCGCGGATGACGGTGGCGCCCAGGTTAGCTATGATGGCGGGGAAAATTGGAGCACCTATATGAATCAGCCCACCGCACAATTTTACCGGGTTACGGTGGACGATCATTTTCCCTTCAGGATCTATGGCGCTCAGCAGGACAACAGCACCGTGCGCATATTGAGCCGGTCAGATGGCTGGGCCATCACCGAGCAAGACTGGGAACCTTCAGCCGGGGGCGAAAGCGCCCATATGGCGGTGGATCCGCTGGATAATGATATTGTGTATGGCGGCAGCTATGACGGGTTTCTGACCCGTTACAACCACCGGACTCGTCAGCGCAGGGCGATCAACGTGTGGCCGGATAATCCGATGGGAGCGGGGGCTGAAGCCATGAAATACCGCTTTCAATGGAATTTCCCGCTCTTTTTCAGCCCGCACGACCCGCATAAGTTGTATGCTGCCAGCAACTACCTGCATGTTACCACCAATGGCGGGCAATCCTGGCAGACCATCAGCCCGGACCTGACCCGGAATGACAGCACCAAGCTTGGCCCATCCGGTGGCCCTATTACCAAGGATAATACCTCGGTGGAATATTACTGTACCATTTTCGCGGCTATTGAATCGCCCTACGAGAAAGACCTGCTATGGACGGGCTCGGATGACGGCCTGGTGCATGTTTCCAGGGACGGGGGCAAAACCTGGCAAAACGTAACGCCTCCCGGCCTGCCCGAATGGTCCATAATCAACAGCCTGGAGGCAGATCCGTTTCACAAAGGAGGCCTGTACCTGGCCGCAACCCGGTACAAACTCGGGGATTATACGCCTTATCTGTTCAAAACCGAAGATTACGGGGCCACCTGGAAACGGATAGATGCCGGCATCGACCGCCAGCATTTTACGCGCGTAGTGCGGGCCGACCCCGTGCGCCAGGGGCTGCTATACTGTGGTACGGAAAGTGGAATGTATATAAGTTTTGACGATGGCGCCAGTTGGAAACCTTTCCAGTTAAACCTGCCCATTGTACCCATTACCGACCTGAAAATCAAGGATTATACCCTGGTGGTCGCCACACAGGGAAGGAGCTTCTGGCTGCTCGATGACCTCAGTCCGCTCCGCCAGTTGAATGAAGCAGTGACCCACTCGGATATTTACCTGTATCAGCCAAAACCTGCTTACCTCTTGAGTGGAGGAGGGGGTAACCGGCAGCCCCGCAAGGCCGGTAAAAACCATCCGGGCGGTCTGATGCTGTATTATTTCCTGAAAAACAAACCCGATTCCTCCACGACAATTACCTTGAAATTCCTGGAAGAGGATGGTACGCTGATTAAAAGCTACAGCAATAAAGACCGTGACAATAAGCTGGAGGCAAAGCAGGGAACCAATTTATTTGTCTGGAACCTGCGCTATCCGGATGCCAAAAAGTTTGAAGGGCTCCTGATGTGGTGGGGCATGACAGCCGGGCCGCGGTGCGTACCGGGAACCTACAAAGCCCGGCTCATCGTGAACCAGGACAGTACCGAAACTACCTTTGAAGTGAAGCCTGACCCGCGTTGCGAATCCACCCAGAATGATTACCAGGCAAAATTTGACTATTTGATCCGCTCGCGCGACAAGCTGACTGAAGTGCATCAGGCCATCATCGACATCCGGGATGTACGGAACCAGCTGAAACAATTGAGCAAATCCATAGCACAGGACAGCCTGGCAGATACCCTGCAGGCCATGTCGAAAGCCATGCTGAAAACCATGGATGAAGTGGAACAGGCGCTGTACCAAACCAAATTGCGCAGCAACCAGGATATGCTTAATTTCCCGATAAAGCTGAATAATAAGCTGGCGCACGCAGCCGCACTGACCGATATGGGCAATTACCGCCCCACCGATCAAACCCTGGCCTATTTCGATGAAATCACGCGGGAAATTGACTCATGGCTGGCTAAATGGTATACGGTACGTGACCAGGATATTCCTGCTTTTAATGCCCTGGTGCACCAGCTCCGGATTGACGTAATCCGGGTGGGCGCACAGGACGAGTGAAAAGGGCGTGCAAAATCCGGGGGCTGCCTGCCAATATCCCCGGTCAGCTTCCGGATTTCATGTTACTTTTGCCCCATGATGTATGAAAATATTCTGGAGACTATCGGAAATACCCCGTTGGTACGATTGCACAGGGTCACAGAAGGGGTTCCCTGCCCGGTATATGCGAAAATAGAATCCTTTAATCCCGGCAATTCCATTAAAGACCGCATTGCCCTGAAAATCATCGATGACGCGGAAAAAAAGGGCTTGCTGAAACCGGGAGGTACAATCATCGAGGGTACGAGCGGAAATACCGGAATGGGTTTGGCTCTGGTCGCGATTGCACGCGGGTATAAATGCATTTTTACCACCAACGACAAGCAGTCCAAAGAGAAAATGGATATTCTGCGGGCCATGGGGGCTGAAGTGGTGGTTTGCCCCACGGATGTGGCGCCTGATGATCCACGTTCGTATTATTCTGTAGCCAAAAAATTAAGCGAGGAAACTCCGAATTCATTTTACGTCAATCAATATTTCAACCTGTCGAATCAGGAAGCCCATTATGAATCCACCGGCCCGGAAATCTGGCGCCAAACGGAAGGACGCGTTACCCACCTGGTCGTGGGCGTAGGCACCGGGGGTACGATCAGCGGCACGGGCCGTTATCTCAAGGAACAGAATCCCGATATCCAGGTCTGGGGCATCGATACTTTTGGTTCCGCCCTGAAGAAATATCACGAAACCGGGGAGTTTGACCCGGAAGAAGTTTACACCTACATTACGGAGGGCATCGGGGAGGACCTGATCCCTGCCAATGTCGATTTTTCGGTGATCGATCACATGGAAAAGGTAACCGACAAGGATGGAGCCCTGATGGCGCGCGCCCTGGCCCGGGAGGAAGGGATATTTGCCGGCTATTCTGCGGGATCGGCTGTTGCCGGGCTGCTGCAGCTGAAAGACCGCCTCGGCCCGGAACACCTGGTAGTGGTCATCCTGCACGACCACGGCAGCCGCTATGTGGCCAAGATTTACAATGACGACTGGATGCGGGTACAGGGCTTCCTGGACAGTGAACCGGAATAATCATGAGGCTCCTGAAAACCGTTACCGACCAGATGGGGCGGACTGTCACCTTTCCTTTTCCGCCCCAGCGGATCGTATCCCTGGTTCCTTCCCAAACAGAATTGCTGGCATGCCTTGGGTTGAACGACCGTGTGGCGGGCATTACCAAATTCTGTATTCACCCGGAGGAATGGGTTCGCACAAAAACCAGGATAGGCGGTACCAAAAACCTGCGTTTGGATAAAATCACAACGCTGGCCCCGGACCTGGTCCTTGGCAACAAGGAGGAAAACGTTGCCGGGCAAATCCATGTACTGGAAAAAAGTTTTCCGGTTTGGATGAGCGACATCCGTACGGTAAATGGCGCACTGGATATGATTGTCCGGATAGGAGAGATCACGGGCACGGAAAACCGCGCCCGGTCTCTGACGAAAGACATTGCAACCGGTTTTGCCCGGTTGGATCAAACCGCTGAGAACTACCGGCCTGGGGTGCTTTACCTGATCTGGCATGACCCGGTGATGGCGGCCGGGAGGGAAACCTATATTGATGATATCCTGCAGAAGTCCGGTTTTCGGAATGTGGTTACGGAAATGCGATACCCGGTTCTTGAGCCTGAACAGGCCCGCGAATGGCAGCCGGATTATATTTTCCTGTCGTCAGAGCCATACCCGTTCCGGGAAAAGCATCTTGCATTGTACAGGAAATTGTTCCCGGACGCCTCGCCTGTTTTGGTGGATGGCAAAATGTTTTCCTGGTACGGTCCACGCATGTTGCAGGCTATTCCATACCTGGAAAACCTGCACGGGGAACTTAAGCGATAAAAGTCATTTCACCGGAAAAAGCGCTTTTATATCTTTGTTCCGATTTCGGATCCTAAAAACCACGAACCATGGCCTTTGATAAGATTACCAGTTTGCTTGGAGACAAAGCCGAAAATTTGCTGACCCATGAATGCAAAACCATTCCGAAGGAACGGCTGCAACTGCCCGGTCCTGATTTTGTAGACCGGGTAGTAGCCCAGTCAAACCGCAATAACCGGGTGATGCAAAACCTGCAGCGCATTTATAATCATGGTCGTTTGGCCGGCACCGGATATATGTCCATATTACCGGTAGATCAGGGCATTGAACATTCGGCAGGCGCATCTTTTGCGCCAAATCCGGATTATTTTGATCCGGAGAATATCATTAAGCTGGCTATCGAGGGTGGCTGCAATGCCGTGGCATCCACCTTTGGCGTACTGGCTTCGGTTTCCAGGAAATATGCTCATAAGATCCCCTTCCTGGTGAAAATCAACCACAATGAGTTACTGACCTATCCCAATAAATACGACCAGGTATTGTTTGGCACAGTGGAGGAAGCCTGGAATCTGGGGGCCGCTGCCATAGGAGCAACCATTTATTTCGGTTCCGAACAGTCGAACCGGCAATTAGTGGAAATCGCGGAAGCCTTTGAACAGGCACATGAACTGGGCATGGCCACTGTTTTATGGTGTTATTTGCGGAACAGCGCGTTTAAAAAAGATGGTGTGGACTATCATACTTCAGCCGACCTGACAGGCCAGGCCAATCACCTGGGAGTTACCATCCAGGCGGATATCATCAAGCAAAAAATGGCCACCAATAACGGGGGGTACACTGCCATCCAGTTTGGCCGGACCCATGAAAAAGTATACACCGAGCTAACGTCTGATCATCCTATTGACCTGGTACGCTACCAGGTGGCCAATTGCTATATGGGCCGTGTCGGGCTGATTAATTCAGGAGGTGCCTCTTCCGGGGCCAGCGACATGGCTGAAGCCGTAACCACTGCGGTGATTAACAAACGGGCTGGCGGACAAGGATTGATCAGCGGGCGGAAAGCCTTCCAAAGGCCTATGAAAGAAGGCGTGGCCCTGCTCAATGCCATACAGGATGTGTACTTGTCGAAAGAAGTAACGGTTGCCTGATTTTGGCAAGCCCTCAGTAAATACTAACTTTACTATTGCTTCATAAATCGGAATAAAATAACCCGGGAGACTGTCTGATGAGTTGGCTGCAACGATTAAGGGGGGGCATCACCACTCCTTCACATGAAAAAAAAGAGGTGCCGGGCGGGTTATGGAAAAAATGTCCGGATTGCGGAGACACCTTCACTTCCAAAGATATTGAGGAAAACCTGTGGGTTTGCCCCAACTGCGAATTTCATCTGCGCATTAACTCCAATGAATATTTCAGCTTTCTTTTTGATGACGGGCAGTATACCTCCCTGTTCGACAACCTGACCTCCAAAGATTTCCTGGGGTTCACCGACCTGAAGTCCTATAAGGACAGGCTGGCAGAAGCAAAAAAAACTTCCGGGTACAAGGAAGCCATCAATGTTGGGGCAGGGATGCTGAATAATCATGACATCATCATAGCGGCCATGAATTTCAATTTTATCGGTGGCTCCATGGGTTCCGTGGTCGGAGAAAAAATCAGCCGGGCTATTGATTATTGTATCGAGCACACCCTGCCTTTGCTGATCATCAGCAAAAGTGGCGGGGCCCGGATGATGGAATCAGCTTTTTCCTTGATGCAAATGGCTAAAACAGCCGGCAAACTTACCCTGCTTGCCAAAGCCGGTTTACCCTATATCTCCCTGCTTACAGACCCGACCACCGGTGGCGTCTCCGCTTCCTATGCCATGTTGGGCGATATCAATATGTCGGAACCCAAAGCCCTGATCGGATTTGCCGGCCCCAGGGTTATCCGGGAAACTATCAAGAAAGACTTGCCTGCTGGATTTCAACGGGCGGAATTCCTGCTGGAGAAAGGTTTTCTGGATATGATCGTGCACCGCCACCAATTAAAGGACAGAATCAGCGACCTGCTGTACCTGTTTAAAAACTGAATTTATTATTTGGTGAATGATCCGTGGAAATATCCTTATCTTTGCACCTGATTTTAGACGAAAAGAACAATTTAGAAGAAGAAATGGCAATCACCAAGGAAAAAAAAGCGGAAATTTTTAAACAATTTGGCGGAAGCGAAACCAATACCGGTTCCATTGAAGGACAAATTGCCTTATTCACCGAGCGGATCAACCAAATCTCGGAACATTTACAATCAAACAAAAAAGACCATTCATCAAGGCTTTCTTTATTGAAACTGGTAGGAAGAAGAAGAAGGTATCTGCAATACCTCGCCAAAAAAGACATCACGAAGTATCGTGAGCTTTTGGAAAAGCTGAATCTCAGGAAGTAAGCAATTGAGGTACATTTCCTTTGGCCAGGCCTGGTTCAGGCTTGATGCTGTATTACATTACATCTGATTAATTTATTGCTATGGAAGCAAAATCTTTGAACGGCCCTCCCTATCATGAAGTGGCCGTTACTTTACCTGATGGCAGAGTGATTACTATTGAAACCGGCCGCCTGGCCAAACAAGCTGACGGATCGGCTGTTGTAAAACTGGGCAACACTATGCTGCTGGCCACCGTAGTCTCTGCTACCGAAGCCAAGGAAGGACAGGATTTTTTCCCCTTATCGGTTGATTACCGGGAGAAATACTCTTCAGCCGGCCGGATACCCGGTGGATTTTATAAGCGGGAAGGAAGATTATCCAACCAGGAAATTTTGGTTTGCCGCCTCGTGGACCGCGCGCTGCGGCCATTGTTCCCGGATAATTACCTGAATGAAACCCAGGTAATGATCTCCCTGATTTCCTCCGATAAAGATATTATGCCGGATGCCCTGGCAGCCCTTGCGGCTTCCTCTGCCCTGGCAGTGTCCGATATCCCCTTTGAAGGGCCGATTTCTGAAGTACGCGTGGCCCGGATTAAGGGTGAGTTCCGGATCAACCCGAACCGGAACGAACTGGTAGATGCCGATCTGGATATCATCCTTGCCGGCAGCATGGATAGCATCGTGATGGTGGAAGGAGAGATGAAATTTGTGCAGGAAGAAGACCTGATGGAAGCCATGAGAGTGGGCCATGAGGCCGTTAAGGCGCAATGCCAGGCACAACTCGAACTGGCCAAACTGGCCGGGGCTACCCAAAAACGCGAAGTGCCTGAACCGGAAGAAGATGAAGACCTGCAACAGAAAGTTTATGAATATGCTTATGATGCCTTCAATGAAATTGCTCACGCGGGCATCAACGATAAGCATGAACGTAAAGCACGCTTTGATGAAATAAAGGAAAAATTCCTGGCCACCCTGGGCGAGGAAGTGGAAGAAAGCACTGTCCGTAAAGCAGAGGAATACCTCAATAAGCTGAAAAAGGAGATCATCCGCAGCATGGTGCTAAAAGAAGGAGTCCGGCTGGACGGTAGGAAACTGGATGAGATTCGCCCGATCTGGATCATTCCGGATTACCTACCGGGCGCTCACGGCTCCGCTCTTTTTACCCGCGGGGAAACACAATCCCTCACCACGGTGACCCTTGGGACCAAGCTGGATGAACAGCTCATTGATAACCCGAACTACCGGATTTCAGAAAATTTTATCCTGCATTATAATTTTCCGCCTTTCAGCACCGGGGAAGTGAAACCCAACCGGGGCCCGAGCAGGCGGGAAATCGGTCATGGAAACCTGGCCATGCGTTCCCTGAAAAATATCATTCCCCCCGAGGATGAATGTCCTTATACCATCCGGATTGTGAGCGACATTCTGGAATCCAATGGATCCAGTTCCATGGCGACTGTTTGTGCCGGATCGCTGGCTTTGATGGATGCCGGCATTCAGACCGGAAAGCATGTTTCCGGCATTGCCATGGGCCTGATGACAGATGATGAAGGGAATGTAGCCATCCTGTCTGATATCCTGGGCGATGAAGACCATATCGGTGATATGGATTTCAAGGTAACTGGTACCCGGGAAGGTATCTGTGCCTGCCAGATGGATATTAAACTGGAAGGGCTTGATTTTGATATTCTCGGTAAAGCGCTCGAACAAGCCAAACGGGGCCGTTTGCATATTCTGGACATCATGTATGAAGCCGTGCCCGAACCACGTCCGGATTATAAACCACATGCCCCAAGAATTGAAAAAATGTTGATTCCAAAAGATTTTATTGGAGCTATCATTGGCCCGGGTGGTAAGGTAATCCAGGAAATGCAAAGCGAAACCAACACCGTAATCTATGTGGAAGAAGTGGGGGATTATGGGGAAGTTATCATTTATGGGGATAACAAGAATTCTATTGATGTGGTTGTAAAGCGCATCAAGGATATCACCGCCATACCACAAGTCGGTGAGGTGTACGAAGGAACCGTTAAAGCCATTCAGCCTTATGGCGCTTTCGTGGAATTTCTGCCGGGCAAGGAAGGTTTGTTGCATATATCGGAAGTATCCTGGAAACGGTTGCAATCCCTGGATGGCATTTTGGCCGTGGATGATAAGGTAAAAGTAAAACTGATCGATATCGACCGGAACGGGAAATTCCGCTTATCGCGCAAAGTCTTACTAACCCCTCCGGAACATGTGAAGAAACCACACCATCACAAAGGACATCATTAGAATTACAGCCCCGGCATCGACTCCGGGGCTTTTTTTTGGCAAATGAACCAAAACCTTGTTTTCCAGCGTTACATAGCTGAGTCGTTGTATAAAATCCTATAATTCAGGCTGCAACTAATTCTTGTGTACACCGTACACCATTACATCTGAAAATACCCTGCTCATGAGACAATTGAAAATTACATACCGGATAACTGAGCGAAACAATGATTCGCTGGACAGGTATCTGAACGACATAGCCAAATTGCCTATGCTGACTCCTGAAGAAGAATCGGAATTGGCGCACAAGGCAAAAAATGGTGATGAAAAGGCCCTCCAAAAACTGGTAGAGGCCAATCTGCGTTTTGTCGTTTCCGTGGCAAAACAATTTCAAAACCAGGGACTCTCCCTGCCGGATCTCATCAATGAAGGAAATATCGGCCTGATCAAAGCTGCCCAAAAATATGACCCCAGCCGGGGGTTCAAATTTATATCGTATGCCGTTTGGTGGATTCGCCAGGCCATTATGCAGGCTATCCTGAACAAATCCAAGCTGGTCAGGATTCCTATTAATAAAAAAGGCTCCATCACTCAGATATCCAAGGCGATCAATGACTTTGAGCAAAAACACCAGCGATTGCCGGATGCCGATGAACTGGAAGAAATTGTAAAAATCAAGTCTTCGGTCATTAAAGATATGCTGACACGCAGGACCAAAGATACTTCGCTGGATAACCAGATTAACAGCGAAGACGGGTTTACACTGCTGGATGTTATGGCCGATGAAAATTCACCCAAGCCGGATGAAGCTCTGCAGGATGAAGCGCTGAAACAGGAATTGCAAGAGCTGCTGAGCAGACTGCCGGAACGGGAAGCAGAAATTTTGAGATGCTATTTTGGCTTGGACGGTTGTACCCGGATGAATCTGCAGGAAATTGGGGAAAAATTCAACCTGACGCGTGAAAGGGTACGCCAAATCAGGGACAGGACCTTAAGACGCTTGCGCAAGATCCAGAAAACTGAAAATCTGAAATCTTTTATGAAATAAAATCTACTTAATGAATAAGGAAGAAGGCCTCCCTGTTGAGGCCTTGTTCATTTTCCAGGCAAAGGGATATTTTTTTCTTCAATCGCCAACAGGTCATTTTTCGCAGCCCAACCTCCCGTGAAATTTTTGATAAAGACCAGTCCGGGTACTGACAGACAAGGTAGACTACCCGGAATGCGACAGGCAGCGAAATTTTGCATTTATGAAAAAAGGTATTTGCCGTAGCAGATTCTTCAGTTTTACACCGGGTGCACCTGCGGGAATACGGAGACTTGCCCGCACAATAATTCCGGTTCCCGCATTTCCGGCAAACAAAACCATCGGCCCATTTGGCCATCGCCAAAGCTTCCAGGCAGGCTTGCTCGGAACTGAAACGCGTTAAAAACTCTTCTTCTCTTAAATTTTGGAAAATATTATCCATTAATTTGTGCTGCGGGAACTATTTTCCCCGGGATTTTATTTTATCCGGTAAAGGTGATATTTATCCGATACGGTTTGCGAAGATAATACACCCATTTGATTGATCAATAAAAATTTACAGTTAAATTTACTTAAAGATGGAACATTTAACCAAGGAAACCTTTAAGGAAAAGGTTTTCGATTTTGAACAAAACAAGGAATGGAAATTTGAAGGGGACAAACCTTGCATTATTGATTTTTATGCTGACTGGTGCGGACCCTGCAAAATGGTGGCTCCCATACTGGAAGAACTGGCCAGGGAGTATGAAGGAAAGCTGAATATCTACAAAATAGATACGGAAGCAGAACAAGAGCTGGCAGCGATGTTTGGGATCCGGAGCATTCCTTCCTTACTGTTTGTGCCGAAAGACGGGGATCCGCAAATGGCGTTGGGCGCTCTGCCCAAACATACCTTTGAACAGGCTATAAAGGATGTGCTGAAAGTGGAAAAGGAAGCTGCCTGAAACGATTGATATACTTATGGTTATTGGTTTACGAACGGTGCCGTTGGCACCGTTTTTTTATCGGTTCATTCCCACAAAAGATTCAGACAAATCAGACCCTGCTTTTTCGGCCGTACATATTGGGTTGCGTATAAAAGGTTGTTTAGTGAATGAATCAAACGCGATACAATGAAACCCCCAAAAAATACCTTATTATATTTCAGTATGGTGAAAGCCTACGGAGGGCCGGATGATGAAGATAGGGATCACCGCGCCAGGCGGTTGTTCTGGATGTGCCGGGAAATTGAATATCAATATTTGCTGCTGCACGGCTTAAGCCGGCTGGATATTGGCGGAGCAGGGATGGTGCTGCTGTCGGTGGATATTGACTTGTTTGTAAAATGCCGGCATGGCGAATTGCTGGAAATTACCCTGAAACCAAAACTGGTGGATGACCGTGCATGGGCCATTCACTATGAAATCAGGAACATGGAGACCAGAATGCCGGTTGCCCGGATTGTAAATACCTTCCGGTGTTATGATTATTCAAGGCACAGTGAAGTGAATGTGCCCGATTCTTTGAAGCATAAATTAGTAGCCTGACGCAGGGGGCAACAGTTACAGGGTTAAGCAGCCACGCTGAGACGTGGCTGCTTTTTTTCATTCCTTACCTTTGCCTATTATGGCGAAAGTAAAAATCAACTTACCGGAACGGTTTCACTATGTCACACGCCTTGAAGTCTATATTTCTCAAGTAAATTACGGGGGCCATCTCGGCCATGATGCCGTTTTGACTTTGTGCCATGAAGCCAGGGTGCGGTTCCTGCAGTCCCTGGGTTATTCCGAACTGGATATAGAGGGCGTGGGCACCATTATGACCGATGCTGCCGTGCAGTATATATCCGAAGGATTTGCCGGAGATATGCTGGAAATTAAACTGGCAGTCCGGGATATGACAAGCAGCCGTTTTGATATCATTTATCAGGTGCTGAACCTGACGCGGAATAAAGAACTGGCCCGGGTGAAAACCGGGATTGTTTGTTATGATTACGCCTTGCGGAAAGTTAAGCCCATACCAGCAGGTTTCAGGAATCATTTTGAATGATTTTTGATTTTATCCATCGGAGTGCATTATAGCACTGACGGGCGTTATTGCCCTTGAAGCCCTGCTGCATACCACGGTGCGAATTCGTATATTTGCGCAAATTTTTTACCAATGAGAAAGATCCAGTTCAGACAGGCCATCCGGGAAGCCATGGTTGAGGAAATGAGGCGCGATGCCAACGTCTTTCTGATGGGAGAGGAAGTAGCGGAATACCAGGGAGCCTATAAGGTAAGCCAGGGAATGCTGGATGAATTTGGCCCGATACGGGTAATTGACACCCCCATATCTGAACTGGGATTTGCCGGTCTTGGGGTAGGCGCTGCCATGAACGGTCTGCGGCCTGTCGTTGAGTTTATGACCTGGAACTTTGCCCTGCTGGCTATTGACCAGATCGTGAATGGCGCTGCCAAATTGTTGTCCATTTCTGGCGGACAGATTAAGACGCCCATTGTTTTCAGGGGGCCGAATGGATCAGCCGGGCAACTGGGGGCAACCCACTCACAGGCTTTTGAACCGGTATATGCCTATTTCCCGGGATTGAAAGTAATCAGCCCGTCCAATCCTTACGATGCTAAAGGCCTGCTGAAATCCGCCATCCGCGATGACGACCCGGTGATTTTTCTGGAATCAGAAGTGATGTACAACGACCTGGGGGAAGTGCCGGAAGAAGAATACCTGATTCCGATCGGCCAGGCGGCAGTGGTGCAGGAGGGAAGCGATGTTACCATCGTTTCATGGAACAAGATGATGAAAGTGACCCTCGATACTGCAGAGGCTTTGCAAAAAGAAGGAATCCATGCTGAAATTATCGATCTCCGCACGATCCGGCCGATGGATATCGAAACCATTATCCGTTCCGTGCAGAAAACCAATCGCCTGGTTATCGTGGAAGAAGCCTGGCCTTTTGGTTCGGTTTCGACAGAAATTACCTACCGTGTCCAGCAACACGCATTCGATTACCTGGACGCGCCCGTTAAAAGAATCACTTCGGCAGATGCCAATATGCACTATGCCCCAACCCTGGTGGAAGCTTTTCTGCCCTCCGTAGCCCAGGTAATTGAAGCCGTGAAAGCCACCATGTACCTTTGATAACCTACTGGCTGTTAGGGGGTATTGAATTCCGATCTTTTGGGGAATTATTCAGCACGTCACGGCAGGCACTACGTTAAGCATTCGACTGAGACACGCAAGCTGGGCATTTATTTCTGTGACACTGTATGTCTATCCATTTTAATAATCCTGTACCCAATATAGATAAGTAACAAACCAATTAGTTCAGTCACAAATAAAACATGAACATATCCCATTTTTGTAAAGGTTCCCCCAATCCCCGGCAACAACCCTCCGATAGCAATGAAAACATTTCCTTTAAACCTTGCTTCTTTGTCCAACTGCCTGGAATATTTGATGGCGGAGTAAACGGCACCGCCAACCAGAAAAATAAAAGCATAGATATTAATCAAAGGGGAAAAATACCGCACCCATTTCCAGGTAAAAACGGCACCGGTTAGTTTATAATCAAATCCTTCCGGTATAGTAAGAGGTGTCAGGATTACACAAATTGCGGCAATGGCAATTAATGGAATAAAAATCCAGGTGGATATGTCTGCAAATCTTCTTTTCATTAACAGGTATACAGAACCTTGGGCAAGCGGAAATCCGCCTAATAAAGCACCCACTATGTACCAATATTTTAGATTCACCGCGTTCCAACCAAGTAATACATTTATGCTTTCCGATAATGTCCCGAGGCCGAAAGTAAGCACACCTATTGTCCACCAAAGCAGATAGGTTGTTTTTCTTCTTTGGTAGTGCTTAAAAATTTCCAGTACAAAATAGCTTGAAAAAAGGGTGGTTAGGATGGGTATATACTCAATGAATTGATTCATTCTGCTTTTTATTTCAGCTATGGTCGGTATAAAAGAAAAGAAGCTTTATACACCCCATGGCTTTGGTTTAGCTAATAGGTCATTCACGAACTGATTTTCAAAAGCCGGCTTTATCTCCACCGGCTGCAGGCCGCAAAAATAATAAAAGGGTAGATGCCCAATTGTTTTACTTTGGCCCGGGCGTGTTTTTTATTTGCTTCCAGGCAGATCATTTTATGTATAAAAAAAAGCGATACAAGGACATTTCTGGGATAATTGCTAAATTCAACCTGCATCATAAAATCCAATTACTATGAAAAGATTCTTTTTTGCAATTTTTCTGTTGCCCTTAGTATTGGGGTCTTGCGGTAGTTCTGATCAGACGGATCAGGAAACTGACCAAACCGATACGCTTCAATCAGTTACAACGGATATAAATGAAACCTTCATAGTCAACGAGGACAGCGGTACCGATTTGTTTACACATGAAGACGGGCATTTTCAGATCCGGTTTCCGGGTACGCCTACCGAAAGTTCGGATATTGTGCCGACAGATGTTGGGGATATCGAAATGGTAACCCTGTTGTATGAAAAAAGCGCTACGGAAGTTTACATGGTTGCTTATTCCGATTACCCATCCAGTATGGTATCAGCCAGTTCACCGGAAGGTTTATTGAACAGTGCTAAAGAAGGGGCTTTAAACAATCTGGAAATTCTGGTCACGGAAAATGAGCAAAACATTAGTATCAATGATTTTCCCGGCATTAGCTTCCGGGGTAACAATGGGACCTATTATGTTCAGTATGAGATGTTTTTAGTGGGTAACCGCCTGTACCAGGTGGGCATACTGCGGGATGGGTCTTATGTACCGGAGGATAAGGCCAACGCTTTTTTCTCCTCCTTTAAGCTGACTAACGTTCCCGATTAATGAATAAAAAAACAGGGCCGGAATTGTCGGCCCTGTTTACTATGGGTTCTTATTGGAATTCGGATATTAGATACCGAAAGCGTAGTAATACTTTTTATTGGGGTATTGCGGGTAAAATCCTTCAATCAAGACCCCGTCTCCGCGGCTTTTGCCATTTAGGATTTGTTTCAACTGTTCAAGGCTGGTAACCGTTTTATGGTCAACGCGGGTAATAATAAACCCTTCGCGCATATTGGTATGGCTGGCAATTTTGCCCTGGTAAATCCGTTTCACCCGGATACCACCATCAATACCCAGTTCCCGGGCTTCGTTACGATTTAGTTCTTCAAACGAAGCACCCAGGCTTTCCAGGATAGCGGATGCTTCCTTGTCCAGCGATTCGGTACTGTTGAAGGAATTCTTAAGGGTTACCAGTGCTTCTTTTTCCTTGCCATTCCGGAAATAAGTGATAGTCACTTTATCACCCGGATGGTATTGGCTGATCTTTTCCTGCAATTCCGGTACGGAACTTACTTTTACATGATTCACTTCCGTAATGATGTCGCCCGCTTCCAGCCCTGCTTCTTCAGCTCCGCTGCCCGGGTTTACCTCGTTAACATAAACCCCATGCAATTCCTTGATATCCAGTTCGTTGGCTAAGTCACCGTTTATTTCCGAGATAGTTACGCCAAGGTAGGCACGCTGGACTACGCCATATTTCATCAGGTCATCCACCACTTTGCGGACAATGTTCACCGGCACGGCAAATGAATATCCCGCGTAAGCTCCGGTGGGAGAGGCTATGGCGGTATTGATGCCGATCAGTTCCCCGTTGGCATTGACCAGGGCGCCTCCGCTATTGCCCGGGTTTACGGCTGCATCGGTTTGGATAAAGGATTCAATCGGGGCATTGGACTGGTCACGCAAAATATTGATATTACGGCCTTTGGCGCTGACAATGCCGGCCGTGACCGTTGAGGTGAGGTCAAAAGGATTGCCCACGGCCATGACCCACTCGCCAACAACCACTGAATCCGAATTTCCAAACGGGATATAGGGGAGCTGGTTCTCATCAATTTTGATTAAAGCTATATCGGTGGATGGATCGGTTCCGATTACCGTGGCATTGTAGCTACGGTTATCGAACAGGGTAACTTCAATGGAGGTGGCATCGCTTACCACGTGATTATTGGTAACGATATATCCGTCCGGGCTGATGATCACCCCTGAGCCGGAAGCTACCTGTTCGTTCGGCTCACTTTCCTTGGGCGGCCCGAACCAAAACGGGGTAAAATCATCGCCAAAGAAATCTTTCCACGGATCGCGGTAATTCGTGACAAGGTAGTGTTTCTTGACGTGCACCACAGCCGGGGTAGTGATGGCAGCCGCCCTACGGAAATCCACCGGCATGGACGGAGCTGAAGTGGGATTGTAACTGGCCAGATAGTAGGGATTGGCTTTCTGGTCAACCACCTTGATAACCTGCCCGGGCTTATCAAAAAACACTGCGTACAAAGTCACTGTAAGAATGGAACTCAAAAGGGAAAAAACGGCAATCAGGCTGATCCATTTATTCCTTTTCATAACGCCTCCGTTTTTTATGTTAACGATTTATCATTGCGCTTCGATATCAAATTTCCAAATTTGCAAACGAAGTCCGGTTACAATTGATTACCTGAAACCGGTGAATTAAACTAGTTTAACACTTCCAACGCGGTAAAGAACAATGACAAATCCCGGCAATCAAAATACAGACCATTCCTTGCTAACGACTCGTATGTTCGGAAAAAAGTTCCTCATTTTTTCCGTTATCGTTGTCATTTTGACAGGTATTGGTGTTTTATTCTTTGACCAGACGGATGACGATGCCTTTATGGAGCCGTACCGCTGGGGCCGCGATACCGTACAGCAGGACACCGCCACGGTCAACCCCGTAACCGATACGCTATGGAAATAACCTTTTATAAATATCACGGGGCAGGCAATGATTTTATCCTGGTCGATAACCGGGGAGAGGTTTTTCCGGAAGATCGGGATCCGCTTATTGCATCTCTGTGCGCACGCCACACCGGCATAGGGGCTGATGGCCTGATCCTGATTGAGCAGGATCCGGAAGCGGACTTTCGAATGATTTATTTCAACTGTGACGGGAAGGAAGCATCCATGTGCGGCAATGGCGGGCGGTGTGCGGTCCATTTGGCCAGTGCCCTGGGGATTATTCAAAAGACCTGCCGTTTCAAGGCTTTTGACGGGATGCACCAGGGAGAGATTGTCAGTGAAAACCTGGTGCGGATCAGTATGCGACCGGTGTTATCCTTTGAACGGAAGGACAATGATTTGGTGATCGATTCGGGTTCACCCCATTATCTCGTATGGAAAAAGATGGCGAAGTCAGAAGATATCACGGGTATGGCCCGGGAAATCCGGTATAGTCCGGCCTACCGGGAGGATGGAATCAACGTAGATTATATGCAGAAAACCGGCCCGGGACAGTTGTTTATTAAAACCTATGAGCGTGGGGTTGAGGCTGAAACCCTGGCTTGCGGGACCGGTGTAGTGGCCTCGGCACTGGGGCTTGCACTGCGGGAGGAATTATACGGATACCAGAAAGTGGCAGTGGATACGCTGGGCGGCCGCTTGTGGGTGGAATTTGAGCGGACAGCGGAATCCATATTCCGCAATATCCGGCTTACCGGCCCGGTAATAAGCGTCTTTACCGGTAGATTTTCACTTCCATTTCCTGATTAACAGACCTAATGGGATATCTTTGTGAGCCAAACTTCAGGCTTTTTATTTTTTTTGCAAGAAATATAAACCCCATGAAAAGAATTTCCGCGATTATATTATTGGGATTATTTGCCGTATTGATTGGTAACTCTGCATATGCCCAGTCCGGCAGGAAACACAAAAAGGACCTGCCAATGACGGACAATACACACGCAGTCAATTCAGACAGTGCTACCTTCGACCGGTATCACCAGGTGTATCGCTGGGCGCTGAAGTACAACGATCCAGGTATAGCAGCCAGCGCGCTGTATAACATGATGGCCCTCCGGCCCGAAGAAACTTTCTGGAAGGACACACTGGCTATCCTGTACTTTAACAGCGGGCAATACATACAGGCTACGACCCTGGGCAATGAAATCGTGCAGTCCGACCCACAGAATAACCAGATGCTCGAGATACTGGCCATCTCCGAGCAATCCCTCGGCCTCCTGAAAGAACCATTGGCCCATTATGAGCAGCTTTACAGAAATACGCAAATGCTCTATTACCTGTACCAGGTAGCCACCTTGCAGTATAACCTGAAACGGTTTGGCGAGTGCAGCCTGACACTGGAAAAAATCATAGCGGATGAAAAATCCGGACAGGAAGAGATCAGCATTGCTTACGGAGAAAAGAACAGTCAGCAGCAAAAAGTGCCTATGAAAGCAGCCGCTTACAACCTCCAGGGGGTCATGTATCTTGAAATGAACCAGCCGGACAGCGCCCTGGAATCGTTCGACAAGGCGCTGGAAATTTTCCCGGATTTTAAACTCGCCCAGTCCAACAAAGAAATGGTTGAAAAAGCCAAAGAAGAGTCGGGCGCGGGCGATTAATAACAGAACAGTATCATGATCAGGTATTACAAAAGGCAGGATAACAAGCTTCTGGAGCTGAAAAAGCCGGAAAAAAACTGCTGGATCAATGTCTATCCGCCTTTTGACCACGAAAGCCTGAAACAGTTAGGGGCCATCTACAAACTTCCTTTCGATTATTTGCTCGACTCGCTCGATATTGACGAGCGGCCACGTTTTGAACGCGATGATGATATTAAGCTTATCGTTCTAAAAACCCCTGTGTACAACGATTTTCTGACCGACATTGACGCACAATATATCACTATTCCTATTGGAATTATCCTGGCCGAGGAAGTCATTGTTACAGTCAGCCCGTACGAAAATCCGGTAATCGACAGCATGATCAGCGGCAAAGTGCGCGGCCTCGACCCGGGCGACCGCAATATGTTCGTACTGAGCCTGTTCGACCGCAACGTGTATCATTTCCTGTATTATCTGAACGAGATAAACAGCAAACGGAATATCCTGGAAAACGAGCTGTACAACAGCATGCGGAACAAAGAACTGATCAAATTGCTGAACATCGAGAAATCGCTGGTGTATTTTGTCACGGCCCTGCGAGCCAATGAGCTGATGATGATGAAGATTCAGCGGGTAGACTTTTTGAAAATCAGCGACCAGGAAGACGAGGAAGACCTGCTGCAAGACATCCTGATTGACAGTGCCCAGGCCTCTGAAATGGCCCAGGTGTACACCAATATCTTAAGCGGCACCATGGATGCCTTTGCCAGCATTATCAGCAACAACCTGAACCAGGTGATGAAACTGCTTACTTCGGTGACGATTGTGCTCATGGTGCCTACTTTGGTGGCTTCGTTTTATGGCATGAATGTGCAGTTGCCATTTGCCAAAGAACCCTGGGCGTTTTCATTTACCCTCCTGATGTCCGTGCTGCTGTCGGCCATCCTGATATACGTGTTTTTCAGGAAGCGGTGGTTTTAATGAAACCGGCCTCGCAGAAATTCCGCGGTGGTCATTTTCCTTTTGCCTTCCGGTTGAAGTTCAGTGACCTCCAGCGTGCCATCCATGCAATGAAGCAGTACGCGTTCCGGGTTCACTTCCAGGCTAGGCGTTTCTGAAGCCGGAACGGGCGGCCGGCAACGATGTATTTTCAGGGTTTTTCCTTCAAAAATGGTCCAGGCACCGGGCACGGGGTTGAGGCCCCGGACCAGGTTGTACACTTCCCGGGCGGGTTTTGTGAAATCGATCCGGCCGTCCTCCCTGAAGATTTTCGGGGCCCGTGTGTAACCTCCTTCGGGCTGCGGAACCGGCCGGAGTGTGCCGTCTGCCAGCCCGTCAACGGTTTCAAGCACCAGCCAGGCACCTATTTCCATGAGCCGGTCATGCAGTTCACCGGCTGTTTCTTCCGGGCCGATCGGGGTTTCGCGCTGCAAAAGGATATCACCGGTGTCCACCTTGGGTTTGATCAGGAAGGTCGTAACCCCGGTTTTGGTGTCCCCGTTGATGACCGCCCACTGGATGGGCGCTGCGCCCCGGTATCGCGGCAGGAGGGAAGCGTGCAGGTTGACCGACCCCATGGGCGGGATTTGAAGGACTTCCTGCGGCAGTATGCGGAAAGCCACCACCACAAACAGGTCAGCACCAAAGGATTCCAATGTTTCCAGGAAGCCCGGGTCTTTCAGTTTTTCCGGTTGCAGCACAGGCAGTCCGTGCTGCTGGGCAAGCTTTTTCACCGGAGATTGCTGTAACTTTCTCCCCCTTCCGGCCGGCTTGTCCGATACAGTCAC
Organism: uncultured Chitinophagales bacterium; assembly: GCA_964422925.1. Lineage (GTDB taxonomy): Bacteria > Bacteroidota > Bacteroidia > Chitinophagales > S012-47 > CAYRDC01. The sequence goes on along the minus strand of CAYRDC010000028.1, from coordinate 2,960 downwards.
AACCGCACGAACGGTATGCCGCCCGGACAGCAGTTTCTCCAGCGAAGGCACCGCGAATTCTGGCGTGCCCATAAACACAATGGAAAGCGATCGGGCCATGCCGCAAAGGTAATCAGCCGGTGGATGCCTACCAATTGCCCTTTTCCATAGGGTAATTACTCAAAGTCCGGGTACAGCAGGTATTTTTTGCGAATGGTTTTGAACCGGCTGATGCCTTCCTGCCAGGAGGCCCTGATCTGGCTTTCGCTCATGTTACTTTCGATTTGTTTCCGCAGCAAATGATTCCCGGCCACCAGGTAAAAATGCGGCAGGAAAAAGGTTTCACCCCTTGGCAGGTCGCGGTAAACGCGCAGCAGCCACGAGAGATTAATTTGCCGGGCATTCCACAGGCTGTCGGTGTCGAGGCCGGAAAGGTCGAGCCCGTAACAGGTTTTGCCCGCGAACTTGGGATGAAGGGCTCCGGGCATGGGTTCCGGCCTGAATTTATACGGATAACCCTTCAGGGCCGGGTGACCGAATACCTGGAAAGGCTTGTCCGTGCCCCTTCCCGTGCTGGCGGTGGTTTGCTCAAACAAGCCCAGCGAAGGGTAGAGGTAAACCGATTGCATGTTCGGCAGATTGGGCGAAGGTTTCACCGGCAGGTCGTACCTGGTTTCGTGGGTGTAATTGGCGCAGGGGATCACAAACAGCTCGCATTCCATACCGCCCTGCAGCCAGCCTTCCCCGTTCAGCATCAGGGCATATTCGCCCGGGGTCATGCCGTGCACCAGGGGAATGCCCGCGTGCAATCCGATAAAAGAGGTGCATTCGTCTTCCATGACCGGACCGTCCACGTAATGCCCGTTCGGGTTGGGGCGGTCGAGGATAACCAGTGGAATGCCGTTCTGCGCGCAGGCTTCCATCACATAGGTCATGGTGCTTAGGTAGGTGTAAAACCGTACGCCTACGTCCTGGATGTCGAACACGAGGATGTCCAGCCCGGCCAGGTCCTCCGGGGTGGGTTTCCGGTGGGAACCGTAGAGCGAAACCACCGGGAGACCGGTTTTCTCATCCGTACCGCTGGCTACATGCTCTCCGGCTCCGGCCGTTCCCCGGAATCCGTGTTCCGGCCCGAAAATGCGCTGAATATTGACGCCTAACGACAGGAGGGTATCAACCAGGTGAGTTTGCCCCACGCGGGAAGTCGGGTTCACCACCAGCCCTACCGCCTTCCCGTCCAGCTGGGGTAAGTATTCCCCGAACCGGGCGGCCCCGGGAATCACCGGATCGGCTTCCTGCGCCCGGGCCGGGGTGTCGCCCGGCCGGCAGGCTAATAAGAACACCAGGCAGATGCTTATTATTTGCATAATTTTACACACGGCAATGACAAGGTAACAACGTTCTAAAGTTAACCCAATTATCCGTGAATATAGCCCGGTTTATCGCCAACCGCATCGCCTTTAACCAGTCGCGCTCTTTCAGCCGCCTGATTATCCGCATTGCCATAGCGGCCATGGCCTTAAGCGTGGCGGTGATGATCATTTCCACTTCGCTGGTCAAAGGATTTCAAAAGGAAATCAGCCGCAAGATGTTCGGCTTCTGGGGCCATATCCAGATCACCAAATACGACCGGAATTACAGCTTTGAAAACAGCCCGGTTTCGTTGAATCAGCCCTTTTATCCCGGCCTGGATACCATGGACGGAGTGCGCCATATCCAGCCCTATGCCACCAAGCCCGGCATCATCAAAACCGGTAAGCAGATCGAAGGAATCATCCTCAAGGGCGTAAACCGCGATTACGACTGGGATTTCCTGGAAAACTACCTGGTGAAAGGAAAACCGCTTCGGTTGCCTCGCGACAATATGTCGTTCGATATCCTCGTGTCGGCCACCACGGCCAGGCGGCTCGGGTTGAAGCTGGGCCAGGCCCTGTTTATCCATTTCGTGGATACGGAAACCTATCGTACACGGTCCCGGAAATTCCGCGTCCGGGGCATTTACAATACCGGACTGGAAGAGTACGACAAGCTCTTTGCCCTGGTTGACCTGCGACAGATTCAACGGCTCAACCGCTGGGACAGCACCCAAGTGGGCGGTTTCGAGGTGTTTCTTGATGATGTGAACCGGATGGACGAGATCAATGATAAAATCTACTACATGATCGGGCAGGACCTGAACTCCATGACCATCCGCCAACTACAGCCCAATATATTTGACTGGCTTGACCTGCAGAGCACCAATGAACGGGTTATCCTGGCTCTGATGGTGATTGTGGCCGTATTTAACATGATTACCGCGCTGCTGATTCTGATCCTGGAGCGCACCAAAATGATCGGGTTGTTTAAGGCCCTGGGCGGAAGCAACGGGTTTATTCAACGCATATTCCTGCACAATGCCACCTATATCATACTGGCAGGGCTCGGGATCGGCAACCTGCTGGGCCTCGGGCTGGCCTGGCTGCAGGATCACTTCGGAATAGTTACCCTGCCGGAAGAAACCTATTATGTATCGGTTGCCCCGGTGTATTTCGACTGGGTGAGCATCCTGGCCATCAACGCGGGCACCTTCCTGGTGGCCCTGCTGGCCCTCCGCCTGCCCGTCATGCTGGCCAACCGCATCAGCCCCGTTCGGGCGCTGCGGTTTGAGTGAACCCAGTTGCCCCGCGCGTAGGCAGATAACAGCTCACTCCTCACTCCTGAAAGCCGACAACTAATAAATCGGCTGAAGCCAACGGTATCCGGTCCGGATGGCCTGCCGGTATTCTATTACCGGAATGCCGAATGATGAACGTTGAATGACGAATGACGAATTTCGAATGATGAATGATGAATGATGAATTGGGAATGCACGGCACGGGACGTTCAATGTCGGTTGCCTGATTGACGACTTTGGCAGGCCACTCCTTCTGCGGTTCAGAGTTCAGCATTCGGCATTCGGAATTCCAAAGCCGGGGATGCATGATGAATGAAGTTAGCGGAAA
>CAYRDC010000027.1:0-28613 GCA_964422925.1 uncultured Chitinophagales bacterium | reverse complement strand
AACCGGGCTGAAGGTTTACCCGGTGCCCTCACAGCAATGGCTTATGATAGAATCACCGGTATCTGTCGATCAAATCCTGATAGTTGACTTGCTCGGAAACAGGGTGGATGCTCTGAGCATCAACCATGACGGATTGATCATACTGGATGTCAGTAACTATCCGGCAGGCATTTATATGCTGGAAGCCAAAACTGCGAATGGCTCATTTATCCGGAAATTCGTTAAGAATTAACGATCAATTCTGAATAACCGTTATTTCACACAGCCGCCTGTGTCAAAACAGGCGGCTGTTTTTTTCCACCGGAATCCAACTCCTGAAATTACTTTCTAAATACCTGACTTACCGGTTACAAGCTTGAATTGAGAAAGAATTGTCCACATTGTCAGACCATTATGAGTAACACGTGAAGAAATTTTTTACAAAAAATTTGGTGTATAAATGACAAATGCCCTACCTTAGTGTAAAATTTACCCCCCTTTTGAAAAAAATCATTGGTAATGGGAGTATTACATACCAGTCAGCATGTACAGCTTGCGGTGAATAATGTCATATTATCCTTTCATGAAAAAGAGCTGAAAGTATTATTAATAAAACGGTTGGATGAGCCCTTTGCGAATATGTGGGAATTACCGGGAAGCTACATGCTTGAATCTGAAACCCTGGAAGATACAGCCATACGGGTACTTGAAGAAAAGGTTGGCATCACCAGTGCCTTTTTAAACCAATTAGGGATGTATAGCGCCATCAAAAGGGATCCCAGGGGCCGGGTCGTGGCAGCTTGTTTTATCGTACTGGTAAAATATGATAAAGCCGAAAATCCGGATGGCCAGCATACTGCCTGGTTTAATCATAATGAACTTCCTGACATGGCTTTTGACCATAACCGGGTAATTAAAGATGCGTTTGAAGAGCTAAAAAATAAATTCCGCTTCCAACCCATTGGCTTTGAAATGCTTCCGGAAGATTTCACGTTAACCCAATTGCAACGACTGTATGAATCCGTTCTGCAACAACCGCTCGATAAACGGAATTTCCGGAAAAAAATTCTCAACCTGGAATTATTGAAGCAAACCGGAAAGCAGGGAAATGAAATGGAAAAACGAGCTGCTACTTTATACAAATTTGACAAAACCAAATACGTTGACCTTAAAAAGAAAGGGAAGAAATTTACTCTATATTAACAGATCATTCGTTTCTTGATAAAAGAAAGCAGCGCAGTGGCTGCTTTTTTTTATTTTTGCCCCGAACCCATAAGCCTATCAACACATCATGAAAGCTGCATCTTTTTTCTTTTGGTATCTGGTGCTTTTTATCATATTTGCCATAGCCGGTAAGAACTGGTTTGACGGAGCCAATGCCATTCGTTATCTCTTATCCTTTTTGGTGGCCGGTGTGATCCTGGTGGTGGCATTTGGCATTATCGATACTTTACTTCCCAGGAAAAAAGACAAGGCCTGAATCAACTATTCAATTAAGGTTTTTTCCAACCGGCACTTTTTGAGTGTCGTTTCAAATTCTCTTTCATCAGCTTCTTCCCAATATTCTTCGTATTGGTGAATCATTTGATGCAGGTATTGCTTTTCCGGGTACGCAACCGCTTTGAATTGCTGATAAGAATAATAGTTTCCAATGATGTCCAGCTGCCAACAGGTATCTTCCCCGGTGACCTTGAACCACGTTCTGCCGTGCTTATATCGCCTGTATAAGGGAAATTGCGCCTTAGCCATGAACCTTGTGCCTTCAATTGGTGTTTAGCAATAAAACTGCAATTTATGAAGGCAATTTGGAATGATGTAATACTTGCTGAAAGCGATGATACCATAATGATAGAAGGGAATCATTATTTCCCGCCCGAATCAATTCACAAGGAATACTTTAAGCTGAGCGATTCAAAAACCATCTGCCCCTGGAAAGGAGTGGCCAGCTATTATACCATTGTGGTGAACGGCCAGGAAAACAAAGATGCCGCGTGGTATTACGCAGACCCGAAAGATGCAGCCCGTCAGATAAAAAACCATGTCGCTTTTTGGAAAGGTGTAAAAGTGGTCAAATAACCACCTTTGGTCATTTTTCCCAAAGCGAATCCGTAAAAAAGTTTTTTGGGGCGATGTAATTTTTAATAATCCGGAATCCCGCATTTTCGGCCAATTGGCGGATTAGTTTCCTCGTGTATTTGAAGGAATATTCCGTGTGAATGCTTTCCCACGCCTCAAAATGATATTCCGTTCCGGTTTTTTCGATCCACACTGACTGCTTCTTCAGACTAACCAGGAAAGATTCAATAGCGGAACTTCTGGGGTTAAAGAAGGAATAAAACCGGAACTGGCTGACATCAAAATGCCCGCCCAGTTCCCGGTTAATGCGGTGCAGCAGGTTCAGGTTAAAGGCTGCGGTTATTCCGTGGCTGTCTCCATACGCCTTGTTCAGCAGATCATAGTCTTTCACCATATCAAACCCGGTGAGCAGCCAATCGCCTGGCGATAAATGGTCATTCAGCCTGCGAAGAAAATCCACGGATTTCTCCGGACTCATATTACCGATATTGGAACCCAAAAAAAGCACCAGGTTTTTTCGGTGGCCGGATTTCAGTGATTGCAGGGCCTGGAAATAATCCATGTGCAAGGGCACCACTTCCAACCCCGGAAATTGTTTTTCCAGTGTATCAGCCAGTTGTCGAAGGATATCCGCGGAAATATCGATGGGAGTGTACCTGAAGTTTAACTTTTTCTCAATGAACAATTCCAGCAGGAGGGAGGTTTTCAGACCATTTCCCGCGCCCAGCTCCACCAGGTTAAATTCTTCTTGCGCTAAATGTTGCACGAGATCATGCCTTGCTTTTTCCAGTATTTGGTATTCAGTCCTGGTGAGGTAATATTCCGGTAGTTCCATAATTTGTTCAAACAACTGGCTTCCTCTTTCATCATAAATGAAACGCGTAGGGAGATATTTAGGCGAATCGCTTAATCCATCATGCACTTCCCGGGCAAATACATCAGTTTGTGTTTTTGCGTTTTCCATAGCTCACCGGGCAAGACGAATGGCCGTAAACTGCCATCTTTTTTCGGGTTGAAAGAAATTCCGGTAGGTTATCCGGATATGACCGGGAGGGGTTACGCAAGATCCCCCGCGCAGCACCATCTGGTTGATCATGAACTTTCCGTTGTACTCCCCCAGGGCTCCGGCAGCCGGCCGGTATCCCGGGTAAGGATGATAGGCGCTGTAAGTCCATTCCCAGGCGTCACCGAATAATTGATAGGGAGCTTTTGCCTCCGGCAAAGGGGTAGACGGATGCAATAGATCTTTTTCAAGCAAATTGGCATAATCATCGCTTGCCTCGTGCAACTTGGCAAAAACTTCCCATTCTTCTTCTGTGAGAAGCCGTTGCCCTGACCACGTGGCGAATGCCTCCGCTTCATAGAAACTGATATGCGTGACAGGCGCTGAAAGATTCAGCGGTTGCAATCCCCTTAGAGTAAATTCAAACCACTGCCCGTCTATTTGTTTCCAATAAAAAGGTGCCTTAACCTGTTGCGCGTTCACCCAGTCCCAGCCATCGCTGAGCCATAAGTTAAATTGATTGTAGCCTCCATCTTGGAGGAACTCAAGAAATTCCCCGTTGGTAACCAATCCGTTCCGTACAGAAAACGCCTGGCAAAACACATTATGCACCGGGCGCTCATTATCAAAACAGAATGTATTGCCTTCAAAACCGCATGGATATATTCCTTCTGCCACCTCTGAATAGTTGAAATAATCTTCCGGCAGGGGGGCTCCCGTCTGCAAATTCCCGGCTTCCCGATAAACCGGAAACAAGGGGTTTTGCCCGAAAATATATTTGAGGTCAGTTAACAACAATTCCTGGTGCTGCTGCTCATGATGTAAACCCAACCGGATCACGTATTCAAGCTCCTGCAGTTTTTGATTGGATATATTTTCAAGCCATTCCAGGAACCGTTTATCTACGTATTTCCGGTATTGCAGAATTTCTTTCACCCCCGGCCTGGATAAGTGCCCCCTTTCAGGGCGTGACCAACGTTCTCCTACCGAATGATAATACGAATTAAACAGAAAGTTAAATTTTGGGTGAAATACCCGATAATTTGTACTGTGTGGTTGCAAAAGGAAGGTTTCAAAAAACCAGGTTGTGTGAGCCAGATGCCACTTTGGAGGGCTTACATCGACTACCGGTTGGGGAACATGATCTTCCGGCAGCAGGGGTTCTGTTAATTGTGTCGAAAGGTTACGGACCTCGAGGAATTCCCGGGCCAAATCATTAGCTGAACTCATACAAATAACTGTATTCCAATTTATGTTGCGAACATATACTTCTGAATTAAACAACCATACCGGGAATATGGTTGCTTCAAAGTTCCAATTTAAGCAATTTAATCGGTTTGCGATTTATGGCCAAGGTTATCAATAATCTTAACCTTTGTTATTTAATCCGAAATGAGCTCTGTGAATCCGGGAGATAGGAATATTATTCACCTTACTTTGCAACCATAACAGGATTTCTTCAAACCCTATTGGCTGATTTGGCTGCCGGGCAGCCAGTTCTTCCATTTGATAGCATGAATTGGCGAGGAGGTATGGAAGCTGTCCACTACCAATGGTACGGATAAGGTCTCGCAGAAAATGATAGCATATGGATTCGAAAAGGTACTGGTTTTTATAGGGGTATAACTTCCTTGAAACGGAACGTAACAGGTAATTGATGGTATCCAGATTGTCCAACTCATAATGAAAAATCAGTTCCAGTAAACGTATAGAGTTCCGGATGTCAATCCCGAAATCTGATCTTGGCATTTGCCTGATTTCATTGAGCCAGTATAAGCCATTCCCATAATCACCGGCAAATAAATACCGCAATACCATCAGATAAAAAAATCGCATACGATAGTAAAATCCCCATTGGCTGGTTGTATTTCTACGGTAATCGTTTCGGATTAAATCAGCCTTGTCAAATTGTGCGGAAGCTACATAATGGGTCAATTTAGATAATATGAGGTACGCAATTGATTCTTGTGAACTTTGTTCGACCATATTTTCCAACTCATCCAAAGCCCGCTTCTCTTGGGGTAGCAGTGGACTGCCTGAATAAAACCGGTTCTCTGCCAAATGGAAAAGTATCTTGAAAATCAGCACATCAGGCAGATTTATTCGAGTATGATATTTTCTCCAAAGATTCAGGCTTTGGACAAAAAATTTTGCCGCTTCCTTATGCAGCCCCTGGGCCTGGAAGATCAATCCTTTGACAGCAGGTATTAAAATTTGAACAAACGCGGATTCAGGTTGTTTCCCTGTTTTTTTAATCAGGCTGTCTAAATGTTTTAAATAATGTTTTATTACCGTATCATCCCGGAAACGAAAATTAATCATGATCCGGCTTTCCAACTCATTGTAAAATATACGCCATTCAGACTGTAAAGTATACCATTGCAATGCTCCGGCTTCTTGCTGGTTTAAACTGGAAATTTTCTCAAAAACCCCTTTTTTCTGTTCAATCTGACAAATTAGTTGTCTTTGCAATTGAGCGGTTTGAGCCATTATGAGATAATCCTGGCGTTCAGAGGCTTTCTTGTAAGTTCTCTGAAGCAGTTTGTTTGCCGGGCGCTCCAAACCCTTGCTTATCAATATCTCAGCGGCCATGATTTGTGCGGAATTTCTTTGATCATTCTGGTACATTCGCTGCTGGCTTAAGACCTGCAGGATAATCTCCATAAGCTTGAATTTTGTGCTTGAAAGATGTTTAATAAAACGCTTTCCGGAGAATTGTTTTTTCAGCTTATTGTCATCATAATTATTTATCCGGCAGAGATAGCTGAAAAGGGGTTGTAGATTGCTGTTAACCGCCTGGGGGGAATGTGTCAGGCGGAGCTTCACCAATCGTTTTTCCGCTTTAGTGAGAGATTGGACCAGGGTGTGCAAATCATCCTTTCCACCGCGGGACATCAGTACTAGTTTCCTTCAAATGTAATAATATTCAGTTTATGAACCGGTAAGGAAAAGTTTGATTGTCATTGGGCTAAATAGCAGAAAATCAATAGTATGTACCAAATATGCAAGGTTTTTTCTTGGTTTGGAGGCGCAAAAAATGACAATCATTCTACTTTAGTGATTTTCAGCTCTACGCGCTGATTCTTTTTCCGACCAGCCAGGGTGCTGTTGTCTGCAATGGGCCTGGTTTTTCCGTAGCCTTTCCAAGTGACACGCTCAGGTTCAATACCATGTTCTATCAAATACCTGGCAACTCTTTTTGCCCGGTTCTCCGACAGCGTATTGCAAAAATCTGTGCTGGGTAATCCATTCGTATGCCCTCCAACCTCAACGAATACATTCGGGTTATCTTTTAGAAATTGAACCACCCGGTCAAGCTCTTCATGTGATTCCGGCCGTAAATACCATTTATTGGCATCAAAATATATATTGTCCATCCGAATTATTTGGCCTTCCCGGATAGGAATGGCCTCAATATCCTCGGACATCTCCACGTATTCATCTTTCTTTTCTATATCGTCCAGCAATTCGTCAATCAGCGCCTGTTCCACAACCGGTTCCAGGACATTTTTCAGGGAATCCCGGTTTGCACCGGCAGAAGGTTTACCGGCAAGAACTGCCGCAATCAGGCTGTCGGGGCTATGGTTGGAAATGCCCTGTTCATTTCTGATTTGCTCTGGCGACTTTTTCTCAAGCTCCAATTCGATAAAATGTTTGAGCGAGTCTCTCATCTGAAGCCTCAGTTCCAGCTCCAGCTCAGTGGCAATGTCATCTTCAGCATAGTCGAGGAATTGCAGTTCATCTTTATCCACCGGGCTTAAATTTTTACGAATAGGAAAATAACCCGGTATGTCGATTTCAGCGATCAGTTCTGCTTCCTTTGGTATGATGAATTTGGTTTCCCCGTTTTCCAGCTGTACATCCCGTTCGAACGGCCGGTTGCCCAGGGTGCCCCTGAAATGTACATCGATTTCCAGCGGTTCCCGGGTCAGGGCATCCACCACTTTGGTTTCAACCAGCGTTACCGGCAATGGCCTGAGTTCCCTGGGCAATTTGATACGGTATAGATCCGATTTACCGAAAGAACCTTTATCGGAAGAGAAGTAGGCATAATCTCCTGAAGCCGGAATGGTATAATAAAAGTCACGCCAGCGGCTGTTTATTTTAGGGCCAAGGTTTACAGGTTCTGTCCAGTGGGTCCAGGTATCGTCCAATCTCCGGCTCATGTACATATCGAACGAGCCATATCCGCTGTAGCCGTCCGAAGAAAAATAAATGGTTTTGTTGTCGGCTGCCAGGAAAACGCTGCCCTCCGTGCCGGCCGTATTGATTTGCGGGCCAAGATTCAACGGCTCCGACCAGTTCAGGCCTTCTTCCTTAAAGCTGACATAGAGGTCCATGTCTCCATAGGAATCATGACGCTCGATAGCCATCAGGAGTATATCGCCATCCACCCCCATATGGTAACAGCTGAAATCATTCAGGTTGTAAAATCCCTTGATGCGTAGATTTCTGGGTTTGGACCAAATGCCATTCTTTTTTTGGGATATGGATACTCCCTGAGCAGGCACGCCCAGCCGGGTATATTCATTGGCCAGGACCAGCGTATTGCCATCTGGCGATACTGCCGCAACATAGTTATGATATTCATTGTTTAATGGTTCACCCAGATGTTTAGCCGGCCCCCAGGTGCTGTCAGGCCTCATCTCAGCATACCAGATATCATCTGCCTTTGCTTCTCCGAAATTCTGAGGATGCAGTTTCCGGGCAAAATACAGGGTTTGCCCGTCAGGAGATATTATGGGAAGCATTTCATCATATATGGAATTTACCCCACTGCCCAAGTTCTCCGCTTCCCCTTCATAATGTATGAGCTCAACCGTATGAATAGAAGCTTCTACCGGGATTTTGCTGTCTGCGATGCCGATGGCATCTATTTGGTTCATACCCGGAATAGCGCTTGTTCGAAGCACCAGCTTTAATTCATTTACCAGGTACTCTGTCCGTGGAATGAAAATATGAAACATGCGTCCGCCAGGCGTAAGGGGAACGATCATATCCGTATTCTCATACACTTTGTGCTGACGCCCTTTTGTGTCGTACAGGTATATTTTATAAACGGCTCCGGGATTCAGGTTTTCGGCTATGGCAATTTGCTGAACATGCTGGGCAGTCCGGTATTTTACGCGCACATAATCATCCACCCGGTTATCTTCCCGGGCAGGAGCCCATGCCACAGGGCTTGGCCCGTAATCCGGCAGTTTATTGGGCTTGCCCAAAACCTGTTTGGCTGAATAACCCTTTGGACCATATTGAGAAGAATATCTTAACAATTCATCGGCCCATTGTACTTCCTGGGCAAATCCGATGACAAATGAAACGAGAAGAATACAAAAGAAAAACAGACTTTTCATAAAATGCTATATACTCCAACCTTTAACGGCCAAAATTCGGGAAAACATATATAGCGGGAGAAAACGGAAGGGAGCGAAATAAAAAAGGGCATCTAAACAGATGCCCTTGCCACGATTTTTTTTTAAAAACCCCGGGACGTATAAAGCAATTAATCTACCCTTTAATTGAAAGAACATCCCAGGGGGGTTAAATCGTTAGTTTGAAAAGAACTGATATAGCCCGATTGAACCGTTACAGGCTTTAACGTTAAATGTATTGAAATAGATTTGAATTGCGCGTAAGATGATACCGAATTATTTGTAAGATATATCTTACATAGAAGATTCATCCAGTAAATGATGCTCTACCAGGTATTTTATCAGGTCGGCATTCGATTCCAATTCCATTTTTTCCAGGATACGCGACCGGTAAGTGCTTACGGTTTTTATACTGAGGCCAAGTTCATGGGCTATTTCGGAGGGCGATTTTCCCCGGCCGATCAAATCCAGAACTTCCCGTTCCCTGAAAGAAAGTTTTTCATGCGGAAGCTTGTTTTTATCTTTTTCCTTTTCCTCCAATAGTTTTTGTGTTATGGCAGCACTGAAATAAGATTTACCGGCAGCCACCGTGCGTATGGCGCCCAGCAGGATATCCGGAGCGCTGTCCTTATTCAGGTAACCGGCTGCCCCTGCTTTCAGCATTTGCAAAGCATATTGATCTTCAGGGTACATGCTAAGCATAATAACCGGAATATGAAAATCATTAGATATAAGTAATTTTAAAATATCAACCCCGCTTTTACCCGGTAAACTGATGTCCAGCAATACCACATCTCCCTTCAATTTTTTGGAAGCATTTAGCAAATCTTCTCCTGTTTCAAATTCAGCAATTACTTGCATATCATCCTCATTGTCAATGATTTGTTTTATTCCCACCCGGACAATCGCGTGATCGTCACACAATATCACTCTGATCTTTTGCATACCGCTTCTTTTAGCCAGGAATGGTTATCTACAGGGGGGAGTACAAAAGCGAGGCGTAAAATTGATACCGGAAATCCGGTAAAAGGGAAAATAAATCTTTTCCCAAAATATCCGGATTTTTTTTCAAAGGCAATGATATCAATAGGAAACAACTCCATTTGTAAGAATTTAGAGATTAATATGTAGGAATATTCTGAAAACTTCATCATTTTTGTTTAAATTATTTTTACTACAAAAAACCCCGGGTCATGACAGATTTTTTTATGTCTGTCAAAAAAAACCCGGGGTGTTGCCTCTTGCATCCCAAAGGGCGGTTAATCATTTTTCACTGGGGGGTATTGTTCTACCCTTTTGAGATGTTACCTGTACAAAAGCCGAACATGAAAGAACTGCCTGCGAACAACAACAAAGCTACAGGCCGTTCCATGGCCAGGTCAATAGGACATGTTTGTTTAATGTTGTCGGAGAAATCTGAGACAGGTTTTAAAAAAACAGAAAAAACCCGGGAACTCGGTTAACCATTAATCTACCCAATGATAATGCGTTTTGATGAGATTCCCGGGCTGTAATTTTTTCTGCCAGTAAGGGTGTTGCCATCCGGTTGATCTGCAGGTTCTTTGGGGGGAAATCACCTATGTAATAATGTTATTACAATCTGCAATGAACTGATGCATCAAAAGTAACCTGATTGATACTCCGGCACAATCAGCGAAAGCCGCTTATTGTTGTAGGAATGTTCCGGAAAGGTTTGTCAGGTAGTAATCAGGTTGTGGGAGATCAGGTACTTGATCAGTTCGGCATTGCTGCTCATGTTCATCTTATGAAGTATCCGGGTTCTGTAGGTACTTACTGTTTTTATACTCAGGAAAAGCGTGCTGGCAATTTCGGTGGGAGTGAGGCCTTTACCGATTAGCAGCATTACTTCAAATTCGCGGTCTGAAAGTAACTCGTGCGGTAATTTTTCTCCTTTATTGGTGGCTTGGTTCACCAATAATTGGGCAATGTTTTCGCTGAAGTAGGGTTTGCCGGTCACCACGTTTTTGATAGCTTGGACCAGCACTTCCGGGGCGCTGTCTTTATGCAGATATCCTGAAGCGCCTGCTTTTAACATGCGAATGGCATACTGGTCTTCCGGGTACATGCTCAGGATCAACACCGGAAGTTTGGGTTTGTAAACCTTCATTTCCTTTAAAGTATCCAGGCCGCTTCTTCCCGGAAGGGAAATATCGAGCAACAACACGTCTATATTGAGATCTCTTGCCTGCTCAATCAAATCCTCCCCGGAAGCAAATTCAGCCACTACCTTTATATCATGGGTTTCGTCCAATATATGGCGTAACCCTTCCCTGACTATTTTAAAATCATCACAAATGGCAACTCTGATCATAACCTACCCCTTGATGTTATTCAGCGGAATGGTAATATCGATATAGGTACCTTTGTTATTCACTCCGTTTATCTGGAAAGAACCGTCCCAGGCCCTTAATCTCTCCTGCATACCGAATATGCCCAGCCCGGCTGTCCGTTCGATTTGTTCTGTCGTTATTCCTTTACCGTTATCGTTGATTTCAAGTTTCAGGTTTTTTCCACTTTCATACAAATTAATTTCCGCATGGGTTGCCTCAGCATGTTTTACTATATTATTCATTGCTTCCTGAATGATTCTGTAAATGGTGTTGGCCGCTTCCGGATTTATGTCTTGATTTTTAATGTTGGAGTTAAAAATTATTTCTATGTTGGTGCGCGACCGGTAATTGTTTATTAACCACTCCAATGAAGATTCCAGTCCAAAATTATCCAAAATGGTTGGTCTTAATTCATGCGATATGCGCCTTACCGACAGAAGAGATTGATTGGTAATCTCTAAAGCTTCATTCAATTTATGCCGCAGGGTTTCAGATATATTGTTTTTTTCCAACTGGTTTTGCAGCCAGAAAAGATCCAGCTTAACGGCTGTCAGCAATTGTCCCAATTCATCGTGAATGGTCAGGGCAATGGCTTTTTTCTCTTCTTCGCGGATGCTTTCCAGACGCCTGGATAGTTCTTTTAGTTTCTGGTTGGATTCTTGCAACGACAATTCCGCTTTAGCGCGCATCATGGCGTTCACAATGCTTTGCCCGGCCATGATCATCAGCCTGGCAATATGTCTTGGCCAGGTTTTTTCTTCCTGCACCGCATCGAACCCCAAAAATCCTATTAATTGCTTATTGAAAATAAGCGGAATTTCAATGATTGACCGGATGTCCTGGTTCATGAGGAAATCTCTGAACCCTGACAGTTCATCCGGCATATCAGCTACGGAGCGAATCTGAACGGGCTTCATTAATTGCAATTGTTCCAGGAGCCAGGTGAAATCTGAGGCCTGAAGATTCCGGTTCATATCGATAGCCGGTTCCACCCCCGGAGCCACCCATTCAAAGGTGTTATCTATAATCCGGCCGTTGTCTTTAAATTCGAAAATATAGCAACGGTCGGCCTGGGCATATTTGCCCAACCGGGCAATGGCTCGCTGAATGCCGTCTTTGATTTTGTTGGCCGGCAGGTTGATAAAAGTGTTGGAAATACGGGCAATCAGATTTTCAAATTCAAGTTTCTCTTTTAGTTGCAACTCCAGTTTTTTCCTGGTTGTAATGTCCTGTAATGTTCCAAACATCTTTAAAGGTTGCCCGTTATTATCCTGTTCCACCCGGAATTTTGCAGAAAGGTAGATTAGCTTGCCATTGCCTTTAATGGCCTGGTATTCCACGCTATGAGGTTTGTATTGTTGCAGGCTTTGCTCGATGGCCTTTCTGACCAGTGGACGATCTTTTTCAACAACTAATTTCAGAAATTTGTCCAGCGTTGGAGTGAAATGGCGGGGATTCTTTCCAAAGATCCGGTACACCTGTTCTGACCAGGTCAGTTTATCATTTTGTATATCCCAGGTCCAGTTACCAAGAAGGGCAATGGCTTGTGCTTCCTGCAGGCGTTTTGCGGATTCCTTCAATAAACTTTCAGACAATTTCCTTTGTGTAATATCCAGTCTCACGTTCAGAAAAGCTGTGATCTGGTTATCCTTGTTGACAATCGGGGTGATTAATTCGGATTCCCAGATAAGTTCTCCGGATTTTGTAAGGTTGCAAATCTCGCCACGCCATGTCTTACCGGTTGTAATGGTATCCCAAAGATTTTTATAAAATTTTCTGTCGTGAAGCCCTGATTTCAGGATACCCAGTGTCTTTCCATATACTTCTTCAAGCCGGTAGCCGGTCACTTGTGTAAATGCCGGGTTTACATATTCGATATTACCATCCGCGTCCGTAATGACCACACCTGCCGGGCTGTGTTCCACAGCCGTGGATAATTTCCTGAGTTTCAGCTCATTTTCCTTTTCTTCGGTAATATCGAGGTGAATGCCGATGGCCCGTAGCGGCTTACCTCCCCGGGTACGTTCGATTACCCGGCCATGGTCCCTGATCCAGATCCATTCTCCTTTCCGGTTGCGCAGCCGGTATTCCTGGCGATAAACCGGAGTGATGCCCTTAAGATGCCGGTCGAGTTTTTCCAGGACCCGTTCCGCGTCTTCAGGGTGAAGCCTTGAGCGCCAGAAATTGGTGTTATGCGGTACATCTTTAAGGGTAAATCCTAACATGGCCACCCATTCATTGTTATAGGTGATGTAGTTGTTTTTAATGTTCCAGTCCCAAACCCCGATATGGGTGACTTCCGTGGCCTGTTTCAGGCGCGCTTCACTTTCGGCCAGGGCCCGGGCAACTTTCGCTGCTTCCAGGCGGGTGCGCAGGTTCACAATGCCGTAGGACAGGTTGGATGCCAGTTGTTTCAGGAGCCTGGTTTCATCCCTGTCAAATTCTCCTTCCTTACCGGAGTAAACGATTAATATCCCAAGGTTTATCTGTCCCTGGCGCAAAGGGATGGCAATACCGGATCTGAAACCGGCTTCCAGGGCCGCTTTCCTCCAGCGGGCAAAAGATTTGTCAGTCCGGATACTTTGCACAATTTGCGTTTTCCCGGTGCGAAACGCCCGTCCGGCCGGCCCCTTTTTCTGGGTACGGTCTCCGATATCCAGATTCAGATGGTTAATATATTCCTTCCCTTTTCCGTACCATGCCAAAGGTTTGACCATATGCCCTTCTTCATCGTTGAATATTCTTCCAACCCATGCGAACCGGTATCCTGATTGTACAATAATCCGGCAGACTTTTTTAATCAGTTGTATTTCGTCATTTACCTTGCTTATAGCCTCGTTCACATCGCTGAGCGCCTTCAATGCGCGGGTGTTTCTTTCCTGGGCTTGTTCAAGAACAATCCTGTACAGAGCTATGCTAATACTGCTTGCCAGTTCAGCAAACAATTTTTCTTCTTCCGGAGTAAGCTCGGAATCTTCATGCAATCCCGTGAACAAAAATCCATACAGTTGGTTTTGGTATTCCAGGCGCCCTATCAACACTCCATTTTTACAGTATTTGTCTTTTAACGGGCATTTTGAGCAATTTTCGTTCGATGTATTTAATGCGGTGGTATCCCCCGTTTTTAATGCAGTCGATAAACAGTAAGTCAGTTCTCCCCGGTCCAGTTTTTCCTGTATAGGGGTAAAATCATCGCCAAAACCGTTTACCGTGGTATAGGTTACATTTTTTTGATTGTTCAGCAGGGAAATCCAGGCACATTTGTAACTGTCTTTGGCAACCAGTCTTTGTACCACTTCGTTGACCACCCCGGTGTCAGTACTTTCCCTGGCTATGGTACTTTCTACTTTCCTAAGAGTGATCAGCAGGTCTTTGAGGCGTTTCAGGCGTTTTTCCAGTTGCCTTTTATGCAGGGCTACGGCAATGGCGGCAATTAATTTTGCTTCATCTATCGGTTTTACAAGGTATCCGAAAGGGTTGGTTTGCAAAGCGGCCCTCAGCGTGGCAGCATCGGAATGGGCGGTTAAATATATTACCGGAATCCCAAGGTTTTTGTAAATATAATCAGCCGCTTCAATGCCGCTGATCTTTCCGGCAAGCATAATATCCATTAAAACCAGGGAAGGATACGCTTTTTTAGCCTGTTTTATTCCGGTTTCCCCTTCACGGCAAATACCGGCAATCCGATACCCATTGCGTTCCAGCATCCTGCGGATCAGTTCGGAAGCAACTCCCTCGTCTTCAACGATAAGTATTGTATTATTATTCATGTGCTGGTCATTGGCACTTGTATATTAATAGCTGCACCCCTGGCACCCATTGCTTTTACTTTTCCATTCAGCTGGTCAACAATCAATAACCTGATCAGTAAGGTCCCCGTGCCCGTAGAAGTATTTATATCGAAATCAGGTGGCAGGGGTTTACCATTATCGCGGTACTGTAAATGTACATGTTGATCCCGGATAAACATTTTCAGGGTTATTTCTCCGGAAGATTTTCCGGTAAACCCATGCTTAAAGCTATTGGTTATGAGTTCATTAATCACCAGGCCAAGGGGAATAGCCATTTTAACCGGTAAAATCACATCACTGGCAAAGACTTTTACCCTGAATTTAGCAGGATCCGCGCCAAATGAACTGACAATTCCCTGGGTCAGGGAAATCAGGTAGGGTTTCATCTCTATCTTGGCCATATCCTTTGCCTGGTACAATTGTTCATGGACCATACTCATAGCGATGATCTGATTCTGGCTTTCCCGCAACACCGATTTAGCTTCTTCCGATGTGGTCTTATCAGCCTGGAATTGCAGCAAACCGCTTATAACCTGCATATTGTTTTTTACCCGGTGGTGCAGTTCGTGCAGCATGGCTTCTTTTTCCCGCAATGATTGTTTGATCATTTGCTCTGCCCTGACCTGGCTGGAAATATCATTAATGATAACCAGGTAAAAAATTTGATTTTGGAAATTAAAGCGGCTTAAACGCAGGTCAACCGGGACATTTTGCTTCGTTTGTCTGCCGGTGCGTATTTTTCCTACAACATGTAAGGATTGATTGCCTGATTTGTGAAATAGTTCCCGTTGACGGATATGGTGCTCAGCCCGGTTTTCAGGCAGTAATATTTCCACCGGTTTACCGGGCAATTCTTCCAACGGATATCCGGTCAATTCAGAAATCGCCTTGTTGGTTTTAATGATATTTCCCTTCTCATCAACGATCAAAATACCGCTGGGTGCCGAATTGATGATCTGTTCAAAGAGGTTTTCCGTTTTTTTCCATTCGGTAATGTCCCGGGTAATGGATAAGATATGAGGTTCCCCATCCAGGTAAAACACCTTAGCGGACATCAGGCCGGTGCGCAGGCTGCCGTCTTTCATCTGGAAGGGAGCTTCCAGGTTTTCATAATACCCCTTTTCCTTAAGCCCCTTGACCAGTTTTTTCCGGTCTGAATAATTGTACCATATCCCTATTTCAGCAGAAGTTTTACCCAAAACGTCCGCTTCAGTAAAACCGGTAATTTTCGTAAATCCTTCATTGATTTCCACATACAGGCCATCCTCCAGCCGGTTGATGTTCACCGCATCGGGGCTGGTTTTGAATACGGTGCGGTATTTTTCTTCACTGGCTTCCAGTTGTTTACGGGCTTTGAGTGTTTCGGTGATATCACGCATTATTAGCTGCATCCCCGGCTTTCCTTCGATTTCAATAGGCAGTGCGGTAACTTCCACATCTACCGTTTTCCCGTCAAGGGTGATGAAGCGTTCGTGGATGGGTGGTTGTGCTTTTTTTAGTTTAATGCCTGTTGCTACCCGTGTACGCACCTTTTCCAAATCATCGGGGTGAACAAAGTCAATGGCCGGCTTTCCGATAATTTGTTTTGGGCTTTTTGCTCTCATCAACCGGATACATGCGGGATTCACATAATGCATAATACCGTTTATATGTATCCCAATCGGTAACGGGCTGTTTTCCACCAGTTGACGGTATTTTTCTTCACTTTTCCGGAGCTTTTCGGCCTGGCGGTGTTGGAGCGTTACGTCCCGGAAAGTGCTCAGAACGGCCGGAGAACCTTTATACAGAACCGGTACTGCGTTGGCCTCCACCAGCACGGGTCCGGGTTTATGATCATGTTTTATTTGGATCAATCCGGGTTTGCTGACTTTCCCGGTTTTCAAAGTTTCCCGGATGGAAGCCAGGGTTTTTTTGCGATAGGAGGGAGCGATGAATTCGGACAGTCTCCGGTTTAATACAGTTTTCCGGGAAGAAATCCCGACCAGCTTCAGGGCAGCCCGGTTTATATCCATGATGAGACTGTTTTGTATAACCATCATTGGCAGGGGGCTGGTAGCAAACAACTGCCGGTATTGTTGCTCGCTTTCTTTCAGCCGGTTGGCGGTTTCTTTTTCACGGGTGATATCGCTGATCAACCCTTCAAAACCCGTGACTTTTTTCAAATCAGGATTATATACAGGTTTCAAAATAAATTGAGCCCAGACGGTTTTTCCGTTTTTATGCCTGAGCCGGGTACTGAAACGAACGGTTTTATTGGTTTTCAGGCGTTTTATTTGATGCAAGGCCAAATCAATATCTTCCGCGAATAACAAGCGGTTCATTATGCCGGGACGGTTAAGCTCTTCCTCCGTGTAACCTATGAAAGTTGCCGGTTTACCCGTAAAGAAATGGAATTTTATATGCCCTGTATTGTCAAAAACCCCTGAAAAAGTATTTTGTGAAACCAGACGGGCAAGCGCTTTGAAACGGGTTTCGCTTTCCTGCAGGGCAGCGTTAATCAAATGATCCTTCGTTACATCCCGGGCCACTCCAAGTATAGCCACTACCTTGCCACCTTCTTTCAGTGGTTTTACAATGTCTTCAATCCAATGATATTCCCCGGTTTTTTTGTGTTTTAACCGGTAACTGCGTTTTACCCTTCTCCCGGTTTTGATGGCCTTTATGGTTTGCTCACGCACCGCTTCCTTGTCTCCCGGATGTATGATTTTCCACCATTTCCTCGCGTTGGTAAGGAATTCCTGCGGTTTATATCCACTCGCATAATATGCGGAACGACTGGTAAAGGTTACCATTCCGTGCTTAGGGTCTCCCTGCCGCACATTTACCTCCCAGATCACGTCACTTACATTGTTCAGGATCGTTTGCAACGCGCGGTTTTTGTCCTTATATTTCCTTTTCCGCTCTATTTCATCCGTTTTATCCAGGAAAAATTCAAGAATACCCGGTCGGCCGTTTTTTAAACGGATACCTCTGTGGCTGACTTCCCTGATCCGGCCGTCAATAAAATCGTCTATCAATACTCTCACTACCTCCCCTTCCTTTACCGGCTTACCAACAGGACATTCCCGGCACTTTTGTCTGTTTTTCCGGTAAACCTGATAACATTTCTTTCCCACGGGGTTATCCTGTCCCGGAATGAGGGGCCTGTTGGTATAAAGAATAGTTCCCTTTTCATCCAGTATTTGTATAGGAAGTGGAGAGGTTTGGAGCAAATAATCTCTGAAGTGTTTTTCCTGCTCGAGCTCTTTTTTCCGTTCCTGTAATTCACTAATGTCGGTACATACGAAAACCAGGCTGCCTGTTCCGTCAGTAACCGTTTCCTTTAGTTTGAATGAATGAATTTTTACCGGCAGGGAATTACCTGTTTTCTGGTGCTTCAGTTCACCATATCCATTCCAGGATCCGTTTTTCTTAACATTTATCCATATCGATTTCCAGGAAGATTTCTGACCGGGGGCGGTAAAAAACTGTGTAATATTAATTCCTGCAATATCCTTTTTAAGGGGTATACCCAGCATTTTCTTTCCCCCTGGATTCAGGTGCCTGATGATTCCATTTTCCGTGGTCAAGGCAATGAATTCCTGACTTTTTTCCAACAATTCTTCCGGCCAGCCGGAGGGATGACTGGTATAAATATTCTTCCTATCCTCCCGGATATCCTCCAAATCACCTTCTTGCTGTAGGATTTTCAGTATTTGCTCTCTGTTTTCAGGCGATTTGCATAACCTTTTGATTTCTTCAATCTGCCCCTTCCTCATTTCATTGAAACTTAATGAAGTATAACAAAATTCGCGACAGTTGATTGATATAATATATTAATGCATAAAAGTAGTATTATAAACAGGTACTGCCAACCGTTTCCTTGTAAGATTCTGATGTTTCGAATGTAAGAATTATCCCACAGTTTTTTAAACGGATTGGCCGTTAATGGAATTATTTGCCGGATAGGGCAGAAAAAAACAAACTGGTTTTACCGGGCCGGCACAGAATGGATTGGGATTGAGGCGCTGAGCGGATTATCCGGTGGATGATCCGGAGGGTGGGTGGCTTTCAGGACAGCCCCGTCCTGGCGGACGTTGTTTTTTTGCCAAAATCCCTTTGGTGAACTGTCGTTCCCCCCGGTCTTTTGCAAAAAAAACCCGCCATTTGGCGGGACTGTCCTGAGGCGCTGAGCGGATTCGAACCGCTGTAAAAGGTTTTGCAGACCTCTGCCTAGCCACTCGGCCACAGCGCCTTGTATTTGGGTTTACAAAGTTATTCTTTTTTTGTTTTCCCGGTTGAACGGGAAAAATCTTTTTCTACTTCCACATAGACGCGCTGTACGGTACCCTTTAGCGGGGGGGTCATCTTGGAAACCCGCACCTTGCACCAGAATGCTTCCGGAAACCGTTGGTGCAACTCATCCATGATGACTTTTACTACCCGTTCAATCAATTTGGCGGGTACCTCGATTTCTTTTTTCACCAGCCGGTATACCTGTTCGTAATCAATAGTTTTTTGTATATCGTCTTCACGGGCTGCATCCGAGAAGTTGGTGCGCAGGTAAACATCCACCTGAAACTGGCCGCCTATTACACGTTCTTCAGCCGTAAATCCATGGTGCGCATAAAATTGCATGCCTTCTACTGCAATCAATCCCATATCCGGTGTTTTATACTATTAAGGATTTGTCTTTTCATTGATTTCGGCACTTTGCCCGGAGCAAAGTAAATCATTCCGGTAACATTTTCAGAGGGAATAATTCACGGTTGCTGTTATTATAGAAAAGGGAGTGGGATAGGGATAGTTGCCACAGGTAATTTTGGGAAAAACCTTTCTTGCCTGCCGGTAGAAAGGGATTGTCCTTTTATCTGCTGTTTAAATGACCCAGTGGAAGCGAGGTGAATTAAAGAAAAATTTACTACAGGATGCTGCTTTTTAGCTACCTTTTTACATCAGGTTTTACATATTCTTTTGTTTCCTCGCAGGATTTCGCACTTAATTTTTCAAAAGGTTAACAAGCCCTGAGGGGCAATGAGTTTCAATTATGACATTCGTACAAAGGAACCATCTGTATCGTGTTTGGAATTGCAGCCGTGTTTGTTTCCGTAGTATTTGTCGGTGTTACGATAATTTGCGTGTCGGTTGGGTTGATATTCGTGTTCTTGGGTGAATAGCCCAGGTTGCTTACTACACTACAGGAGCTACCGGGTTCTCCATTTTCATCAAATCTGAAAGTCATGAGTTCTCCGTCTCTATCCGGTGAATAGTAGATTCCAACACCTGCTATGGTGCCGTCTGTGAGTTCTATCGCATCATTCAAATAGTCCAGGCTCCCTTTTTTAAGTTGTTTCGCCCATAAAATGTTTCCGTTTCCGTTCAGCCTCACCAGGGTGCTGTACCAGTTATTGGCTCCTTTTTCATAATAACCTGCCAGAAGAATACCTCCATCCGCTGTTGGTGAAGCGCCCAGCGGTTCGCTGGAGACCCCTTTCATCCCAAACTTCTCTTGCCATACGATGGAGCCGTCCATATGGTTGATCTTCACAATCCAACAGGATTCCTCATAGTCAATATCCGGATCCTCGAGTATGCCGGGTAAGAGATAATCTCCATCGTTGAATGGTTTGACAGTCCAGGTTCCTTCAAGGCTTATCCCTCCGTATGACTTCTGCCATAATACGGAACCATCTATCGGGTCCAGTTTCAGGATGAGGACATCGCCATCGCCTTGCCCGAAAGAGGTGGTGCTTGCCCCTGCCACTATATACCCCTCGTTATCGAAGAAAACCCCTGCGGAAAATTCACCGTAATCACTTTGTGGCGCATCGTCACCATTTCCTCCATAGGTATTCTGCCAGATAATATTTCCATCTTTTGACAATAATAATAACCATATATCGCTTCCTCCGGCTCCAAAAGAAGTTGTGCCCCCTCCAACGACAATCTTTCCGTCCTGGGAAACATCCACAGAAGTGGCTTGTTCATCCTTTGATCCACCGAATAATTTCTGCCATTCTACAGAACCGTTTGCCTTCAACTTCACTACCCAGACGTCCGTTCCTTTAGCTCCGAAGGAGTTGGTCCACCCAACGGCAACAAAGCCCCCGTCAGGTGTAGGGGCAAGGTCTATCAGCATATCATCGTCTTCTCCTCCATAGGTTTTTGCCCAGATCACATTGCCACTTTTATCCATCATCACTGCTGCAGCATCACCGTATTCACTACAACTGTATGATACCGAAGCTCCCACTGCCAACAAGTTACCGGATGTGACTTGAATGATGTTTTCGAACTCCTCATCATAAATCCCACCACAGTAGGTGAGCCATCTGTTGTAGTGCTTACTTCCTTGATCTTCAATCGTAACACCACCAGTAGGACCGCAATTCTCCACTTCAATATTCTTTCTGCACGAGTAAAACAAACCAATAAAAACCGGTATGAATAGCAGCACGGGCGGATGGTGGAATTCACGATATTTTTTCTTCCGGCTACCTTCCGAATTTATATCGAAGTTTTCTGGTTTGCTGCCGGGTATCTCACAGCTCTGGCTAAAAGATCTTTTTGATTGGTTTTCTTCCATCTTTTTTCACTTTTTTATTTTTTAATAAAGATTCAACTTTATTAAAACTTCCTGGTCCCCCTGCGAGGGGGCTGAACATTACGGTACGGCTCGGGTTATGCGTAGTAGAAGGGTATGCTTCACATTATCAGTGTACAACTGTTTTTATTTATTGCTACTGTATTCAAATTTAATACTTTATTCGCATTATATCTGTTCGCTTTTTTGATGCCCAACCGTCTTTCTCAAGAATTTCATCGCAGTCATGGTAATTACCAGCCTAATCAGCACCATATAAAATAACGTCCCATTTCAAACAAATTTTTGAATAGTTTCTATCTGTGATCGCCTGCTCTTTTAGTCGTTGCTCCTTTTTCTCATTCCGTAATTGGTGGGGAACATCTCTTTGCCGTATATCCAAAGAAACTTGTCAATCTCTTTGAGATCGTGTTGTGTCAGTCCATAGAAGTTAACGAAGTCCTGAATTATTCTTTTGAATTGTTTGAAGTGCTTTAAGTCTGCCTGGTTAAAGGTAGAAAAGTTGTCCTTGCGTTTATACGCCATTAGTACTTTGACAACGAAGCTGTCATATATGGCATAGCTATCTCGATTATGCCAATTGCAATATTTAGTCGCGAACGAATAGAAGTTGATTTCTCTGTTGTTCTTTTTTGTCCTGATGTCATGTCCTGTTGCAATTTGATGAACGATGTCAGGGTCGCCTTTCTTAAGTCCTTCGTCAATGTCGAGTTGTTTAATATGTTTGGCCATAATGAAAGTCCCAAAGATGTTGGTACTGTATAAGTAATTGATGACACTGATTTTTAATAAAATGTCCTTAAGTTTCTTATTGTTTGGGAAGGCACCAAACAGTTTGATTATTGCTTGGTCAGCCGGATAGTATCTCTCATCATTGTTGAATTGGTCAATGTACTTGTCGACCAGGTCATTTGTCGGTTTTTGAAGGTATCTCATTTCTTATTTTTAAATGGTGCACCACGGTCTGGATAAAGGCAGTAAATTATTACCCCCTGCTCTTGCGTGACTTTCCCCTCACTTGGGGGATTACAGGGGAGCTAACGGTTAGCCCGGCCATTCTTGCACATATCTTTGCCGTCCGGGCAGTTTTATTTTCCCATCCCATTTTGGTGTGCTATGTCCTGCTGGTAGCACTCAGGGTACAAATACCTGCCGGGTTGCTACAGCGGGGATGCTCAGCCAGCTAGGCGGGCATGGGTCTTTCTTCCTTCCCTGACGGTGATTTCAACAATTTCCTCCAGGTCCTTTTCCGTTGTCCTGAAATTAACCACACAGGCCCTGAGGCAATACATTCCGTTTACCACCGCATTGGAAAGGAACACTTCGCCCCCGCCCTGCAGCTTGTTCAACAGCTCTTCGTTCAGTTTGTTCAGGTAGGCATTGCCGGGCTGTACACCTGGCGGCACATAACGGAAGGTAGTTGATGCTCAGGTTGCTGGTCATGGCCTCGAGTTCGGGATGTTTTGCGGCCAGTTCGTTCAAGTACCGGGCCAGCGCGATGTCTTCTGAAATCATTTGTTCATAGCCCTTCCTGTCCGCCTGCAGCAGCGACATCCACACCTTGAGCGCCCGGAAACCGCGCGAATTCTGCAGCCCGTACTCGTAAAAATTCTGGGCCGGCTCATCCCCGATATTGGCGAAGTTGTAATATTCCGTGTGTGAACTGAAAGTGTCGGTCAGATGGCGGGGGTTCTTCACGAGGGTGCATCCGGCTTCCAGTGGGTGTACAGCCATTTGTGCGGGTCAAGCGCAATGGAATCGGCTTTCTCCATGCCCCGGAAAAGGCCTTGCTGATCCGGAACCACAGCCGCAGGGGCCTCGTAGGCCCCCCATCCACGTGGAACCAAAGATCATATTTCCGGCATATGGCTGAAATGCCCTCCAGGTCATCCACCACACCGGTGCTCCGGCCCCGTGGGTATCCAGCGGATGACGTCTGTACCGTGTCCGAACAGGATGGCGGCCTTCTCAATCCAGGTATGCGTGGTTTTCGGGCAGTAAACCGTTAGTTTCCGGCCGGATCCGGCCAGCCCGTTTTTCTTGATATTTCCGGGCGCTTTTGCCGTCCAGCCTGCCAGGAAGGCGGTGAAATTGGCCATATTCCCGCTACTCACCATGATGCCATCGTAGCCGGGCGGAAGCCCTATGAATTCAGCCAGCCACCGGACTGCCTGCCGCTCGATTTCCGTAGCCATGGGACTGAGCACATGGGCTCCCACGTTGGGATTCACTGCGGCAGCCAGCAGGTCGGCCAGTATCCCCACCGGAGTAGGGGAGGAAGTGATGTACCCGAGGAATTTCGGGTGCCCGTTGAACAGGGAATGGTCGAACAGCAAACCGGTTGCCCGGGATATCCCGGCCGCGGACGTCCTCTTATCCGGTAATAAATCCGTTCCGAGCATGGATCGGATTTGTCCGGGGCCTTCTCCACTGGTTACCGGCCTGTTTCTGATAGAAGCCAGCAAACCGGCAATGTCATCAATAAGCCGGTATCCGGCCTGACGGGATTCTTCCTCTGTTAATTCCACCGGGGTTATTCTCTTGTTCTTCATCCGGTATTTATAAAGGTTAGTTTGTTTCGCCCCTCTGCCTGGTCGGAGGAATGGCCGGCAACGCTGCCTCTTCCACTGGCCTCATTCACCATAAATATACCGTATCCCTGCAGCAAAAGAGACCGGGTAAGTGTGTTCATAATCGAGGTCGGTGTATTCAACCCAGGCAAAATCAAGCCACGGGTACCGGGCTTCGCGGATGAGTCCGATGATGTGGATGCAGCTTTCCCGTTCGTTACTGGTTGAGAAGGAGAAATGCAGTTTCTTCCCCTGTTTCTTCCCGGGGAAGTTGTTTTGTTCTATGAGGCCGGTTACCGTTGCCGTGAACCAGGGTGACGGGTCGGTTACAATGAAGTTGTCAAACATGGCGGAATCCGGGTCCTCCAGGAAGAGCGTCATCAGCACAATGCTCGATTCACTACCCCTGCCGGCAAAGGTATTGTTCGTGTTTCTTGTGTACCGTTCATTTACCCATGAAGCCATGTCCCTGTAAGTCAGGTAGGTTTCCCTGAACATTTCAGGCTTCACATCAATATCCGGTATGTCTTCCAACGATACAACAAGAGCTCCTGGCCCGGGAACCTGCTCTGCGGCAGCTACCAGCTGCTCGAATTCATCGGTGGCCACCCTGAAATGCTGCTCAGTATAATCAATCAGGAATATGGCCGGGAGGCTGTTGTGGCTGCTGAAAGCGGCCGGCAGGTGTATCTTCCCCTTCATCGGAATACCGTCTGATTCGAAGATGAAATGCTCTGTATGCGGTGAACCCAGCGGTCCGGCCGTCCCCGTATTATTCCGGCAGCCGGCAGGTAATATCCACACCGCCAGCCAAAGGGCTGCTGCTAAGGCATAACTGTTCCGGATTTTCATGATTTTTTCTATTGTTTTGGCCCCTGCCGGTTACTTCAGGTACTTGCCGAGGAAGGCAATTTGCGCCCTGATGGATTGTTCGAACAGTGGGCCGGGGTAATGCAGCAGACCGAAATGGCCGCCATCAATATCCACCCATTCTTTGGGCTGCCGCACCAAGTCAAACACCGCACGGGTCACTTCCGGGCCGGCCCCGTCCATTTCGTCATTCGTGGCAACCACCATCAAAACAGGCGCCTTCAGGTGCGGGGCGCACTGTCCAATGTGAAACCCCTCGGGGGCCTCTGTGGTTGAAATCGAAACCACGTTCTTCCAGTTTGTGCCGAACCGACCGCCATACTCGATGAACCAGCGGTAAGCAGTCAGTTCTGCCAGTGCAGAAGGTGCGTTCAGCTGGTCAGCCGAAACAATGGCCATCGGCCCGGCTACCGTATGCGGCAGGTCTGATATCCGGGTGGTGTACAGGGTTTTCCGGGCGAATGCGAACAGGCTCCCATCCGGGTCTCCGACCGGGAGGGTATTGCCGTAAGCAGGTATCAGGTTGATAATGGCACTTACCCTGTCGTCCATTGATCCCACAAGAAAAGCTTCCCGTGCGCTCAGGCTGGCTCCCCAAACAGCAATTTTTTGTGTATCGATTCCGGACCGGGTAACGATAAATTCTATTGCGTCAATATACCCGCGGGCCTGGACCCAGAAATTGATTTCCTGGCGGGGTTCCCCGTCACTGATGCCCAGGTTGCGGTGGTCGTAAAGCAATACGGCATACCCAGCTTCCCGGAATCGCTCCGCGTACTTGTCAGCCGTCATGCCGCTGATGGTTGTTGTGAAACCATGCGCCATAACCACCACCGGGCTTTTCCCAGGTTTGTCCTCGGGCAGGTAGAGCCTTCCCCTCAGCGTGGCGTCCTGTGATTTAAAGGCGATGTCGGAATATGTCCGTTTTCTTTGTGCCATAAATACCGTTTTGCGGATTCGGCCAATAAAGAATGGCGGCCCGGGAACTGCCGGGCCGCCACCCATGTTTTTACTGGCTTATCTCCGGTTACCCCACGCGGGTGCGTTCCCTGCCGGACGGAGCCGGCTGGTTACCCGGTGGGCAATCAAAGATAAATTAATCTTCCTGGTTTAATCAGATTCCGTAAAATCCGGTGTAATGACAATGATCTCCCTTCAGGAAGTTTCCTGCTGTTCAGGTGCCGTGAATGCCGGAAGCATTAAAGCAGCAAGGTTGGCCGGACAAAGGTTTAATCTGCCAGCATGTTATTTGTGCAGCGCTCTTCCTGAAGTGACTATGCCTCCAATGGGCAACACAATGGCGGAAATGCCATTCCGGAATGCATGTTGCTTCTCCTGTTCATTGAGGGAGAAACTCATTTGCCGTCTTCCAGTAAGAATTCGCAGATTACCCGGCCGCACTCCTGTGGCTGGTCGATGTAAGGCAGGTGCCCGGTTGGCATCTCGCAGAGCCTGGAATCCGGTATGATTTGCGAGGCTTCGCGGGCTGTTTCCAGGCTGCCGAAGGGGTCGTTGCGGCCCCAGAGAAACAACACGGGCTGACGGATATTTTTCAGGGCCTCCGCTCCCAGGCGGTACCTTGGCCTGGACCCCCTGATTGTCAGGATGGCTGAGATCAACGTAACCCATGTGTCAAGGTAGGTGGGCAGCCGGAAAAAATGGTACGCGGCTTCCGCTCCCTCCTTTGGTATACGTGCGATGGCTTCCCGGCTGCTTCCCTGAAGCCGTAAACCGTCCAGTGCCTTGTCCACCCTTTTGGGCTGCATGTTCGGCACCATCAGGCGGTTGATAACCGGAACGCTCAGCAGCCGCATGAAGAAGGGCGCGCTGGTGTTCAGGATGAGCGCGGGACAACCCATTTGCACCATCTGCGTGACGCGGCCGGGGTATTCAAGGGCGTACCAGATGCTCCACAGCCCGCCCATCGAGTTGCAGACAATGGGAATGCGCTCCAGGCCGAAAGCATCCGCCACGGACTTCAGGGTGTTCACGGCCAGTTGCCTTAAATCAATTTTCCGGTGGTCGATGCCGTCACTCAGCCCGCCACCGGGACGGTTAATGGCCAGAATGCGCCAGCCTTTTAGCTCGGCTATCAGCGGAGCGTAGAACACGGCCTCTCCAGATCCGCCCGGTACCATCAATAGCGGTGGCCCCTCACCGGTTTCCAGGACGCGGATGCGTAGGTCCGGGTCCTGCATTTCAACAAAATGTACCTTGTATTCAAGGCCGTAGCGGCCGAACAGGCGCTGCTCAGCTGCAAGCGCAGCTTTGCTGAGCGGGTCATCATGGTCGATTCGCGTGACAGGTGATTTACCGGTATTCATTTTCCTTGCCATATCGAGGAAATGAATCTGATTTCTGGAGAAAAAATGTTGCCGGCAAGGTAATGACAGGCAGCCTTTTACCTCACATCCATACTCAAATATATGATTTGTTTTCCGTTAAGCCAAAGGGTGGTGATGTTCCGGTAAAGGGAGTCTTGCTCTGATAGTTTGGTGCCATTGGAATGATGAATTATCCCTATGGACTAAGATTCTGTTGAAAGCACCAAACGCTTTGTATCCTGATCTAATCATAAGGAGGTCAGTAAATTATTTTTTTTCGAGGGCATATTCATAATGCCCAACGTTGTTCTTGTCGGCTGATAATATTAATTTTTTCCCGTCAAATGTATAATCATATGGTCCATTTAATATTAGGTTCCAGTCAAAGTCAGCAGTCCATATATTTTCGTCATGGAATGTGATTATCCCTTTATCAACTGAATAGGTTCCGGAACCACCGGCAGGAATTCTGTCGGCATTGCCGGAACAGGTGTATCTTCCGTTTTTCAGTTCCAGCGAGGTCGAACCGGTTTTTGTCCCGGACTGGTAGGTTACGGTAAAAGTACCTGTGTAAGTGCCTTCTTTGACTTCCAGGTTGAGTTTTTTACAGCCGATAAAAACCGATGCCAGTAGAAAGACAGCAAGAATTGGTTTGGATATTCTCATTGAATTGGTCTGAATGAACAGGATAACGAAAAAGGGAGGGTTTTAGTATTTCTTTCAACCAGCGAATGGCTATTCAAAGAAGTAAAATCTCTGTTCTTGTTTTAATGACAGGCCAGGTCATTCTATTTTTTCACCAGTTTTAGAACGGCATTGCCTTCCTTTGCTCTAACTTCCACAATATATGCTCCTGCCCGCAGGTAGCGGGTATCCATGGTGATAATCCCTTTGTTGTAATAGCTTTTCGAAAAGTAGATTCTCCCGTTTAAATCTGAAATATTCACCGAAACATTATCCTGAGTATCACCGAGGTCAATGAGCCACATGCCATTGGAAGGGTTGGGATAAATCACCAACTTATCAGCAAAGCTGTTTTCAATTATACCAACAGAGGGATAAGTGTATACCCGTGCCTGGCCGATGTAGAATCCATTTTCAGCATTCAGGATAGCTCCGATGGCCACGGTATGTGCATCCGGCATACTGACAGACCAGCCAGACTCGTCACCACCGTATTCCCCGTCAATGTCTGCCCCTGTCTGCAGCCAGTCTTTTCCGTTCCAGTGGAAGATGCGCACGTGGCCGGAACTGGTTCCGTTTCCAATTCCGGCACTCGCATTTTGATTATGTTATTAAATAAACAAGGTATAAAGAATCATAAACAGGAAAATAGCTTAAGCTTTATAGAAAGTACAAAAACCTGGTATTGATACTATATATAACTTGTTCGGTGTCGGTTGGTAAAGCCAAGCTTATCGCAATTTTGGGATAGTGAGTTTGCCGCGGTGAATTGCAAATGTGTGAAGGAAGAAACCAAATGTGCTAATTGTGCAGTTGCTTTTTTTAGCAAGGCATACAACGGTTTGAATATGTTGCGTGCCGCATTTTAAAGTTATTCACTTTCGATTTACAAATACTGTTTATTAAAGCTCTATCGTTCATATTTACAAATACTTGCGGTATGCAGTATAGCCATTGTTGCACTAAACCTCCGGTAGCTATAAGTGAAAACCGAAGAAAAACGCGTTAAT
>CAYRDC010000026.1:0-30397 GCA_964422925.1 uncultured Chitinophagales bacterium | reverse complement strand
CCAACTATTCAACATATAAACTAAAAAGGCTGCCTCACTTTTGAGACAGCCCCTTTTAATTTTTATTGGTTTATTGCCTGGTTCAGTGCATTACGGCCAGCTGGCGGGTGCGCGTGAACCCATCGGCCCGGACACGCAGCATGTACATGCCTGCAGGAATGTCGTCCGCGGCCAGGCGCAGGTTGTTCACCCCGCTACCGAGGTCGAAGGCCTGGCGGTAAACGGTTTGCCCGTTCAGGCCCACCAGTTCAAAAGTCACCCCGGCTGGCCGGCTCAGCGATACGGCCACATTCATTTCCCCGTCCGAGGGGTTGGGATACACCACGAAATCCTGCAGGACCGGGTTATCAATGCCCACCTGCACGGTTACCGTTACCGTATAGCTTTTGGTGGAGGCATCCACCGGGGCCGTAACGGTATAGGTCACCGGGTTGGTGAAATCCTGGGCCACCCCGGAGGCCGGGGAAAGATACTGCCCGGTATAATCCACCGTGGGCACCAGGGATGTCACATCCGTTCCGGCAGGCACTTCACAGTCGATGGCCAGGGTGTTCTGGTCAATGGTGCAGAACACCTGCGGGTTCAGGTCGAGGAAGGCAAACCCGGTGATATCCTTGGGATACGGGGTGCTGTAACCCGCAATGTCGGCCCGGTTCCTGGGTTCCAGCTTCCAGTTGCCGAAACTGTAGAACAAAACGCCCTGTATGAAAGGCAGGCTCTGGCCGAGGCTCAGCGAATCGAGGTTGAAGCCGTAGTTGATGTCAAAGCTGATATCGTCACAACGCAGGCCGCTGGTGGCTGCGGTGTCGGTCTGAATGCTCCATTCCCCGTAGTTGGCCGGGTCATCCGGGTTCTGGCTAAACACATAGGCATTGTCGAACCTGACCAGCATGCCTTCATAGGCTTCGGCCTGACTGCGTACGCCCGCCAGCACGGAATCCGGGTCGAGGGTGGTTACCGGTGGCGGCACGGTGCCAGTTCCGAGGTAATCGAAAGTCACGTTGGACAGGTAGGTGACCCCGAAATTCTCCACCACCACGCCCGAGGTGAGCCGGATGGAATCGCCCCGGTAGAGGTCTTCAATACCGTCCCCCGTGGTTTTTTGCAGGATGATGCCGCTCCACGGGGCGGTGCCGTCCTGCACGGTCACCATGCTCAGGTCGTACTGGTGCAGGGTGGCGGTCACCACGCAGGGAACGTCCATGTTCGTAATGGTGTCGCCCGTCCAGATGCTGGTTCCCCCGGCCGCGGGTGCCAGCTGCAGCATGGCAATGCTGTTGATACCGGCATCGTAGGTCAGGTACATATCCGTTTCGGTGAGCGTAGTGTCTAGGTCATCGTCAATGGCCATGATGTAAAAGTTCATGTAGGTGGAATCAGCCCCGCTGGCCGGAATGGTGGCTTCGTAATAATCTCCTGAGGTGTTGTTCATGGCCACCTCGGTATAACTGGTGTTGCCGTAGCCGGTCGAATAATACAGCTTGGCAAGCCCCACCGTGCCGTCCGGGTCCCAGATGCGGGCGCGGATGGTCACCGGCTGGGTGGAAGAGGCCACCACGGGGTTGCGGGTCACGTCCGATACCACGGGCGGGGCGGCAGTCACCGGGCCGATGTCCGTCCAGTCACGCGGAGCCAGGTAATACCAGCCGTTGTATTCAATGATATTGCCCCGGATCCACGACAGGAAGGAACCGAGCGTGGGCGGGGTGAAGGTCTGCGGGGTGTAGCTCTGCCCGGAACCGAACCCGTTGCAGTGGTCATCGTTGGAATCGTTGCGCAGCCAGCCCGAGGCATCGCGGATACGGATTTTGTTGCCCTTGGAATCCTGAATTGACCAGTAAAAGCGCGAACCGCTGGGCTGCACATCCACCACGGTCACGTTCTGGAACTCCACGTACACCCCTTCCCATTTTTCACCGGTGAGCTTTTGCATGATCTGCCCACCGGCCCCATCGCTCTGCATGAAGCTGTCGATAGTGACCACCTGCGGGGCAGGCATGGTGCCCAGGCTCTGGATGGACGACTGAACCGGCAGCAGGAGGATTTGCGTGTTGCCCGAATAATTGGAAACAATGCCGGTGCAGCGCACCTCGTTGCCGATTTTGAAATTGTCGAGGTACTTGATGTCGTTGTTCATGTCCGACATGGTGCCGTTATAGCCCACGGCACCGGCTTCCATCAGGATGTGCACCGCGCTCCACGGGCCACCGGCCGTATCCTGCAGCCAGCAGCCGATGCGGGCTCCGGAACCGCTCAGCCCGTAATAGCAGGGATCGAAGGTGACAATGCCCTGGATGGTTACGGTGTCGCCATCGCGGTACGAGAGGTCATTGCCCTGGATCAGGTCCTGCGGGTTGATATACTGGATATCCGATATCTTGGTTATTTGGGCCGTCAGGCTTCCGGCCAGCAAAATCAGGGTGAACGGGTAAAGCAATTTCTTCATATCTCTTAGATTTTAGGTGTTGGGTTTATTTAATTACGGCAAACTGTCCCTGGGTAATGCGCCCATCATCCAGGTCAGTCACTGTAAAATAATACAATCCCTGCGTAATGGTTTGCTTGCTTTCCGACAAAATGTCCCAGGCGTGCTCCCCGCCCGGCAGGATGCGTTTTTCGGGGTCGCCACCGAAATGGTCGAACCACTGGATATCCGAGCCATTGTACTGGGCCGCATCATGGTCGAGCACTGCCACAATATCTCCGCTGGCTGTATAGACAGTAATGGTACAGCGAGGCGGCAGATTGTAAAACACCAGCTTATGAGTTTTGGCGGTAGTTCCGTCCCAGGCAGCAGCCACGCGGTAGGGGTTCGGGTAAACCCCGGGCTGCAGGACACCGGCTGAATCAGCAGGCGTGCCCGGCCACACACGGTATGAATTGGCTATGAAGGAAGATTCCAGGCTTGGAATATTCAGGTTTTTGTCTCCTTCGTCAAAAGCAGTTACCATCACCAGATATTGCCATCCGTCCAGCAGATTGTCCATCGTAAATTTATAATAGTACGCGGTGGTATCGCCTTCGAAATAAACCGGTTCCGGCAGGCGAATGGCATCGAAGCCATTATTATAACCGATATCATCGCCTTTTTTATCAAACTGGGCGATCAGGTTGGCTTCAGAAATCAGGTCCGGGTTTTGGTCATCCCCGGCATTGGTACGGTAAATGCGGTATCCCTCAAAGTCGAGTTTCTTGGAGATGGGGTCCAAGCTCTGCTCGGCCGAATTATCCCAGTAAATCTCTACTTTCCCCTTGGAAGGGACGATATGCGTACGGGGAATGGCAGGCGGTTCGGGAAGGATATAGCGGTCGAGTTTCCCGTTGTGGTTGAGGTCTTCCCCGGGGTCGAGCATACCGTTGCTGTTTAAGTCTTCCCCGTTGTAAGTCCTTTTGGCCCAGCTAAGATGTTCCACCAGTTCCGTGCGGGCATATTTGGTATCCTTTTCCGGCCCGGTGGTACCCCCGGTCTCGAGCTGGTGGGCCGCTACAAAAGCAATGGTGTAATTGAATGTTTCCCCGGGTTTCACTTCCCGGATCGGCCCCACAGACAATAATTGAATCCGGTTGGATGGATTTTTAATGGATTCCACGAGGGTGGGGTCGTTCCAGTTATGATCGCTGGAGAGTTTTTCATAGCGTTCCACTTCATTGGCGGGCGAACCGAATTCCGTACCGTCAAATGTGCGGAAGTTCCAGAAATTGGCATAAACCTCAGGAGCCGGGTAACCCAGCGCCACGATAGAATCTTTGTTGTCCGGGTGGATGAAAATGTCGCGCCAGGTGATGCCGAGAAACTGGGTAGCCCCGTAACTGTTGGTATAGCCCGGGTCCCCGTTAACGTCAAAAGCATATAGCGCCTGCATACTATCAAGAAAGCCGCCCCCGCCCTTGTTGAAAAAAGCAGCCCCGGCATCGGTGGCTACATTGATATTGCGCACCACGAGGTCGGTCCACATGCCCAGGTATACCGAATCCCAGGTTTCGGTACCGTTGTTGGTAATGTCATAGGACAAGATGACAAAATAATCGGCAAAGCTGTAGTTCCAGGCATAGGTTTCGAGGTGTACATCGGCATAGAGCGGCAGGGTGTGCCCCTGTATAATGGTATTGGTGCCGGGCACGATCGTATTCTTATCGGTAAAATCCATGACCAGGTCCTGGTGCGACACCGCGTCAAAGCTGAAATGTTCGCTGCTGGTAAGTGTGGACCGCTGCTGAATTTTACTGCCCACTTCCGCGGTAAATTCAAATCCTTCGCCACCGGTGGTATAGCCGGAAGGCGCGTCTACGCTGGCTGTGGAAACAGCCACCTGCCCATTGACCTTGGCGCCAATCCACAAGCCGCCTTCAAACAAATGTTCTATCCCGGAATTTAAGGGATACTCCATGGAAGGAGGCCCGTCCGGGTCGTTGCGCACATCCGGGCGGCCAACGGTGCCCACATTGGTTACGGAAAGGCCAATGTTCCCCACGTCCACGACCTGCCGGTCGAAACTTTGCTGCGCCCAAAGCCCCATGGGAAGGCTCAGCAAAATGCTTAAAAGGGTTATCCTGTAATTGAATGGCATACCCAGCGAAATTACAATAAAATGCAGGTTTGCGTGCATAGCCGGATGTTAAAACCTTCGGGCTGTTAGCGAATGGACTGGCGGATCAGGGACGCTGCCCCCGGGCCTTCATTGAACAGCAGGTCGGCTATGGATAAACCGGGCAGAAAACCGGTCCTGTCTTCAAACACCTGGCGGTAGCGCGGAGATCGGTAACCAGGAATAATTTCCCCGGGCTGGTGGCGCGGGGTAATCCGGTCGCGGTAATCGTCCATATCCGGGGGCCGGGATTCGAAGGTTTCGCTCAAGGCAAGAGCATAATCCCACTGCAGGGCAGCAGTAATCCATTGAAGAAGCGCCAGGTTGAATTCCAGCAGGGTTTCCCAGGTTTTTTCATAAAAAGGTTTCAGTTCCGGTTCGAAATATTCGAAATAAGGCGACCTGCGGTAAGCCGAACAAAGGCTCTGCCAGTGTTCTTTCTGCCAGGGATGGTCGTAGGAAATGCGAACCTTGCGCATGGGAGTATGCTGGTTTTTCCCTTTGTGCAGGGGGATACTGAGCCGGAGCAACCCGTTAGGCCCGGCCAGGTGGCAACGGTTCCGGTAGCTGCCTTTTACGTAATGAGCGTGCTGTTCCCAAACCAGGGATCCGTACCGGTACCACAGGGCAAAAACAGCTACCGGGGGAAGGTACATGGGTTCGATCAATACAGGTTTCAGGATCATTTATGACAAGGTATTTACCGGATGTGCCATACTTTGGCGGCAAAAATCGTAATTTCGACATAGAACCGCGTATCATGCGATCGCTCCTGCCTGCATTCGCTTTCCTTTTATTAAGCCAAACCTTTGCTTCGGCCCAGGGGATCAAAGCTTATGAAAAGCATAGCCTGTTTTATAACCCGCAGTCCGGGCCGTATGCCGAGGTGATGATAGCCGTGGAAAGCCGGAGCCTGACCCCGGTGGTGAAAGGAAACAGCCAGCAGCGAGGCGCTGCGATAACGATCATGATCCGGAACGGGGACACGGTGTTTACTTACGATCGGTTCATTTTATGGAGCCCGACCGAAGCCCCGAACAGCGATACGGCTTACCTGATCCATACCCAGCGAAGGCTGGCGCTGGAAGACGGAGCATGGATACTGGATGTGGAACTCGAAGACCTCGGAGACAGCAGCCGGAAGATAAACCTGGTACCGGCTTCCCTGCTTTGCTCGTTCCGGACGGGCAGAACCCATGTATCGGATATCAGCCTGCTGCAAAGCGCCCGGCCCTCGAAAACTGCCGGCCCGTTTGTAAAAAACGGGTGGCGCATGGTGCCGCGGTTGTTTGCCTTTTATCCTGATTCGGTGAATTCCCTGCCTTTTTACGCGGAAGTTTACCTGAATGACAGCACATTGTGGGGGCAGGACCTACTGCTGGTTTACAGCATCCACCAGCGGGGCAGCCCGCGCGTGGCCGGGGATTTCCAGATGTATGAAAAAATCAAGGGACAGGCC
Organism: uncultured Chitinophagales bacterium; assembly: GCA_964422925.1. Classification (GTDB taxonomy): domain Bacteria; phylum Bacteroidota; class Bacteroidia; order Chitinophagales; family S012-47; genus CAYRDC01. Next base: position 24,352 of record CAYRDC010000026.1, on the reverse strand, counting down.
GTGTACCCGGTTTTTCAAACCATGAATATCCAGGACCTACCCTCCGGAAATTATGAACTGGTGATTGAAGTCCGGAACCGGGAAAACAACCTCCTGTTTGAGAAAAGGCAGTTTTTTCAGCGCAGCAGCCAGCATGCCGTGGCCGAGTTGCAAAATGTGAGCCTGACCCAGATCGAGGGCACCTTTGTGGAGGACATGCCTTACAGCCTCATAGCCGGCTACCTCGAAGCTATGAAGCCCATAGCCAGCACCCTGGAGCAGCGGGCTATCACGGACCTGGTCAATACCGGTGACAGCCTCCTGACCAAGCAATATTTCTATAACTTCTGGCTGAAACGCAACCTGGATGATCCCGAAAGCGCGTGGAAACAGTATAAAAAAGCCGTGGACTATGTGGACCGGGTCTTTGCAGCCAGCAACCGGCCCGGATGGTTTACCGACAGGGGCCGCGTGTACCTGGTGTACGGCCCTCCCACCGAAGTAACCCAAAGCCCTTCCGAAGCAGGCGCCCTGCCCTATGAGATCTGGCAGTACAACATTATCCCGAACAATGAAACCAATGTCATCTTTGTGTTTATGGAAGAAGACATGACTTCCAACGACTACCGGCTTATTCATTCCACCGCCACAGGCGAACTGCACAACAGCAATTGGAAAACCCTGATTTACCGGAATTTCGAAATGTTGAACACGCACGACCTGGAAAACACGGAAACCACTCCAAAATTCGGAAACAACCCTGCCGAACAGCTCCCCCGCTGAGCAAGTTTGTAATTTAGCCGCCCGGATATGCAAAAAATCGGTTCATTCGTAGCCTTTGCCCTGGTATGGTTGGTAATCCAGGCCTTCCGGCTGGTGCCTGTACGGTGGGTGTATATCCTGTCTGACGGGCTGGGCTTTATCCTCTGCTGCATCCTCGGTTACCGGAAAAAACTGGTTTACCGGAACCTGAAAAACGCGTTTCCCGAAAAATCAGACAAAGAAATCCACACCATAGCCCGGAAATTTTACAGGAACCTGAGTGATTATATACTGGAATCGCTGAAAGCGTACACGCTTCCTCCCGCTAAAATCAGGCAGCGCGTTACCATAAGCAATCCTGAAGAGGTGGAACGCTGGTTCCGTGAAGGAAAAAACCTGCTCCTGTTGGCGGGCCATTACGGAAGCTGGGAACTGATAGGCATCGGCCTGGCGCCTGTTATCCCGTTCCACATCGTGACAGTGTACATGCCCATAGCAAATCCTTTCCTGGAAAATTACCTGAAAAAAAGGAGGAGCCGGACGGGCATCATACTTGTATCGGCAACCGCCTTCAAAAAGCAAAGAAACCGACATTTCCCCGAGCCCAATGTCTTAATTATGGTGGCCGACCAGGCCCCGGGAAGCCGTACCAACTGTTACTGGACGCGGTTCCTGAACCAGGACACAGCCGTGGCCTTCGGGCCGGAACGGATGGCTGTTCTGGATAACCGCCCGGTGATATTTGCCGAGGTCAGCCAGCCGCGCAGGGGCCATTACACGATTACCTTCAGACCATTAATCGAAAACCCGCGGATCTGCCGCAAATACAAAATCAGCGAAGCGCATACGCGGGCCATGGAAGAAGAAATCCGGCAAAGGCCCGACCTGTGGATCTGGAGCCATAACCGCTGGAAACACAAACGCCCCGTGGATTACCCTGTAAATACCTAACCGTCTGAAAACCGTAATTTTCACACCGGATGAGTGCTAACAAACCCAAAGTGGCCATTGTGATCCTGAACTGGAACGGACGAGAATTCCTGGAGCAGTTTCTGCCATCGGTCATGGCCACGGAATGGGAAAACAAAGAAATTATCCTGGCCGACAATGCATCCACAGACGATTCGGTGGCATGGGTGGAAGCCAATTACCCCCCGGTGCGTATTATCCGGCTGGAGAAAAACCTGGGTTTTGCGGGGGGTTACAATGCGGCCCTGCAGCAGGTCAAAGCTGACTACTACGTTCTGCTGAACCAGGATGTGGAAGTAAGCCCGGAATGGATAAACCCGATGGCAGAACGGATGGAATCGGACCCGGGCATAGCCGCCTGCCAGCCGAAAATCCGGATGCAGCGACAGAAAGATACATTCGAGTATGCTGGAGCCTGTGGAGGCTATATGGACTGGCTCGGTTACACATTTTGCCGGGGCAGACTGTTTGATACGGTGGAACAGGATACCGGGCAATACGACAAGGCCGAAACGGTTTGGTGGACCAGCGGAGCCGCCATGATGATCCGGGCTGAACTGTATCACCGGTTGGACGGCCTGGACGAAAAGTTTTTCGCGCACATGGAAGAAATTGACCTGTGCTGGCGGTTGAAACGGGCCGGTTACCGGCTCATGGTGGAGCCCCGTTCGGTGGTTTATCATGTAGGCGGGGGCAGCCTGCCACACGGCAACCCGCACAAAGCTTTCCTGAACTTCAGGAACAGCCTGTATATGTTCGTGAAAAACATGCCGGTCGGCCGTCTGCTCTGGTTCCTGCCCTTCCGGCTGATGCTGGACTGGGTGGCCGGGCTGAAAGCTCTCCTTTCAGGGCATGCCGGGGAATCCGGGGCCATTGTAAAAGCACACCTGGCATTTCTGGCCAGACCCGGCCGGTGCGTACGGATGCGCAGGACAGCGGCCCGGCAGGTCAAAGAGTCGCGAACAGGGCCAACCAACCATAGCGGCCTGTACCGGGGCAGCCTGCTGTGGGATTACTTCGTAAGAAAAAAACGCATTTTCTCTCAGCTGCCTTCCGGCCGGTTTATCCGGTGAATGAGGTAATCCAGCGCCAGGCGGTAAACCTCCGGGCCAAACCCGGCTATGATTCCAATCACATGTTTCGAAAGCAGGGAAACCTGCCGCTCCGGCTCCCGGGTAAAAATATTGGTGAGGTGCACTTCAACAACCGGGGCGGGAATGGCCGCCACGGCATCGGCAATGGCCACACTGGTATGGGTGTATCCACCGGCATTCAGGATGATGCCCTGCGCGGTGAATCCCACTTCCTGCAAGCGATTGATAATCTCCCCTTCCACATTGCTCTGGAAAAGGGTCAGCGGCACGGGACTGTCTTTGGCCAAACCTTCCAGGTAATCATTCAGGCTGGTCCACCCGTAAATCTCCGGTTCCCGCTGGCCCACGAGATTCAGGTTCGGGCCATTGATGATGTGGATACCCATTCGCCCTGGATTTGGGCCAAAAATACACGGAATTTGAAAGGTGTGGAAAAACCCCGCAACAACTTAACATAATATGCCGTTCAAAGGACAACTATGGACTGGAAAAGCGCGAAAAAAGGGTTTTCCGATTTCCTGAAACTGGAAAAATCCTTGTCTCCCGCCTCGGTGGAAGCCTATCTGCACGATATCCGGTTATTGCTGAAATGGTCGGTGGGTCAGGGGATTACCAATCCCGCGGAGCTGACCACCCGGCAATTGGAAGAATTCATGGCTTCGCTGCACGATCTGGGATTGAACGCCAATTCGCAGGCCCGCATACTCTCGGGTATCCGGGCTTTCTTCCGCTACCTGGCCCATGAAGACAATATCGATTCAGACCCTTCGGCTTTGCTGGAAGGCCCCAAATTAAAGCGCAAACTGCCCACTGTGCTCACGCTTGCTGAAATAGAAAGCCTGTTTGGGGTCATTGACCATTCCCGCCCGGAAGGAATGCGCGACCGGGCGATGCTGGAAACCCTGTATGGCTGCGGATTGCGGGTCAGCGAACTGGTAGACCTGCGTCTGTCGTGGATTTATGAGGATATCGGGTTTTTGAAAGTGATTGGAAAAGGCAATAAAGAGCGCCTTGTGCCATTGGGCAGCCATGCCCTGAAACATATCCGCCTGTACAGGGATGAAGTCAGGAATCATATTGATATCGTACCGGAGGCCAGGGATCATTTGTTCGTGAGCATGCGCGGTAAAAAACTCACCCGGGTCACGGTGTTCACAACCATCAAATCGCTGGCGAAGAAGGCGGGAATCAGGAAAAATATCAGTCCGCACACCTTCCGGCACAGTTTTGCCACCCATCTCGTGGAAGGCGGAGCTGATTTGCGGGCCGTGCAGGAAATGCTGGGCCATGAATCCATCACGACCACCGAAATTTACACCCACCTCGACCGGGAATACCTGCGTGAAACCCTGGAAAGTTTTCATCCCCTGTACCGGAAGCATTGAAAAAGCCCCGCCACCAACAGGCAGCGGGGCCTTCCATGAAAACCAAACACAAGGCCTGGTTATAGGTTGCCGCGTCTTTGCTGTTCGCGCTCTATGCTTTCGAACAAGGCTTTGAAATTCCCTTTCCCAAAGGATTTAGCGCCTTTTCGCTGAATGATTTCATAAAAAAGCGTGGGCCGGTCTTCCACCGGTTTGGTAAAGATCTGCAGCAGGTAGCCTTCTTCATCCCGGTCGACCAGGATGTTCAGTTCCTTCAAGGCTTCGATCGATTCATCGATTTGCCCTACCCTATCGGTCAGGTCGTCATAATACGTGTCGGGCACGTACAAAAATTCCACCCCGCGCCTGCGCAGCTCCGCCACGGTGTGCAGGATATCGTTAGTAGCCAGGGCAATGTGCTGGCACCCGGCCCCGTGGTAATATTCCACAAACTCCTCGATCTGGGATTTCCTGCGCCCGCGGGCCGGTTCGTTAATCGGGAATTTGATGCGCATATTCCCATTGGCCACCACCTTGCTCATCAGGGCGGAATACTCGGTGGAAATGTCTTTATCGTCAAAGGTGACCAGCAGGTCGAAGCCCATAACGCGGGAATAATAATCGACCCAGCGGTTCATCTGACCCCAGTCCACATTGCCCACTATGTGGTCAATGTATTCAAAGCCCACCGGTTCGCTTTTGAACTGCGGATTCCAGGCCACGTAACCCGGCAGGAACGGGCCGTTGTATGCCGCACGTTCCACAAACAGGTGCACCGTTTCGCCATAGGTTCCGATGCCGGAGATAACCACTTCCCCGTGCTCATCTTTCAGGGTTTGCGGTTCCTGGTAAGGAATGCCCCCCCGTTTCACGGTTTCCTCATAAGCCCGGGTGGCATCATCCACTATCAAGGCAATTTTTTTGACCCCGTCCCCGTGGAGTTTTTGGTGCTCGGCAATATCAGAATCGGGATGCAATGCCGCGGTGAACACCAGGGTTACTTTTCCCTGCCTTACGGCATAGGATGACCGGTCGCGCCAACCGGTTTCCAGGCCGGCATATGCCAAAGGCTGGAAGCCGAAGGCATGAATATAATACCAGGCCGCCTGTTTGGCATTCCCCACGTAAAACTCCACATGGTCGGTGCCGTTCAGGGGCAGGAAATCGGTCGTGGCGGAATTGGATGTTTTTGTTTTCGTTGACATTGGGCTTTTTATTTAATCTTCCAACCAGCTTTTGAAATAATCTTTGTCTTCCAGTTCAAGGGCATAACGGGTAATCTTCAACGGGCGGAACGTATCCACCATGACAGCCAGTTCCAGGGTTTCTTTCTGACCTATGCTTCGTTCCACGGTTCCGGGATGCGGTCCGTGCGGGATCCCGATGGGGTGCAGCGTGATCAGGCCTTGTTCCACATGCTTGCGGCTCATGAATTCCCCTTCCACGTAATACAGCACTTCATCAGAATCCACATTGCTGTGGTTGTATGGAGCCGGAATAGCCTCCGGATGGTAATCGTACAGCCGCGGCACGAAAGAGCAGATCACAAAATTCCGGGCTTCGAAAGTCTGGTGCACGGGGGGCGGCTGGTGCACCCGCCCGGTAATGGGTTCAAAATCGTGAATCGAGAAAATCCAAGGATACAGGTACCCATCCCATCCAATGGCATCAAAGGGATGATACCTGAGGTGGTACGGGTACAGGATGTCCTCTTTCTTGATGTTCACCAGGAAATCCCCTTCCTCATCGTGGGTAACCAGTTCGGAGGGCTTGCGGATATCCCGGTCGCAGAATGGCGCGTGCTCGAGCAACTGGCCATATTTATTCCGGTAGCGCTTTGGGGTTTCCACCGGTGAATAGGACTCCACGATAAACAGGCGGTTTTCGGAATTCTCAAATGAAATCCTGTAAACCGTACCGCGTGGGATTACGATATAATCGCCCGGGCTGAAATCCAGCCGGCCATAAATGGTTTCGAGCGATCCGCTGCCCCGATGAACGAATATCACTTCATCAGCACTGGAATTTTTATAGAAATAATCCCTGGTGCCTTCAGCCGGGGCGGCCAGGGTAATCTGCAGGTCATCGTTCACCAGTACGGGCTTGCGGCTTCCCAGGAAATCACTGCCCGCTCTCAGCTGAAACCCACGGAAGCTGCGATGCTGCATATTATGCGTGAGGGCGATTTCCGGGGCCACGGAACGGGGCTCGTCAATACGGAGCACAGCCGTGGGCGGATGGACATGGTATATCAGCGAGTAAACGTCCGAAAATCCTTCGGTCGAAACCAGCTCTTCATGATACAGGCTGCCATCCTGCTGGCGAAACTGGATATGTCTTTTAGCAGGGATGTCTCCCAGCTTATAATAATGAGGCATGGGCTTTGGTGGTTTGGTTGTAAATTTAAGGCATTTCAAAAAAAGCCGATAAAAAAAGCCGCGAAACCGCGGCTTTCACATTATCCGGTTGCTATATTTTTACTCCACCCAGTCAGCTATAAACAGGTTGGTATAACGGGTTCCGCCATTGTTGCGGTTCGATGCAAAAACAATTTTTTTTCCGTCATTGCTGAACATGGGGAATGCCGTAAAGGTATTATCAAAGGTGATTCGCTCCAGCCCGGTGCCGTCCAGGTTGATCATGAAGAGTTCGAAGGGGAAACCCCTTTCATACTCATGATTGGAGGAAAAAATCACCTTTTCCCCGGAAGGATGGAAGAATGGCGCCCAGTTGGCTCCCCCCAGATGGGTTATTTGCCGGAGGTCTGAGCCGTCCGCGTTGCAAACGAACAGTTCCATGTTCGTGGGTTCCACCAGCCCACGGGCGAGAAGGTTTTTATAGCGTTGCTGCTCTTCATCGGTAGTCGGGCGGCTGGCGCGGAAGATAATTTTGCTGCCGTCCGGGCTGAAAAAAGCCCCTCCGTCATACCCCAGCTCGTCCGTAATCTGTCGCACATCCGACCCGTCCAGGTTCATGGTGTAAAGTTCCAGGTCACCGCTGCGGTTGGAGGTAAATACGATTTTATCGCCTTTGGGAGAAACCGTGGCTTCGGCATCGTAAAATTCATTGTCGGTCAACTGGGCGATAATATTGCCTTGCAGGTCGCTGATATAGATCTCGTAATCGTTGAAAATGGGCCAGACATATTCGTCATCTCCTGATTCCGGGACCGGAGGGCAATCATTGCCTCCCTTGAAAGTGGAAGCATACAAAACGGTGGTATCGCCCGGAAGGAAATAGGCACAGGTGGTGCGCCCCAGCCCGTTGCTGATACGCTGAAAGGTAAAGCTGTCTTCCGGGTTTTGCGGCACTTCCCCGTAAAAAATTTGGTCGCAGGGTATGCTTTTGTCAGCCCAGGTGCGCTGAAAGATCAGTTTGGAATCGTCAAAGCTCCAGTAGGCTTCCGCGTTATCGCCTCCAAAGGTAAGCTGGCGGATATTGCGAAGGTGCTTTTCCCCCGTAAACCACAGAGAATCGTCATACGCCAAGTTGGTTGTATCTGAATTGTCCTTGTTTTCGTTATGGTTTTCACTTTGCGACTGGTTACAGGCCTGGAAGGCTGCTAATGTCAGAAGGGCCAGAATCCATTGTTTCATAATCAAAAATTTATCCGGCAAATATATGGGGATTGCCGGTAAAAACCGGTGATATTTACGATATTTCGAAAAGCGGTTTTTTCGCTGGTGCGGAAGGGATTATTCTTACTTTTGCAAGCATGTTGCACAAATGGCACACGGGCATTTTCTGGCTGGCATTGGTTACGGTCCTGCTGGGGAGCTGCCAGGAGGATGATTCGCAGGAAAACCGGGATCAGCAAACGACTGATTCCCTGGCCTATGACCTGCCCGAGCTGAAATACCTGAATGATGCCATCCGGCAGGATAAAGGCAATGCCGAGTTATGGTATCAGCGGGCCATTTTATGGGAAAACCTGCAGGAATACGCCCGGGCCGAGCAAGACCTGATGCATGCCGCGGACCTGGCTCCGGATGAAAATTATATCCCCTTACGCCTGGCGGACCTGTACCTGACCGCCCGGGACCAGGAAGCCAGGTTCCCCGACAGCCGCAAAGCCATCGCCACGCTGGAAAGATTCCTGAAAGGCCACCCTGACAACCTTGCCGTGCGGCTGGAACTGGCCCGTATACATACCATCGTGATGCAGTATGACAAAGCAGAGCGCCAACTGGAAGAGGTCTTGAAGCGCGACAAGCGCAATGCGCGCGCCTGGATGCTGCGCGGCAATAACTACCGCCTGCAGGGCGACACCTTGCGGGCGATCAACGCTTACCAGACCTGCGTGGAGCTGCAACCTGAAAACTTTACCGCCCACTATGAACTGGGGTTGTTGTTCAGCGGGCTGGGAAAAGACATTGCCCTGGATTATTTCGACAATGCCCTGCGGATTGACAGTACCAATGAGGATGTATATTATGCCCGTGCGCTATTTTTGCAACAATCCGGCCGGTACCGGGAGGCTATCGAAGCTTACCGGGATATGATCAGGCGCAATCCGCAGAACGAACATGCCCTGTACAACCTGGGATATATTTATTTTGATTTGGATTCGCTGGATAAGGCATACCGGAATTTTGACCTGGTGACCAAAATAGCTCCGGCCTATGCCGATGCCTATTACATGCGCGGCCAGGTTGCCGAGCTCCAAGGGAACCTGAACCAGGCACGGATTGATTATATTCAAACCCTGAACCTTGACCCGGAACATGAACTGGCCCATGAAGGGCTCGACCGGATCGGGCGGGAATAAAGCAGAAGACCGAAACTTATGATTAACATTACCTTTCCGGACGGAAGTAAAAAAGCTTTTGAAGAGGGGATAACTGGTTTGGAGATTGCCCGGACTATCAGCCCGCGCCTGGCCAAAGAGGTCTTGGCCGTGCAGGTGGATGATGAGATATGGGATGCCACCCGTCCGATTCATAAAGATGCCAAAATCAAACTCCTTACCTGGGATGACCCCTGGGGGAAATACACATTCTGGCATTCGTCAGCCCACCTGATGGCGGAAGCCATTCAATCCGTCTTCCCGGGCGTGAAATTTACCATCGGTCCTCCGGTGGAACATGGTTTTTACTACGATATCGACCTGGGCGATTACCAGATCACTAATGAAGACCTGGCGAAGCTGGAAGAAAAAATGCGCGAACTGGCACGCCAAAAGAACCGATACCAGCGCAAAGAAGTCACCAAGGAAGAAGCGGCCAGTTTTTACCAGCAAGAGGGAAATGAGTATAAACTGGAACTGATTGATGAACTGGAAGACGGAACCATCACCTTTTATACACAGGGTTCCTTTACGGATTTATGCCGCGGGCCGCACCTGCCGGATACCAGTTATATAAAAGCCATCAAACTGCTGAACATAGCCGGAGCCTACTGGCGGGGCGATGAAAAAAACCCGCAATTAACCCGGGTGTACGGTATCACTTTCCCCAAGCAGAAGATGCTGGAAGAGTACCTGCACATGCTGGAGGAAGCCAAAAAACGGGATCACCGGAAACTGGGCCGCGAGCTGCAACTGTTTACTTTTGACGATGACATAGGCCCGGGGCTCCCGCTCTGGTTGCCAAGAGGGGCCGTAATCATTGAAGAACTGGAAAAACTGGCCAAGGAAACGGAAAGAAAGGCCGGGTATGTGCGCGTGCGCACCCCGCATATCGCCAAGGAAAACCTGTACATTACCAGCGGCCACCTCCCCTACTACAAGGACAGCATGTTCCCGCCTATGGAGATGGAAGGCAGCACCTATTACCTGAAAGCTATGAACTGCCCCCATCATCACAAAATCTACGCGGCCGCGCAGCGCAGCTACCGCGACCTGCCCCTCCGGCTGGCAGAGTATGGCACCTGCTATCGCTATGAAAAATCAGGCGAATTGTTCGGGTTGATGCGTGTGCGCAGCCTGCAAATGAATGACGCGCATATTTACTGCACCCGTGAGCAGTTCGAAGCCGAGTTCAAGGCGGTGAATGACATGTACCTGAAGTACTTCAAACTGTTCTCTATTGAAAAATACATGATGCGGTTTTCGACCCATTCCCCCGACAAGCTGGGCCAGAAATACGTGAACGAACCGGAGCTTTGGGTCGAAACCGAAAACATGGTGCGGAAGGTATTGCAAAACAGCGGCATACCCTATGAGGAAGTGCCCGATGAAGCGGCTTTTTACGGTCCCAAAATCGACATACAGGTGTGGAGCGCCATCGGGCGGGAATTTACCCTGGCGACCAACCAGGTGGATTTTGCCCAGCCCCTCCGGTTCAACCTCACCTATGTAAACGCCAACAATGAACCCGAAACGCCCATCATTATCCACCGGGCCCCGCTTGGCACACATGAACGGTTCATCGGTTTCCTGATCGAGCATTATGCCGGTAAGTTCCCGGTGTGGCTGGCCCCGGACCAGGTGGCAGTTTTACCGGTTTCCGACAAATACCTGGATTATGCCCGGGAAGTGCACAATTACCTGAAAAATAACGATATTCGCAGCTTCCTGGACCAGCGAAGCGAAAAAGTCGGACGAAAAATCCGGGATGCCGAAATGATGAAAATCCCCTACATGCTCATTGTGGGCGAAAAGGAAGCGGGCAACGGAACCGTTTCGGTCCGCAGACAAGGAGAAGGCAACCTGGGGGTTATGCCAAGGGAAACCTTTTTGAAACAAATTAGTAAAGAAGCAAAACCGGCTATTTAATTTTACCAAAAACCAAACAATTTGCGCAAGGGAAGAAGAAAACCACCTAAAAAAAGAGTAGAGCATCATCGCATTAACCGGCAAATACGCGTACCTGAAGTGCGCCTCGTAGGTGATAACATTCCTGAACAGGGCATATACAGCATAGAAAAAGCCTTGGAACTGGCCCGTGAACAAGACCTGGACCTGGTCGAGATTTCCCCAAAGGCCGATCCGCCCGTATGCCGGATCATTGATTACAACAAGTTCCTTTACCAGAAAAAGAAAAAGGAAAAGGAGCTGAAAGCCAAGCAACAGAAAACCGTCATCAAAGAAATCCGGTTCACCCCAAACACGGATGATCATGACTTTGAATTCAAATCCCGCCATGCTGAAAAATTCCTCCAGGAAGGTGCCAAGGTAAAAGCGTACGTCCAGTTCCGGGGCCGGAATATCATGTTCAAGGAACGGGGGGAATTTATCCTGCTGAAACTGGCCAAAAGGCTCGAAGACGTAGGTGTACTGGAACAACTGCCCAAGCTGGAAGGCAGAAGAATGATCGCCTTCCTGGCTCCCAAGCCCAAAAACTGATTCAAAGAACAGGAAAGATTTTTTCGGGCTTCATTATTGAAATCCACAGGGAATCCCTATTTTTGCGATCCAAAATTTACTTAGCGGCATGCCGAAGCAAAAAACCTTATCAGGAGCTAAGAAACGTTTCCGGGTTACCGGAAGCGGAAAGATTATGCGCAACCACGCATATCACAGCCACTTGCTGACCAAGAAAAGCAGAACCCAGAAAAAAAGACTGCTTAAATCTGTAGCAGTTCATAAAGTAGATGTTTCGCGTGTCAAGAAAATGCTGAACATTTAAAATCTGATCAGATATGCCCAAGGCAACCAACAGCCCGGCCAGCAGGGCCCGCAGGAAGAAAATACTGAAGAGCGCCAAAGGATATTTCGGCAGGCGCAAAAATGTCTATACCGTTGCCAAAAATGCCGTGGAGAAAGGCTGGGTATATGCCTACCGCGACAGGCGCACCAAGAAAAGGAATTTCCGGAGGTTATGGATTGCCCGCATCAACGCGGCCTGCCGCCAGGAAGGAATATCCTACAGCCGGTTTATAAATGCCCTGCAGGAAAAGAATATTGACCTGAACCGGAAAGTGCTGGCCGACCTGGCACTCAACCATCCGGAAGCGTTTAAAGCCATTGTAGACCAAGTGAAATAAACAGCCTCCTTGCTGTTGAAAGAGGCGGATTAGACAATGATTCGCCTCTTTTTTTGCCGGGATTCATACCGCACCCGTTTCGCCTAAACTTTCGTATAGTTGTTCCGTGAAAGGTACAAAAGGTACAAAGCGATACGACCTCCTGGCAGGCATTCTCATTTTCTTTTGCGTTCAGTCAGTTTTTGGCCAATACAATACCGACCACTGGGAATTCCTGGCCAGGCATAGGGACCAGTGGTCGTGGATGGCAGGGACTTACGAACCGGATTCCAACTGGTTTAAGCCTGGATATGACGATTCCGGCTGGCAGCACGATCCGGGCAGTCTGGGTTATGGAGACGGGGATGATTCCACGGTTACTCCTCCTGCCATGAGCCTGTATCTCCGCACGCCTTTTTATCTCACCGACCTTGCTCCTTTGCTTCGTGTATTACTGGTTGCCGATTACGATGACGGGTTTGTGGCTTATCTGAACGGATATGAAATCTGCCGGTCGAACCTGGGAGTTCCCGGCCAACGCCCGCCTTATAACCAGCCGGCTGACAAACCACACGAAGCGCATATGTACCAGGGATTATCCCCGGAATTTTTCCCGCTCGACCCGGAAATGGCCGATACGCTCCTGCACAGCGGCTGGAATATCCTGGCTATCCAGGTACATAACGACCAGGCAATGGATGACCTTAGCGCTATATTCGACCTGGCAGCCCTGATACGGCAGGATGACACGCTGTATTATCCCACACCGGGATGGTTTCAACCGCCTTTTTACACCGCCTTACCGGTAATTAAGATTTTTACCGGGGGCCAGGCCATCCCCGACCAGTATAAAATCACGGCCACCCTGCAAATCATCGACCATGGAAGAAGGCAATTGAATTTTTACAATGACCGTCCCAATAACTACAACGGGCTGATAGGCATTGAAACAAGAGGTTCCACATCGCAGTGGTTCCCCAAAAAACCGTATTCACTCGAAACCCGCGACAGTTCCGGGCAGGAACTAAATGTTTCCCTGCTGGGGATGCCAAAGGAAAACGACTGGATTTTGCAAAATCCATACTCGGATAAAAGCCTGATGCGCAATTTCCTGATTTATAACCTGGCCCGCCAGATGGGCTGGTATGCCACCCGCACGCGCTTTTGTGAAGTGTGGCTGAATGACGATTACCGGGGCGTGTATGTTTTTATGGAGCAAATCAAATGGGACAAGAACCGGGTGAACATTGCCCAAATGGACAGCCTGGACAACGGGGGCGATTCTTTGACGGGCGGATACATTGTCAAGATTGACAAGCTTACAGGGGGCAGTGGCTATGCCTGGGTTTCGCCCATCAACCATTTTCAGGGCAAGCCAAAATCCGTCCGGTTTCAATTCGATTATCCCAAACCCTCCAAAATCACCGGTATCCAGGCCAGCTATATACAAACATTTATCACTGCTTTTGAATATGCGCTGCTGGGTTCAACTTTTGACGATCCCGGAACCGGATACCGGAAATATATTAATGTGCCTTCTTTCATGGATTATTTCATTCTCAATGAATTGACAAAAGACGTGGATGCTTACCGGCTGAGCACCTACCTGAGTAAACCGCGCGATTCCGAAGGAGGCAAAATCACCATGGGCCCGATTTGGGATTTTAACCTGGGTTTTGGCAATGCCTATTACTGTGAGGGCTGGAACCCGGAAGGCTGGGCCTGGCAAATGACCTGTGTATATCCGACCAGTCCGTTCTGGTGGGAGCGATTGCTGCAGGACCCGGTGTACCGGCAGCAATTAGGCTGCCGCTGGGCAGAGTTACGTGCCGGAGTGCTGGACACCCTGCGGCTGTTCCGGTATATCGACTCCCTGGCAGCAGACCTTTCTGAACCATCGAGACGTAATTTTCAGCGATGGCCCATACTCGGAAAATACATCTGGCCAAACTGGTTTATCGGTAAGAGTTACCAGGCAGAGATAGATTTTTTGAAATGGTGGCTCGGCCAGCGCATTAAATGGCTGGATAATCATATGCCAAATACAGGCGTTTGCCCCCAGGCCTACGCGCCTGCCCGGATACTGCTCACAGAATTCAATTATCAATCAGATGCCTCGCTTAATGGCGGGGATTGGATAGAATTGTACAATCCCGGGCCCGATACGATGGACTTTTCCTACTGGCAATTGATGGATGAGGACCAGTATCATCGTTTTGTTTTTGCCAAAGACACCCGCCTGGCCCCGGGAAATTACCTGGTAGTCTGCCGTGACACCGGGAAGTTCAGACAGCAATACCCGGAGGTTCCGGAAATAGCGGGCCCTTTTACTTGGGGGTTATCGGAAAGCGATTCCCTGGTTTTGTATGATTCCCTAGGTTTCACCGAACTGGCATTCGGATATTCCCATCAGCAACTGTGGGGGGCAGACGGTTACGGGCGTACCCGTGAACTGGTTAACTATTCCATTTCGCCCAATGATCCCGGTAACTGGATGGACGGATGCATAGGCGGCTCTCCGGGCACTGCGTATCATCCCTGTTCCCCTCCCGTAGTCATTAGCGAGATCAACTATCACTCCGGCAGCCAATATCCTTCCGGTGACTGGCTCGAGCTCTACAATCCGGCAGACAGTGTGCTGGATTGCTCAGGGTATTGGATAACAGACGATAATTTCGCGAATGCCTTTAAAATTCCGGACGGAACTTATTTGCCTTCCCGGGGTCGGATTGTGCTGGCAAAGGACCCCGCCCAATTCTTATCAGCCTACCCATGGGCTGACAGCCTGTTAGGGCCCATTGGATTTGGATTGAGCAGCAATGGAGAAGCGCTCCGGGTTTTTGATTCATCAATGCAACTGTTGTATTCTGTAATTTATGGTACTCGCTCCCCCTGGCCGGAGGAAGCAAACGGCTACGGATATACGCTGGAAAATGTAGCCCCCGGTGGAGATCCAGAAAATCCAGCATCCTGGCGATCGGGCTGCCCGGGAGGTTCTCCGGGCACTCCACTCATACAACCCTGCCCCGATTACACCGGAATCCGGCCGGTTCAGCCTGTTGAGTACCGGTTATGGCCCAACCCGGTGCACGATCAGTTAATCATTACCGGGAACGCCCATGCCGAACCTCTCACCTTGCAAATAACCGACCTGTACGGGCGCATACAGGCCAGCTACTCCTGGAAAACACACGGGGAAAGCCTGTTCCAAATCCCTGTGCAAAATCTGCCGGCAGGGGCCTGGTTTGTGGTTTGTGTGGAGAACGGACAACCAACGGCTTTGCTGCCTTTTATAAAGTTTTAGGAATAAATGGTTACCAGCAGTCTGCGGTTGCCTCCGTGATTCCGGAATTCGCAAAGGTAAATTCCCTGCCAGGTACCCAGTGCCGGTTTCCCGCTGCGGACAGGTATGGTCAGTGAATGGCTTAACAGGCTGGATTTCATATGGGCTGGCATATCATCGGGGCCTTCGGCTGTATGTCGGTATGGTAGCCCTCTTTCCGGGACCAGGTGATCCAGGATCATGGTCATATCCTCCCGGACGGAAGGATCATAATTTTCATTGATAGTAAGAGCCGCTGAAGTATGACGCAAAAACAGGTTTAACAAACCCTGCTCCGGCAGGGGCGGCAATGCCTGTAAAATCTCCGATGTGATTAAATGAATGCCCCTGGGCTTTGCCCCGAGGGTGATTTCCAATTGCCGGATCATAACTTCAAAATTAGCCAAATCAATGTTTGGGAACAGGGTTCGCGTAAAAAGCCTAATTTTGACCAGATAAATTTGGGATACCTGGAGGGATAGCGCAGATCATGAAAATTTCGGCTTCAATATATTCCAGCCCTGCCCAAAACCTGCCTGATCTGATCCGGGAACTGGACGAGCACCAAATCAATTTCTTTCATCTCGATTGCCTCGACAACCCGTCCGTGTTTGAAGATATCGCCAGGATACGGGAAATTTCCGATACCCCGATTGATCTTCATATCATCAGCGGGAACCCGGCACAGTATTATTCCCTGATCGAAAAGCACCGGGTGGAATACGCTACCTTTCAGTACGAAAACCTGAACGGACATTTTATCCCTCCCGAAAGCCGTGTAACCCAGTTTGGGTTGGCCATCACTTCAAAAACCCCGGTGGAAGCATTTGCAGCTTACGCAGACTCCATGAAGTTCATCCTCTTCATGACCACGGAACCGGGCCAAAGCGGGGGTAAATTCAACAAAGAAAACTTTGCCCGGATCAGGGCCTTTAAACGGCAGTTTCCCGGTAAACGCATTCATGTGGACGGAGGGGTGAATGCCGAGATCAGTTTTATCCTGCGAAATATGGGCGTGTATGCCATCGTATCCGGCAGTTACCTGTTTAATTCCCGTTATGTCGGGGCAGCCTTGCTCAATCTGAAAAAGGAAGAAGTTTCTTCACACTTCCTGATCAGGGATTTTATGATCCCGGTGGATGAATTACCTTTGCAGGGAATTGAATCGTTTGATTTTAAATCAGCTGTTCAGTTCATTGAAAAGTACAAATATGGTTTCACGCTGATTGTTGAACCGGATGGCAGGCTGGCAGGCATAGCCACCAATGCAGACATCCGGAGGGGGCTGATAAAAAACCTGGATAACCTGAATGAAATTGCCCCGGAAGACATCATAAACAGGCGGCCGGTGGTAATCCGTGAGGACCGTACCATTGAGGAATTGCTGAAAGTGGTAAAAAACCTCCGATTCCCGGTATTATTCCTGCCGGTGGTTGATCACCGGTACCGGCTGGTAGGCGCGGTGACCTTTAACAACTTAATCAAAGGCGAATCATGATCATTCACCTCAAAAAAGATACAGACGCTGGCGAGATCCGGCTGATCGCAGAAAAGCTGGAAGCGATCCTGGTGCAGGGCAACGGCCATCCCGTACTGGTGACATCCTCCAAAATGAAACATCTCAATCCGGATATTGAGCCATACGTAGATACTTATTATGTCAGCGATTCTGACATCCAGTTGGCCAGTGCCGGGTACCAGCCGCAAAAACGAACCATCGAAATCGGAAACGGGGTAATCATTGGCGGCACCACGAATCATACCCTGATGATAACGGGCCCATGCTCGGTGGAATCTGAAGAGCAGATCATGCAAACGGCCAGGTTTCTGAAAAAACTGGGTATAACCACTTTGCGGGGGGGCTGCTTTAAACCCAGAACTTCCCCTTACAGCTTCCAGGGACTTGGCATGAAAGGGCTGAAATTATTGGCCGCTGCCCGCGAGAAATACGGCCTGAATATCATTACTGAAGTGAAAGATTCCACCCATGTGGACGCGGTCATAGAATATGCCGATGTCATCCAGATCGGAGCCAAGGCTATGTATGATCACGGAATACTCAAACAATGTGGGAAAACCCGGAAGCCGGTATTGCTGAAAAGAGGGTTTGGAAGCACGTTACAGGAATTTGTGCAGGCGGCTGAATTCATCCTGTCGGGTGGAAATCCCAATGTCATACTTTGTGAAAGAGGTATCCGTACCTTTGAGCAGAAAACCCGGTTTACACTGGATCTTTGCGGTGTGGAATACCTGAAAAAGCACACCAACCTGCCGGTAATCGTGGATCCGAGCCATGCCATCGGCCAGGCTTACGGAGTAGCCGGCCTGGCAAGAGCGGCTATGGCACAGGGAGTGGACGGGCTTCTGATTGAAACCCATCCGAATCCCAAACAGGCCAAATCGGATGCTTCGCAACAATTGGATTTTGAGCAATTCAGCACCCTGTACAAGCAATTGGCCCCCGTTGCAAAGGCTTGTGGCAGAAAAATGATCTGACCGCCTATGTCCATGTTTGCCGCCAATCTCGCCTACCTGCTGGAAACCCAGGATATCCGTCCGGAGGAATTAGCCCTGGCTATTCATAGCACACCGGAAAAAATACTGGCTTATCAACAAGGAACGGCCGAACCCGGTACAGACGAACTGATAGCCTTGTCCCGCAGGTTCAGCCTGACCATTGACCGGTTCCTGAAAGTGGATATCCGGAAGAAAAACCAAATTATCCGGCAAATAGACATTCGCCTGATTATTATGGATATAGATGGTGTTTTAACGGACGGTGGAATGTATTATGCCGAATCAGGCGATGAAATCAAACGCTTTAACACCAAGGACGGCATGGCGCTGAAAAGATTGCGCCAAACGCACCCGGAAGTACGCTTTGGGGTGATCAGCTCCGGGTACAATTTCAAGCTGATCAACAAACGGTCTAAATTTCTCGGCATTGAATATGTATACACGGGCAACCATCCGAAAATTGATATACTCTCCGATTGGTGCACAGATATGGGTATAACCATGGATAATGTGGCGTTCCTTGGAGATGATATCAACGACCTGGACTGCATGGTTAAAAGCGGGGTATCAGCCTGCCCGAGCGATGCGGTGGACCGGGTAAAGGAAGTTGCGGATATTGTATTGATAAAAGGAGGCGGCCATGGCTGTGTCCGGGAATTTATTGACGAATACCTCGAACCGGCCATGGACGAAAGGGCCCGTGCCAAAAACCATTAGTCTTTAACTCCGCACCTTAACAGCACTCATTTTTCCCTGCCCCAGATTGCGCAACATGCGCGCATGATTTACCAGTGCTGAAATAAATGTGTTGTAACTGTTGTAAGGCAGGTTGAACTGCCGGGTAGTTTCCTTCACAATTTTGGCCAGGTTATGATAATGCACATGGCACACATTGGGAAACAGGTGATGTTCAACCTGGAAGTTCAGCCCCCCCACCAGCCAGGAAAATATCTTATTGCGTGGAGCAAAATCGGCTGTGGTCTTTAACTGGTGAACCATCCAGTGTTCATCAATTCTTTTACCCGGTTCCAGCTTTGAAAATTCGGCCGCGGGTATTACATGGGCCGGCTGGAAAATAATGCTCAGGATGAAACCTCCTATGCCGTGCATCAGCAGGAACCCGCTTATGGTCACCCAGGGACTGGCCTGCACAAGGAACAGGGGCACCACCAAGATGTAGGCGTAATAAAAGATTTTCCAGAAGATGAGGTCCACCACTACCTTGCGGTATTTCTTTTCGGTAATGAGCCCGGTCCTCCGGAAACGGTTTAGCTGCAAAAAATCCTTGCCCGTTACCCAGAAAAATGTCATCAGGGCGTAAAAGAACCAAGCATAAAGATGCTGCCAGCGGTGAATCTTTTTCCTTTCCTGGTAAGGCGAAAACCGCAGGAAAGACGGCCCTTCGATATCTTCATCGGCTCCGTCAATATTGGTGTAGGCGTGGTGCAGCATGTTGTGTTGTATCTTCCACAATTCCGCATGACCTCCCACGAAGTTCAGGGCCATGCCCAGATAACGGTTTATTTTCTTATTCCTGGCATAGGCGCCATGGTTGGCATCATGCATTACCGTCAGCCCGATGCCGGCAATGCCGAATCCCATCACGGCCCAGAGCATTATCTGCTGCCAAGGCTGCGGGAACAGGTTGGATAGCATCAGCGCATAAGCCGAGAGGTACACGGTAAAGACAAATATAGTTTTCAATACCATGGAATAATTCCCGCTGCGGGAAATCTTCCTTTCGGCAAAATAATCGTTTACCCGTTGTTTCAGGGTCCGGGCAAAATCCGAATGGACCTGCTGGTTGAATTTTAAATCAATGTGTTTCATGAATCTTCCGGTTTTATTGTCTGGTTCCGTTTTATTCCCCCGGTCAGGAATTGTTTCCGGAAAACAGGAAAAAAAAATTGTTGAATGTGCTGGTCTGCTGGTTAAAATCTGACAGCCGTTCCGTAAGCAAGCACTTCGGCAGCCAGCTGTGAAATCTGTGAGGTGGTAAACCGAACCTGGATGATGGCATCAGCATTCAACTTTTCGGCCTCGGCAATCATGCGGTCCAGTGCTTCCTCACGGGCCTCGGTCAGCAGACTTGTATAACTTTTTATTTCGCCCCCGGCCAGGTTTTTGAGCCCGGCCATAATGTCGCGACCTATGTGTTTGGCGCGAACAGTGTTGCCTTTTACAATTCCTAATATTTCCTTGATTTCTTTACCGGGTACGGTAGCTGTGGTGGTTATGAGCATGTTTTTGGTACTTGCCTTACAAAGATAACGTAAAAAAGCTCCCGAGGGGAGCTTTTTTTATTAATAAACCTTAAATATAAAAAATCTACCTACGCTTTATCGCCTCCGTCCTTTTTATTTTCGTCCGGTTTCTCCACAGTTTCCTCTTCAGGAGCCGCTTCCTTCACATCTTTTGCCTTATCCTCAGCCTTCGACTCTTTCTTAGGGCTTTTTTTCCTGGTGCCTTTTTTTTCCTCTTTTTCCAGCTCCTTCTTTAGCTCTTCCAGGACACCCAGATCGCCCAAGGTAGATTTTTCGGTTTTCCGGTTTATTCGTGTAATGGTGCTTTCTGTTTCCTTGCGATGCTTTGATTTAGAACGCTTTTCCTTCCTCTTCTCTTCTTCCATCTCTTCAGAAACCACCCGCGTATGTGAAACAATGATCCGTTTGTCGTTCCGGTCAAATTCCAGAATCATAAACGGAAGGATTTCGTCCACTTCCACGGTATTGCCATCAGCTTTCTTCATGTGCTTTTTGGGCAAGAACCCTTCCAGTCCGTACGGCAACTGAACCAAACCGCCTTTTTCATCTTTCTTGATCACCGTGCCCTCATGAACCGATCCAACCGGAAATACTGTTTCAAAAGTATCCCACGGATCTTCCTCGATATGCTTGTGGCTTAAGTTCAACTTGCGGTTTTCCTTATCAATGCCGATGACCACCACTTCCATCTCCTCGCCCATCTTGGTCACTTCGCTCGGGTGATTGTAGCGTTTAATCCAGCTTAAATCCGAAATATGCACCATGCCCCCGAAGAAATCGTCAAATTCAACAAACACACCGTACGGGGTGATGTTTTTGACAATGCCGGTGTGGCGGCTGCCCACCGGATATTTTTCTTCAACATGCAACCAGGGATCTTCTGTCAGCTGCTTGATGCTCAGCGACATTTTCCGCTCTTCCCGGTCGATGGTGACCACTACGGCCTCATATTCATCGCCCAGCTTGAAATAATCCCGGGCATTGATCGGATGGTTTGACCAGCTGACCTCCGAAACGTGGATTAATCCTTCCACGCCCGGAACAATTTCCAGGAAGGCACCATAGTCTTCGATGTTCACGATTTTGCCTTTCACCTTGCTTCCTTCCGTAATGGATTCATCCAGCGTGTCCCACGGATGGGGTTGCAGCTGTTTCAGCCCCAGGGAAATGCGTTTTTTGTCATCATCGAAGTCGAGTACCACCACGTTAATGCGCTGATTCAGCTCAAGCACTTCACTCGGATGGTTAATCCGGCCCCAGGAAATATCCGTTATATACAGGAGACCGTCTACGCCACCCAGGTCGATAAACGCGCCAAAATCGGTGATGTTCTTAACGGTTCCTTCCAGCACCTGGCCTTTTTCCAGTTTGCTGATAATTTCATACCGCTGCTCTTCCAGGTCGCTTTCAATCAGGGCTTTGTGCGAAACCACGGCATTTTTAATGGCTTCGTTAATCTTGACCACCTTGAATTCCATGGTCTTGCCGACAAAGGCATCATAATCGAGGATGGGTTTCACATCAATTTGTGATCCGGGCAGGAAGGTTTCCAGGCCCAGCACATCCACGATGAGCCCGCCTTTGGTTTTGCTGATCACCGTACCCGTGACCACTTTATCGTTATTGTAAGCATCCACTATCGATTCCCAGGCACGCAGAATCTTGGCGTTTTTCCGGGAAAGTACCAATTGGCCCCGTTTGTCTTCCTTGCTTACCACATAAACTTCCACTTCATCCCCGATCTTCAGATCCGGCATATCACGGAATTCGGACAATGGTACCATTCCATCGGATTTAAAGCCGATATTCAATACCACATCCGTATCGGTAATGCCCACCACCAGTCCTTTGGTAATTTCACCATCGGTGACAGTGGTCATGGTCTTCTCATACATTTTTTCCAGTTCAGCGCGTTGATTGGGATCGTATTCATCGATTTTGGTATCGGCCTGATCCCAGTCGAAGTCATCGTGTGCGCTGTCCTGCGGTTTTCCGGTTGATTCCGCATCCACTTCCAAAGCTTCCGGTTCCGGTTCAGGTTCCTTCTCTTCTGTCTTTTCAGCTTCGGGTTGAGAAGTTTCTTCTCCGGTTTCCGTTAAAGAGGGTTCAGTTTGTGGTTCTTCCGGTGGATTGTCAGCAGGAGTTGTTTCAGTAGTAGTTTCTTCGGGTTCATTCATTTCCTTCTCCACAGGTTCGTTTACAGCTTCTGGTTGTTCCTCAGTGGAATCAATGGTTGCCGGTTCCTCATCCTGTGGGGTTTCAGTCGGTTCAGTTTTGTTTTCGGGATTCCCGGTGTTTTCGCTCACCGGCTCGTTGGATTCGTTAATTTCCTGAGTAATTTCAGGTTGTTGATTTTCATTTGGTTTTTCAGTCAATGTGCATGTCCTCCTTTTGTAGTAGTATGTCTTTTTGCTGAAAAGTGGGCACAAAGATAAGAAGATTACAGGGATTTAAAATGAATTCCCGAAAAAATCAGATAAAATCCTTTACCCTTTCGGCCACCTGCTCCATCAGCCACATCGGTGTGGAGGTAGCCCCGCAAATGCCCACGCTGTCTGCGTTTTCCAGCCAGGCAGGATTCAGTTCACCGGGGCCGGTGATCTTGTACGAGCGGTCGTTTACTTCACGGCAAACGGCAAACAAAACTTTACCGTTGGAACTTTTGCGGCCGGATACGAACAATATCACATCATTTTGAGCTGCAAACTGGCGCAAGGCAGGTTCCCGGTTGGAAACCTGGCGGCAAATGGTGTCGTTAGCGACCACGTATTCATTGCCTTCTTCCCGGGCTTTTTCTTCGATAGCCTTTTTGATCCGGTAAAATTCGTAAGTGCTTTGGGTAGTTTGAGAATACAGCGTCACTGGGCGGGAATAATCGATCTTGTCCAGGTCTTCCGGCCCGGTAATGACGATGGCATCGCCATGCACCTGGCCAAGGATACCGTTTACCTCTGCATGCCCTGGTTTGCCATAGATTACCACCTGCCCCTGTTCTTCCTCCATCAGGTCATGACTTTGTTTGACCCGGTTTTGCAACTTGAGGACTACCGGGCAACTGGCATCAATCAGACGGATATTGTTTTTTACAGCCAGTTCATAGGTAGCGGGCGGTTCACCGTGCGCCCTGATCAAAACCGTGCAATCTTTCAGCTTTGCCAGTTGTTCGTGGTCAATTATTTCCAGGCCTTTTTGGTGCAGCCGCTCAATTTCCAGGTCGTTGTGCACAATATCACCCAGGCAATACAGCTTTCCTTCCTGCTCGAGGAAAGTTTCAGCCAGCTGTATGGCATAAACCACTCCAAAACAAAATCCTGAATGCTGATCGATGGTTATTTTCATCAGGTGTAATAACTCGAATAAATACGGTTCAGTTCATTCATCTGTCAGGATGATTTATTAGCTTTTTCTATCGCTTCCATAGCCTTGCCCAAGGCCCATTTTAGCTGCTCTTCTTCCGATAAGTGCGAGTTGTCCAGCACCAGGGCATCCGGGGCTTTGCTTAAAGGGCTGTGGGCCCGGTTGCTGTCGTAATTGTCGCGTTTTTTTACATTTTCCAGCACCTCCTCATAGGTGATGTCAATATCCCGGGCACGAAGTTCAAGGTACCTTCTGCGGGCTCTGATTTCCAGGTCGGCCACCATAAAAATTTTCAGCTCGGCATCAGGGAACACGACTGTCCCGATGTCCCGGCCGTCCATTACCACTCCTTTGTTGCGGCCGATGGCGCGTTGCTGGGCTACCATGGCTTCCCGTACAGCCGGTATGGCGCTAACCTCACTCACCAGACGGGAAATCTCCATCTCCCGGATGGCCGATTCAACGTTTTCACCATTGAGATAGGTTTGAGAAGAAACCAGGCCTTCCGGCTTTTCAAAATAAATGTCAATATCTTCCAGGGCACGTTCCACTTCCAGTGCATCCTCCGCATTCACCCGGTTCCGGATAAAATACAAAGTAACCGCCCGGTACATGGCTCCTGAGTCCACATAAACATAGCCCAGCCGGCTGGCCAAGGCTTTGGCCAGGGTGCTTTTGCCGCAGGAGCTGTAGCCGTCTATCGCGATATTGATCCGGTTCATCGGCTGTAAAACTAAAAAGGAAATCGATCTTGCCGGGTCAGTGAAGAAAGCGGTTCAGGTTAGTGGAAAGGCTGAACAAATGGGCGCTGCCGGCCGC
>CAYRDC010000025.1:30952-32506 GCA_964422925.1 uncultured Chitinophagales bacterium | reverse complement strand
ATATAATATGAAAAAAGTATTGCGCTACAACAATAAATTGATAGCATTTCTCATAACAATACTCACTTGCTCTTCAGGTAATTTCTGTCAAAATATATATATCAATAATACGAAAGTTGGGTTATATATGATTGGAAGTATATCACCACCTTTGGAAATTTCACCTGATTACACAACCTATCCAGATAGTACAGGCATCAGTTCCAAAGCTTCACCTGGATATGAATTTAGATTATTTTACACTTATCCTTTTTTATTCAATACCTTATTAAGCGTTACTGGATGTTTGTTGTACGGAATAAGTACTTATAAAATTCATTTTTACAAAACGGAATCATTCAATAAGTTGGGCTGGGATAATATGGATTTGTTTCTAATGGACGACCTAATAAATTATTATGGTTTTTCAATAGGGTTGCGATATACAATTCTAAGAAAAGCAAAAAACGATCTGAGTTTTACTGCAAATTTATCAGGGATATATTTTCCGTCAGGAATCGGCTCTTTTTCAATAGATGCCAATTTAGGGGGCAATAATTACAAAAATCTTTTCAAGTCAACAATGATTATTAATGAAAAAAATTCATTGCGTTTAGTGCCTGAATTAGGCCTTGTTTTTTCTCAGAAAATTGGTAAACGTATCAGTATTGAAGCCAGCATCAGAGGTGCCTGGTCAAAAGGATACATCATGCGGACAAATCCCGTATATAAGATATACGGTGATAAAGACACCTTAACCGGTAGCTATCAAAAAAAATTCCGGTATATCGGAGTGGGATTAGGGGCTTCTTATGTTATAAATAAAAGATACAATTAGGTGTTATTGAATTTTCTTTTCGGTGATCAAAAAATAATAATGTCAATAAAGAAATTCTTATTCACGGCTATTTTGTTTTTAGTAACACACTGTTTATATGCGCAATCAAAAGACATAAGTAGTATTGAACTATTGCTTGATGGCAATTTATCAGGACCGTTAAGTTTTAATGCCGATTACGAACCACTTTTAGACAGTACAGGATTAGCTACAAATAGTTCACTTGGTTTTGATGTTCGAATAAATTATTCCTATCAGTTTGCCTCAGTCCCAAAGATTAAGGTTGAAGGAGGATTAATATATGGCGTGAGTTCCTATCGGTTGATTTTTTCAATTACCAAATCTTTTGGAAATTTTACTTCGAGTGGATTTTGGGTCCCTATTTACGGAACTGAAATAAAATACATTGGTTCTTCTTTGGGGATTCAATATCTGATTTGGAAACAGAAGTACAATGAAATTGGGGTTTATGGCAACATATCGGTTGTTTACTTCTTTCCAGGTTTTTCTGAATTGTTTTGGTACGATTTTGAATCAAAGAATTTGAAACTACTATTCTATTCTCCAATGACTATAAATGAAGAGAAAAAGGTTAAAATTGTTCCAATGGGAGGCATTATGTTTTCTCACAAGATAAATGATAGAATCAATATATCCACCAATATTACCGGAGCCTGGTCAAAAGGATACATCATGCGGACAGATCCGGTATATAAAATTTATGGCGCCAATGACAC
>CAYRDC010000025.1:27952-30852 GCA_964422925.1 uncultured Chitinophagales bacterium | reverse complement strand
CCGATGATATACTGCGAATAGGCGTATTTATCCGGCACCTGTATGAGGGCCCAGTACCAGCTCCATCCCAGGTCGAGCCAGAGGCCCCGGTACAGGCGCCAGGCATTGCCCATGCCGGCCCCGAGGTAATTCAGGCCGGGAATTTTTGAATATCCGTTTTCCCCGCACAGGCAGTAATTACCCCGGTTGTAACTTCCTTCAATAAACAGGCTGCCCACACGGTTTTCAATGATGATATACTGGGCCAGTAGACCCGCCATGAAATAATACTGCTCGTCACCGTAAAAAATGGTTTTAATCAGCCGGGCGTCAACGCCCATGCGCCAGTGTTGGCTGAGCGAGCTGACCAGCTTCACCCGGAAGGTGTGCTCAAAAAAATTATAACCCGGAAAAGAATCCCCAGGGATGGGCTGCTGCTGGAATATGTACGTGTAAGAGCCGCCAACAATGAGGTCTTTGAACACGGGGTTATTTTGGGCCATGGAAGCCGTAAAAAACAGCGGAAGGGCGATAAAAATCAGTGCCTGTTTATTAAATTTCATTTATTCTTCAATTTTTAAAAAAAGAAGCCAAATTCAACAACAAAACTTTTTAGTGGACTAGGATTAATGTACCTGATTCGTTTATTGGTTGTGCCTTCAAGCCAACACCACTAATGCCAATGAGGCAAATAAGTGCTATTCGTTTTAACATTTCCAGGATCTTATCTATAACGGCTTAAAGAGTCAGCTCGTATAAATATACATTATTTTCCTGTTCATAGATTTCCCAATGAAATTTCTATACAGCAATGGTTTTGTATCAGTGGATAAAAAAGAAAAGGCAGGGAAGCCCAAACCCTGCCTTTGAGGTGCAAGAGGTGCAAAAAAGAGGAAAAGCTATTGTTGCCACAGTCTATTCATCATCCTTATCTACGAACTTCCAGCCCCCGATCATGGAGGAGGCGGTGCCCTTGCGCTCTATGAAATCGTGGTAAAACACCAGGTACACGTGGATGAACGTGAACAGGATGAAAGCCCACATGGTGATGTGGTGCCACTGCCTGGTCAGCATGTCGCCACCGAACAGGGAAGGCACCCACGCAAACAGCCGCGGAAACCACCAGTCGCTCATGGCCGCGTACATCCCGAAGCCCGTAAACACCTGGAACAGGAACAAAAGGAACATAATGAAATACACAAGGCTGGCCAGCGCGTTGTGCCCGATGGGTTTGCTTTCTTCATCGTATTTCAGCAGCAGCACATCGGAAACCAGTACTTTCCATATCTGCCGCCATTGCGATTTTTTATAGGGAATGTAGTTGTACCACCGGCTGTACTGGTTGCCCACCAGCCCCCAGTAAATGCGGAACAGGTAATTGAAAAAGAAAATAAAGGCTGCCGCGAAATGCAGGAAGCGCACCCATCCGAACCAGTAGCCGTGAGAGGCTTCGCTCACGGTATTGATGGCCAGGGGCGCCCCGATAAGCAGGCCGGTGCCCACCAGCACCGTAATGCACAGGGCGTTGAGCCAGTGGTATATCCGCACGGGATATTCCCAGACATACACAACGTGTCTTGATTTTTTAATGACCGTCATAATCAGAAAGTTTGGACCTGGTGAACGTAAGTGCCTTTTTCGTCATAGAGGTGCACGGCACAGGCCAGGCACGGGTCAAACGAATGGATGGTCCGCAGGATTTCGAGGGGTTTTTCCGGGTCGGCTACGGGTGTGCCCACCAATGAGGCTTCATAGGCCGACATCTGCCCCTGCGGATCGCGCGGGGATGCATTCCAGGTGCTCGGTACCACCAGCTGGTAGTTTTCTATTTTCCTGTCCTTGATATGAATCCAGTGGGCGAGGGCGCCTCTCGGGGCTTCGGTCATGCCCACGCCTTTGGCTTCATCCGGCCAGGTGGAAGGATCCCACATTTCAGAGGTAGCCGTACGGGTGTCCCCGTTTTTGATATTGGCCAGGAGCTGGTTATAAAATTCAAGCGCCCAGCCGGCAATCAGCTGGGTTTCCAGCCCGCGGGCGGCTGTGCGGCCCAGGGTGGAGAACAGGGCGGTGACAGGTACTTCCAGCCTGGCCAGGGCCCCGTCAACGGCCGCTTTGTATTCATCGATGCCCATGGCGTAACCCATCAGCATACGGGCCAGGGGGCCCACCTCCATGGCATGCCCTTTCCAGCGGGGTGTTTTCAGCCAGGAGTATTTCCCGTCCACATCCAGGTGGTCGTAAGGCGGTTTGGGACCGGTGTATTTCAGGTTGGTTTCCCCTTCCCAGGGATGCTTGCCCGCTTCATCCCCGTCTGAATATTCATACCAGGAACGGGAAATATACTCTTTCACCTGCTCGGCATCCGAACCGTCCACCTCGTGGATTTCATTGAGGTTCCGGTCCAGGATGGCCCCGCGCGGGAATTTGAAACTGGTGGGGTCGTTATACCCGTTGACGGGCAGGTCGCCATAGCACAGGTAATTGCTCAGGCCTCCGCCTATGGCGCCCCATTCATCCTTGTAGAACGAGGCCACGGCCAGGAGGTCGGGGATATACACCTGGTTCACGAACTCGGCTGCCTGTTCGAACAGCGAACCCACGTAAGCCAGGCGCTCGGCATTGATTGCGTTGTTTTCATCGAGGTTGATGGCGCAGGGAACCCCGCCCACAAGGTAATTCGGGTGCGGGTTCTTTCCGCCAAAGATGGTGTGTACCTTAACGATTTCCTTCTGCCATTCCAGGGCTTCGAGGTAATGTCCCACGGCCATCAGGTTGGCTTCGGGTGGCAGTTTATAGGCCGGATGTCCCCAGTAAGCATTGGCAAAAATGCCCAGCTGGCCGCTTTCCACGAATTTGGTGAGCCGCTTTTTTAGGTCTGAATAATAACCCGGTGAACTGTTGGGCCAGTGGCTGATGCTCTG
>CAYRDC010000025.1:0-27852 GCA_964422925.1 uncultured Chitinophagales bacterium | reverse complement strand
ATTTCAAAACCCCGTACCATGGTGCCCGAACTGTAGGCATCCACGATCCTGCCGTCCTGTATCTCGGCTTCAATGCGCAGGTGGCCTTCTATCCGGGTGATGGGGTCGACTACTATTCTTTCAGCCATGGTTATATTCCTCCAAAAATTTTATTCGTCAATAACAATGTCTTCGTTCTTGATTCTTTTGCGCTTGGCAAACTGCGTGGCCACGGCATGGGCGGTAATGCCGGCCAGGGTGGCCACACCGGCCACGAGGCCGATTTTATCAGCCGTGGCTTCTATGCCGAAGCCGGGGAATGCCCCCAGGTGCTGGTAGAAGGGGCCGTTGTCCCAGAAACCTTCTTCCGAGCAGCCAATGCATGGGTGGCCTGACTGAATCGGGTAGCTTACCCCGTTGTTCCAGCGAATGACTCCGCAGGAGTTGTAGGTAACGGGCCCTTTGCAGCCCACTTTATAGAGGCAATATCCTTTGCGGGCGTTTTCATCGTCAAAAGATTCGACAAACAGGCCGGCATCAAAATTGGGCCTGCGGTAACAGGTGTCGTGCACCCTCCGGGAATAGAAAGCTTTGGGCCGGCCCAGGCGGTCGAGCTGGGGCAACCGGTCAAAAGCCAGGATATGTACAATCACTCCGGCCATCACTTCGCCAATAGGCGGGCAACCCTGTACATTGATGACGGGTTTCCCTTTCACTATTTTATGGATTGGGGTAGCTCCTGTGGGATTGGGTTTGGCAGCCTGGATACAACCAGCTGAAGCACAATTGCCCCAGGCAATAATCGCCTTGGCGCCTTCAGCGGCTTCTCTGGCTATGTCGAGTGCACTGCGGCCGCCAATGCAACAGTAGGCTTCGTTTTCCATTGGTACCGAACCTTCCACCAGCATCACATATTCCCCGTGGTATTTCTCCATGGTCTGCCGCAAGGCTTCTTCGGCCTGATGACCGGCAGCAGCCATAAGCGTTTCCGTATAATCCAGGGAAATTTTATCCAGTATAACATCCGCCACGATGGGATGGGATGAACGGATAAACGACTCGCTGCAGCAGGTGCATTCCTGGAAATGGAACCAGACCACCGGCAGGCGGGGCTTGGTTTCCAGCGCTTCCACAACCTGCGAAACGCCCGTGGATTCCAGCCCGAGATATGCCGCCATCATGCTGCAAAAACGCAGAAAATCCCTCCGGGAATGACCGGCTTCGCGGATTTCTTCATACAATGTTTTTCGCTGTTCAGCCATATCGGTATTGATTTTTATGAATCGGTTTCGTGAATAATTCTTTCAATTTTCAGGGAGCCTTCCACCCGCACGGTATCGTCCAGGTGCAAATCCAGGGGATTTTTCAATGTCAGCATGACAAAATCAGGCTGGCATAAAATGCGGATGGTAAAGGACCGTTCATTGTCCATGATTTCCTTTACCTTTCCTTTCAGGGAAATCCTGTTTTCGGTATCTGCCACAAAAGCTACCGTACCTTAGTGGGGTTTGCCCCGCAACAGGCAACCAGGGTGCCAAAATGAAAAACTTTCCGGACCAGTTTTACTATAGGCTGATTATCAGATCATTAGAAAAATCCTGTAAAGCCATAAACCGTCCGGTGGGGGAGGATATTTGCGGGAATCCGCATAAAGGGTTGCGGAAATCCGCAAGCATTCTTTATTTGTCCATGCCGTTGGACCGGGTGAATCGTTGGAGTTGGTGCCGTTTGATTTTATCTCGAAGCGTAGATAAGCGCATTCCAAGCTTACGGGCCGTTTCGCTTTGATTGCCGGCTGTATATTCCAGGACCTGGCGGATCAGGTTTTGTTCTACACAGGAAACCACTTCCGGCAGGTCCATTTTCCCTTCATCGAAGCAAATGCTGCAGGCTTTCACAATTTGAGCCACGGAACCTGATAGTCCTATTTCTTCCGGCAGGTGAGTTTGTTGAATGGAACCATTGGCAAACAAGGTGGCGCGCTGAATGACATTGCGCAGTTCCCGTACATTCCCCGGCCAATGGTATTGCAATAAGGCCCGCATGGCGTCCGGATCTACGGCAAGTTGTTTGTCTGGTGCAAACCGTTTAATAAAATGCTCCACCAGCAGGGGAATGTCATCCTTCCTGGCCCGCAGTGGCGGAATATGCACCGGAACCACATTGATGCGGTACAGCAAATCCGCCCGGAAACGTCCGGCTCTGACCAACTCCCGCAGGTCAACTTTGGAAGCACAGATCAGCCGGATGTCGATAGGAATGGGTTTGGTGCCCCCGATGCGCATCAGCTCGCGCGACTCCAGCACGCGCAGCAGCTTGGTTTGTATTTCGAGGGGCACATCGTCAATATCATCCAGGAAAATGGTCCCGGTGTGCGCGATTTCAAACAATCCTTTCTTTTCCGAGCTGGCGCTGGTAAAGGCTCCTTTTTCATGCCCGAATAATTCGCTGGCCATGAGTTCCGTGGGCATGGCAGCCAGCCCGATTTTTATAAACGGCTGTCGGCTGCGGTGGCTGGTGCGGTGTATGTACTCGGCAAAAATCTCCTTGCCCACCCCGGTTTCACCGATCAGCAGCACGGTGGAATCTGAGGCCACGACCATGCGGAGTTTTTCCAGGATACCCCGCATTTTTTCATTCTGTGTGATGATGGTCAGTGGCATGGCATATAGGTTGAATCAGCAAATCCTCGGCAGCTGCTCACCCGAAATCATATCCACGATCCGGGTGGAGCCGATGGAAGTAGTCATCCGGACCATTCCGGGATGGTCTTTTGTAACGCGGCCTATAATGGCTGCATTATGCCCCAGGGGATGATTCTTCATCGCTTCCAGGGCCCGGTCCGCGTGGTCTTCCGGCACTATGGCCAGCAGTTTTCCCTCGTTGGCGATGTACAGGGGATCCAGCCCCAGTATTTCACAGGCGCCTTTCACCTGTTCGGTGATGGGAATGGCCGTTTCATCCAGCACGATTCCGGTGGCTGATTTTTCAGCAATTTCGTTCAGGGCGCTGGCTATGCCGCCCCGGGTGGGGTCGCGCAGCACATGCACCTCCGGCACGGCATCCAGCAACTGTTCCACCAGGCCGTTCAGCGGGGCTGTGTCGCTTTCGATGGTGGTTTCAAAAGTCAGCCCGGCCCGCTTCGACATGATGGTCACGCCATGATCTGCCAGGGTTCCGCTCAATAGCACCACATCTCCCGGCCGGCAGCGCCCGGGACCAATCCGGACACCCTCCGGGATAAACCCGATGCCCGAGGTATTGACAAAAATCTGGTCGCCCTTCCCCTTGTCAACCACTTTCGTGTCGCCCGTCACCACCTGCACCCCCGCCCGGTCGGCCGCTTTTTTGATGGATTGCACCACCTGCCAGAGCTTCTTCATTTCAAATCCTTCTTCGATGATGAACGCCACGGAAATGTATAAAGGCCTGGCACCACAACAGGCCAGGTCGTTTACTGTGCCGTTCACGGCAAGGTCACCGATATCGCCTCCGGGGAAAAATATGGGCTGCACCACGTAGGAATCGGTGGTAAAGGCAATTTTCTGCCCGTTCGACTCGATAACCGCCCCGTCATGGGCTGAATTCAGCAATTCGTTGTCAAAATGGGCGCGAAACATATTGCTGATGAGCTGGTTCGACAAGGAGCCCCCTCCCCCGTGCGCCAGCAATACCCGGTCGTAGTCGTTGATCGGAAGCGGGCAGGATAAGGTAAAAGCATTCGGCATTTGTTCGCTCATCAGGCAGTGGTTATTTCATTTTTCCGGTAGCGGTAATAAGCGGCACAGGCTCCTTCAGTCGAAACCATGGGCGCTCCCAGTGGTTGTTCCGGGGTGCATTCCCTGGCAAATGCCGGGCATTCAAAAGGTTTAATCATACCCTGGAGCACTTTCCCGGCCTGGCACATTTCCGGTTCATTCACCCGGATATCTCCCAGGTCAAACACCTTTTCCGCGTCAAAAGCGGCATAGCGTTCCGCCAGGCGGTAACCGCTTTGGGGAATGACCCCAATGCCCCGCCACTTGCGGTCGCAAACTTCAAAAACCTCGTCCAGCAGCTGCCGGGCAGCCGGGTTCCCTTCCCGTTTCACGACCCGGCTGTACTGGTTATTCACCGTTACCTCTCCGGCTTCCAGCATCCGGACGGTCATCAATATCCCTTCCAGGATATCCACCGGTTCAAAACCGGTTACCGTAACCGGGGTCTTGTATTTTTCTGCTATGGGGAAATATTCCTCAAAACCCATCACCGTGCACACATGGCCGGCTGCCAGGAAGCCCTGGATTTTATTGTCCGGTGAAGAAAGAATTGCCTCCATAGCCGGGGGAACCAGCACATGTGACGTCAGGAGGGAATAATTGTTCAATCCCATCCGGGCGGCTTCCCGGACCGACAAGGCATTGGCCGGAGCGGTGGTTTCGAAGCCTACGGCAAAAAACACCACTTTTTTATCCGGGTTTTCCCGGGCAATGCGTACCGCGTCCAGCGGGGAATACACCATGCGCACATCCCCGCCCAGGGCTTTCACGCTCAAAAGGTCCATTTCCGAGCCCGGTACGCGCAACATGTCTCCGAAAGAAGTAAAGATTACGTCTTCGCGGAGAGCAATCCGGATCGCTTTATCAATGATTTCCAGCGGAGTGACACAAACGGGACAACCCGGGCCATGCACCAGTTCTATCCCTTCAGGCAGCAATTCCTCCAGGTTATACTTCATGATGGCGTGGGTTTGGCCCCCGCATATTTCCATGATGGTCCACGGACGGGTAGCCGCTTGCCTTATAGTTTCAGCGAGGTTTTTTACAATACCACCGTCCCGATATTCATCTACATATTTCAAGACCTACTACAATATTATAATTCCGGGTTCCAGACTATAAGTCTCCCATGGCTTTCAGGCTTTCCAATGTTTCCAGCGCGTCTGTTTCATCAATTTTGCTCAAGGCGGTTCCGACATGGGCCAGGATGTAGTCTCCTACCCTTACATCATCCACCCATTGAATGCAAATATTTTTAACCACCCCGGCAAAATCCACTTTTGCCATTTTCATATCCGGGTCGCTGTTGTCAACAGCCAATACTTTTCCAGGCACTGCCAAACACATATTCAATGCTTTTTCACTTGCCCTAAAATGTTTAGTATTATGGGCTTATCTGGATAACAGTTACCGAAGGTAAAATTTTTTTATTGAATTCCGGATATTTTATTGCGAATATCTGCATATTTTCCGCTGAGATTAATGGGACGGGTTATCATCATCCAGGGGTTGGTACAAGGCGTGGGGTTCAGGCCTTTTGTTTACAAGCTGGCCACAGCCCGGGGGTTGAACGGCTGGGTGGAGAACCGGGCGGACGGGGTGCGGGTCGTGCTGGAAGCCGGCAAAGAGGCTGCGGACCGCTTTGCCCGGGATATCAGGCAGATGGCTCCTCCGGCAGCGGAAATTTTTCAGATAACCACCGAACCATATGAGGAAAGAAAACCTGCCAGGGGGTTTGAGATACGGCCCAGTTCGGACACCGGACAGGATATCACGGAAATCAGCCCGGATATAGCCGTATGCGATGAATGCCTGCGGGACATGAAAACCCAGCCCCACCGTATCAAATACCCGTTCATCAACTGCACCCGGTGCGGGCCCCGGTTTACCATTATCCGCGATTTGCCGTATGACCGCGCCATGACCACCATGGAGCCCTTTGCCATGTGCCCCGAATGCCGCGCGGAATACGAAAATGTGCTGGACAGGCGCTTTCACGCCCAGCCGGTGGCCTGCAACCGGTGCGGCCCGCATTATTCCCTTCAAAGCGGTGGCTTTCAAACCAATGATCTGGACAAAATCCTGACTTTGGCTGCCGGCTGGATACAATCGGGGGAAATCCTGGCCATCAAGGGACTGGGCGGATATTTCTTAACCTGCGATGCGGCCAACCAGGAAGCGGTCAGCCGCCTGCGCGAACTGAAAAACCGGGAAGGCAAACCCTTTGCCGTGATGTTCCGCGATGTGGACGCGGTGCGTGAACGGGCCTTCCTGGGCAGGGAAGAGGAAGACTTGCTTTGCTCCTGGCGCAAGCCCATCGTCCTGCTGAAAATGAAAAAAAGCCTGGCTCCGGGGGTGAGCAACGGCCTGGATACCCTCGGGGCCATGCTGCCTTACATGCCTTTTCATTACCTGTTGTTCGAACAACTCGGCCTGCCGGCTGTCGTAATGACCAGCGCCAATTTTTCGGACGAACCCATACTGAAAGAAGATGATGCCATCCGGCAAAAGCTCCGCGGCAAGGTGAAAGGCATCCTGTCTTACAACCGGGAAATCCATAACCGGGCGGACGACAGCGTGACGGCCGTTTTCGCGGGCCGGTCCGTGGTGTTACGCAGGTCGCGCGGCTGGGTGCCCAACCCCGTGCGCCTGCAACTGGAAACCGAGGGCATCCTGGCCGCGGGCGCGGAACTGGTTAATGTGTTTTGCGCGGGAAGAGGCCGTCAGGCTATTTTAAGCCAGCATATCGGGGACCTGAAAAACATGGCCACCTGGGATTTTTACCGCGAAAGCATCGGGCGGTTCGAACGGATGTTCCGACTGAAACCCACCCTGCTGGTGCGCGACCTGCATCCCGACTACCTGTCATCGCGCTATGCGGACGAGCGGGCTTCTGCTGAAAACCTGCCCCTGCTCACGGTGCAGCACCACCACGCGCACATCGCTTCCTGCCTGGCAGAGCACGGGCTCGATGAACCGGTCATCGGGGTGAGCTTTGACGGTGTGGGCCTTGGCGATGACGGGAACATCTGGGGCGGGGAAATCCTGCGGTGCGACCTGAAGGATTACCAGCGGCTGTCCCATTTTGCCTACGTGCCCATGCCCGGGGGCGACAAGGCCAGCCGCGAGCCCTGGCGCATGGCGGTGAGCTACCTGAAAAAAACCTTCGGCCCGGATTACCGGATATCGGACCTCCCGGTTTTCCGGCTAACCGATCCCCGGCACATTGACCTCCTGGACCAGGCCATCGAAAAGAAACTGAACACCCCGCTGACTTCCAGCGCGGGCCGCCTGTTTGATGCGGTGGCAGCCCTGACCGGCCTGTGCC
The DNA here is from genome assembly GCA_964422925.1 of uncultured Chitinophagales bacterium. Taxonomy (GTDB): domain Bacteria; phylum Bacteroidota; class Bacteroidia; order Chitinophagales; family S012-47; genus CAYRDC01. The sequence continues at coordinate 20,787 of CAYRDC010000025.1, read as the reverse complement.
TCAGGAGCACCTTTCACGCGGAAGCGCCCATGCGCCTCGAAGCCGCCATCGACCCGGCAGAAATAGGGCTGTACCCCTACCGGACAGGGCCCGAAATCCACTGGGAGGAAACCATCCGGGCCATTACCCGCGAAGTGCTGGAAGGCGTTCCCGCGGGCACCATAGCCGCCCGCTTCCACAACACCGTGGCAGCGGTGGTTCACGAATCCATCGTGCACTTTGCGCGGAAACATGGCCTGCGCAAAGCCGTGCTCTCGGGCGGCACCTTTCAGAACCGGTACCTGACCGAAAAACTGGTAACTTTATGCAAACGGTCCGGCATCAAATTGCTGACCCAGCAGGCAGTGCCCATGAATGACGGGGGCATCGCGCTGGGGCAGCTGGCCATTGCCGCCAAAAGGAGAAGCCTGGGCCTTGTGTAAGCGCACCGTTATGCATGAAATGTCCATAGCGCTGGAAATTATTGAAATAGCCGAACGCCATGCCCGGGAAGCAGGCGCCTCACGGGTGCGTGAAGTGGAAATCGAAGTGGGATCCCTCTCAGGGGTCGAATACAATGCTTTAGTCTTTGCCCTGGATTCAGCCGTGAAAAACACCCTGCTCGAAAAGGCCTCGCTCAAACTGAACCGGATCAGCGCGGAAGCGCATTGCCAGGATTGCGAAACCTATTTCCAGCCTTCGGGCCCGCTGGACAACTGCCCGGCCTGCGGAAGTTACTTTTACCACATATCGAAAGGAAAAGAACTGCGCGTTAAATCTCTGCTCGTGGATTGAACGCCCGCATTTTTTTACTTTTATGCTTTCCGAACCAAAAACAGACACCCATGTGCGATACCTGCGGCTGCGGACAACCCGGTGAAAATACCACCATTACCATTGCCGGGAAGGAACAAAACCCATTGCATAAACACGCGGACGGAACGTGGCACAGCCACGGGCATTCTCACGAGCATGAGCATCACCACCATCCTCCGCATGGGCACACGCATAGCCACGAAGGGCGTTTACTGAGCGTGGAAGAAGATATCCTGACCAGGAACAACCGGCTGGCCGAACGCAACCGGGGCTGGTTCGAAGCACGGGAAGTACGCGCCTTCAACCTGATGAGCAGTCCCGGCTCCGGTAAAACCACCCTGCTGGAAAAAACCATTCAGGCCCTCGGCAGGGAACAACCGGTGTATGTGATCGAGGGCGACCAGCAAACCATGAACGATGCCAGGCGCATTGACGCGGCCGGGGCGCCCGTGGCCCAGGTGAACACCGGCAACGGCTGCCATCTCGATGCCGAAATGATCCACCACGCCATCAAAGAGCTGAACATCCGGCAAAAATCCCTGGTGTTTATCGAAAACGTGGGCAACCTCGTCTGCCCCTCCCTGTTCGACCTCGGGGAGCACAAACGAATCGTGATCATAAGCACCACCGAAGGAGACGACAAGCCGGTCAAATACCCGACCATGTTCGAAAAGGCCGACCTGTGCCTCATCAACAAAACCGACCTCCTGCCTTACGTGGATTTCGATACGGACAAAGCCCGCGAATATGCCCTGCGTGTAAACCCGGGGCTGGAGTTCATCAGCCTGTCGGCCAGAACCGGGGAAGGCATGGACGCGTGGCTCCGCTGGCTGCAGGAAGCCTGAATCGTGTTACTTTTCTGAAAATTTTGTTACTATTGCCGGAAACGGCTGGTTATGATTGCTTTTTTATCGGGCATCGGGGCCAGCGCCCTGCATGTGGTTTCCGGGCCGGATCACCTGGCGGCAGTAACCCCGCTGGCTATTGAAAACCGCCTGAAAGCCTGGACCGTGGGTATGTTCTGGGGCATCGGACACACCACAGGGGCTTTGCTCATCGGCCTTTTATTCTATTTTTTCCGTTCCCTCATCCCCGTGGACACTATATCCGCCCATTCCGAGCAGGTGGTCGGCATTATGCTGATAGCCATCGGCCTGTGGGCTTTGTACCGGGTTTGGCTTGCCCGGCCGCATGATCACCACTACCATAAAGTCAATACTATCTGGTTTGCGCTCGGCATTGGGATCCTGCATGGTTTCGCGGGTGTTTCACACATTTTCAGCATCCTGCCCACCCTGGCCTTGCCCACCCGGCTCAGCGCGGGCCTGTTCCTGGCCGGATATGCCTCGGGCACCCTGGCCGTAATGGGGCTTTTCAGCTACCTGGTCGGTTACCTCAGCCTGAAGACCTCCAATGTTCGGCAGGCGGTTATGTTCCGCAAGTTCAGCACCACAGGCGGGTTGTTTGCCGTGGCCATAGGCATCCTGTGGATTGCGCTTTCTTTTTAGAGCTTATCCCGGGCTGCTCATCACCAGTTCCCCGTGGTCAATGCCCTTGAGGGCAATGAGCCGGTCGGCCAGGTTTTGCAATTCCCCAGCTTTTCCGCGTACGGTAATGGTTTCAAGGCAATGGATATGGTCGAGGTGCACGTGCTGGGCAGACAGCACCAGGTGGTGGAAATCATGCTGTATCCGGGTCATGGCCTGCTGCAGGTCTCTTTTGTGATGATCGTACAGCAACACGATGGCCCCGGCCACCTCTTCCCCGGCCGACCATTTCTGATGCACTTCATACTGCCTGATGAGAAAACGGATGGCCTGCGAGCGGTTGGGGAATTTGCGCTCGCGCACCAGGCGGTCGAGCTTTTCCAGCAGGGGCTCTTCCACCGACACTCCGAATCGTTTCACCTTCATGGTTCAGCGTTTGTTTCAGGCCACGGCTTTTTCCTGCAGGATTTCAAAAATCATGCGGTGCACTTCGGGGATGGCCGCTTCCACCTGGGGTGACAGTTCCATGCTCATTTCCTGGAACCGGCTGACGGAAACCGTTATAAGGAACATTTCGGGTAGCCCGCCCAGCAAGGCGGCCGATTCCACCAGGTCGCGCAGGCCGATATCGTGGGCGCTCAGCGAACGAGGAAAATCGGATGCGAAGCGGGGTTTGCGCAGGGTTACCGTTCCGGGCGGGGCCTCTTCCAGCGAAGCATCCACCAGGATCACCGCGGGATAATCCTGCAACAGGCTGAGCAGGTGAAACCCACCGGTGCCCCCGTCCACCACTTCGGCAAAATCCGGAAGGCGGCTCTCATCCAGGGCCTGCACGCAACGCACCCCGATGCCTTCGTCTCCCATCAGTAAATTGCCAATGCCCAATATCAAAACCTTCGCGGCCATAATGTCCTGTACAAACTTAAGAAACTTCCCCAGCAGTACAGTAAAAAGAAAAAGGCAGGGAAGCCCAAACCCTGCCTTTCGAAATCATAAGAGGTGAGGTGTGATTGGTAAGATCTTCTTTCTGCCTTTTAGCAGAAACAGCTACAAATATCCAAATTCTTTTGAAAATTCCAAATGATTTGCAAAAAAAATCACCCATTACCGGAAAAAATCAGTGAAACTGTGCTGAACATCCCTGACCGATTCCTGTAACTTTGCCCCTTTTGAAAGAAAATTCATGCCCCAAATCCCGAACAAACGGCCGGATGCCCTGAGCTGGATGATGATGGCCCTGCTTTCGCTGATCTGGGGCACCAGCTTTATCCTGATCAAAAAAGGGCTGGAAGGATTCACGCCTTACCAGCTCGGGGCCCTGCGCATCAGCCTGTCGATGATTGCGCTGAGCCCTTTTATTCGGAAGTGGTGGCGAAGAATTGAACCGGGGAACCGCAAGTACGTGCTGCTGGTGGGTGTGTTCGGCAGCGGGCTGCCGCCTTTTTTGTTCGCCCTGGCTGAAACCCGTATTCCTTCCGGCATGGCAGGTATCCTGAACACTTCCACTCCGCTGTTCACTTTCCTGCTCGGACTGGTGATCATCGGTACGCGGTTTTCCTGGCTGCGGGCGGCCGGGGTGGTGCTGGGCATGCTGGGGGCGGTGCTGCTGCTGAGCTACGGCCTGCACAACCCGGAAAAAGGCACGCTCTGGTACGCCCTGCTGGTGGTGGCCGCCACGGTGTGCTATGCCACCAGTGTCACACTGGTAAAACGGTATTTACAGACCACCCCATCTCTTGCCATTACGGCCGTATCATTTGCCATGATCGGGCTGCCGGCCCTGGCTTACCTGCTCGGCTCCGATTTCCTGTTCCGCCTGCAGCACCACCCGGCCGCCTGGGCCTCGCTGGGATATATTGCCATACTGGCTATCGTGGGCACCGCCCTGGCCAACATCATCTTCTTTTACATGACCCAGCGCACCAGCGCTCTGTTTGCTTCCACGGTCACGTATTTCATCCCGGTCATAGCCGTGCTGTGGGGCCTGCTGGACGGGGAACAGCTCGGCTGGGTACACGTGGGCGGCATGGTCCTGATCCTGGCCGGGGTGTACCTGGCCAGCCGCACCCGGCAGGGAAGCTAAACGGCCGCAATCATCGAAATTTCCACGTTCACGTCTTTCGGCAGGCGGGCCACTTCCACGGTTTCGCGCGCGGGGGGCGTATCCCCGAAGTAGCTGCCGTACACTTCGTTGATGCGCCCGAAATGCGCCAGGTCCTTGACGAAAATGCTGCTCTTGACCACGTGGCTGAAATCCAGCCCGGCTGCCTGGAGGACGGCTTTCAGGTTTTTCATCACCCGGTGGGTTTCCTCCTCGATGGAGCCGGTGACCAGCTCCCCGGTTTCGGGGTCAATGGCAATCTGCCCGGAGCAGAACACCAGGTTCCCGGCCCGTACGGCCTGGCTGTAAGGCCCGATGGGAGAAGGGGCACCCCCGGTCAGGATGGCTTGCTTGTCCATAGGTTTGTTAATTTTAGCCTGAAACGAATTTAGCGGTTTTATGCATATACTCGTCACCGGTGAGCGCAGGCGCAGGATGGAATGGCTGGCCGCCCTGCAGACAGGCCACTTCATTGAGGAACAGGAAGTGCCGGATACCGCTTTCGCGGCCCGGCCCTGCGACCTGCTCGTGGACCTGAGCCTGGAAGACGACCCCGCCCGTGTCAGCCTGTACCGCGACCTGAAGGTGCCCGTAATCGTCAGTTCGGTGGTCACCGGGCTCGAAAAGCTTTACCGCGATTACAACCTGCCTGAAACCCTGCCCCTGATCGGCATGAACTGCCTGCCGACCTTCATCAACCGCCCGCTGCTGGAATGGGCCTGGGTTTCGCCCGAAGCGGAAAAACCAGCCCCCGGCCTGGCGCGTTCGCTCGGGCTGGCATTCGAACGCGTGGCAGACCGCCCGGGCATGGTGAGCCCGCGCATCGTGTGCATGATCATCAACGAAGCCTGGTACACCCTGGAAGAGGGCACGGCCTCGCGCGAAGACATTGACAAGGGCATGAAGCTGGGCACCAATTACCCGTACGGTCCCTTTGAATGGACCGACCTCATCGGGCCGGAACGGGTGGCACAGGTGCTGGAAGCCGTGCATCGCCACACCGGGGATGAAAGGTACCGCCTCTGCCCGCTGCTGGCCCGGGAAACCCGGAAACAAAACGCCTGAACCCATGCTGCTGATTCACACACCGGTCATCACGCCCCGCACGGAATACGTTTTCAGCCACATGCTGGGAACGGTGCTCGGGCTCGGGTGGCAGCTGACCAGCGACCGGCAGGCATGGGAGGCATTCGGGGGACCCAAATGCACCTATGGCGGGCAGCCCGCGGAAAACATCCCGCATTTCGCTTCAGCCGGCCTGCTCGAAAGCACAGGTCTCGATGAAACCCCGGACCCGGGCCCCGCGGTGCGGGACGGCCAGCCTTCGCTGTTCGGGATCAGCGGGGGATGCCTGCCTTTTGACCCCTTCTCGGCCGGGTTCTGGATGCTGAGCCGCTACGAGGAATGGCTGCCCTTTGAGGAAGACCCCTGGCACCGGTTTCCGCCCGAAGCCAGCCTGGCCGGCCGGCACGGCTGGACGGGCAGGCCCCTGGTGGACGAGTGGGCCCTGCAGGTGTGGGAAAAGCTCAAGGCCCGTTACCCGCGCCTGGAACGGAAAAAACCCGCCTACCGCTTCCTGCCCACGGTGGATGTGGACATGGCCTGGGCCTACCGGCACAAGGGCTTCTGGCGCAACGCGGGCGGTCTGGCCCGCGACCTGCTCAGGGGCTCCGCGGCTGATGCCGTGCAACGCCTGAAAGTGCTCCTCCGCCTGGTCGGAGACCCGTTTTTCACCTTCCCGTACCTGGAACAGCTGGAAAAGGAAACCGGCTTGAAACACCTGTACTTCATCCTGATTGGCGACTACGGCCGGTATGATAAAAACATTTCGCACCGCAAGCAGGCCTTCCGTGCGCTGATCCGCCAGCTCGACCGGCAGGCTTCCACGGGCCTGCATCCTTCGCTGGGCACCTGGCAAAACCCGGCCCGGCTTTCCCGCGAAGCGGCCCGCCTCGAAGCCATCACCGGCAGGGCCCCCGCCCGCAGCCGGCAGCATTACCTGCTCATCCGCTTTCCCGATACCCCGCGCGCCCTGCTGGCCAACGAAATCCGCGAAGACTACAGCCTCGGCTATACCTCCGCCATGGGCTTCCGCTCCGGAACCTCCCACCCGCACCCCTGGTTCGACCTGGAACACAACCGTACCGAAAACCTTACCCTGTACCCCCTGAACATCATGGACGCCAGCCTGCAGTATTACCTGAAACTGACCCCGGAACAGGCCCCGGATGCCTGCCGCCCGGTCATTGAACAGGTGAAAAAACACGGGGGAACCCTCGTAACCCTGTTTCACAACAATTCACTCAGCGAACAAAAGGAATGGACCGGCTGGCGGAAGGTGTATGAACAAATAATTTTACAAGCAGCGAGCTGAGAAAGACTTATTGATTAAACAAATTTTATTCATTCTACATTTGCGATACTAAATAGCATGTATGGCATATAGCCAGATAGTTCCTTCGATATTTTTTAGAGCATATATGGTTGAGTTACGATGTGTTAACAGCGACATTCCATTTCTGGGAATGGAAAATTTTACTTCAACCTTTTCATAATTATCATAATCAACAAGATAAAAGTTGAAGGAATCCTTTAAAGGATCCGTGGATGCCAATAACAAGCCCCCGGAAGATGGCCAGGCATAATTTAAATATTCATTTTTATCAGAAAAATGAAGAACATCAAAATTTACCGTATCCATATCGGAAAAAGGAAGTTTGTATGCCCGTCCGTTAAGATCATAAATGTATGGTATATGCGCGAAGTAATATCTCAAAGGATTATACTTAAATGGCAATACGGTAAGAAGGGAAGAATGTAACATGTTCCCGGAATAAATCTTAAAAAAAGTGGGATAGTTAATTCTTATGTATTCTTCAAATACCAATTTTCCCTCTTCCTGATTAATTCTATACTTTGCGAATTTCTTGCTGTTTGTGCGAGAATTCGTTTCAAAAATGAAATCGCCATTTGGTGAAATACAAATATTTTCATTGGAGAGGAATATGGAACTGTCCTTTTCTACCGTTGACGGAATCTTTATAATTCTAACCAGATCCAATAAGCTGTCCAGCATCAGTACATAGTTTTTCTTAAGAAAATACTTGTTACAACTTGTCCATTGTTTTTTATCTCTTACAGCTGGCAGGATATAGCCCTGGCTAATAATTGCATACAGCAAAGTGTCATCTTCAATTAATTTACTTACTGATATATCATACACAGCCATATCCTTACCTGTGCTATCATTTAAATAGTACTTATAATACTTATAAACCACTGGATCTTCGAACGTTTCACTTAACAATGTTTCAGGAGTAATTCCAATTTCATGCATTGATTTTATCAATGTGGACTGCTTCTTTCTCAAATCTATCCTTATAAAAGAATTATAATACTTGTTGTAAGCATAAAGGCTATTATTTTCAGCAATTACCGGAACTATTGGCATACCGGTTTTAGCTAAATAGTCTGTAGTGACCATCAGGCTGTCGATATCTAAATGCTGAAGAGCGTAATTTCGAATAATTTTATAGTCGTCAGGTAAAAGGTATTTTATTGGCTTATTGAAAACAATGGCATCCCTCTCAATAACCAAAACACTTGATAATCTTTCAGGCCCTATCAGTTTATCATAGGTGGTAGCATCACTAATCGTATGGCCTTCTACTCCCCGCAGCCCCAAAAGCCTCTTCATAACAGGCTTATACTCTTTATCCGATAAATCTCTGAAAAGGAACAGCGCGTTGTTCAATCGTTCCTTACCCAAATCCAATTTCAGTGCATAAAATGCTTTGTAGCAGTTTTCGCATTCGTTCACATTGATGAGGAACAAAAGCTGATATTCATGAGTCAGTTTGTGTTTTTCAAGTAAATCATGGATGGGTACATCAATCTTTTTCTCCCCGGGCTGATTTGAATTACAACCTGTAATCAGGCCAAATAATATTAAAACATAAAAACCCGGATACAGCGATTGCTTAAAAAAGTTAAACACGATATAGAAATACTTTATTTGTAATTTGCCGTCAGAGCAAATACTCCATTATCACGTTCCTGTAACGAATTTACAAAAAAGTTATTTGTAATTCAGCATCTTTCGTGATTTTCAAATTAAAGAGCCCGTGGGAAAAAGAGGATAAGCCAAACATGACGGTTATAAACGTATCCCTGTCATTGACCAGGTAAAAAAACACGGGGGAACCCTCGTAACCCTGTTTCACAACAATTCCCTCAGCGAACAAAAAGAATGGGCCGGCTGGCGGAAGGTGTATGAAAAACTGCTCCTGATGGCCGCGCAATAATGCCTTACAGGAGATAACAGGGCTGTGCCGGTAAAAACCGGGAACTAGTAAACAGGCAAACCCACGGTGAACCCTTCTGCCTCACCCTTCCGGTTTATCCTGAAGTAAAAAGATATGTTCCTCTCAAGATTGAAGCATTGAACGAAAGCTTCGGCAAACCTTGTGCTGAAAATGACCCTGGCCGGGTACTTCTGCAAAATCTGCTTTTAATAATATTACATTTCAGCGGCCCGCACATTTTCGAAAAGGAACACATTCAAACCTGAATCGTCCACCCGGATCCTGTCGATATGCTGGATGTAAGCCTGGCAATCGTGCGGAGAAATGTAGTACACCGCTGCGGGTTCATCCTTCAGGTCAAAGGCATTCCTGAAATCCCGCACCAACCCGGCACACAGGGCATACGTCCCAAGCAATGCCATAAAACAATAGCTAAAATTCATATTCCCGGGTGTTTAGCCACACATTTTCGCCTTTGGTGACAAAATACAACGTGTTTTTGTAAAAGGCATAGGTATAAATTTCACTGTCAGGAGTGAACGGAAGGGGCTCGCTTATGCTGTTAACTTCAAGATGCATTATCCTTACCCGGTAGTCAAACCCTTCTCCGGCCTTTTGCGCGGTAAGCAAATACAGAAAGCCGTTGTAAACGGAAAAGGTTATGATAATTTCCCGCGGGTATAAATTGGTTTCACTGAAAACCGGCCGGTGTTCCGTTACATTGTAAACCATCCGGCCGTCCGATACAAACACCCGGTTGTCATGGCCATAAAATTCCAAAAGGATATAGGGGTATTCTTTCCTTTCCGACCAGCTTTCAGCCGCTTTTACAGGCAGTTTTCCGGCAAACCGCCATTGCCCGTTGTCCCGGATATATTTCAGAATCAGGTCTGTTTCCGGATTGGCTCCTTCCTGTGAATTGTTTACATACAGCGAATCGCCCAGGCAAAAAAAGCCCCCGTCTATGCCGGCCCATGAATCCGGTATGGCGTTCCACGGTGAAAAATCCGGATGCTTTACCAGATACACCGGGCCGTTCATTGTATGGCTGACATCCATTATGAAGGCTAAAGGGGCCGTATAGTTCATGCTGTCATGGGCCACCAGGTAGTCCTTGAAAAAAGCAACATGGCATTCACCCCTTTCATTGCAACTGATGCCGCAAACAGCCGGAAAGGCTCCAGCTGCACCGGTAAACCGGCTTTGGGAAGCCATCCATTCATCCAGTTGTTTGAGGGTATCAACCTGCACGGCACCCAGCAACCGCCCGGTTGCCAGCTCATACTTGCCGACAAATGTTCCATTGGCCTCGGCCAGGAAAAAATATTTACCGTTTTGAATCTGCAGGTAATAGGGAACAAGCAAAAGATGTTCACTTTCGTCTATCAACATTTTGCTTTCCCGGACGGTGATATTATCTGTCCAGTCCACCGCATTCCGCCCTTCCGGGTTCGAGCAACGAACCAAAAACAAAAAGACAAGAGCCGGCCAGGCCGTTATCCTTCTCCTGCTGTATCCTGCTTTACCCCGTTGCATAGCGGTTGATCAATACAAAATAGCCGGCCGCGTACAGGCCTGCCAGGAGGGACAAAATAACCGTGAGCGGTACATCCGGAACGGACATGGCCAACAGGAACAGCAGCCAGATGCCACCGGCCAGGCCCCGGGCCTGCAGTTTTTTTATGCCCCGGGCATGGCGGCCGCTCTTTCCGCTGAGGCGGAAATACAGCAGGGTGGCCGGCAGGAGGGCCGCCCCGGAAACCAGCAGCCAAAGCCGGAGGCCGTTTTGGGCAAATCCGTTCCCCCGGTAAAACAGCCCGGCTGCCAGGTAAACAAGCCCTGTCAGGATATCGAGCCCCTGAAGCCACCGCGCGTACCCGGGGCTTACCACGGCTTCCGTCCTTTCCGGCCGGGAAAGAGCCGCGGCCAGGGACTTTTCATCCGTTTTTTCCATAAATAGGTTGCGGAGCCTCAGGGTTTCGAAATAACGCCCTATGGCGGTTTTGCGGGTTTGCTTCAGGCCGACCAGCAGGTAAACCGCTTCACCGTCTTCCAGTTCCAGCTCCAGGGGAGCGGAGCGGTAAAAACTCATCCGCACCTGCAGGGTGAGCTTTCCGGCTTCCACCGCCAGGTGCACGCTTTCCCCGGGCATCAGCACGGCTGCCTGCCGCCCGTTTATGAAAAGGCGGAACGGGATCAGGAAATACCGGAATTGCTCCTGCCTGGCAATGATGAGTTCAGCTTCCACAGCCTGCGGGTTTTTCATGTAAATTTAATGAATCCCTGCCAAAGGAAGCCGGCCGCCTGTGTGCCGGTATGCATTAATTGCTAATTTTGACGCGAATCTCAATGCCGGTTTTTTATGATTCACAACCTCTCCGCTGGAAATTCGCTGGTGTGCCAGTATGTGGCCGAACTCCGGGACGTGACCATTCAGCAGGACCGGATGCGGTTCCGCAGGAACCTGGAGCGCATTGCCGAAATTGCCGCTTATGAAATCAGCCGGGAGCTGGAATACACCGAGCGCGAGGTGCAGACCCCCCTAGCGGTTACCCGCTGCCGGGTGCTGAAGGAACAACCAGTCATCGGTTCGGTGCTGCGGGCGGGCATTGCCATGCACCAGGGGCTGCTCAACTATTTCGACATGGCCGACAACGCTTTCCTTTCGGCTTACCGCAAGCACGACCACCACGGGGATTTTGTCATCCAGCTGGGTTACGTAACCACGCCCGACATCGAAGGCAAAACCTTCATCATGACTGATCCCATGCTGGCCACCGGCTCTTCCATCGTGCAGACCATGAAGGAGGTATTCAAGATCGGCCGGCCGTCCCGTATTCACATCGTCACGGCCATTGCCTGCGACCCGGGCATTGAACTGGTCAGGCAGCACCTGCCCGATGCAGACATCTGGGCCGGAGCCATTGACCACGAACTGAACCCGAAAGCCTACATTGTGCCCGGCCTGGGCGATGCCGGTGACCTCGCCTACGGGCCCAAGATCCAGAACTGATTGAAAAAGTGTAGATTTAACACCATATTCTTGCATATCCACGGAAAAAAAACTATCTTTATGCCCTACCACCTCAAATTTATTGCACATGAAAAATCGCTTGTTTGCCTTTGCGGTGGGTTTTTGTGCCCTCATTGTGACCGGGTCTGCGCAGGACGTGCACTTTTCCCAGTTTAACGCATCTCCCCTGACCCTGAACCCGGCCCTGACCGGAAAACTGCCCTGCACCTACCGGGCAGCCATCAATTACCGGAACCAATGGAATACCATCCCGGCTCCCTATGTGACTTATTCGGGCGCTTTTGACGCGGCCCTGTGGAAACACCGCCTGGGCGGTGATGCCGTAGGGGTCGGCATGCTATTGATGAATGATGTATCCGGGGACGGCAACCTGACCAATATGGGCGCCAACATTTCCCTGGCTTACCATAAAGCCCTGGGCGAAAACCATATTCTTTCAGCCGGTTTCCAGGGAACCTTTGTGCAAAAAAACGTGGATATCAACAACCTGATCTTCAACAGCCAGATAGACGGTAACGGGAACATAAACCCGGGCAGCGGGGAACCCTTTCAGGGCGGATTCAATTATTTCGACCTGCAGGCCGGCATTCACTGGAGCGCCATCCTTTCGGATAATTTCAGCATTAACCTGGGAGGCGCTTATTATCATATTCTGAGACCTGTGGAAACCTTTCTGAACGATAACAGCAACCGGCTGGACCCGCGGTACGTGGGCCATGGCGGAGTGATGATCGGCATGGGCGATGCCCTTACGCTGTCGCCTTCGGTGCTGTACATGTACCAGTCCGGGGCACAGGAACTGAACGTGGGTTCATCCATGACCTATAACATGGAATCCGCTTCGCTGTTTGCCGGGCTCTGGTACCGCAACATGGACGCGGTGATCGCGCTGACAGGCATTGAAGTGGCCCAGTTCACCTTTGGTTTCAGCTATGACGTAACCGTTTCCGGGGCGGCCAAGGCCAATAACCACCAGGGGGCTTTTGAACTGTCGCTGACTTACAACGGCTGCGTTGAGCCCAAACCCCGGGTGCTGCATTGCCCGCAATTCTGACAACCACCGTATAAACCTCATACAGGAAAGGGTCTGTTGAAACGGACCCTTTTTTCGTTCCCCGCCTGCCTCCGCTTAATTCGCTAATTTTGGCTCTCGCCTATGAACCATATAATCCCGGTCCTGTTCCTGTGGCTGCTGATCTGGCTGCCGGACTGCCGTTCCGGAAACCGGGACGGGGTGGAAATCATACGCCTGGATCCCGGTAAAGGGATTTCCGGCCATGCCCAGGCGCACGAAGCCGGCCACATCAAAAAGGGGCTGGCGTACACCGGGAACCAGTCGGTGGAAGTGAACCCGGAGCACCGTTTCGGCCTGGCGATTACCATAGGCGATGCCCGGCCGGGCGAGCGGTTCACCGCGGAGGTTTGGCGCAGGAAACAGGACGCGGGAAACGCCTTCCTGGTGGCCGAATGCGACTGGGGCCTGTACCTGAAGCAAACCCTGCCCGTTGACGGGGCGGACGACCGCGGTTGGGAACTCCTGCGGATTGGCTTTACCGTACCTGCCTGGCTCGACACAGGCCGGATCAAATTTTATGTCTGGAACCCGAACGAAGACCCGGTTTTTTTTGACGACCTGGTTGTGCAGCGGGTGAGGCCGGATTCCCTGCCGGCCGCGGCAAACCCACCGTCATTTGACACCCTAGCCTTCGCCATCGACTCCAGCGCCATGGACAAACTCCGGAAGATACGGCAGAAAGCTCTACAGAAAGGCATCCTCGAGGTAACGGACAACGACTGGGTGAAAGGCCGCCTGCTGACGAAAGGTAAAACTATCCATGCCAAATTCCGACTGAAGGGTGACTGGACGGACCACCTGACCGGCCGGAAATGGTCGTTCCGGGTAAAAACCGCCAAAACCCGTTTCTGGAACCGCATACGCACCTTTTCGGTGCAGCGGCCCGAATCGCGTGCCTTCCTGCGCGAATGGCTCTACCACCGCCTGCTCCTTGACCAGGGCGGCCTGGCCCCGCGCTACGGGTTCCTCTACCTGAAAATCAACGGGGAGGACAAGGGCATTTACGCCTGGGAAGAATTTTTTGAAAAACAGCTGCTGGAATACCACCACCGCCACGAGGGGCCCATCCTGAAATTCAACGAGGACGGTTTCTGGGAAGACATGGCCCGGGGCGGGGCCGACACGCTCACCCCGTATTACGCGGTGTCGCTCATCAAGCCGTTCAAAAGCGGGCGCACGCTGTCGGACCCCGGGCTGCGAACCCAGTTCCTGCGGGCGCAGGGGCTGATGGATGCCTACCGGAAAGCCTCGGCCCCGGTGGCTGACCTCTTTGACCTGCCGTCCGTGGCCCGGTTTTTTGCACTCACTGACCTTACACAGGCCTACCACGCCCTGCGCTGGCACAACCTGCGGTTTTATTACAACCCGCTCACCGCCCGGCTGGAACCGGTGGCCTTTGACGGCTTCGGGGAAGAGCCCATGCCCTGGCCCGACCCGTTTATCGGTTTCCGGCAAGGCAACGAGCGCCTTTTCCGCGAACAGGGCGAAGCGCTGCTCACCGGGCAGTTTTTCCGCGACACGGCTTTCTACAGGATGTACATCAAAACCCTGTACCGCTACACTTCCCCGCGGTGGCTCGATTCCGTACTGGCAGCCCTGGCGCCAGCCCTGCGGGGTTATGAAAAGATACTGCGCAGCGAGTACCCTGATTACCACTTTTCCGTGCAGGAACTCATCCACCGGGCGGAAGACCTCCGCCACCGGCTGCTGCCGGGGAAAAACACTGCCCTGCAGGCCTTCCGCATTGCTTCCCGGGGCCCGCAGCAAACCCTGGTGCTGAAAAACATCCACGCCCTGCCCCTGGAAGTGTTTGCCATCGGATTGGAGGCAGACGAACCCGGACAGTACATCCGCAGGGCTTACCTCGCCCCCTCTGCCAGGCCGGAGGAAGGCGCGTGGGATACCCTGCGCTTCACCGGGGAAGGCGATTACCTCTTTTATCGGGTGCCCGGCATTGATTCCGTTTTTTCGGTGCCCGTCACGGACTACCCGCCACCGGCCCCGGTGGATTTCCCGGAAACCGCGCTGCAGGCGCAGCCGGGCCTCTTTACCATTGAAAACGGGGAAGTGGTTTTCCGGGAAGGCATTCACGAAGTATCCGCTGACCTGTTCATCCCCGCGGACTACCGGGTCATCCTCCCGGCCGGCACCACGCTCGAACTGGTGCACGGGGCGGCTTTCGTTTCGTATTCCCCGGTGGAGATCCGGGGCACGGAGCAGGAGCCGGTTATCATCCGCTCCTCAGACCGTACGGCTTCGGGTTTTTCGCTCATACAGGCGAAAGGAAGTTCCCTTTTCAGCTATGCCGTTTTTGAAGGGCTGAACGCCCTGGACCGGGACGGCTGGACCCTGACGGGTTCGGTCACCTGCTACGAGTCGCCTGTGCGGATAGAGCACTGCCGCTTCAGCGACAACCCCTGTGAGGACGCCCTGAACATCGTCCGGTCGGAATTTTCCATCACCGGCTGCCGCTTTGCCCGCACACAGGGCGATGCCTTAGACCTGGATTTCTCGGACGGGAGCATAGCAAACACCCGGTTTTCGGACATCGGCAATGACGCCATGGATTTTTCCGGCAGCCGGGTGCAGGTGGACAGCTGCCGGGTCAGCCATGCGGGCGACAAGGGCCTGAGCGCGGGCGAGGAATCGCATATCAGGGCCTCGCGCCTGCTGGTGGAGCACACCCTGCGGGCCGTTACGGCCAAGGATCTTTCGGTGCTCACCCTCGATTCCCTCACCCTGCGCGACTGCCTGTACGGCTTCGTGGCTTTTCAGAAAAAACCGGAATACGGCCCAGCCACCATCCGCAGCGGGCCGTTCCGGGCGGTGCACGTCAAGCAGCTCATCAAAACCGCGGACGGCTCCCGCGTGCTTTTCAGCCGGTAGCGGGAATCCCGCCTCCTTGTTACTTTTGCGGTATGGCCGGTAAAATCGAACTGGTCCGGGGCGATATCACACGCATTCCGGCCGATGCCATCGTGAATGCCGCCAACACCACGCTGCTGGGAGGCGGGGGCGTTGACGGGGCCATCCACCGGGCGGCCGGCCCGGAGCTGCTGGCCGAATGCCGCACCCTGGGCGGATGTCCCACCGGGGAAGCCCGCATCACCCAGGGCTACCGCCTGCCGGCCGGGCACGTGATTCACACCGTGGGCCCCGTATGGCACGGGGGTCACAGCGGGGAAGAGGAACTGCTGGCCTCCTGCTACCGCAGCAGCCTGCGCCTGGCCGAAGAGTACCGCCTCCGCGTCATCGCCTTCCCGAACATCAGCACCGGGGTGTACCGCTTCCCGAAGGAAAAAGCCGCGCAAATCGCGGTGCGCACTGTGCGCGACTGGCTGGCAAACCACGAATTCCCGGAAAAAGTGATTTTCGTCTGTTTCGACCCGGAAAACCATTCCCTCTACCAAAAACTGTTGTCATGACGGGCGGGAACATCCAGGGCAGGCAAATCACCGTGCGGGGCAGGGTGCAGGGCGTATGGTTCCGCGCCACCGCGCGCGAGGAAGCTCGCAGGCTGGGGCTGACCGGTTTCGTGATGAACCGGGCGGACGGCTCGGTGTACATCGAAGCTGCCGGGAAGGAAGCGGACCTGGAAGCCTTTATCGCCTGGTGCCGCAGCGGGCCGCCCCTGGCCGATGTGAAGGAAGTGGAGGTTCACCCATGCGAACCGGGGCATTTTGATGATTTTGAAATAAAACGATGACCAAAACCTGGCGCCTGTTTACCGGCATTCCGCTGACGGATTCCTTCCTGGAAGCCCTGAAGCGGCATCTTGCGCCATGGCCCCATCACGGCCTGCGGCTGATCTCGCCTGCCAACTGGCACGTAACCACCCTGTTTCTCGGAGCCGTCCCCGCAGGACAAGTTGATGTGCTGAAAACGGCCATCGGCCGGAGCCTGGAAGGCCAGCCTGCCTTTACGCTCCGGCAGGGAAAGTTTATCCTGATGCCGTCCGAACGGCCGCGCATGCTGTGGGTACAGTTCGGGCCGGAAAAACCCTTTGCCGGCCTGGTGGAACGGCTTACGGAGGGTTTGCAGGCATTTTACGCACCCAGCGGGAACCACAGGGACCCCCTGCCGCATATCACCCTGAGCCGCTTCAAAGGCAGGGTGCCCCGCCACCTGCCGGAACCGGATACGCCCCTGCCGGACCTGCCGGCCCGCACGGTAACCCTCTGGCGCTCGGAACTCAGGCCTTCGGGCGCAGTGTACACCGCCCTGGAAAGCTGGCCGCTGGACGGAGAGCCCGGAGTTTCGTAACTTTTCACTCCATGTGCGGACGCTACACCCTGGCCATACCTTCCATTGTGGTGGAAAACCGTTTCCAGGTGATCCTGGACCGAGATTCCTACCGGGAGCGGTTCAATGCCGCCCCGGGGCAGGAGCTGCCGGTGATTACCAACACCGAACCGGGCCGGCTGCAGTATTTCCGCTGGGGGCTGGTGCCTTCCTGGGCCAGGGACCCCAAGGCCGGCTACCGGATGATCAACGCCCGGGCCGAAACCCTTTTGCAGAAACCATCCTTCCGGACGCCCGCGCAGCGCTGCCGCTGCCTGGTCCCGGCTGACGGGTACTACGAATGGCAGCAAAGGCCGGGTGGGAAAGTGCCTTTCCGCATCCAGCTGCGGGACGGGGCGCCTTTTGCCATGGCGGGCATCTGGAGCGCCTGGAAAGACGCGGAAGGGAGGCCGCTGCACACCTTTGCCATCATCACGGTGGAAGCCAATGACCTGGCCCGGGAGATCCATGACCGCATGCCGGCCATCCTGACGCGCGAAGCCGAACGCGCCTGGCTCGACACCGCTATGCCGGCCCGCGAAGCTGTCAGCCTGTTGCGGCCCTACCCGGCCGGAGCCATGAAAGCCTATCCGGTTTCAGACCGGGTGAACAAACCCGTCAACGACAGCCCGGAACTGATCCGGCCGTTGCGATAAAGCCAATAGACTTTAATGGACAATAACTACAGGACAGGTAAAAGACTGGTCTCCATCAGTGACATGGATAAAATACAGTCCGGACTCTAAAGCATTGGTTTTAAGGATAGTCGTCTGGTTTTCTACGGAAATTTGAATGTCTTTCATTAAAACCGGCTGGCCTGCCGAATTGAAAAGCCTCAATACATACGGCTTATTTTCAAAGCCTGTAAAACTTATGCTGATATCACCACTTGCCGGATTCGGGAAAGCGGTTAGTTCATGTTTCGTGTCAATATTTGAATGAAGGCCCACAACGGGTTTTGAGCATATTTTCCAAAGGATAAACCTTTTTGAGCCGTTAGTGCCTGGTGCTTCAATCGTGTCTGTATCAGAATAGATCGTATCGCTGGAAGTATACCCAACAATTAATGGATTGTAGCCATCACTTAATGTAGCGCCATAGGTTATCTCCTGGCCCCTTCCACCAAGAAAATGATATTCCAGTAAATTGGCATTTTCATCATATTTCAATGCAAACCAATCGCTTGAATTCAAGTGCCCCTTGTAAAATATACTATCGATGGTTATTTCCCATATAGCCTGCCCAACCGCCCAAATATTGTTTGAATTATCCACTATAACCGAGGTAGCCCACGCGATACTTCCTGAAAAATTGTATGTAATTGTGCCAAATGGATGTACCCATTGAAAATTTCCATTTTCATCCAATTTACATAATAAGACGTATCCCACCGTATCTCCATAATACCACGTATTATTTATAAAAGCGGAATAACCAATTGGGGTCGTAGCATAAATATTATTAGATGAATCGACAGCAATGGAATAGAACGTTGCAAATCCTAAACCATCTGTCTGGCCTGTAATCCAGAGGCAGTTCCCATCACTGTCGAATTTAGCCACATAGGCATCCAGGGCTTGAACAATGGATTTAATCACATGAACACCATCATAAGTAATACTGTCATAATAGTAACCCCCGACTAACACATTATAATTGTGATCACTGATTATAGACCACGCCCGGCCACGGGTTGATTTTCCCTCCCTCATCCAAAGTAAATTACCAGAGTGGTTTAACTTTCCGATATATGCATGAAGTTTTTGGGGAGACTGGAAGGAATTTTGTCCAAAATCAAAAATACCATTAAACCGCCCGGCTATATAAATGAATTTATCATCGACATATAAACCAAGGCCTTGTACGGATTTTGTACTGCTGTATTGTTTTAGCCAGATTAACTGACCATTAGCCGTTAACGCTGCCAGAAACAGTTTTTTATTTGCGCTTGCATCCACCAAACCGGTATCCAATTCCAGTATACCGTTTTTCAGAGCGCCTAACATATAAATTGTATCCGCATAATAAGCTAATCGTGGCGAAAAATCAAAGCTGCCACTGGAAGCATAGGAACGTGATAAAATTAAATGCCCCTGCGGGTCATACTTATTCAAAAATATGGTTGACGCATGGTTCGGATTCGTAAGTAATACTGTATCAAAACGAGCGGAATCATTAAATACACCACAGGTATAAATATTTTGCTGATCATCTTCTACTACCGCCCAACTGTCTTCTATCGGGCCTTCCTGGATATCATTTAATCCTAAACATTGCGCAAAAATAAAATGAGACTGAATTAATAAATAAACTATTATAAAAGATCCTATTACGCTTTTCATTTTATCTTTTTTAATAATTGACTCCGGCTATATCTTTGATTTATCTTCCTGAAGAAACTCTCCTTCGTTTCATATTTTTCCATATAACAATAATCAGTAGCACTTCTCGAAATAGATTATATACGTCCCATCCGAAAAAGTAACGGTTTCATCCGGGTTTTGCCTGTTTTTAAAATACAAACTGAACCTGCCTTTAACCCGCATTTGTTCCGGGTCAATCTCATCGATTGTCAAATAACTAACTGTATCGGTAGGGGAAGAAGTAATTTCGAATTTACTTATTGTAATATCCCCACCATTTTTAATGTAATAATACGCGTATGGAACCTTTTTATGGTCACTGGTTAAAATGTTATAACGGTTCACCTGCAGCGGAACTTCAAAGAAAATTTCATCCCTGTTCCCACAATCCGGATTGGTTTGAGCATATTTACAAAATGTCTTTTTAAAAATCAAAAAAATCTGATTTGTGGAATCAAACTGGCAGCCATATACGTAGGTCGCATTCCACTTTTCTCCGTTCTTAAGACAATAAGCAACACCATTAGGAGAAATATTTTGCTTGCTAGTACACCCTGTAAAAGCCAGTGTTATGCAAAATAAGGTTGCAGCTATGATTCTCATTGTTCCCCAAATTTATTTTAAAATAATAAGCCTTTTGGTCTCATAACCCACATCAGAATAAATTAGAACAAAATAAATACCCTCAGATAACTCATTCAATGAAATCTTAACTAATCCATTCTGATCATTTACATCATAATATATTTTCTCCAATATGTTCCTTCCATTACTGTCAAATATTTTAACTTTTATGTTATTATATTCATTTTCGCTGCTAATTGGTACATTCAAATAAATATAACCATTGCTTGGGTTTGGGTATATAGTAAGTAGGCTATTGTTCATTACATCATCAAAATTAATCTCGCTATCATCCCTCTTATTTTGACAAGGTGCTCCACCTATACTGTTAACAATCTTTACAAAAGCAGTAGCTGATGTTAATTGACCATTTCCGTTGACGACTTCAACTTTTACAAATATTCCATTAGTGTTGTAACAAGGAAGCAATAAATGTAAATACTTTGAATTTGAAGAAACTTGAACCCAATTAATTCCATCTACACTTTTGAACCAATTAAATTGATATGGGGAATTTGAAATTGTTGATATTACAGCTTCCAAATTTACACTTTGACATTTACAACCAAACAAATCACCTTGGATTGAAACAAAAAATTGATTATTTGATGAATAATAGTTTGATATATAACATTGATTTTCCATTACCGCCCTAGCGTTATCTTCGCTATTATAAACTCCTGTTGGACGTCCATTAAACCAAACTGAAGGATTAGAAATATA
>CAYRDC010000024.1:0-34366 GCA_964422925.1 uncultured Chitinophagales bacterium | reverse complement strand
CAGTTTGCTCAGGTCGTCCTGTATGCCAAGTTCCTCTTCGGCTATGTGTATGCGTGTACTGCCTTCTTCGGCTTCAGGTTCTATCATCACCCCGGCACTTTCCAGTATGAATTCATACGTATAAATCGGGCATCCGAACCGCACGGCCAGGGCAATGGCATCACTGGTCCTTGAATCGATCTGGAATATTTTCCCGTCTTTTTCCAATACCAGCAATGAATAAAATATTCCATCCTTTAAATCCTGTATAATGACCTCCCGGAGCAGGATATTCAGTTCGGTCAGCACATTTTTCATGGTATCATGGGTCAGCGGGCGGGTAGGCGTCATATTTTCGAGCACCATGGCAATAGCCTGAGCCTCGAAGGGGCCGATGACTACCGGTAATTTGCGGGGGCCGTCTTTTTCGCTTAGCACCAGAGCGTAGGAAGAAGACTGGGTAATGTGTCTGGTGACAACTTCAATATTCAGCTCAACCTTTTTCATGATTCAAGTTCAGCCGGGAACCGAATGGTTTACTGCCCGGATTTCATGGCTTTCGCAGCTTCTATCAGTTTGGGGACCACTTCAAAGGCATCTCCGACAATTCCGTAATCGGCTGCTTTGAAAAATGGCGCTTCCGGATCAATGTTAATGACCGCAATCACCTTGCTTTGGTTCACTCCGGCCAGATGCTGTATGGCCCCGGAAATTCCAATGGCAAGATACAAATTCGGACGGATAGTTCCACCGGTTTGCCCCACATGTTCGTAGTGCGGCCGCCATCCGGCATCTGCCACCGGGCGCGAACAGGCTGTGGCGGCTCCCAACAGATCAGCCAGCTCTTCAATCATGCCCCAGTTTTCAGGGCCTTTCAGGCCGCGTCCGCCTGAAACCACGATTTCGGCTTCGCTCAGGGGCACCTTGCCGCTTACTTTTTTCACCTCGCGCACTTTGACTTTCTTCATCCCGGCATCCACTCCCGGATCGAAAGATTCGACCGCTGCCGTTCCCCCGGTTTCCTCAAAACCCACGGCATTGGGTGTCAGGGCCAGGATTTTCACATCTGTACGTATCTCGTACCAGGCAAAGGCTTTCCCGGAAAAAACGGACCTTTTCACGAGGAACCCGTTTGAAGTGTCCGGGTAATCAACCACTCCGCTTACCAGGCCTGCCTTCAGGCGGGCAGCCAGGCGCGGGGCAATGGCCTTTCCGCTGGGGTTATGCGACAGCACCACTACCCGGGCTCCCGCTTTTTCCACTGCGCTGGCCAGGGCGCACGAATACACCGCGGCATCAAACCCGCTGTACAGTTCATCCTGGATGGCCCAGACCTTATCGGCTCCGTAGTTGCCCAGGGAAGCATGGTCAGCTTCTCCAAAGGTCAGAGCGATGGTTTCCGTATTCAGGGATTTGGCAATCCGGTGGGCAAAATACACTGCCTCGAACACAGATTTCTTGTACTTCCCTTCATAATTTTCCGCAAATACCAATACAGCCATTATCAGATTACTTTAGCTTCGTTATGCAATAATTCCAGCAGTTCCGCAGGGTTTTCCGGATCAATATAACGGCATTCCCCTTTTTCAGGCGGCAGTTCAAAGCGGTTAACGCCAGTTAATTCCGGGCAATCAACCGGTTCCACTACCTGCAAGGGTTTGGTACGCGCGGCCATAATGCCCCGCATATTCGGAATGCGCTGTTCGGCCATGCCTTTCATGGCGCTTACCACACAGGGCATGGTGGTTTCGCATACTTCCTTGCCACCTTCAATTTCGCGTTCAAACACCACGCTGTCGCCTTCCAGGTCCAGCGAAGCAGCCAATGATATATAGGGAAGATCGAGCAATTCAGCGATCATGCCCCCCAGTCCGGAGCCGTTATAATCGATAGTTTCTTTCCCGGCCAGGATCAGGTCATAGCCCTGGTCCCGGGCAAATTCGGCAATCTGGAAAGCCGTGAAATACGCGTCCACCGGGTCGGCATTGATCCTCACCGCGTCATCCGCCCCAATGGCAAGCGCTTTCCGGATTATGGGATCATTCTCCGCGTGGCCTACGTGGATAACCGTTACAGTTCCACCATGCGTTTCTTTCAGTTCCAACCCACGTACCAGGGCATACCACTCATCATAGGGATTGACAATAAACTGTACATTCTCAGAATTGAACCGGGTATTGTCATCGGTGAAAGTGATCTTGGTGGTTGTGTCCGGAACCTTGCTGATACAAACCAGTATTTTCATAGATTTTCTTACTTTTCAGTCTGTTTTACCAAGGTGACAAATATACTTATTGTTGAAAAGAAAACAACCGGCATTTGACAACCGTTCGGAAAGGATTTCGCATTTATTGCCGGTATTTCCTGATTTTCATTCAAGGGGTGTGGAAGCCGGGGAAATATCCGGGTTAGCGGTTGTTTCACAAGTCTTTGATCCGAAATAATGATCCAGGCTTTTTTATCATATTTGAACCGGGAAAACCTGTACTGGCCCGGGGATCGCTGGCTGATTGGCGTCAGTGGCGGAGTGGATTCCGTATGCCTGGCAACCCTGGCGCGCGAGGCCGGCATCTCCTTCATGATTGCCCATGCCAATTTTCAGCTTCGCGGCCGGGAATCTGATGCGGACGAGGCCTTTGTCATGGACCTGGCTGATCACCTGAAGGTACCGGCATTTAGTAAAAAATTCGATACCCGGGCTGTTGCCAGCCGGCAAAAAAGCTCCATCCAGGAAGCAGCCAGGAGCCTGCGGTACGATTGGTTTGAAGAACTCCGGCTGAAGTTTGACCTGCAATACATTGCGGTAGCCCATCACCTGGATGACCAGGTGGAAACCCTCTTTTTCAACCTGGTACGCGGCACGGGCATCAGCGGCCTGCGGGGCATGCTGCCGAAAAACGGCCGGGTGATCAGACCTTTGCTTTTTGCCACCAGGGAGGAACTGGAACAATGGGCAAAAGCTCAGAAACTGACGTGGCGCGAAGACAGCAGCAACCGGGACACCAAGTACACCCGCAATAAGATCCGGCATCAGCTCATTCCGTTGCTCCGGGAACTGAACCCCGGTTTGCATAAAACTTTGTCTGAAAATATCCGTGTTTTCCTCGACCTGGAGCAAATCTACCGCCACCAGGCCGCGCAATGGAAAAAACGTTACACCCTCCAGCGCGGAGGAGCCTTGTATATCCCGGTACGTAAGCTGGCCCCTGTTCCCTGGGCACGATCTGTTCTCTATGAATTACTTTCGCCCTGTGGTTTCACCCGCGACAGCCTGGACCATGCCCTGCAATGGCTAAGTCGCCCGGAGCCGGGTAAGGAATTACTGTCGGAAACCTACCGCCTGGTCTGCGACCGCAGGTTCCTGATCCTTACACACCGGCAAAGCGCCAAAAGCCAATGGATCCGGATTGAAAAACCGAGCGGCACATTGACAACTCCTGGTTTCAGGATCCGGATGGCAGTCCGGCCGGTGGGCCGGTATGTCATCAGCAAAAAACCCGGAAAAGCCAGCCTGGACCTGGAGAAGCTGGAATTCCCGCTGACCCTGCGCCCCTGGCGGGCCGGAGATTATTTTTATCCTTACGGACTGGGCCGGCCCGGGAACCCATCCAAACCGGCCAAAAAGAAAGTGAGCGATTACCTGGGCGGGCTCAAGCTGGATGCCCTGGAAAAAGAAAATACCTGGGTTTTGATCAGCGGTCAAAAAATAGCCTGGCTGGTGGGTCACCGGATCGACCACCGGTTCCGTATAACCGAAAAAACCCGGCAGGTATTAAGCCTGCAGGTGCTGCCTCCCCTGAAAAAGAAAACTGCCGGAGATGGATAGATTGTTGCATTATATTTCCAGGAAACCCTGGCCCCTGGTATGGGCCCTGGGCACGGTAATATGTTTCCTGGCGCTGACCCAGGGCTTCGCGCCCCCCACCGGCCTGCCGGGTATCATTGAACTGCAACTGGCCTTTTCGTTACAGCGGTTCAACGACATCCTGCAAGCCTGGGGCCCGGAAATCACGGACACCTACCGGCAAACTATGTGGATTGATTATATCTACGCGGTGATGTACGGCCTGACGGCCGCTTCGCTGATCTGGCTTTTAGGGAGTAAAAGCGGAATGAAGCCACAGCGCGTAAAGCTGCTTGCCTGCCTGCCCCTGATAGCAGCCGGGTTCGACTGGGTGGAAAACGGCCTGCACCTGGTTATTCTGAACAGCGCGCCCACGGCCGGATTGGTGTGGACAGCTTCCCTGGCAGCCCTGGTGAAATGGTTGCTGGCAGCCGTGTTCCTGGTAGTGATTTGTTACCTGCTGGCCATCAGGCTGGTCCGTCTGGTCCGGTGATTCATTACTGGCTGATGACCACTTTCCGGTTGGCAGTTCCCGTGGCAGTCTGAAGCTGCAATAAGTAGATTCCACGGGGCATTTCCTGAATATCCAGGTTGAGCTGCCCGTTGCCGCTCACAGAATGCACTGGTACCCGGAGCACCGTCCTGCCGGTGGCATCATACAGGCTGATTTGCCCTTCCAGTGGTTCCGGTACCGCCCAGGCAACCGTCAACGATTCACTATTTGTTACCGGGTTGGGATACACCAGCAAGATGGCCGGCCATTCACCCGGGCCGCTGATGCCTGTCGGAGCACCGGTTGTAAAACGCCATACTTCCGAATACGCAGCGCAGGTATTGGTGGCCATCAAAGGTTTTACTTTCCACCGGTAAGTAAGCCCTTCCTGGAAACCACCAATCGTTAAGGTGGTGTCCTGTACGATGAGGTCTGCTACCGGAATGGCAAAGGTGCTGAACCGGGATGATATCAAATGATAGGAAGTGGCACCGGGAACCGCTTTCCAGGCAAAGTGTACCTTATTGGCCGGAACCGTATCGCTGTAAGCAGGTATTGCCAGCTGTGCAGTATCCAGGGCAGTGAAAGCCAGTGGATTGGAACCCAGGAGATCCTGATGTACCTGCATAATGTATTGCCGCATGGCCGAAATCTGCTGGTTGCTGAAACGGGTCTGGCAATGATCCGAGGAATAGGACATATATAGGGTTTCATCCGGGTGAACTGTATCGCCCACAGGATCAATCAGTGCCGGCCCGCTGTAGGGGCAATTCCAGCGGTAGGCCAGGTAATCGGCCGGGGTATCGCAAAATCCGTCACCGGCTGTCTGGCAATTGCTGCCATCGGCCCTTTCCTGGTCAGCCGGGGGAGGCGTGCCCTGTTCCCAGCCTGCAAAAGTATGCGGCATGCTCAGGTAATGCCCCAGTTCATGCGCCAGGGTAGTGCTGCCGGGCCCCGCGCAGCTTTTGGCAATGGCTACCGCGTCCTGGTAAGGAGAGTAATACCCGCAGTTCCCGGCCGGATCCGACACAAAATACACGTTTACACGTCCCGGCACGTTGTTCTGGGCCATCATCTGAGCCCCGGTCTGGAAGTCATGTGCGTAAAATGCGGAATTATTGATGTAATGAATGTTCCCCTTTATGTACCAGTAGATATTGGCATCCCGGAATTGCTCATTGAGTGCACATATTACATTGAAAAGGTCTTCGGTCCGGTAATAACCGGTGCCGTTGTCCGTGCCCACAATGTGAATTTGCAGGGGCAGGTAAATGATTGCCCGCGTATCTCCCGGTTGCCGCGCCCCGCTGGCCTGGAATTGTTTCAAAAATGCCCGTTGCACCGAATTGAGTTCTACCGTTCCGCAATAGCTGTCCGTTTTCATCATCCCCTGCTGGGCCATGCCGGCAAATCCTGTGGACGCCAGCAAAAGAATCCAGTAAAATTTCTTCATAAAAATCATCTTCATTTCCTGCGCTAAAATACTAAACAAAAACCGGCCTGAATTAGTGACTTAACTCATCAGTAGCAAACGTTTTATTACATAGCTTTGTTGCAAAAATAAATTCATCATGAAAGTAACAGTAATAGGAGCCGGAAGTGTCGGGGCCACCACAGCTGACGCGCTGGCCCGTAAAGATTTTTTACAGGAAGTTGTACTGGTAGATATCAAAGAAGGGGTAGCCGAGGGAAAAGGGCTGGATCTGTGGGAAACCGCCCCGGTGAGCTATTTTTCCACCAAGGTCCGGGGCGTTACCAATGACTACACCGCCACAGAAGGAAGTGATGTGGTCGTGATCACCTCAGGAGTCCCCCGGAAACCCGGAATGAGCCGGGACGACCTAATCAGCACCAATGCAGGCATAGTTAAATCCGTTACCGAAAGCGTTATTAAACACTCGCCCGATACCATCCTGCTGGTGGTTTCGAACCCGCTGGATGTGATGACCTACACGGCCTTTATGGTAAGCGGTTTCCCCGCCCACCGCGTGTTCGGTATGGCCGGTGTGCTCGACACGGCCCGTTACCGGGCTTTCCTGGCCGATGAAATCGGCTGCTCACCCAAAGACATCCAGGCCATGCTCATGGGCGGCCACGGAGACACTATGGTGCCCTTGCCGCGCTATACCACCGTGTCAGGCATCCCGGTGACCGATATGGTTCCTGCCGACCGCCTGGAAACCATCGTGAACCGCACCCGGAAAGGCGGAGGGGAAATTGTGAACCTGCTGGGCACCTCCGCGTGGTACGCGCCCGGGGCGGCCGCGGCTCAAATGGTGGAAGCCATCCTGAAAGACGAAAAACGCATCCTGCCTGCCTGCGCCCGCCTGGACGGGGAATACGGCCTGAAAGACCTCTACATCGGGGTGCCCGTTATACTGGGGCGCAACGGGATTGAAAAAATCATTGAACTAAACCTCAATGAAGACGAAAAGGCCCTGCTGGATGCCAGTGCCAACCATGTGCGCGAGGTAATGGCCGTGCTCGACAACATGAATATCCTGGGCTGAAACCCGGGAAAGACCTTACCGGAAAAAAATGAAGCCGGCCCGGAATGGCCGGCTTTTTTATACCTTCATGAATTGGAAACAACTACCTTGAAGCCTGCCCGCCAGTGATCCGCGCCATCTCGGCTTCCAGGGCCCGGATGCGTTCATCCTGGCTGCTGAGTTGCCAGTCCTGCGTGGTGTTTTCCTGGCGCAGCTCATCGAGCATGGCCTGCTGCCGGGCAATGGTCTCCCTCTGACACTCGATGATGGCCTGCTGTTCCTGCACGGCTTTCACGAGGGGCACCACGAATTCCGCGTAGCGGAGGGTGTACAGGGTGTGTTCGTTGACAGGTTTCTGCAGCCCGCTGAAGTCGTACCCTGCTTTTTCAGCAGCCTGTTCCACTTCCTGGGCGATGAACCCGCTGAAACGGATTTGTTCAATATCGTATTTGCCCTCCCATTCGTTGGTATCCACCTGCCCGGTCATCAGCCGTTGTTCCTGCTCTATGTTGTACCGGTAAGTTACCGGGCGCAGGTTCAGGATGAAATCCAGGCCATGCACATCCTCGGCCACCTCTTCCTTCACACGGGCATCGGAATAGGTACTCCAGCCCACTTGCCCGCCAATCCAGCTAACCAAGGTATTGCCGATGGCCACCCGGTTTGAAGCACCCGGGTTGGCACCGTACCCCAAACCGGTATTATTGAAATAAGCTGTCCCGGTACTATTGCTTGAAGCGCCTACTGCGCGGTACGATAGTTACCTGTTGTGTTTGCATATAAAGCATGATAACCAATGGCCGTATTCTCGAATCCGGTAGTGTTGTCTATCAAAGCCCTGTAACCATTGGCGGTATTGCGGTATCCTGTTGTATTGTTATAAAGTGCCCAGTACCCAGTAGCATTGTTTGAATACCCTGCGGTATTGGAGTATAACGCATGGCTGCCCACGGCCGTGTTTGCATTAGCTGTATTATTCCCCCCGCTACCATTGTTGAACAGGGCGTAATCGCCAACAGCCACAAGACTGATCTGGGTCGTGTTGTTATACAGGGCCTTGTATCCGCTGGCTATGTTCTCACGGCCGGTGGTATTGGAATAAAGTGCCTGATATCCGTTTGCGACATTGGAATACCCGGAAGTGTTGTGATACAATGCCTGATACCCGTTGGCCATATTATGGTGTCCGGAGGTATTATTGAACAGCGCACCGTCACCGTTAGCCGTATTGTAATATCCCGTTGTATTAGAAAATAGTGCCTTATAGCCGGTGGCGGTGTTAGCATATCCGGTAGTGTTCGCAGAAAGTGATTTACTACCTATAGCTGTATTTTCTGTGGCATGGTAGGAGAGTGTGGCCCCGGTGCCGTTGTTGAACAGGGCGGAATCGCCCACGGCCACGAGGTCGTTCTTAGTGGTGTTTTTCCCCAATGCGTTGGACCCCACGGCTACATTGGAGTGCCCGGTAGTATTAGAATAGAGTGCTTTATAACCATTTGCCATGTTCTTGTAGCCCCAGGTGTTGGAATACAAGCTCTGGTATCCGCTGGCGGTATTGTAATATCCGTTCCTGTTGGCATACAGTGCTTTGGAGCCGATGGCCGTGTTCCCGGTGCCATAATAGGGGAGCGAGGCCCCGAAGCCGTTATTAAAAAGGGCTGAATCGCCCACAGCCACCAGGTTGCTTTTTGTGGTATTGGAGAATAATGCCCTAATACCCAAAGCAATATTGGTATGCCCTGTAGTGTTATCATGCAGCGACTGATACCCTGTGGCAATGTTTTTACTACCGGTCACATTGAAATATAGTGACTGAGTGCCAACAGCCGTATTTAAAGACCCACTGGTATTGGAATACTGTGCATGAAAACCAACAGACGTGTTATAATTTCCTGTTGCATTGTTATAAAGAGAATTGCTGCCGACAGCAGTATTATTTATTCCTTGAGTGTTGAAGTAAAGCGCTTTAGTACCAAAAGCAGCATTGTAGTTCCCAATAGTATTACTATAAAGCGCTTGATATCCAGTAGCCGAATTAAAATAGCCAGAAGCATTGGAATACATAGCCATATAACCAACAGCAAGATTATGGGTCCCCAAGGTGTTCCAATTGAGTGCCCTGACTCCAACCGCTGTGTTTTTATATCCTGTTGTATTCGAAAATAGAGCATAATAGCCGATGGCAGTGTTTTGATATCCCGATGTGTTGGAATACATGGCACTTGCTCCAATGGAGGTATTCACCCCTCCTGTAGTGTTGGAAACTAACGAAGCTACCCCCCATGAAGTATTGCTGCCTCCGAGTCGGCCGGCTTCAATGGTGTTTCTTTTAAACACTACATCCTGGTTATCGGTGGTACCCATGAAATTGGTGCCAGCTGTGGTGCCATTGTTACCGGTAGTCTTCCACCCTTCCCCGTCAGCCCCGAGGCGGACCCATGCCGTGCCGGTGTAATAGTAGAACCCGGTGGAAACGTCTGTCTGGTACACCAACAGCCCCGTGGCCGGACTGGCAATCAGTCCCCGCTGGGTTGATGTCATGCGGGGTACGAGGAAGCCCCTGGCTGTACTGGACAGTTCGAGCAGGGCGCTGTTGTCTGGCAAGGCGGTGCCGATGCCGACATTCTGCGCTGTGACCAGCAAAGGAATATTCGTTAAAAAAAGATACAAAAATGCCTTCCTGGCCAGCGTGGTAAATGTAGATTTCATAGCCGGGGATTTGGTGAGAATTTTCCGGATAAAAATACCCGCTTTTTGTGTAATTATCCCAATAAAACTGTTTTCGCCTGCGGCAGAGGGGTTTATTCCGTTTCCACCAGCTCGCGGAGCACCCTGATCTGCTCTTCCAGGCGGGCATTCTGCTCCCTCAGCAGCTCAATTTCCTGTTGCTGCTCCTGCATGCCTTTCACCAGGGGCACGACAAACTCGGCATAGCGGAGTCCGTAATAATCCTGACTGTTTTTAGGGGCATCCACACCGCTGAAGTCATAACCCACTTCCCGGGCAGCTTGTTCCATTTCCTGGGCGATAAACCCGGTTTGCAGCCCCCCTGAGGTTCCGCATATCCATATACCGCGGTTGCATGATAGGGTCCTGTTCCGGTGTATAGGGTGCTGATAACATAGGGAACCGCGTAAGTGGAACTGGCGGAGGCATAAATGGCTTATTGCCTGCTGAAAAGGACCTTAAATGAAGAATAGGGTGCACAGAGTTAGTTCCGATGCATACCGTACCCGCTAGCCTGTAAACATCCGAGCCGGAAATGGTCCAGTCTCCGTCACTGCCTCCGAGCTGTGCCCAGGCCGAACCGTTATAATAGTAATAGCCGGCCGTACCGTCCACCTGGTAAACCAGCAGCCCCGTGGCGGGGCTGGTGATAGCCGCGCGCTGGGCCGAGGTCATCCGCGGTATCAGCAGGCCACTAGTGGTGGAAGTAATATCGAGTTTGGCACTGGGATTCGGAATGGCCGTTCCAATGCCCACATTCTGCGAGCGGGCAATTCCTGAAACAAGCATAAGGTAAACCATCAATCCATAAGAGAACCGTAAAATCATATTATTCATGATACCATATTTTTCTAGCGCTCCGCCCTGACAGGCACTGTACCGTTACTGCTTCAGGAACAGGGAAAAGAGGCTTTGACAGGTATACTATTCTCTCCCGGAGGCATGATGCATTCCAGGCCTGAGCTTGGAAAATCAGGAAAAAGAGGAGAACAAAGGACCTGGTAAACTACCAATCAAAGTACATGCAAAACGGAAGGCCGGGCTTTAAATACTTCGGCACGAAGGTACCAAATTAATTTTTTCCCGCCTAATAATCAAGGGCTTTCGGGGAAGGCCGGTTGGTGGCTGGAGTCATTTGCCCCTGGCCGGTTATTTGTTCTCCAGCCGTTCCAGGCGTTCCAGGATTTCGCGGTTCTGAGCTTTCAGTTGTTCGATTTCTTCTTTCAGCTCCCGGTTGTTCCTGATGTCATCCCCCTGAACCGAAGGGATGTACTTGCCCGTGTTCTTGTCATAGAGCCAGATGAGCTGTTCACCGCTAAGCTGTTCCACCAGGCGCACAACCCGGGCCATATCTACATTGATCACACGGCCATTCCTTTCCGAATAAAAAGCCCATGACATTTCCTCGCTGGGCCCGGCCGGAATAAAGCTGAAATCGTGCGGGGAGAGAACCGTGATGTTGCCAGCTTCGTCCCTGACTTTCAGCTCACTGCTGGCAGATACATCCTGAGCATAAAGTTGTACCCCATTCAGAACTGAAGCAGTAGGAGCAGTACCGTTAAATATGGCCAGCACATTATTGGCACCGGCCCCGAAGGTTTGCGAACCGATACTCAGGTTGCCGTTGATAGCGGCATCATTGGTAAGAAAATCACCCCAGATCAGGGGCGCTGTTGTCGTAGAATTTTCAATATATAATTTGTTGCTTCCGGTCTCACTATAACCGGCACCTTCGCCAATAAATACATTATTTGAACCGACTGAATTCGAATATCCAGCATAATAACCCAAGGCGGTATTGTTATGTCCTGATACATTAAACCGAAGGGCATTGGTTCCAATGGCTACATTACCATAACCTGTGGTATTGGCGTATAATGAATTAATACCAACAGCCACATTGGAATATCCGGTGGTGATTCCATACATCGATGATGTTCCGACCGCGGTGTTCCATTTTCCCGATGTTAATGAGAACAGAGAATTGCTACCAATTCCAACATTATACCCATAAGCAGTGGAAGTGCTCAAGCTAAGGTTTCCGGCATTTTCTCCAAGGAAAACATTTTTGTTTCCATAATTATGGAGGAAGCGTATATTGCCTGCATATAGTATCCCTGAGGTAGAAGTAGTGGCTGGCATTTTAATATTACCCAGGACATCCAGTTTCTGAGATGGCGCACTAGTGCCAATACCTACATTCCCGGTAACCGCACTGTACATATTGCTGCCTGAAACGGTCCAGTCACCATCGCTGCTGCTGGTCAAAGAATGCCAGGCGCCACCGAAATATCCTTCAAAATCAGAACCGGTGTATCGGATGGTACCGGCATTGGTTCCTGTTGTATTTCCGATGTTTATGGCACCGTTTACATTCAGTTTCTCAGACAATGTGGTTGTGCCGATGCCCAGCATATCCTCAATATACACTTTGCCGTCATTCATATAAGATCCTCCAAACCAGCCGGCCCAGTTTGAAGTACCTCCCATTGTAGCAGCTTTGACACCATAATTAGTAGAACCGGTTCCATGTGCCCATGCGTTCAATCCGTATGAATTACCCGTAGTGGCCAATGCTTCTGCATAAATCCCTGTGCTTGTAGTTCCACCGCTGGCATATGAATACATTCCATAATTGCTGGTTCCGGCCCCAAGGACCCTCGATTCAAAACCGTAATTACTAGTTGCGGTAGCATCATTGTAAGCATAGGCACCAATGCTTTTGGCAGCTCCTGAAGAATTGGTGGTTAATAAATACAGTGACTGCACAGTACTACTGGCTACGGTCGACTGGGCACTGCTATACATCCCTGTAAAAGTGCTGGTTGTATTTCCGGTCACATTTACCAGGAAACCGGTAGAGCTGCTTAAAGTACCGCCTACCTGCAGTTTGGCAATTGGACTGGTAACCCCTACGCCTACATTCCCGCTTACGGAACTGTACATATTGCTGCCTGATATAGTCCAGTCTGCATCTGAACCGGTCAGCGAATGCCAGGCCCCTCCGAAATACCCTTCAAAATCGGAACCGGTGTATCGGATGGTACCGGCATTGGTTCCTGCGGTGTACCCGATATTAATCCCACCGTTTACATTGAGTCTCTCATTAAGGGTAGTTGTGCCAAGACCCAGTCTATCCTTGATATACACGTGTCCGTCAGCTGCGAAAGTTCCGCCAAACCAGCCGGCCCAGTTCTGGCTGCTTGCCCCGTTGGCTGATGCCCGTATCCCATAATTCACGCCCCCTGTACCATGCGCCCAGGAATACACCCCATATGAACTCCCGGTGGTAGCCTGCGCCACTGAATACACTCCGTAGCTTGTGTACCCGTTGCTGGCACTAGCTCTTATACCATAATTGTTGGTTCCGGTACCAGCCACTGCAGAATTTACTCCATAATTGTTTGTGGCTGTGGCATTGTTATATACATCTACCCCCATGGAGTTAGTCACTCCGGATGAGCCGGTCATGGAAAAGGATGCAGTTGTGGTCTGCCCCCCTGTATGGGTAGAGTTACTTTGAAGGAACAGGCCGTTAAAATTATTCGCACTGCCTGTAAAATTCATATATACTCCCTGGGAAGTTGTAACGGTTCCCTGTACATGCAGTTTTCCAATCGGGCTGGTTGTGCCAATACCAACATTTCCGCTTACGGCACTATACATATTGCTGCCTGAAATGGTCCAGTCAGCGTCTGAACCCGTAAATGAATGCCAGGCCCCTCCGAAATACCCTTCAAAATCGGAACCGGTGTATCGGATGGTACCTGCATTGGTTCCTGCGGTGTTACCGATATTAATCGCACCGTTGACATTGAGTTTCTCGTTAAGGGTGGGTGGTGCCAATACCCAGTCCATTTTTGATATACACCTGTCCGTCACCTGCAACAGTTCCGCCAAACCAGCCGGCCCAGTTCTGGCTGCTTGCCCCGCTGGCCGATGCCTTTATGCCGTAATTGATTGAGCCCGTACCATGGGCATAGGAGTACACCCCGTAAGTATTTCCCGGGGTGCCAGTAACATCCACACTCAGCCCCCGACTGGTGTAACCACCGCTGACTATCATGTTTATCCCGTAATTGTTCGTACCCGAACCCGTTACATTCCCGAATATTCCGTAATTATTGGTCCCGGAGGCTGAATTGGTAATCCCGATTGCTTCCGTGGTATTCACACCGGAAGAATTCAATACCTTGAACAAACCGGAAATCACCGAGCCCGTAGTGGCCGTTGAAGACACTTCGTTATACAACCCGTAAAACGGTTGGTTCGAAGCGGTATAGACAAACCTGGTACCGTACATCCCGGTCATGCTACTGTTCACATCCAGTTTTGCCAATGGATTGGTAATCCCGATGCCTACATTCCCGCTTACACCGCTGTACATATTGCTGCCCGATATGGTCCAATCCCCGTCACCGCCTCCCAGCTGCACCCAGGAGGTTCCGTTGTAATAATAGAATCCAGTGGTACCGTTGAGCTGGTAAACCAGCAGGCCGGTGGCCGGGTTGGCAATGGCCGTGCGCTGGGCCGAGGTCATCCGCGGTATCAGCAAACCCGAGGTGGTGGATTGTACGTCCAGTTTGGCACTGGCATGCGGGGTGGCAGTGCCTATTCCTACGTTCTGTGCGTGTATTAAAAAGGGTATCCCGATAAGGAAATACAACAAGGTCGCAATGGGTAGAATCTTGTGGCGGTATTGCATGACTCAGGATTAGGTGGAAAATTAATGTGTATGATATACACAAAAATAGAGCAAGTCAGCTGAATTTCAAATTTTTACAGAAAAAAATTTCTGAAAAAGCAGCCTGACAGGATGAATTTTAAAAGTTGAATTCCTGCTCCGGAACAGGCATTACCGGGCTTAGGGCAGAAACACCAGCGGCCGGATGGCAAAGGTTTCTCCTGTCCGGACACTCACGAAATACTGCCCCGGTGGCAGGTGCCCGGTATCCAGGTGCAGGGCGGTTTTGCCGGGTTCGATGGAGGCGCTCAGCACCAGGCGGCCCGCGGTGTCGAATATCCGGACTTTTCCGGCCCTGGCAGGCGCATCGAAAACCAGGGTTACCGTATTCCTCGCAGGATTGGGATAAAGCTGCCAGCCCGGAGCAGGCGGCTGCACAGCCTGTCCGGTAATGGTCGTATCGCCCGTGGAATAGATCTGGAGGCCGCCCCGCAACTGCCCGGCAATGAGTTCAAATTTCCCGTCAGCGTTCAGGTCGGCCACGTCTATGGAAATGCGGTAAGCCCGCAGGCTGTCGAGGAGGTCCTTGCTCACGAGGTGGAAGGCACCGTACAGGTTGTTTTCCACCTGGTCGTACATAAAGAGCTTGCCCTTTTCGGAGCCCACCAGCAGAATATACTCCTGCGAAGGCCCGTAAGGAACCAGCCGGGGCGAGCTGAAACCGAAAAAGGCCCCGTCCCGCACATCCACCTGGCCGAAAAAGGCCGATTCGAGCTTGAAATGCGGGGCCGTGGGTGTACCAATATTGCGGAACCAGTACACGTTGCCCTGGCGCTCCCCGGAAATGATATCCGGCAGGCCGTCCCGGTCCACATCCACAATCTGCGGGTTGGAGTATTCGCCCACCTGCAGGCTGTCGAAAAAGGATGTCTGATAAACAAACTGTGGCGGATTTCCCGCACCGGCCTGGTTTTCAAAATAGATAAAAGTACCCCCGATATTCCCGCAAAGCATGTCCTGGTCCCCGTCTCCGTCCAGGTCGCCAAAAGCAGGCACGAGGCCACGGGCATTCAGAGCTGAAAAACCTTCGTAATCGCGGGTCACCAGCCGGAAGCGCGGGCTTCCCGGCCCACCAATGTTTTCATACAACGAGAGGCCCCGTAACAAGGTGTCTTCCCGGTCATACCGGTAACAGGTCCCAACCAGGATATCCGTTAATCCGTCCGCGTTGTAATCGAAAAAGGCCGGGTAAGCGTTCTCACCCAGGTCAATCATTTCCCCGGTAAGAAATTCATCGGTTTCATACTGAAACTGATACGTGGAATCCGGGCTGACATTGCGGTACCATAAAATATTCTCCACGTTCGCGGCTGTATCCAGCAATGGATCCAGCATGCAGTAATTGATATTATAGCTGGAAACCAGCAGGTCCTTTTTATTGTCATTATTCACATCCAGTAGGTAGGCGGCCGGGAAAACCGGCAGATCCACTGACACATTGTAGGCAGGAAAGGTGGAATCCTGAGCGGTCATCTGGTCCTTGCCGTATAGGTGGCCATTATACAGGTAAACGAGGTTATCGAACGATACATCACCGATGAGAGCTTCCATGTCCCCGTCCCGGTCCTGGTCAAACAGTGTTACGGTAGACCCGGCATGGCGTGTGAGGGTGTCCTGACCGTAATGGCCGGCCAGCCATTCCGACCCTTTCGGGCTGTAAAACGGGATATAAAAGCAATTGGGATCATTGTAATTTAGGGTAATGGTATTGCGCCAGGAAGAGCATTCACAAAATTCGCCCCAGCAGTTGGTTTTTTTGATAAACAACAGGCTGTCACAACCATAGCCAAGCTCCTGCGAACGGTTCTGGTACCAGGCCACGGTGCCGCCAAACTGCTCAAAAGCCACAATGTCCAGGTCTCCGTCACCATCCACATCGGTAATGGCCGGCAGATTCACCGGGTCAATGTAGATATTGATGTCGAACGAACCGCTTGGATAGGTAAGCCGGAAAATGACAAAATCAAAAGCCAAGTGGTTAAGGCTGTCGTACCGTCCTTTCCATACCTGGATACCGGCACTGCTGTAGGCAAAAATATCGGCAATGCCATCGCAGTTATAGTCGCGCATCAGCACCATATCGTGCAGGGGCGGAAAATTGCGGGTATATTCCGGAGCCCAGTAGTAATCCACCACGCCTGAGTCTCCTCCATTGATATAAGTATAAATGCGATTGTCGCTGGCATCGAAAATTACGAGGTCTTCCAGCCCGTCATGATTCAGGTCAGCCGTGGAAAACTGGGGATTGTTGAACCCTCCGTCCCAGGGTTTTTCCAGCACTTTTCCACGCTCGGTAACTTTGATATGGTCAAAAGGGGTAAAAACCGGCTGGGCCCACAAAGCGTCAAGGCTGAAAATCAGGAGTAAAAAAGAAAGTGGTTTCATAAAGCAATGCCCGCTCAAAACTAATACTCCGGCCTGAATAAAGTTACCAAAAATGCCTGGGAAGCGGCATTTTCTGATAGCTTTCCGGGATTTTCTATTTTTAGCCATCCTAACCATGAAAAGTACCAGGGCCTTTATTTTTTGGTTGATCTGCTGCGCGGGGCCCCTGTTGGCAGGAGCCCAGTCTATAGCGTTCAATTTCAGGAATGATTTGTTCCGTATCCAGGATTTTAATGCCAGCCTCCAGGAAGGCGCGGAAGGTATGCAATTGATGGTCACGGCCCTGGATAAAGCCGGTAACAAGGACCTGAAAATTGAAGGAGCCTATACTTTTGTGCTCAACCGCAT
Organism: uncultured Chitinophagales bacterium; assembly: GCA_964422925.1. GTDB lineage: Bacteria > Bacteroidota > Bacteroidia > Chitinophagales > S012-47 > CAYRDC01. Next base: position 17,357 of record CAYRDC010000024.1, on the reverse strand, counting down.
CGATACGGTCAGCCTGGAATTTCATAACGGAAGCGCTTTTTACCCTTACCGACATCGTGGAGAAACACTGCTGCTGAAATATGTGATCCTGGAAAAAGACCCTGAAACCGGTTTCCAGAAAGCTATATACACCAAAAGTCATTTATTCCGGTTTCAGGAAAAAAGGGGCACGATCGAAAGCCATACCATCCCTTTATGGCTGTCCATATTGCCTCCGTTGCTGGCTATTTTCCTGGCCCTGTTGATAAAGGAAGTGATTTCATCCCTGTTTGCCGGTATCTGGCTGGGCGCCCTGATTCTTTACAGGTTCCGGCCGGAAGACTGGTTGAACAGCATTTTCCGGGTGATTGATACCTATGTGCTGGATGTTTTCAAGGATTCCGGCCATGTATCGGTTATTATTTTTTCGCTGTTGATCGGAGGCATGGTGGGTATTGTCTCACGGAACGGGGGCATGGCGGGCATCGTGCAGCGTTTGTCGCGCTTTGCCAATTCCGCACGCAACACGCAGCTAATCACCTGGCTGATGGGCATCGCCATCTTTTTTGACGATTATGCCAATACGCTGATAGTGGGCAACACTATGCGGCCAGTGACCGACCGCTTCCGGATATCGCGCGAAAAACTGGCCTACCTGGTTGACAGTACGGCAGCCCCGGTCAGTGCCCTGGCTTTTGTGACCACCTGGATCGGAGCCGAACTGGGCTATATCGGTACCCAAAGCGCCCATCTGGGCATTACCGAAAGCCCGTATTCCATTTTTTTCCATTCACTTCCTTACGCGTTTTACCCGATCCTGACGCTGATCTTCATTTTTATGCTGGTACGCACGAAACGTGATTATGGCAGCATGTACCACGCGGAAATGCGGGCCCGGCAGGAAAACCGCCTGTACGAAACCCCGGAAAGCCAGCGCGAGGAAGCCCCGGTGGACGACAGCCTGCGCAGCATGGAACCCGTGGAAGGAATCCGTTACCGCTGGCAAAATGCTTTTTACCCCATCGTGACTGTTATCGTGGTAACCATAGCCGGTCTTTTATATACCGGGTACGATCCCGCGATATGGCATTCGGGCAAGGGGTTCCTGACTAAACTGAGTGAAACCATCGGGCAGGCCGACAGCTATGTCGCTTTGCTGTGGTCTTCCCTGTCGGGTACCATTGTCGCCATTGCACTCAGCGTGGCTACGAAAACCCTGTCCTTCCGGTACAGCATAGAAACTATGATTGACGGGATTAAAACCATGCTGCCGGCCATCCTGATCCTGGTGCTGGCCTGGTCGCTGGCTTCCGTCACGGAGACGCTGCATACAGCCGAATTCCTGACCTCTGCCATGGGCGGATCGGTCAATCCCTATTGGATGCCTTTTATCGCTTTCCTGTTGGCTGCCGTGATCAGCTTTTCCACGGGTTCAAGTTGGAGCACCATGGCCATTTTATACCCCATTGCCCTGCCGACCAGTTGGGTTTTGAGCACCCATGCGGGGTTATCGCACCAGGAAGCGATAGTTATCTATTACAATGTAGTGGCTGTGGTTTTGGGCGGTTCCGTGTTCGGAGACCATTGTTCTCCCATTTCCGACACTACGGTTATGAGTTCCCTGGCCAGCAGTTGCAATCATATCGACCATGTGCGGACCCAGATGCCCTACGCCCTCACCGTGGCAGTGGTAAGCCTCGGCATCGGGACGGTGTTTGTATATATCGGCTTGCCGTGGTGGTTGAATTTTGCCGTGGCAGCCGGCATTCTTTACCTGATTCTTCGCATGGCGGGCAGGCCGGTTCCGGATTACCGGCTCCCGGCTGATCAGAACGGATAACCAATCGCCAGGTTCAGCACGAGATTGTTTCTCCGCCAGTTGGCATTGAGCGGATTCATGGTTTTGAATTTCCAGCGGTCCCCTTCGGGCAGGGACGGGTCATAGAGTGGTATGCCCAGGTCGATGCGGAAGACAAAGAAGGAGAAGTCCATGCGCAGGCCGGCTCCGGCTCCGATGGCAATTTCCTTGTAAAAACGGTCAAAAGCGAAATTGGCCCCCGGCTTGGCCGTATCTTCCCGCAGCAGCCAGATATTGCCGGCATCGGCAAAGAAAGCCCCGTTAAACATCCCCGTCAGGTTGAAACGGTATTCGGCATTCATTTCCAGTTTGATATCCCCGCTTTGATCCGGGAAAACGGAACCGTTTCCATTCACATCAGCCCGGTAGCTGCCCGGTCCGAGGGTCCTGATACGGAAAGCCCGCAGGCTGTTGCTTCCTCCTGAAATGTATTGTTTCACATAAGGCATTACCTGACTGTTTCCATAAGTGATGCCCGCCCCGGCAAAAGCACGCAGCACCAAAGCAGACTCCTTACCGGTAGATGTATACAGCCGCAGTTCCGCATCCGGCCGGATATACTGCGAAAAGGGGCGCTGAAACAGGTAAAATATGCTGTCCTTGCTGTTCGGATTGGCAATCCGGTATCCTGCCCGCAGGAGATTACCCGCCACATTCAGGTTGCCCCGGAAATACCACGATAAACGTTTATTTCGCTTGTCCGGCCGGTTAAAAACAAAGGTATAGCCGGAACCAATAATTAACTGTTCTTCAAAGCTCTTCCGCAACAGCGGGTTATCCGCCAGGATCTGGTTAAATTTATCTGTCACCTGTCCGAGCCGCGTCAGGTTCAGTTCCACCGGGTTCAGGGTATGGGTTTTTGGCTCAAACTCCTTCCAGGTGTACCCGTAGGTCAGGGTCAGGGAATTCATGTTGAACAGGTTGAGCCGTTTGAAATAATTGTACCGGACGGTAATCTGGGTTTTGGGATTATACAGCTTATTCACCCGGATATTAAACGGTTCCAGGAACATTGGAAAAACAAAAGCGGCTTCGGCATTCAAATCCACCGTATTCAGGTTGACCCGTCCGCTGTCGAGCAAAGTTTCTATACCCGTATTCAGGTTGGCCCGGAACAGGTCGGCCTGGCGAAACAGGTTTTTATTCCCGTATGAAAAACTCAGGCGCGATCCCAGGAAATAATCCGAACTGGTATTGGCTTCAATCTCCGTAGTGACGGATTGCCTTTTCCCCGGGGTGAGCCTGACTACCATAATCATCCACCGGTCGCCTGAAGAGTCAGTGCGGATTCCTTCAAAAGAGATATTCACAAACCGATACAAGCCGAGTTCCGACAAACGCTGCACTGATTGGCGGTATTTGGTGTAGCTGAACTTGTTGCCCTTTTCAAATAAAATAGCATTAACGATGGGCTTTGGGTTATAAGGCAGTTTGCGGTCCATAAAATAATATTCGCCTTCTACCGGGATGAGCCCGTGGGCGGAACTGTCGCCAGGCCAGTAATCCGTGTAAATCAGGATGCTGTCAATGCGATAAACCCGGTGGGTGGAATCGCCCTCGGGAGGGGAAATCTTAACGTACAGATCCAGCTTCCCGGGCTTTTCCAACGTGTCCAGTTCGAAATAGACGTATTGCTTTTTAAAGTCGAAATAGCCGTGGTCGCGCAGCAGGTTGTGGATACGGCTTCGCTCATCCAGCAGGAAATCCACGTCATAGGGCTTGCCCGCCTGCAACGGGCTTTCAGGGCCGCTGTAATGGATCAGGTCGCTGATAGCCGGATCGCTGATTTCATACACCACCGTATCGATATAGGTAAGTTCATTGCGGGTGATGTGATAGGTGCAAACGGCTTTTTTGCCTTTCAGTTTCAGGCCGTACCATACAGTGCCGGAGAAATACCCTTTGTAAAACAGGTATTGCCGCATAGCTTCAACACTTTCTTCCGCGCGGGCCGAATCAAAAATGACCGGAGGGTCCCCGGCTTTCCGGTTCAGCCATTGGCGCAACCGTTTGGTGGTGTCCCGGGTCAGGTTATAAATAAAGAGCCTCAACCGGAACAGGCCCAGCATTTTTTCATTGGGCTGCTGGCGGGCCAGGTCTTCCAGGTCCCCTTCCAGGTTACGATCATCTTCCGGCACGGACCCATGATCCTCAAACACGATCCGGTTGTCCACCAAAAGGTATTGATCCGATGGCAAATGACGGGTGGTACTGCAGGCCGCCAGACCAGCGCAAAGGCTTAGAATTACAACAGATTTTAACGTACTTTGCCGGATCATGCTTTCCAGGGCACAAATAAAATACATCCGCTCGCTGCGGCAAAAAAAATACCGAAAGCAATATAGATGTTTTGTGGCAGAAGGCGATAAACTCATTGCCGATCTTTTAAACAGCCAGCTGGTTGTGCAAAGCCTTTTTGCCACGAATAACTGGCAGGTGCCCGGCCAATTCCAGGAGTCGTACACGCGGGTTTCCCCTTCGGAAATGGAGCGGATCGCCCTGGCCCAATCGCCCCAGAACGTGCTTGGGGTTTTTGCCATCCCGAAATATAAACTTCCCGTTTCACTGAACAGCCTTTCCCTGTTCCTGGACCAGGTGGCTGATCCCGGAAACCTGGGTACCATCCTCCGCACAGCCGACTGGTTCGGGTTGGAACACGTTTTCTGCTCCCCGGACTGCGCGGATGCCTGGAACCCGAAAGTGGTCCAGGCCAGCATGGGCTCGGTAGCCCGCGTGCGAATCCATTATGTGGAGCCGGAAACCTTGCGGGAAAGCTTTCCGGGGCTGCCCTGGCTGGCTGCTGCGCTTTCCGGGGAAAATGTTTTCGAATACGAATGGCCGGAGAATTGCCTGCTGCTTATCGGGAATGAAGCCCACGGTATCCGCAAAAACCTTTTGGCCCTGACGGACCGGCAACTTTCCATCCCGGGGTACGGGAAAGCAGAATCACTGAATGCCGCCATAGCCGCGGGGATTTGCTGCGCCCTGTATTTCCGCGGCCGGGTGGCCGGGTAAACCCTAATTTCGCAACGCATGAATGACGCAGAGGAAAAAGTAATCCTGGTAAATGAAAACGGGGAGCCGGCCGGAACAGCCGGCAAGTTGGAAGTCCATCAAAAAGGCTGGCTGCACCTGGCTTTTTCGGTGTTCCTGTTTAACAAAAAGGGGCAGGTTTTGCTGCACAAAAGGGCGGATGGAAAGTACCACAGTGCCGGGCTGTGGACCAACGCCTGCTGCAGCCACCCGAGGCCCGGGGAAAGCATCCTGAATGCCGCCCAGCGGAGGTTGAAAGAAGAAATGGGGCTGGATGTCAGCCTGCGCGAACTGTTTGTCTTCCGCTATATGACCCGGCTCGACAACGGGCTTACCGAGCACGAACTGGACCACGTGCTGATGGGCATCACTGATGAACGTCCGCACCCCGATGCTTCGGAAGTGGCAGAATGGAAATGGCTGGACCCTGAAGCCACAGACCGCCTGCTGGCAGAAAACCCCGGAGCTTTTACCTTCTGGTTCCGGGAAGCCTGGCCCCGTGTGAAAAAGCTGTTGAACCAGCCGCGGTAAACGCGGGCAAACCCTATATTTGTATTTTCAGACCGCATAAGCCCGATGAATCGCATACTCCTTCCCCTCCTTCTCGCAACAGTGCTGGCGGCAGGCTGCCGGAAAGACCCGTTTGTGTGCACCGACTGCGACCCGGGCCGCGACAACCAGGACACTTTACAAAAGGTATTGGTTATCGGGATTGACGGTTGCCGGTCGGATGCTTTGCAGCAGGCCTCCACGCCAAATCTCGACCAACTGGCCGCCACGGGCGCGTGGAGCTATCATGTAGACCGTGGTCCGTACACCTGGAGCGCCCCCGGGTGGTCAACCATCCTGTGCGGAGTCTGGCCCGATAAGCATGGGGTTACCTTCAACACTTTCAGTGGAAAAAATTATGGGCAGTATCCCCCCTTCTCCGACCGGGTCCGCGATGCCTGGGGATGCCTGAATTTTGGCACTTTCACCCATTTCATCGCCCTGAATCATCACCTGCTGACACACAATTCCGTGAATTTCGGGATCAAAAGTGACCGCCTGGTAACGGACAACGCCCTGGAATATTTTCGCTCCTGCAACCCGGATATCGTGTTTGTCCATTTGGGAGAAGTGGACCATATCGGTCATTTAAAAGGATTTGACCCGTCCGTCCCGGAATACATTTCAAAAATTGAGCAAAGTGACCGGTTTGCCGGAGAATTGATAGACATGGTCCGCTGGCGGGAACAGTATTTCCCTGAAAAATGGCTGATAGCCGTGGTTACCGACCATGGCGGGACCATGTCCGGCCATGGCGGAAAGGACGATATCCCGGAAGTGCGCTATGTTTTCATGATCCTGAACGGGCCGGGCATCATTCCCGGGCAGCTGCAGCCCGATCCGGTGGCTGTGGACCTGGTGCCGACCATACTGACTTACCTGAATATCCCCGTTGACCCGGCCTGGCAGCTTGATGGGCAGGCAGTGGGATTCTGAAAAAACCTACGGCAGCGGATTGTTCAGGATGGTCTGGATATTGAGCCGGACTAGCTGTCCCATTTTGGTGCAGTGGCGGAAAGCGGGGTTCTTATGGTGGTCGGCCAGTTCGGCAGCCAGTTGCTTCACGTTTTCCCGCGTACTGATCGTATCCCTTTCCATGGTATCCAGCAAATCGCCCAGGCGGAAGCGCGCGGAATAGGCCCTGCGCGCCAGCAGGGTCAGCTCTTCATGACGGTATTGCTTGGTGGTTTCCCGGGTCATCACCTCCAGCCCGATCTTTATGATGGGATTGTTCTCCTTGAAAAACTGGGGCAGGTACAAGGTTTTCCGCCCTTCGTACGACTGCTGGTCAAAGTCAATGGCGCGGATGCGGTATTGCTCGTCCTCGAAGTCTGGGGTGATGTCCACCACGTAATTGTAAGACCGCATATCACCCAGCAGGCGCACAAAGCAGCGCTCGTTGAATTTGACAAACTCCTTGGCGATCCGCACCTTATTGAAATGCGGTCCGGACATATAATCAATCATAAACTGGTCGCCAGGCACTCCGGCAATGTGCTCCTCAATAAGCGTGTCCCCGTCCACCAGGAAATTGAACCGGTTGGGCGACAGTATATGCTCCAGCTCCAACCCGTAAATGCGCGACACGTCCGCCTTCTTCACATAGAAATAATCATAGTTGTCGTTCAGCTGGTTCACGATCCGTACCCTGAAAGGATTGGAATTGCCGAAGGTGCAGTAATCAATGCGCTCGGTGTATAGATGTTCCATAACGGACATATCCCCGGCTGTTTTCAGTAGGGCGTAGATCATGGTGAGCCCGTGGTTCAACTCTTTCATGGTTTCCTGGTCGTAGATGGCGCATTCCCAGAGGGTGTCATTGCCTTTTTTATCCAGCAGCGGATAGGAGTCGATGGTGCGGAGCAGGTCAAAATAATTTACCGGAAGCCGCAGGTAGCGGTTATACTTCTTCAGGTAGTCCCGCATGTTCCGGGTCATGGGAAAAAAAGGCTTCTTCCGGGTGATGGTGTTCATCCTGAAAAGGTTCAATTGCGAATATCGGGATTCGGGCCGACAGTCAGGGAAGAATATTGACTTCCGGTTCCAGGGTGATCCCGAAGCGTTTGGCCACATCGTCCCGGATGCGCATGGCCAGTTCAAAAATTTCCTGGCCGCTCGCATTGCCATGGTTTATGATGACCAGGGCCTGCTGGGGCCATGTACCGGCATTGCCTATGCGCCTGCCTTTCCATCCGCACTGGTCGATCAGCCAGCCGGCCGGCACTTTCACCTGTTTTTCATTCACCGGGTAATGCGGCACTTCGCCCCATTCCTGCTGCAGTTTCCGGAAATCGTCCAGCCCAAGCACCGGGTTTTTAAAAAAACTGCCGGCATTGCCTTTTTGCCGCGGATCGGGCAGTTTCGACTGGCGGATATGGATAACGGCCCGGCTGAGATCCCGGATACCGGGATGTGCCATTCCCCATTCCTCCAGGGTGTGCTGCAGGGGCGCGTACGAGATGTTAACCTCGGGCTCCAGGCTAAGCCGCAGGGTTACCGTTGTAATGAAATAGCGCCCTTTCAGTTCCTGTTTGAACACGGAATTGCGGTAACCGAACCTGCAATCTTCCCCGCGGAATATTTTTCGCTCACCGCTGACCAGGTCGATAGCTTCCAACTCTTCAAAAACCGATTCCAGCTCCACCCCGTAAGCACCGATGTTCTGGATCGGTGCGGCCCCGACTGTGCCCGGAATCAGGGAAAGGTTTTCAATGCCGCCCCAACCCCTTTCCAGGGCGAACAACACGGTTTCATGCCAGTTTTCCCCGGAGCCGCAGCGCAAAAGGACATGGCTGCCGGTCCGGTCCACGATTTCCCGTCCGCGCAAACGGTTCAATATCACCAGCCCGTCATAGTCCGCAGTAAACAACACATTGCTTCCCCCACCCAGTACCAGATGGGCCTGCTTTGTCAACCCTTCGCGTACCAGGTGCATGAGGTCATCGGTGTGTTCCAGGCAGCAGAACCAGCGTGCCCCGGCTTCCACTCCGAAAGTGTTGTATGGTTTCAGGTTGACGTGTTCGAGGATATCCATAATTACCGAAGGATCACCAAGCGCGAATTTAGCAATCTGTCACGGCCAGCGACCGAGAGAATATAAACCCCGGGGCGCAGGTGTTTCACCCCGATCTGCCACAAGCCTGAAGCGGATTGTGTGGCAGGCAGGCGGCCGACCAGCCGCCCGGACAGGTCATAAGCTCTAAACTCCGCGTCCGTGCCCAAGGCGGCCTGCACTACGATTTCATCCCTTGCCGGATTGGGCCTTACACGCAGGCCAGGTTCCGGCTCCGGTACGGGGGCTTTCCCCACGGTGATGGCATCGGTCACCGGGAGGGCTATCCAGGAATGATACTTCTGGTCGTGAAACACCACGTTTACAGCCACAAGGGTATCCCCTGCCGTGTACATGGGGCCTCCGTTATTGAGATTGCGGTCAAAACGCGGCCAGTTGGAAGAGGTAATGTCGAGCTGCAGGCGGTGCCCGGGTTGAAAGGTGTAGGCGGTATGGGGCAGTATCAGGTCGATGGAATACACATATCCCGGGGTCATGACAGCAGTATCGGACTGAGAGTAGCCGTTCCGGAAGCGCATCCGTTGGATTCCATCGCTAATGAGCATGGAGCGCCCGTCCGGGTATTTATCGACCAGCCGGATGGCAAAATCGGTGTCCTTCCGGTCGGATTTCACCACCAGGTGCACCTTCAACCGGCCCCGCACGCGGATGGGATCGTTTAGCACCGGGGTTTGGAAAATAAGGATATCGTTCCGGCTTTCCACCACCTGGCTCTGGTCCCAGGGGCCCTGTTTCAGGTCGGGGCGCAGGGTGGCCCCGCCCCAGGTGGGCGAAGGGTCGGCCGGGTCGTACACGAGCACCGAGGAATCGCCTATGGCCGTTGAAGGATGCGGCAACAGCTGCCCGCCACCGCGCAGGAACAGTGTATCACTCAGCAGTCCGGCAGGCGGCCACTCGGAGTCGGCCTTCCATTGTTCTTCGCCCGGCACGTAGTAACGCACAACGGCCGAGGTGTCCCACCCGTTGGGAATGCCACACAGCCAGTAATCGAAAAACCGCAGGGCCAGGCTGTCGGACCAGCCGGCTGCCAGCGGATAAGACAATTCACCCTGGTTGATCGTGCCCACCTGCTGCCCGGAAAACCCGCCATGCGCCCAGGGGCCGAATAAAATGTGCACATCCTGAGCGGCCGGGGAAGCATTCCGGATGGCATGAAACAAATCCCACATCAAGTTTATGTTGTGGTCATACCAGCCACCGACCATCAGCATGGGAATTTTGATGGAATCCGGGTACAGGGTTGCTTTTTCAGCGCCAAACCAAAACAGGTTATACACCGGGTTGGCATAGAGCAGGGCCGAAAGGCCGAAACCCAGGGCATCCAGGGTCTGGAAATACTCGGTCCGGGCCACCCCGCCCGGGAAATATTCCTTGTAGGAAAACTGCGAACCGGCCACCAGGGGCACCGCGCAGGTATGGTTCGGGTGGCCCTCGCGCATGGTCAGGTACTGCACCTTGCCGAGGGCTGAGGGCCCCCAGGTTCCAATGCGTCCGTTGCACCAGGGCTGGTCTTTGATCCAGTCTATCACATCATAGCCGTCTTCCCCGCGTTTCGCATTGGCGGTGCAGGCTCCGGAAGAGCCGTAAAAACATCGCCAGTCAACAATCACAAAAGCATAGGGACTTCCAGCCAGGTTTTTTTTGATGCCCAATGGCAGCCCGTTCCGGTACATCAACCGGTTGTAAGGGGTTTGGATCAGGATGACCGGGAAAGTATCGCTGTTGTTGGGAAGGTAAATATCCGCGGCCAGGTGTTTCCCGTCCCGCATGGGAATACTGTCAACCAATGGTGTGAGGATTTGCGCGGGAAGCCACAAGGCTACGCTCAGCAATACAGTGAGGGAAAAAACTTTATTTTTAGCGTCCATAACCAATTTTTACCGTTCAGTGCCGGAACAACTATCCATCTCAAAGCTACTTAATTCCCGGCCCCGCTCCGGGGTTGCTCTGTACCTTTTCCTGTTAATAATTGCCGGCTTGTCAGGCACCCGGGAAGCCACCGCGCAGGCCGGTTTTCAGGCCATCCACACCGACAGCCTGTACTATTACCGTGGCCCGGAATTGCTGCCCGTTTATTTCGACAGCTTCCGCACCGACCTGCAGGACACCGTCTGGTATCCCGCGCGCAGGGTAATGGCACAGACAGGCCTGCCGGGTTCCTGCACCCAAAACACCCAAGCCCCTTCCTGGCTGGGTGACAGCATCCGCATCCGGCAAAACGGGGAAAACCTGTTTTATAACGCGCAGGGCGAGCCCATCAGCATACGAACCACTCCGTCACCCGGTTATACCTATCACATGTATGATTTTCCCAACGGGAATTACGTAGAGGCAACCATCGTGAAAGCCGGGTTCGAAAAGGTCTTTACCTGGTCTGACTGGAGCAAAACCTTCCAGCTCCAGGTGAAGGACGCGGGGGGCAACCCCGTTTCGCATCCACTGAACGGGAAAAAGTTTGTTTTGAGCCTGAATTTCGGCCTGGTCCGGGCCTTTAACTTCAGAGATTTCCCTAACGACACAACTACTTACCATTTGGCCGGCATGCCGTTCCGGAAAATGGGGATTGACCGGCCCCGTGCCGCTTCCCTGTTTAACCTGCTGCCCGGCAATGAATTTCATTACCTCGGCAAACGGTTGAGTTGCGGTTTCGCGGGGTGCCGCACCGACAGTTTGCTGGTAAGGCATTTCCTGCTTAAAGCTGATACCAGTGTCAACGCAGACACGCTTTGGTTTACCTGGCAACGCAGCCTGGTCGATGCCTACAATGACCCGGTAACCGGCCAAGGCGTGCTGGCGGTCACCGATACGTTGCGCGACACAGTCGTCCTCAGCCGGATTCAATACCTTGACAGCCTGACCCGAACCCTGTATTTCGAAGGGCCCTGGGCGGGTTTTAACATCACCTTCTTTGCCGACAGCCTCGGCCCCCGCATGCAACAGCGTCCCATGCGCTGGTGGGCCTACGACAGCCTGAACCATTGCCTCTCGCCCACCCCCGGCATGAACGACAGCCTGCAGGTGGTGTATGGCGATGGGCTGGGCATTACCTGGTATCACCGCACTTACCCGGGCATTGGTTTTGAAACCCGGAAAATCGTTTATTACCAGAAAGGAATCGAAACCTGGGGCAGCCCACTGGATTTCAGCATACTCGGAACCGTGGAAAAGCCGGCCACGCTGCCATTGGCGATTTATCCCAATCCGACCCGGAAAACCGCCATCCTTCATGTACCGCCCATGCAAGGTCCTGCCGTGCTAAGCGTGTTTAATGAAACCGGCCAGCGCCTGCTGCAGGAAGTGGTTCCCCCCGGCAGCGAAAAATACTTTCTGAACCTTTCCGGCCTGCCGGCAGGATGGTATTGCGTGCTGCTTCAAACCGGGCACCGGCAATACCGCGCAACCCTTTCCAAACAATAATTTTTTCCGGGTGACAAAACCCTCCGGGCAATTATACCATACAGCCAGAGTTGGCTGTTTTCCGGATGTTTTCTGCGTCCAACCTTCTCCCCGCCTTGATCAAGACAGGGCTATAAACGAATCTCCTTTTCCCATTGTCCTGCCAGGAAGAAACTCACAGAGAATGAGTTGATCTATGAATTCCGGAAGGAAAATTAACCGGGCGGAATACCGGTTAACCGCCATACAGCGGTAAAAAAGGGTTTCCCTTTATTTTTCCTTTATCCGGTTCAAACCAGCTTTGGCCTGCGCGTCAAGGCTGGTTTTGTATTCCACTTCGTCCATCGAAAGGCACTTGTTGTAGAAATAGCGGGCCTTCTCGTAATCGCCCTGCGCTTCGTAAATGAGCCCGGACTGCAGGGCCGCGTTGGCGGCAAAGTACCAGGGCTCGCCAGCACCGTTCTTGATGGTGGCAAAATAATAACCCAGGGCTTTCTCGTAATCCCCCAAATAGTGGTAAATCCGGCCGGCCCGGTAGGTAAATTCCACCTGGTCGTGCTTTGAGGAAAAATCTTCCACGCGGTGTCCTGCCAATTGCTGCAGGGCTTGGTCATAGTACCCTCCGTCAAACAGCAGGCGGGCCTTCAGCAGGGTGATATCCGGTATAAATCCCCAGCCGGCTTCCGCTTCAGCCGCCTTGTCGGGGTCCACAATGGCTTCTCCCTCGCTCAGACAAAGTTCCATATAATGCCGGTAGCCGGCTGTGTCTCCCTGAAGCAGGGCGACCCAGCCCAGTTTCTGATAACATTCCTTCAGGTAGTTTTTGCCCTGGTAGTTCTCCAGGTAGAGCCGAAACCAACGCCCGGCCTCCGGGTCGAGTTTGCGGACGCGCGCCAGCCCGCTCATGTAGTCGAGGAAATAAAAAGGAATATACTCCGGCCCCCGGGGACGGTGGTCCAGTATTTCCACAGCCGCGTCATTGTGCCCCGTGTACATGGCCACGTGCGCCTTGACAAAACTGGCCAGCAAATTATCCGGATCGTTGAATTCCGGGCGGTTCACGATTTCCCAGGCGGTGCGGTTATCGTGCTGCAAGTGGAGCGCCAGAAAAGCGTACAGGGTGAGGCATTCCTTTTTAAACGGGAAGGCGGCCTCGTCCAGCCCCACCAGGTATTCCAGGTTTTTGATGCCGGCTTCCACGCTGCCTTCCAGCCCCAGGATGCGGGCGCCCCATTTGTATTCATCGGGTATGGCACCCGCCACTGCTTCCAGCACCGCGGCATACTGGCGGTTCGGCAGGAAATCCGGGTGCAGGTAGGTGTTCAGCTCCAGCAGATTGCGCGTCTGTTTCACTTCCCGGAAGGCGGTCAGGTAAGCCTGGAACTTCAGCCGGGTGATGGCCCATTGCAGGTGCACGCCCGCCTGTGTGAAAAGATACCAGGGCGATGCGCGGTCGCCCGTTTCGAGTTTCCTGAGCCTTTCCTTCTTATGGTCCCGGATGCTGTAATAAAGCGCCTCGTCCTCCGAAATGTACAGCCTGAAAAAGTCGATGTAATTTTCGAGGTACACCGGCATCAGGTTATCCGGGTCTTCCTCCGCGGCTTTTTGGAGCACCTGTTCACCCTTTTCGAGGCGGAGCGAAAGGATTTCCCGGTAGGCTTCCCGGCAAAGCGGTGTGAAGGTAAAATGGCCTGCCGGGAGCGTTACGGGCCACACAAATGCCAAGATAAGGGGAAGGATTCTCATATAAAGGAAAAATGAACCGTTAAGGTATAAAAAACCCGCGCAACAGGGGTTGCGCGGGCGGATATGTTTTTTTCAGCAAACGGCTCAGCCGGCCATGTCGGGGTCAACCAGCACGCGGCCGCAGTGCTCGCACACTATGATTTTCTTGCGCTGGCGTATCTCAGCCTGCCGCTGGGGCGGGATGATGGCGTGGCATCCACCGCAGGAATCGCGCTCGTAGGCCACCACGGCCAGGCCGTTCTTATAGGCTTTCCGGATACGGTAATAGGCTTTCAACAGGCGGTCCTCCACTTTCTTCTCTGTGTCTTTAGCCTTTTTTTCCAGCTTCTTTTCTTCCTTTTCGGTTTCGGCTATGATTTTTTCCAGCTCCTTGCGTTTTTCTTCCAAGATTTTCTCTTTGGAGGCAATCAGCTCTTTGCTCTCTTCCAGGTAGGCTTTCTTTTGCTCTATCTGCTCTTTGGTTTCATTGGAGCGTTTTTCAATGAGCTGGATTTCCAGGGTCTGCAATTCAATTTCCTTGGTCAGGGCATCGAATTCGCGGCTGTTCTTTACGTTTTTCTGCTGCTTTTCGTACTTGGCAATCAGGTCTTCACATTCCTTGGCCTTCAGCTTGTTGTTGTTCAGCTGTTCTTCCATTTCATTCAGCTCTTCCTCCAGTTTTTCAATGCGGAGGTTCAGTCCTTCGAGTTCATCTTCCAGGTCTTTGACCTCCATGGGAAGCTCGCCCTTGAGCACTTCAATTTCATCGAGTTTGGAATGTAGCTGCTGGAGCTGGAAAAGGATTTTCAGTTTTTCTTCAATGCTTACTTCCTTGGTTGCTGCTTTTGCTGCTTTCACTGCTGCCATAAGCTTACAGGTAATTTACGGGGTTTGTGTTGAGGCTCGTCAAATGCAGCGCAAAGGTAGAAAATTTTTCCCTGATGAACCCTGCGATGAGTTGCATGGTATACTGTTCGGTTTCGTAATGGCCGGCATCGGCCAGCAGGATTTTGCTGTCCGTGTCAAAAAAGCGGTGATATTTCACATCGGCTGTTACAAAGGCCTGGGCACCCGCGCGGATGGCATCTTCGAGCAGGAAGCTGCCCGCGCCCCCGCAAACGGCCACGCGCTGCACTTTCCGACCGGTGAGCGGGCTGTGGCGAAGGCCGTGGCATTCCAGAGCCTGCGCCACGTGGCGCAGGAAAGCGGTTTCGTCCATGGGCTCCGGCAGCGAGCCTACCATGCCGGCCCCGGTGCGCGGGTCGCGGTTGCCGAGCGGGATGATGTCGTAAGCCACCTCCTCGTAAGGATGGGCCTCCAGCAGGGCACTCACCACCTGCTTTTCCAGCCAGGCGGGGAACACGGCTTCGATGCGGATTTCGGGTTCGTGGTGCTCTTTTCCTTTTTCGCCCACGTAGGGATTGGTGCCCTCCCCCGCCCGGAAGGTGCCGAAGCCTTTGGTGTTGTAGCTGCAGTGGTCATACCGGCCGATATGCCCCGCCCCGGCATCGAACAGGGCCTGCCGGACTTCTGCGGCCTGCTCTTCCGGTACAAAAGTGTAGAGTTTCTTCAGCGGTCCGCTGCCGGGCCGGAGGACCTGTGTGTCGGTCAGCCCCAGGCGCTGGCAGAGCTCCCGGTTCACCCCGTGCGTCACGTTGTCCAGGTTGGTGTGCATGGAATACAGGGCGATATCCTTTTTCACGGCCAGCAAAAGGGTTCGCTCCACCCAGCCGGCCCCGGTCAGCGAGCGGAGGGGCGTAAACAGCAGCGGATGATGCGATATGACCAGGTTGCATTGCTTCTCTATGGCTTCCTCCACGATGGCTTCGGTGATATCCAGGCAAACCAGCACTCCTTTGATTTCCGCCTCCGGGTTGCCGGCCTGAAGGCCTGAATTGTCGTACGACTCCTGGAGTGACTGGGAAGCCCATTGCTCCAGCGCTTGCGTAAGTTCCCTGATTTTCATGCCGCCAATTTACGGATTCGTGCGGCAATTAACCATCAGTCCTTAGCCTTTAGGTGTTGGTTGTTGTCCGGTTGGTGTTAATCAATACTCTCAGAGGCTTTGCTGGCGCTCCGCGCCATGAATAACAACACTTATTCGTGCAGGACCGTGATAGTTCGACCCCTTCGGGGTCGCGGTTTTTCTTTGATTTTTCCGGCTATACATGTGCGATGCCTTCGGCATCGAGGGTTGTGGCTTAAGCCGGGAGATTTGGTGCTTTTAACCTTCGGTACTGAGGGATACTGAGGGAAGTAGTTGGCCTGCTATTTAGCTGTTGGTTTTAAGGATGGAGTGGTTTTACTGAAAGTAATACACATGCAGTTGCGCAGCGTTGCAAATATTTATTTTTCGAATCAGAACCGATATCCGACTTCAATCCGGTAGGTAATCAGGTTTTTAGTAGAACCGCCATCAAGTGGCGGGATTCCATTTCCCCTGAAATACCGATAAAAGTAACGGGTAAAACTTACCTGCCCAGTCAGCATGAAATTAAACGGGAGATTAACTTTTTCCATTACTGCAACTCGCAATCCTGCATCCAAAAGTGGCACTGGATATTCAGTGTTATCCCATCCATAGGGAATGGTATAAATTATTTCAGTTCCTCCTCGAAAGTTTACCCCTGCTCCTGTATAAAGAGATGTAAAACGAGTGTTTATAAGATTACGGAAATAAATGCCCGATAAATAAAGGTTTGATCTGATGGCTATGTCTCCAGGCTTAGCATGATTATTTAAATAAAAACCATCATACCATAATTCAAAATAACTGATGGAGATACTTATTGCCCATTTATTCATTCTTGAAATCCTGTTATAGGCCACACCAAAATTATTTAATCCAAAATACCGTAACGAAACTTTTGGACTTCCATCCAGAAAATTGTAATGTGGTAAAATAAGTTCAATTGAATTTTGTTTGGTTTTGGCGGTTTTAATCGAATCGTCCTGAGCTTTTACGTTCATATTTATGCCATATATTCCAATTAATGACATCAGTACGGCTAATGAAGTAGTTTTCATTGTAAGGTTCTATTACGGGATTAAAAATACAGTTTCTCCTTCTGTTGTTTAATTGAGAGTCATTTCTTCAAGGGTCAGGGCTTAAGCCGGAATGGCATTTATTTACAGAAACTCTCTGATGGTTCGGCTGGGCACGCTTCGCGCGCCCAGCCCACAAAATCACTAGCTTAAGTTCGCAATTTAAGCCCGGAAAGGTTCGATACCTCCGGCATCGATAGCATGTTTAAAACCAGCCGAATTTTCTGATGATATTACAGCCAGGCTTGCCTTCCTGTCAGCGATATTTCCTTCTTCATTCTGACTTCGGCATTCAGCATTCAACATTCGACATTCCAAAGATGCATGCCGGCTGATTCAGATTGTTGCCGTTAGTTAGAAGTTGCAAACTTCCGGTCATCAGGAGGTTTAAGTTGCGCTGCGCTAAACTTTTCAGAGCCGTTTGCCTTTAGCTGTGAGGAGTAAGTCCTGACTAAGGTTCGCGAGGCAGCATTCGTTAAAGTTGCACCCGGCCTTAAAAACTATCACTGGCCTAAGTTTGTAACTTAAGCCTTGAAATGGGCCAGCATGCAGAAGGTATGTTTCCCTTCGCTGAATCCACGGAAGGACAGGTGGCTTTTTTGTCCACCCCCTGTCACGCTGGGGCGTGACTTCCCCCGCCTGCGGGGGACATTTCTTTCAGGAAATCTCAAATTTCCGGCTACTGAATACCGGCTACCA
>CAYRDC010000023.1:29981-34449 GCA_964422925.1 uncultured Chitinophagales bacterium | reverse complement strand
AAACCACAACCAATCTGAGGAATGGGTTTGTGACACAATCAATATCGTTAATCCAGCATTTCAATCAAACCACAACGAGATCTGCTGGGCAATGTTTTGCAGGGATAATATCGTTAATCCAGCATTTCAATCAAACCACAACAGCGGAGGCACTTACTGCTGACTGGACTCAAATATCGTTAATCCAGCATTTCAATCAAACCACAACCGTCATACAGGGCCTTTCCGATAGCCGGCAAATATCGTTAATCCAGCATTTCAATCAAACCACAACGATACCGATTATCAAAGTCTTGATCATCCGAATATCGTTAATCCAGCATTTCAATCAAACCACAACCCGGGCCTGCGGCACCAGTTCAGCCAGCCAAATATCGTTAATCCAGCATTTCAATCAAACCACAACCAAAAAAATGAGCCATGAAAGCATTAGAACAATATCGTTAATCCAGCATTTCAATCAAACCACAACTTTGTCCACCGAAGCCTTGGCGAAGGTGGAATATCGTCAATCCGGCATTTTTCGTTCAAGTCCAGCCCCCGCTACGGAGTAAAATTTAAAAACCGTTCGTAAAGCCGGCAGGAACAATACCCCTGAACATTGACCAAAATCACCCGGAATTTCCTGTGCCTTGCATCAAAATCTTTATAGCTTTGCGCCAACATTTTGAAAACCGTATTCATTCAATCAACAGGATATCCATTATGGTGATCGGATTACTGAAAGAACCGGATACAGAAAACCGGGTGGCCCTCCTTCCTGAAGGGGTGGAAACCCTTATGAAACTCAAGGTCGGGACCGTGCTGGTCGAACGCGGTGCCGGGGCCCGGGCCTACGCTTCGGATGCCGAATATGAAGCCGCGGGCGCTACACTGGCCGGGCGGCAGGAAGTGCTTACCGGTTCCGACCTGGTGGTCAGCATCAATCCGCCCGCTGATGAGGAAATGAAAACCCTGAAGCCCGGCACAGCCATGCTGGCCGCTTTCCGTCCCCTGGGACGTAAAGAAGCGGTGGCTGCCTGGCGTGACGCGGGGTACACCGTCTTCAGCATGGACATGATACCGCGCACTACCAGGGCCCAGAGCATGGATATCCTCAGTTCACAGGCCACGGTGGCCGGTTACAAAGCCGTGCTGATGGCTGCCATGAACCTGCCCAAGTTTTTCCCCATGTTCATGACCGCAGCCGGGAGCATTGCCCCCGCCAAGGTGCTGATCCTCGGAGCCGGGGTGGCCGGTTTGCAGGCCATTGCCACGGCCCGCAGGCTGGGCGCGGTGGTCGAAGCCTTTGACGTGCGCTCGGCCGTAAAGGAAGAAGTCGAAAGCCTCGGGGCCAAATTCGTGGAAGTGGAAGGCGCCCGGGAAGACCAGGCAGCCGGTGGATATGCCGTGGAGCAAACCGAGGAATTCAAGCAGCGGCAGGCCCAGGCCATTCACGACCACGCGGTGAAATCGGATGTGGTGATCTGCACCGCACAGATTCCGGGGCGCAGGGCGCCCGTCCTGCTGAAAAAAGACACGGTGGAAGCCATGAAAGCCGGGGCCGTGGTCATCGACCTGGCCGCCAGCACAGGCGGCAACTGCGAACTGACCCAAAACGAAGTGGTGGTGGATCACCGGGGCGTGCGCATTTTCGGCTATTCCAACCTGCCCTCCACCATGCCCTTTGACGCCAGCAAGATGTTCACCAAAAACGTTATCAACTTCCTGAAACTGATCATTGACGCGGAAGGCGGGCTTAACCTCAACTTCGAGGACGACATCGTGGCCGGCACCTGCATAACCCATAACAAAACCGTTTACAACGAACGGGTAAAAGCCATGTTTGAAAATTAAACCACAGGTTCAATGGATAGCTTTTTTCAATTTTTCATAGAGAACCGGGATTTCATTTACCTGATCCTGGTTTCCATCTTTCTGGGTGTGGAGGTCATCTCCAATGTCCCGGCCATTTTGCACACGCCTTTGATGTCCGGGGCCAACGCCATCCACGGGGTGGTGGTCATCGGTTCCATCATCGTAATGGGGCATGCCGACCCGGGCAACACGCTGGCTATGGTATTGGGATTCATAGCGGTAGTGCTGGGAACGCTGAACGTGGTGGGCGGTTTTGTAGTGACCGACCGCATGCTGGAAATGTTCAAGAAAAAGGATAAAAAATAATTGCTGCGATGGATTGGATAGCGCAAAACGGCATACTGGAAATAGCCTATGTACTGGCCTCGGTGACCTTTATCCTGGGCCTGAAAATGCTGAGCCACCCGAAGACGGCCCGCAGGGGAAATATCATTGCCGCCATCGGCATGACCCTGGCCATCGTGGCGACCATCGCTCTGCACAAGGATGCTGAGGGACATGGCATTCATAACCTCGGCTGGATTATCGGGGCTCTCGTGCTGGGAACAATTACCGGCACCTGGCTGGCCCGCGTGGTGAAAATGACCGCCATGCCGCAGATGGTTTCTTTCTTCAACGGTATGGGGGGCGCCACGGCAGCCCTCATCGGGATCATTGAATTCAATAAACTGGCATTGCACTATACGCCCGGAGGCGAAGTCCATCCCCTGCTGTCAGGGCATGTGCTGGTGATGATTTTGGGTGTTATCATTGGGAGTGTATCCTTTGCCGGTTCCATGATCGCTTTCGGCAAGCTGGAAGAGAAGATCAAGGTCATTGCTTTCCGGGGGCAGCACTTCTTCAATATAGCCCTGTTGCTGGTGATTCTGATCCTGGGCGGATACGTGATGTACCAGCCGGAGCCGGACATGACCCTGATGTTCCTCATCCTGGGCTTATCGTTGCTGTATGGTGTTTTCTTCGTGATGCCTATTGGCGGGGCCGATATGCCGGTAGTGATCTCGCTGCTGAACTCCTTTACCGGTATGGCCGCGGCCATGGGCGGGTTCCTCTACAACAACATGGCCATGCTCACAGGCGGTATTCTGGTGGGTTCGGCCGGAACCATCCTCACCATCCTGATGACCCGGGCCATGAACCGCTCGCTGATGAACGTGCTGGTGGGAAGCTTTGGCGGTTCGGCCAAAGGCAGCGGGCCCGCGGCTGTAGAAGGCAGCATCAAGGAATCGAACCCCACCGATGTGGCCATCATGTGCGCCTACGCCAACCGGGTGATGATCGTTCCGGGATATGGGCTGGCCGTAGCCCAGGCACAGCACACCTGTCATGAATTTGAAAAAATGCTGACCGAACGGGGTGTGGAGGTCGTGTACGGCATCCATGCCGTGGCCGGGCGGATGCCGGGGCATATGAACGTGCTCCTGGCCGAAGCGGACGTGCCCTACGACAAACTGTTTGAAGAAGGGGAAGCCAACGGCCTGCTGCCACAGACAGATGTGGCGCTGGTGATTGGCGCCAATGATGTGGTAAACCCCGCTGCCAAGGATGATCCCGGCAGCCCTATTTACGGAATGCCCATCATAGACGTGGAACAAGCCAAACAGGTGGTAGTGTTCAAGCGGAGCATGCGGCCCGGTTACGCAGGCATCCCAAACCGGCTATTCTTTAACGATAATACCAGCATGCTGTTTGGAGACGCCAAGGCATCGCTGGAAAAACTGATATCCGAACTGAAAGCTATGTGACCGGGGCTGTATACCCGGTGGAGAGCTGATATAGCCTGATGGGCCGCCTCTATGGCGGCCTTTTTTTTATGGGAAAAGATCTCCGGGATAACACTGCCATGCGGCTAAAGCCGGATAATGGGTTTGTTTTTTTTCGTTGCTTAAAAGCAATGGGAATAGCCGTTTTCCGGTATTCATTTAATAGCAATTCAGTAACTTGTATTTATTGACCACTTCGTGGATGGATATGATTGCTCCATTATTCAACCTGGCTTTAACCACATAAATCTTTTGATTATGAGTTGGGTGAGAGTATGGATTCATCTGGTCTTCTCAACAAAAAATAACCGGCCTTTACTAAAAAATGATATCAGGAACGAATTTTTCCAGCATATACAGGAAAATGCCACGAAAAAAGGCATTTGGCTACAGGCTGTTAACGGATATACTGATCATATTCATTGCCTGATATCCTTAAACAAAGACCAGTGTCTCAGTAAAATCGTACAGCTGATTAAAGGTGAGTCATCTTATTGGATAAATAAAAAGAAACTGTTGCCGGTAAAATTCATGTGGCAGGATGATTACTGGGCGGTGAGCATCAGTGAAAGTCATTTGGAGAAAGTGCAGAAGTATATACAAAACCAGGAACAGCATCATAAACAGATTACGTTCAGGGAAGAAGTTGAAAAGTTTATGAAAGTAGAAGGCTGGCAATACCTGAAGAATTAGCCGGGAAGCAATGGAGTGCGGTGGACAGAAACACTCCCATACAGTGAAGGGCTCTCTCCCCTCTTTTGTTGTGTAAAATATGCGGCTAAAGCCGGTCAACTATTTTTATCTTTCATCCGTTGCCTGAAGGCAACGGCAAAAAAGGTTTTCGGCCC
>CAYRDC010000023.1:9033-29881 GCA_964422925.1 uncultured Chitinophagales bacterium | reverse complement strand
AGTCTGATTTTCCGGATTTTTTACAAGCCTGACAGGTTCCTTATGGCGGCTAAAGACGTCAACTGCCACACCCACTATG
Organism: uncultured Chitinophagales bacterium; assembly: GCA_964422925.1. GTDB lineage: Bacteria > Bacteroidota > Bacteroidia > Chitinophagales > S012-47 > CAYRDC01. Next base: position 29,802 of record CAYRDC010000023.1, on the reverse strand, counting down.
ATTTTATAGCCTGAAGGCAACGGCAAAAAAGGTTTTCGGCCCAGTCTGATTTTCCGGATTTTTTACAAGCCTGACAGGTTCCTTATGGCGGCTAAAGCCGCCCATTCCATTTTTACAATTTGCATTCGGGAACTGCTTCCCGGAAACAGAAGAGCAGAATCATTCCCGTCAGCTTCAGCTGACGGCCAAAATTCTTCCAAATCAGCCTGGCTTTAGCCACATTCACAAGATTGCCTCCCCCACTTTATCATCCGGATGCCATTGCTAGGCCTTCCAGCTAATGGCAAAAACCAAATGCCGCTGAATTTCCTTCTTTGGTTAAGACTCCCTCTGCAACAAACTCTCCGCAAACCGCACAAACTGCATCTGGTCATCCGGGTCCACGGGCAACTGTTTGAAATGATCCATTGCCTGGCGGAAGCAATCATCGCGCAGGTGGGTGAGGTCGGCCGGTATATTGAGCTGGCGGAACAGCTCCGTCACCGCCCATATTTTTTCCGCGGGGTTGGGGTTGGGTTCATTGAGCCAGTGTTCCAGCTGCCCGCGTTCCGGGGGGCCGGCTTTTTCCAGGGCCCGCACCAGGAGGTAGGTTTTTTTATTGTTGAGGATATCGCCTCCCTGTTGTTTCCCGAAGGTGTCGGCCCGGCCGAAGGTATCGAGCAGGTCGTCCTGGAGTTGGAAGGACAACCCCAGTTGTATGCCACATTCATAAAACCCGCTGACAGACTGTTCATCGCCCCCCCCTGCCAGGGCGCCCACGCTGAGGGAAGCCGCCAGGAGTTCAGCCGTTTTCATACGGATCATTTCCAGATATTCCTCCACGGTGACTGCCGGACGTTTTTCATAATCGAGATCAAGTTGCTGGCCTTCGCACACCAGCCGCGCGGCCCGGTTGAATTGCTGTAAAGCCCGCGGCAAGAGGGCATCGGGCAACCGGCCCAGCAGTTCCCAGGCTTTCACCATCATAACATCTCCGGAAAGGATAGCCGCATTGATGCCGAATTTCAGGTACACAGGCTGTTGCCCCCTGCGCAGGGTGGCCCGGTCCATGATATCGTCATGCAGGAGGGTAAAATTGTGAAACAGTTCCAGCGCCAGGGCCACCGGCAGGGCCTCTTCCGCCTGTCCGCCCGACATCTCGCAGGCCATGAGCGCCAGTACAGGGCGCAGGCGCTTGCCGCCCAGGCCAAGGGTGTAGCGAACCGGTTCGTACAGGGAATCCGGGCCGGAAAATTCCAGGTTTTGCAAAGATTGTTCAACCAGTTGCCGCAAGATATCGGGTTCGGTCATTCCTGCCGGTTTTCCCTGTCTATGACAAAATCTATCTGCCGTTTTTCCCGGTCGGTACCGGTAAGCTGCACGCGCACCGGGTCGCCCAGTTTCCAGGTATGTCCGGTTTCGGCCCCTACCAGGCGGTTACCACGGTCTTCGAAGATATAAAAATCATCGTCCAGGCTGTCAATGGGGACAAGACCTTCGCATTTGTTTTCCAGCAGTTCCACGAAAAGCCCGAAGGGCATGACCCCGGTAATGATGCCGTCAAAACTTTCCCCGATATGCTTTTCAAGGTACTCAACCTGTTTGAGTTTCACGGATTCGCGTTCGGCTTCCATGGCCTTGCGTTCCATGACCGAGCAATGCAGGCATTGCGATTCCAGGGCATCAGCTTTCGCGCGGAACTGCCCGGCCAGGTAATCAGCCAGCAGGCGGTGCACCAGGATATCCGGGTACCTCCGTATGGGCGATGTGAAGTGGGTATAATGTTTGAACGCCAGGCCGTAGTGGCCGATATTCCGGGTCGTGTAAACGGCTTTGGCCATACTGCGGATAGCCAGTTGCTCGAGCGCGTTCTGTTCGGGTTTGCCTTTCACCTGCTCCATGAGCCGGTTCAGCGATTCGGCCACCCGGGCCGGGGTGTCTATATTTAATTCGTAGCCGAAGAGCCGGGCAAAATTGGAAAAATCCTGCAGCCGCTCGGAGTCGGGTTCATCGTGAACCCGGTAAACGAAAGGCACTTCCTTTCCGTTGGGTTTCAGCCCGGCCGCCCATGCCGCCACCCTGCGGTTGGCCAGCAACATAAAATCTTCAATCAGCAAATGGGTTTCCTTCCGCTCCTTAATGGCCACGCCAATGGGCACCCCGTCCATGTCCACCTTGAATTGGACTTCCGCGGTTTCGAAGGCGATGGCTCCGTTTTTAAATTTTTCCTCGCGCAGTTTTGCAGCTAACCGGTTCAGGGTTCTCAGTTCCCGGACAAAGGGCCCCTGACCGGTTTCAATCACTTCCTGGGCTTCTTCGTAAGTGAATCGCTTATCCGACTTTATCACCGTCCGCCCAAACCATTCTTCCAGGATGCGGGCATTTTGGTCGAGCACAAAAACAGCTGAAAAACAAAGCTTTTCTTCCCCGGGCCGCAGGGAGCAGGTCAGGTTGGAAAGCGATTCGGGCAGCATGGGCAGCACGCGGTCCACCAGGTAGACAGAGGTAGCCCTTTTGTAAGCTTCCTTGTCGAGGGCAGTGCCCGGCTTTACAAAATAGCTTACATCGGCTATGTGGATGCCCACTTCATAGCGCTGGCCGCCCAGGTCGCGTAATGAAAGGGCATCGTCAAAATCCTTGGCGTCTTCCGGGTCGATGGTGAATGTGGGGATATCCCGGAAATCGCGCCTGGAAGCGAACTCTTTTGGCGAAACTGATTCGGCTGCTTTGGCCGCTTCATCCAGTACCTTTTCCGGGAAATGGATGGGGAAACCGTTTTGGACCAGGATGGATTTCATTTCGGTGTCGTTATCGCCCACGACACCCAGTTGCTCGATAATCTCGCCCACCGGGTTTTTATCGCCTTCTTTCCACTGGGCGATCCGGACCACCACTCGCTGGCCTTCTTTCAGGCCCAGTTTTCGCCCTTCGGGGATAAAGAAATCCACATTCACCCTTTTGTAATCCGGCACCACAAAGGCATGCTGGCGGTATAACTGAACCGTGCCCACGTAGTATTCCCGGTTCCGCTGGATGATTTCAACGATCTCGCCCTGCGGCTTGCGGTGGGAAGGCGTCTTGTACAGGGCCACTTTTACGAGGTCCCCGTCAAATGCCCGGTTCACCTTGTTTTCCCGGATAAAAATGTCACGGGGAAGGTTTTCGCAGATCACATAAGCATTGCCCGCAGGAGTCAGGTCGAGAATGCCGGTAACGGTTTGCCCGGCTAATTTCGGCCCGCGCCCGGCAACAGAATAGCGTCCGTTGCTGTCTTTGGAAACAGTTCCGGCTGTGACCAGCCAGTCCAGGACTTCGCGAATGGCTGTGGTACTGTACTTCCCGGCAAATTCCCGTTGGATTTTCTTTTCGCTGAAGGATTTTCCGGCATGCAATCTCAGATACCGGTAGACAGCCCTTCGTATGGCAGGGTTTTTCTTCCTGGGTTTTTTACTCATAATTATGATGCGAAATTACGCTTTGCCCGGTAAGGGTGGTGTTAAATTATCCTTAAATAAAAAGTGCATACCGGGCAGGCGGGGAAAAGGCAAAACTTCCGGGTTAAATATAAGGCAAAAGGACTCCCTGACCAAATGCCGGGATCACTGTATGAATAATATCTGGCGGATATTTTTGCTCCCGGAGCCGGGGCAGGAAATAAAAATTTTCCGGCTCTTTCCGGCCCGGGTCTACCACCGGGCAGATTAGCACCGAAGTCAATTTCCATATGCATAGGTTGAAGGTCGTTCCCCGGAGGGGGCGGCCTTCTTTTTTTTAATTATTTTAACGCAGCCGCTAAGATCGCCCGTTACCCGTTATGCTGAAAATAGCGTATCATTGCATTTTGCCACGTACGGGTTATGAAAAACAAATGGATTGCATACGGACTGTTCTCCCTGTTGCTTCAATTCGGGGCATCCGGCCTGATCCATTCCTACCTTGTACATCATGACGTCCTGGTATTGTGTCATCCGGAAGGTAAGACGCATTTGCATCATTTTGCCAATCCCTGCGGGGCTTGCGCGTTTACCCTCCAGGCTGTTCAACCGGTCTTTTCCCTGGACAATTTGCGTGTTCCGGTTTTCAGTACCCTGGTGCTCAGGCCGCCTGCCCATCAGGTCCCTCTCTTCCGTCCGGAACGCTCCCTGCTGCTGAGGGCTCCCCCTGAAGCGTAATCGCCTGCCTTTTCCTGACCGGCCCCCGCCAAATTATTACAGCGGGGCAGTTTGTTTTTTTCATATTCTCCCACAAGGAAAAACCATATTTATGTATCTGGCCCGTGTTCAGATAATATTCATTGCCGTATTCTCATTTTTGCTGCCTTTCAGAGCGGTTGCCCAGCCGGACAGCACACTGGCAGATTCCCTGCTGTTACAAAGCCTGGAAGAGGAGCTGGCTTCTGAAAACACTGCTATCCAATCCACGGGCGGGGCGGGACGTTCGCTGAGCATATCGAACCCGCGGATCAGCGTCATCGGGGATATGCAAAGCTGGTATGACGGCCAGGGAGAAAAGCCCTGGGGCGCCAGTTTGAACGAAGTGGAATTTGCCTTTATATCAGCCGTGGACCCCTACGCCCGGGCAGAATTTTATTTTACCATGGAGCATGACCCGGAAACCGGTGAAAATGTGGCCGGCATTGAAGAAGCTTTTGTCCAGACCCTTAGTTTGCCAGCCGGGCTGCAGTTAAAAGCAGGGCGGTTGAAAATTCCGTTCGGTCGCGTGAACCCCATTCATTCACATACTTACCCGTTCATAGAGCTGCCGGTGCCGCTGGGAAATTATTTCGGAGAGGGATTGACTGCGGACGGATTTTCGGTCAGCTGGCTGGTGCCGCAGACTTTATTTTACCAGGATCTTGAGCTATGCCTTACCGATGCCCCGCAGGAAAGTCCGGTATTCACCAGCGGGCCCGGAGGATACCTGGTTTCGGGGCATTTGAAAAACTTCTGGGATCTGAGTGAAAACACCACCCTGGAGCTTGGGTTCAGCGGAGCCACCGGACCTAATGACAGCCTGACCCAAACCCTGCTGACCGGGGCTGACCTGACTTTGAAATGGAAGCCGTTGCAGCAGAACAATTATAAATCCCTGACCTGGCAAAGCGAATTTATCCGCAGCCGGATACCGTTGATCAACCAGGAAACAGTGTATGCTTTAGGAGCCTACAGCCTGTTGTCGTGGCAGTTTTCCAAAAGATGGTACGTAACCGGCCGCTACGATTACGCCCAACGACCTTCCGGGCCTCAAATGACAGACCAGGCAGTTTCCCTCATGCTCGGGTGGTATGCCACCGAGTTTCAGAAACTGGAGCTGGAAGGCAAACGCGTGGAAGAAGCCGGCCGGAACCCACGGCTGAACCTGCGCCTGCGCTGGGTATTTGTTATCGGCTCGCACGGAGCCCATCAATACTAAAAAAAAGAACACTATGAAATACAAAAAAGCTTTTTTTATTGGGTTTGCGGCCCTGCTGGCCGCCTTTCCGGTAAAGGCAGGCGGGAAACTAAAAGTAGTTACCACCCTGCCCGACCTGGCCAGCATCACGGAATTCATAGGGGGCGATAAGGTGGAAGTAAGCCACATTGCCACAGGGTACCAGAATCCACATTTTGTAGACCCGAAACCCTCTTATATCATCAAGCTGTCGAAAGCGGATGTATTCGTAACCATAGGCCTTGACCTGGAAACCGGGTGGGCGCCTTCCCTACTGGCCAGTTCGCGGAACCCGAAAATCCAAAAAGGCGCGCCCGGGTATGTGGATGCTTCAGAAAACATTCCGCTACTCCAGGTGCCTTCCAGCATAAGCCGCGAACAGGGCGATATCCATATTTACGGCAACCCGCATTACTGGCTCGACCCGCAAAGAGGAAAGATCATTGCCGAAAACATTTACCGCGGCCTCGCAAGGGTTTCCCCCGAAAACCAGGAATATTTCGCCCGCAACCTGGCGGCTTTCAAGCAAAAAATAGACGCGCGGGATAAAATCTGGAAACAGAAAATGGCTGCCATCAAGGGCGCCAAAGTCATAGCCTATCATAATGAATGGGTTTACCTGGAAACCCATTTCGGATTGCACATCATGGACTTTCTGGAGCCGAAACCCGGTATTCCCCCTACCCCGTCCCAGTTGCTGAAAGTGATCCGTGAAATCAAGGCGGAAGACATCCGGATCATTGTTACTTCGCCTTATTTCCCCACCAAATCAGCCGATATGGTGGCCCGGCAAACAGGCGCCAAAGTGATCGTGCTGGCCACTTCGGTGGGAGCCGAACCTGGCATTGATGATTATTTTGACCTGTTCGATTATGATGTGAAACTTCTTACGGAAGCGCTTAAATAAACCGGTTATGTTTGAAATGTTCCAACTCGACTTTATGGTGCAGGCTTTCCTGGCCCTGGTGGTCACAAGCCTGCTGCTGGCTTATCTCGGGGTGCACGTAGTGAACCGGGGTATCGTATTCGTTGACCTTGCCCTGGGGCAAATATCCATGTTGGGGGTGGCCATAGGCGCTTTTATGGGCTATACGGGCAATGAAATTCCCATTGCTTTCACGCTGGTGGGCGCCTTTTTGATGTCCCTGATCCAAATAAAGGATAAGCGCCTGAAACACGAAGCCATCATCGGTATTTTCTATGCCTTTGCCTCAGCGCTGACGGTACTGTTTATATCCAAAACACCCCATGGCGATGCCGACATCCAGGAAGTGTTGTTTGGCAGCGTGCTGGCTGTCAGCCCGGCAGAACTGAAAACCATTACCTGGATTTTCCTGGCCATTGCCATAGTGCACGCGGTATTTATCAAGCGGTTTTTACGGCTTACCGAATCCCTGGGAAAAGGGGAACGGGTCAAACTGCTCGATCCGTGGAACCTGCTGTTTTTTCTCAGTATCGGCCTGGCCATTGTCTATGCCGTACGGATCAACGGAGTGATCCCGGTGTTTTCCTTCCTGATCATTCCGGCTGTGTGCGGTATTTTCCTGTTTAAAAACAACTGGCTGGTAATCCTGCTGGCCTTGCTGCTCAGTGTACTGGCCGGTTTCCTGGGACTGAATTTATCGTTTCATTATGATTTCCCGGCCGGGGCTTCGGTGGTAAGCGTTCTGGGCGGGCTGTTTGTTTTATCATGGATCGGGCATGTGATCAAAGGAAGATCCGGATAAGCCGGCATGTAAACTGCTATGGCTGAAAGGGTTTTGTTGCCAGGGCAATAAAGGATCACAAGCCTTTGGGAATGGCTTCTATGAGTCTCCGGGTATAGGCTTTGCGCGGGTTGAAATAAATCTGGTCGGCCGGGCCGGTTTCCTCAATTTTCCCATCGTTCATCACCATAATCCGGTCGCTGATAAAGCGGACAACACTCAGGTCGTGGGAAATGAAGATGTAGGTGAGGTTGAACCGTTCGCGCAGGTCGGCCAGCAGGTTCAGGACCTGGGCCTGTACCGATACATCCAGGGCGGAGACCGATTCATCGCAGATGATGAATTCCGGTTGAAGCGCCAGGGCGCGGGCTATGCAAATACGCTGGCGCTGGCCCCCGGAGAATTCATGGGGATACCGGTAAAAATGATCCGCTTCGAGGCCCACGCTTTCGAGCAGTTCAATGGCTTTTTCCGTTCTGCGTTTCCGGTTGGGTTCCAGGCCATGCACTTTCATGGGTTCGGTAATGGCCTGCCCGGCTGTCATCCGCGGGTTCAGGCTGGAATAAGGATCCTGGAAGATGATCTGCATCCGCTTGCGCCAGGGTTTGAGCTCTTTTTGGCTGAGCCGGAGCAGATCAAGGCCTTTGTACAGCACCTCTCCGGCATGGGGCTCCACCAAACGCAGGATGGAGCGGCCAAGAGTGGTTTTGCCGCACCCGCTTTCGCCTACCAGCCCAAGGGTTTCGCCCGGGTACACCACGAAGCTGACATCATTGACCGCCCGGATCCATTTTTTGGTTCTCCCGAAAAAACTGCGCTGCCCCGGAAAACGGGTTACGAGGTTTTTGACTTCCAGTACCGGAATGCTGGCCATCAGGGATTCCAGGCGCTGTCTGATTTCTTCAGGCGGCCATTCTACCGAACGGATGACCGCACTGACATCTACCGGTTTTTCGATCCACTGGCCGTCCGGGCCGGTTTCTATAAAATCCGAGATGGTGGGGAGCCGTTTGTAGCGTTTCTCCAGGGGTGGCCGGCAAGCCAGCAGGGCTTTGGTATAGGGATGTTGCGGTTGCCTGAAAATCTGTTCCACGGAGCCCTGTTCCACGATTTTTCCCTCGTACATCACCAACACCCGGTCGGCCACTTCCGCGATAACCCCCAGGTCATGGGTGATAAAAATCAGGCCCATATCCAGGTCGCGCTGCAGGTTACGCATCAGGCCGAGAATGGTATTTTGCACGGTCACATCCAGGGCGGTGGTGGGTTCATCGGCAATAAGTACGGACGGGTTGCACGACAGGGCCATGGCGATCATAACCCGTTGTTTCTGCCCGCCTGACAACTGGTGCGGATAGGCTTTCCAAATGCGTACCGGATCAGGAAGCTCAACCTGCCGGAACAGGTCCAGTACAAAGTGTTTGGCTTCTTTCCGCCCGATTCCCCGGTGCAGGCGCACAGCTTCGGCCACCTGTTCCCCACAGGTGAACACCGGGTTCAGGGAAGTCATGGGCTCCTGGAAGATCATACTGATAGCCGCCCCGCGGATATGGCGCATGTCCCGGTTGGGGAGTTTCGTCAGGTCAAGCCATTCTCCTTCATGAAAAAACCGGACACGGCCGCCCGTGATGCGCCCGTGCGGCTGCGGGAGCAGGCGCATCACCGAAAGGGATGTGACGGATTTCCCGCTGCCTGATTCCCCGACAATTCCTACGGCTTCTCCCCTGCCAATGGAAAAACTGATCCCGTCCACCGCGGTCATCTCCCCGGTGGGCGTACGGAAAGCGGTTTGTAATTCCTCGATTTCCAGGATAGGGTTACCCCGGTCGTTTGATTCATTGCCGGCCATGTCCATCAAAGTTACAAATCGGCACCAATGGTGAAACGGGTTTATTTACACGGTTTCAACAATGCAATCGTCCGGCAGATCCGGTTTGCGCATGAATTTCAGCAGGAGCCGGGCCACGGCTACCACATCGCGCTGGCAATATTTGCGGATATCATCCAGCCTGCCTTCCTGCCAGTAAACCCGCGCCACATCCTTTCCGCTGATATCTGCTTTGGGAGAAGGAAGCCCGAAAATGGCACTCAGCAGATCGAGCGAAGTGAAATGCTTGTAATCACCGAATTTCCACAACTGCATGGTATCCACAAATCGTTCATCCACTTCCCAGGGTTTTTTGCCCTGGATGTCGAGCATAGCGGGTAGGGGCATACCGTGAACCATCAGCCGCCTGGCCACATAGGGCACATCGAATTCGCGGATATTGTGACCGGCCAGCTTTTGGGTTCCTGGTTGGTTGTAATGCTGTTCCAGCAAACGGGTAAAACCTTCGAGCACCGTCTTCTCTTCATCTCCGAAAAAGGATTTCAACCGGAATTCACGAATGGCGGACCCACCGTCCAGGCGGAAGAAACCGGCCGAAATGCAGATGATCTTTCCGAATTCAGACAAGATGCCGGCATGGTTGAAATAAAATTCATCCGGGGTTTCCTCTTCCGGACGGAAACGGCCTTTTTTATCTTCCCAGAGCTGCCGCATCCGCTCCGGCAGCTTGCCGTATTCAGCCACGGCAGGTACGGTTTCTATATCAAAAACCAGCAGGCTATCCAATCGCAGGTCATTCAGCATTTAGCGGTTTTTTAATCAGGATAATGAATAATTCCCGGCCGGCCCGGGGAGGGATGGAATTGTAACAGGGTTCCATAATTGTAATGTCGAACCAGGGTTCGAAAATAGGGCGGTAAATCGCGGCATTTCCCCCGTAAGGCGGATGGTCTTCAAACAAAGGGTCGTCAAAAAGCACCCCGGCAATCTTACCGCCCGGTTTCAGGAGCCGGTGCATATGCCGGGCATAATCGCTGCGCTGCTCCGGTTGCAGCGCGCAGAAAAAAGTTTGTTCCAGGATCAGGTTATACTGCCCCCGGTGATTGAAAAAATCATCGCAGACCAAATGCTCCACCGGAAAGCCGGGAACCCGCTTTGAAAAACGGTCCAGCGCAGCCTGCGACCAATCCAGGATAGATACCTGCTTAAAACCCCTGTTATACAGGTATTCCGCTTCCCAGGCATTGCCGCATCCGGGGATCAAAATCTTCAGGGATTTGTCCGATAACTGGTCGATATATTCCTTCAATGGCGTGGATACATACCCGATATCCCAACCCGTATCCAGGCGTTCATACTTCTGTTCCCAAAAATCCTTGTTCAGCGGCATAATAAAGTCTCAACCTTTCCTGTTAAAATTCGTAAAATCCGCATAATTTACCGGCATCGAAAGCCGTAAAACCATTAATCTACACCCAATGAATGCTTCTGACAGACTTGCTGGAAGGAGGAAACTCTACTACATTGCCCTGATTGTTTTGCTGTTATTGGTCAATGCTTTTCTGCTGTACAATAACCTGCACAGCAAGACGGAAAATGAAAACCTTATCCGGGAAAACACCTCCCTGGTAAAAGAGAAGAACAAGCTGCTGGGCGAAATGGACAGCCTTATGGCTGACCTGGAAACACAGCGCGGAGATAACGAGTTGCTTAACGCGCAAATTGACAAAATGGAGCATTCGCTGGACAGCCTCAAGGAGGTGTACACCATGCGCCTGAGCAACAAAAACGCGGAAATTTCCCAAATGCGTGCCGAGCTCAACCGCGCCAGGGCTGAATTTGAAAAAACCAAAAAGCTGTATGAGCAGGAAATTGCTGACCTGCAAAACCAGGTGGAAGAACTGCAAACCGAGAATGAATCATTGCAGCAGGAGATTGTAACCCAGAAAAAATACAGCCGGGAGTTGGAAGACCTGGTGGACAAAGGACAGGTATTGTCGGTTGGCAGCATAACGGCCAATGCCGTCCGGATCAGGAACAACAAGTGGGAAGCCACGGTAAATTCAGCGAAAAAGGCTGAAAAAATAAAGATTTGCTTCACGTTCAATGAAAACCGTATCGCGCAGCCGGGGCCCCAGGAAGTGCTGGTCCGGATTGTCAGCCCGGAAGGATCGACCCTGGCCGTGGAATCGCTTGGTTCCGGGACCTTTACTCTGGCCGAGTCCGGTGAGCACAGCCTGTACACCATGGGCAGCACAGTGGACTATGATCCTTCTGACCCGGTGCCGCATTGCCTGTACTGGCAACAGGATCAGCCGTATATGCCCGGCACCTATACCATTGAAGTGTATCACAAAGGTTACCTGGTGGGTTCCACGCAACTGACCCTGAAAAAAGGCCTGCTTTAAAATAAAGCCCTGATCTGGGCGGACCCGATATGGATCATACGGTTTGAACCGGTTTTTCGTCCATCGTAGGACAGGCTGATTTGCAGGCTGTTGGCCAGTTTTTTTTCAAAAGTGATGTTCCACAAAAGATTGCTGCCCGGTTGCAGCCCTTTCAGCATGCTGTACCCGAGAGCGCTTTGCGGATCCCCGTCAAAAGCCACTGACGCCCAGGAAAACCGGATAACCAGGCTGCTTTTCCCCGCGGCATTGTACCGGGCTTCGGTGCTGAACCGGTTCATAATGGTTTCCTGGTTTCCGAATTCCGGGAGGTTCACTTTATCCGCGTAATCATATTGCAGGTTCACGCGGAAAACCAGGCCGCTTAACCAGGTGAGTACCGCCTGGGTTTCGGTGTAACGATAATCGTAATTCCTTTTAGACAGGAAATCAGCCGCGGACAGTTCCCGTCCGCGGGCTGCCTTGCCCTGGAAAGTCCAGCTGGATGAAAGGTTCCAGCGCACCTGGAGGCTTTGTTCCTGTTTGCGTTTGCTTTCCGGTCCGTTGGTCAGCAGCAGCTTGTTGCGGAGATCGGACAGGTTATACCAGGCGCTGAACACCCGGTTGGTGCGGTTAAAATAAAAGCTGTTGCGAAACAGGCTGTTGATGGAAACCAGGGCCGAGTCGGCCACGTCCAGGATAAAGGGATTGAGCACCGAGGTTCCGGCACTTGCCAATACCTTTTTTTCGATCTGCCACACGAAGTCATCGGAAAATCGGGCAGCCAGGCCGCGCAGTCCCGGCTGGTTATGCCACAGGCTTTTGGGGTTGATCCGGATCACCTGGCTGAAGCGCATATTGTTCGCCTTGATAAATTCATTGGTAGGCGTAAGAATCCGCAGATAATCGGCCAGTATCAGGTCGGACGGGCTGGCCGGTTCGAATTCATCCAGCTCTTCCACTCCGTCCCCGTCATCATTCCAGATATAGTTGCCCTGCCCTGCCGGCACTTTCAGGTAACTGAATTCCCGTTTTTGCTCCTGCCCGGAACCGGCTTCATACTGGGAAGTCAGGTTCAGCAGGCCCTTCCAGACCCGGGCGTTGTACTGAATCCTACCCAAATAGGTTTCCCCGCTTTGGATATTGCTTCCCGTATCCTGTACGTTCACGGAACGATAGGTCATGGTCCAGGTCAGGCGGCTGGCTGTGGATGGCATCCAGGCTCCCTGTGCCGAAAAATCGCCTGCCGTGGTTTGCAGGGCAAAACCGGTACCGGCCGGAGCCAGGTCGGAGCGCCATTTATAGGAAAACTGCATGCGGGTTTTCCCGGTATCGGGACTTCCGGCCATGATCCACCATTCGTTGTTGCGGAAACTGACGGGCAGCAAGGTATCGGAACCGGCCCACTGGCGGCTGTCTTCGCCCAGGTACCGGGCTTCCAGCCTCCAGCCCGCCAGGTTTTTAAACACCTGCTTTACCCGGATATCGGGCCGCAGAAAGGAAGTTCCCCCGGGATTTGTGCCGGACCGCAGGTAAAAAGTGTTCACGTTCAGGGAGAAACCGTCTTTGCGCAGATAGGATCGAACGCGGTGCCGGTAGCCGGCATACTGGCCCGGCCGCTGGTAAGTGCCCAGCCCGTACTCCAGGAAATTGCCCGACCGGCCCCGCAGGCCCAGGGCCAGTTCCCCCAGATGTTCATCCGCTGCCTCAAGCCCGGAAGGAAGGTTCCAGTTGCGGTTAAACTCGATGTCGCGGTAATTGTCGAGTGCCGCAAAACGGGAAGCCGCGTACTCATAGGCAAAATGGGTGGTCAGGAATAAGGGGCGGAGCGAATCCCTGCGCAGGGAAAGCCGGTCGTCCCAGCCCAGTTGCAGGCCCAGCCCGCGGTTATCCTGGTCATCCCTGGGGCTGAAAGTGTTCGGGTCGCGGTCGCTCAGAGCCAGTTCAGCCGTTATCCGGCCATCATTCCGGGTGGTATACTCCCAGCCCAGGGTCATGAGCTGCCGCTTATCCGGAGGTATCAACACCCGCACCGGGGCATACTCGCCCTGGGACACACCCGCCACGGGCGCCACCCATTCGTACACGCGGCCATTGACCGCGGAAGGCTTAATCCTGTAATTCCCTTTCCCGGGCCCCACAAAGGCAAAACTCACCCGGTACACCGCGCTGTCCGGATTGCGACTGTACACCCAGACGGAATCATAGGTTATGAAGCCCACCGTGGTATCCACCAGCCGGTACATCTTCTGGTTCGGGTCAAACCCGGTACTGTCCCACCCGGGCAAAACGGCCTGCAGCGGGTCGTCCCCGGCCTGGAACAATACCTTTCGCGACAAGCTGTCCAACTCCTGGACTACCGGCTGGTTTTTGCTGTCCTGTTCATTGAAAATATTGAAGTGGAACCGGTGCGCGCCCGTTTGCCATTGCTCCGAAGCATACAGCATGGAGCGGAAATAATTCTGCACCGAATATTCGAACTCCACTTCAATGCGCTTGTCTTTGGTCACCAGCCGGTTGGGCGTGAAGGTGATCTCCCCGAGGTTATAGTCGATCACATAGTCGTAATCCGAGCCGCGGGTAAGCAGTTCTCCGTCCATGTACACACGTTCGGTTCCGGCCAGCACAATGATAAAAGCCTCCCCGTTGTTGCCCTTCAGGCGGTAAGGCCCCTGGTTGCCTTCCTGCCCCATGAAAGAATTCCGCGCGTAAATGCCCTTGGACATGGCCCCGGCCAGTTCGAGCGTGTTTTTTCCGTTTTCCCCGGCCGGGAAGGTGGTGCTGAAGTGCGCGCCCAGGAGTTTCTTATTGAAATTCATGAAATAGCTTTTCGGCCGGAACAACTCAAAATCCCCGGCCGTGAGCCGGCTGGTGCCTTTCTCAAGGGTTATATAAACCTTGTCAAAATCCTGGATCTGCTGGGTATTGCCCTCCGGCTGGATCGGCAGGTTATTGTCCGTCATGGCAGCCCGCAACATAAGCCCTCCGCCCAGGTTACCGGAAAGCTGCAGGTTAAAGCTGGAATTCAGCACCACATCCTGCGCGTTGCCAAAGCTCAGGCCCCGGGCAAAGCTGCCGTTATAATCGAGCCCGCCAAAATCAAAGATTGAGGCGGTATTGCCGGAAGGATTATACACGAAGGGGTTACCGATGATCTCCGGAACTTCGGTGATGAGCGCGGGGTCTTTGTGAAATACCGGTTTCACGAAGTTTTCGAGGAATACCCTGAAATCAGCCAGTATGGTATCCGCATCAGGTTTTCGGACAAACACCAGGCGCGCGGCCGGGAAATCAACGATATAGGAATCCGCGAGCAGGGAATCGCCACCGGGCAGGCGGATAAGCAACGAGCCCGGCACAATGCTCAGGGTATCGAGCCGGAGCGTGTCGCTCACAGGCAGGCGTACATGCCGCCAGTTGCTCAAAACCTGCCCCCGGGCCATACCGGATGCCACTACCAACAGGAAAGTCAGGATAATATTTCGGCTGTGCAACACAGATTACTTAACGTCATAAAGATAACGGCATGATCCATTAACCGGGAAAAGGGTAATTGACATAATCCCGGTATGAATGGATTCAAACGCCTTCGATTTACGGGAAAAAGCTAAATTTGCCTATTGCAGTTCCTCATTAAACGAACCATTCATGACGAAACCCAGGGAAGAAAGCAGAAAAAGCAGATCCTCTTACGGAGTATACGACAAGATTAATTACATCCTGATGGCAGCCGGTGTACTGATTTTAATTATAGGCTATGCCCTGATGGCCGGAGGCAAGCAGGCACCTGATCAATTTAATTTTGAAGAAATATACAGCTTTCGCAGGATTACGCTGGCCCCAATCGTCATTATTCTGGGGTTCCTGGTAGAAGTTTACGCGGTGATCCGGAAGCCCAAATCCGGTTCGGGTGATCCATCATGAACGCATTTCAGGCGATTTTACTGGGTTTGTTGCAGGGGCTTACTGAATTTTTACCGGTAAGCAGCAGCGGGCATATTGAACTGGGCAAAGCGCTCTTCGGGGTGAACCCGGAAAACGAACTGGCATTCACCGTTTTGCTGCACCTGGCCACCGTGTTAAGCACCCTGGTGGTGTTCCGTAAAGACATTTTCCGTCTCGCAGGAGGCCTCTTTGCCAGCGGCCATGTTTCCGAGAAGAAATATGTGGGGCTTCTTCTCCTTTCCATGCTTCCGGTGATGGTGGTTGGCCTGCTGTGGAAAGACGAGGTAGAGCAGTTTTTCGGGGGGCACATTGTTTTTGTTGGGGCCATGCTGCTGGTCACGGCCGCGTTGCTGTGGAGCACCCGGTTTGCCAGAGACACCGGCCGCCCCATTAACGGGTTCCGGGCGCTGGTTATCGGGCTGGCCCAGGCCGTGGCAGTGCTGCCGGGCATTTCCCGGTCGGGAGCCACCATTTCCACGGCCCTGCTCCTGAAAACCGGCCGAAAAGAAGCCGCCCGCTTTTCTTTCCTGATGGTGCTCCTTCCGGTTATTGGCGCTTCGCTGCTGGAAGTGAAAGACCTGGGTCTTACCGGTATCCGGGAAAGCGATATGTCCCTGATTCCCCTGCTGGCCGGTTTCCTGGCTGCATTCCTGTCCGGCTGGGCGGCCTGCCGGTGGATGATCCGCCTGGTGCAAAAAGGACGGATCGGTTGGTTTGCCCTATATTGCGCATTGATAGGATTGATAGCCATATTCAGCCAATGGATCCGGTAACATTTCATTTTGAAGAAGGGGAATTGCTTTTGATCAACAAACCTTCCGGCTGGACTTCTTTTGACGTGGTCAACAAGATCCGGCTTACCATCAAGACCAAAACCGGGCATGCCGGCACACTGGACCCGCTGGCCACCGGTTTATTGCTCATCTGCACCGGAAAGGCCACCAAACGCTTCGGGGAACTACAGGGCCTCGACAAGGAATATACCGGCACCCTGGTGCTGGGCGCCACCACCCCAAGTTATGACATGGAAACCGGGCCTGACCAAACTTTCCCGCTGGATGATATCACCCCGGAAAAGATTTACGCGACCGCGCGGTCGCTCACCGGGCCGCAGGAACAAATGCCCCCTGCCTATTCTGCTGTTAAAAAGGACGGGGAACCCGCCTATAAACTGGCCCGCCAGGGCAAACCGGTAACCATGAAGCCCCGGCAGGTGACCATCCATGCTTTTGACATAACACGGATCGAACTGCCTGAAGTCGATTTCCGGGTGCATTGTTCCAAAGGAACCTATATCCGCTCGCTGGCGCATGACTTCGGCCAGCGGCTGAACAACGGGGCTTACCTCAGCCGCCTGTGCCGCACCCGGATAGGTCCGTACCGGCTGGAAGATGCCTGGAATCTGGAGGATTTTATTAAATTGGTCGGTTCACGGCAAAAACCATCGTAATGCGAGCACTGTTTTTTGTATTGCCGGTATTCCTTGCCCTGGCGGCCTGCCAGAACAACCCCCGGGAAAAAGAACCCACCGGACCGGGCCCGGAGGAACTGGCCTTTGCCGCGTTTTATGACTCCATACCTGCCGCCCCCCTGCCCTATTTTATCACGGAAATTGACCTGCAATATCTCCGCCACAGCGATTACCGCATGCTCGATTCGACCGCAGCGCTATATATTCCAGAGATGAAACAGGATGCCCAGTATTTTGGCTGCGCACGCCTGCCGCTGGACAGCAGCTTCGTAACGCTGGTTCTGTTGGAAAGCATAGTGGACAGCTTGTTCAATGCTACGGAGCATTTTTTGCTGAATACCTACTCCAAATCCGGTGAACTGATCAGCTCCATCCCGTTCGCGGGCTCGGAAACCGGTGAAGAGCATTACAAAACCACCGGTATCCTGAATGAAGACGGCCTGGTCAGCACGGAAAAATACAAGTACCTGTTCGAGAACGGGGCCTGGGAAAAGGTGGAGCAGCCGGTGAAAATCATTCAATACCAAACCGACAGCACAGGGCATATCCGGAAAACCCAGACTTTTCTGAACATTGAAAATGATTCCAGCAGCACACCCACCTGATTCCTTTGGCCTATGCAAATAAAAGTATACCGCTTCATCAGCAATTTACCCGCTTTCAGGAACCCGGTGCTGACTATAGGCACCTTTGACGGGGTGCACAAGGGTCATCAGAAAATCATTCAGCGGATCAATGAAATCGCCCGGCAGCACAACGGAGAAAGCGTGGTACTGACCTTCCACCCCCATCCGCGCACCGTGCTCCACCCGGAAGACCCTTCCCTGAAACTGATAAACACACTCGAAGAACGTATAGAACTGCTGGATCAATACGGGATCAACTACCTGCTGCTTTCCACCTTTTCCCGCGAATTCAGCCAGCTTACCCCGGAAGAATACATTGCCGATTGCCTGATCAGGAAAATTCATCCCAAAACGATTGTAATCGGCTATGACCACCGGTTCGGGAAAGACCGGGCGGGCGACATCAGGCTTATGAAAAAGTATGCCGGCACCTACGGCTACCGTGTGGAGGAAATTCCCGCCCAGGTAGTGGACGACATGCGGGTTTCTTCCACCAAAATCCGGAAAGCGATCCTGGCAGGGGAAATCTCCCGGGCCAACGATCTGCTGGGGCATTATTTTACCCTCCGGGGCAAGGTAATCGAGGGCAATAAAGTGGGTAAGGAACTGGGGTTCCCCACGGCCAACCTGTTCGTGGAGGACAAGAACAAAATCATCCCGGGCATCGGGATTTATGCTGTCTATGTGCGGTATGCCGGCAAAAGGTACAAAGGCATGTTGTATATCGGGTATCGGCCCACGTTCAGCGGAACGGAAAAGACCATCGAAGTAAACATTTTTAACCTGGACGGCAGGCTGTATGGCCAGGAACTGATCATTGACTTTGTGGCCAAAACCCGTGATGACAAACGCTTCAGCAGCCGCGAAGAGCTGGCTGAGCAGCTGGCCCGCGATAAGGAAGACGCCTTGCGGGTGCTGGGAACTACGGATAAATAACCGGTTCCGCCTCGGTGAACCGGTCAACCAGGAAGCGGTAATCTTTCCCTTTGTAGGTGTACTCAATCAGGGCGGCACCGTCAAATTCCGGGGCTTTGTCCGCCTGCGGAGGATTTTCAAAATGCTCCCCGGTGGACGGGTTATTCCCTTCATGATATTCAAACAGCAAATCCGCCCCTTCCAGGATACCTTCCCGGCCAAACTCCTTGATTTCCGGTTTAAAATACCGCCCATCGACCCACACGCCTTTTATCTGCAATGTTTCGCGGTCCTTGTACCGGAGGCGGATAAAATAGCGGATGCCCTTCCCGGAACCGGCCGCCCCGCCTGTCCAGCGCTGAAGGGTGGCCTTTTCAAGGGTGAACGCAGAAGAAGTGTGCCAGTCTTTTTCTGTACGGCAGGCAACGGCCAGGAACAGCGTAAGGAGGATGATGGTAGCTGATTTCATAAGTGCATGAGTTTATAAGCCAATTCCTGCATCAATGCTTCCTGCCCGGCACTTCCGTTGCCAATACCCTTGCTGCGAAGGTCATATTCCCCCAGCAGGCGGATAGCCTGCACGGTTTTCCGTTTGTCGTATACCTTCAGGGCCGACTTGTATTGCCGGACAAAGAACGGGTGCACCCCAAGATACGAAGCCATTTGCTTGTCATTCATGGGCGCGGCATAATGCAAAGCAAAAAGCTTGCTAAAAAATCCGTACAGCGTGGCCAGCACCACATTGATATGGGTGGCCCGCGGATTGGCCCCGAAATACCGGATGATGCGGAAGGCCTTTTCCGGCTTTCTTGCCGCTATGGCATTCAGCAGTTCAAAGGGATTGTACTGCCGGCTGATGCCGATATATTTTTCAATGTGCTCCGGTTCAATGGTCTGCCCGTCTTCCAGGTTGGCTATGATCTTATCCAGGCTGTTGGCAATCTGGTCAAGGTTGCTGCCCAGGTATTCTTCCAGCAGCGCTGCCGCTTTTTCAGAAATACGGATACCGGATTCCGCGGTATAACGCATAATCCAGTCCGGCACCTGGTAATCACGAAGGGGCGCTGCATAAAATTCCACCGCATACTTTGCAGCCAGCTTGGCAAAACGCGTGCGCTTATCAAGTTTTTTGTGCTTGTAACAGATAACGAATATGGTACTCGGGGTAGGATGCTCAAGATAGGATTCCAGCTTGTCGAGTGTTCGCATCTGCTGTGCTTCCCGCAAAATAACTACTTGCCGGGCAGCTCCCATCGGATAGCGCATGAGCAGGTCAAGCAGCGTCCTGGAATCAATATCTTTCCCGTAAACGATATGCAGGTTAAAGGCTTTCTCCGCTTCATTCAGCGCGTGGGTGCGGATGTATTCGGCAATCCTGTCAATATAGAATCCTGCTTCCCCGTGCAGGACATAAACAGGCTGAAACCGCCCCTGTTGCAATTCGCTCATTATCGCTTCGTAGGTCATACAACGGCTGGCTTGGGATGAGATATAAAATTAGGGAAGGTCGCGACATAAAAAAACAGCTTGCTGACCGGCCAAAGCCGGACGGCAAGCTGCCTCGCGAGATGAAAATGATTGGTTTAAGCTTTTCCAAGGATTTTAAACATCCCGGTACCGCATGTCGGGCAAGTACCTTTTAATGCTTTACGGCCATTTTTCATGATTACTTCCTTGGCATCTTTCATTTCTCTCTTGGCTTTGCATTTTACGCAATATCCTTCTGCCATATCAATTTGGTTTTGGTTAGAAAATAAAATTTTCGTTTCGCTAAGCATAAAAATAGGGGCATTTGTGCTTAAAACCACCAAATTTTTAAAAATGTTATTAACAAATTTTCAGGTGTGCCCCCATGTATCGGGAACATATCCGGGCTAGAGGATGCCAAAACCCGAAGTTCACTGAAATCAAGCCGGAACCCAACCTCCTGCCACAGGGAAGCCGGGATAATTCTGCCAAAAACAAATGCTTACGCTTATGGAGAATGACATTCCGTTATGGCCTGATAATCTATATTGTATGCCATTCTTTTTTTTCTATCCGTAAAGCCAGGCAAATGACGCAGGCTTTGGTAACGCCTCTGCAAATCGAGCCGGGCGGCCAAGGCAGGAATGCGGCATCTGAAACGCTTGCAAGCAGGTTTCCACAAGCACCCAAAAAGTCTTTGCCTGAACTTATCCACAGCAAACCAAGCGGCTGGATTGGAATTTTTGAAGGGAAAAAGGGTGTAACTCCGTCCGGAAACACGCCCGGGAATGGGGTTTTAACCGCTGAATGAAGGGCTCAGCCTTCAAAACCGCAAATGCCGTACGGTTTCCCCTTTGTTGATCAGCTGCTTCAGGGATTCGATGCCGATGGTCAGGTGGATGTCCAGGAAATCCTCCGTGACATTTTTATCACTTTCGGTGGTTTTTACGCCTTCCGGGATCATTGGCTGGTCGCTGACCAGCAACAGGGCCCCCGCAGGAATCTGGTTGGCAAAAGC